>NZ_CP014264.1:70000-714166 GCF_001553685.1 Streptococcus sp. oral taxon 431 | reverse complement strand
GCATAAACCAAGATAAATAACGGAATGTAGTTAAAGCATATCCTAAGGATTGCAATAATTATTGCTGTGTATTTTAAGCTTTTTGGAAGCTGAGTATTCTTATTCTCTTTCTTGTTTATGATTTCAGATTTCCCAGATTCAGCTTTAGAAATACCTACTAGAATTCTGTTAAGAGCATCAGTATATTTCCCTTCTTTCATGTAAGGCTTCGAATCATTTAGTAAAGAACTAGCCTTCGAGTCAGGTAGCCAAATTGCTGCTTCGTTGGATGTTTCAATACGAAACTTCCTATCCTTTATAGCAATAGCGATTAAAATTCCACTGTTGGAATCTTGTTTCCCAATTTTCCATTTGCGTGCAACCTCATTGGCTACCTCTTCGATACTGGAACCGTCCAGGGTATCTACAATGTAAATACCTACTTGGGTTTCACTTCCAGTATTCATACTCTCTAACGTTTCTGCAACACTAGTGGTTAAATAACCATTAGGATCGTATATACCATTTAAAGACCGATCTGGAACAGCTATATTAGCCGCCACTAGTGGCATAAAAAAGAATAAAGGGATAATTAAGAGTAAAATTAACTTTTTCATAGGAGATCCCCCAAAAGACTAATCAGTTAAATTGATTTTAGGGACAAACTTTGCATCTTTCTCTGCTCCAATTAACTCAGCTCTATAGTTAGAAACTTTCAAATTTGTTTTTCATTTTGTTCATTAGTATAGACAATCATTCCCACAGTCATTATTAAACAGACCAGGCTAATAATTCTAGCTTACACAGTAGTTACCGATAATAAAAATACGATTGAAAAAATGCCAATAAATCAGATACAAAATAATTTTTTTTATTTTAGCAATTCTGAAATTGGTTCAAATACGATTTTTTCAATATCAGATAGATAAATAGAAAGTTGTTGCTGTTTGGCAAAGAAAGCTGATAAAAGAGCGTTGCCTTGAATCTGCTTACCAAAGCTTTCCATTTTTTCTTGGAAAGAAGCGTCGGGCATTTGACCAGTTTGTGCCATGACTTGGATTTCATGTTGAAAAGCAATATAATCTGCAAAGATTTTACTAGCTTCTGCATCGGCTTGGATAGCATCTCTAGCTTCCTTAACCGCCTTGTATTCAGGCAATTCGCGTAGTCCACGACTAAGTTCGTTTGCACTATCATAAATATTTGACATAATTGTCCTCCTTATTTAATAATGACTGTGTAGTCAGTATTTTCTGTAATGACTTGCTCAGCACGTTTTAAATCCTGAGCATTCTTAAAGGAAATTTGCAGAATCCCGTGAACATCCTCACGGTTTTCCTCATTGATATGGATATTGACCAAAGAAGTTCCTCTTAGCAATTCCAAGATGCGTAAAATCACATCTTCCTCATCGGGAACATCTACGTATAGGTCAAATGAGCTATCTACTCCTCCACGTTTATGGATTTCCATAGCTTGGCGTTGCTCACGCGCTTGGTTGAAAAAATTCCAGATTTGGTTTTCATCACCCTTACTGATTGCTTGCTCAATCTCGTCCAAACGACCTTTGAAGTCCTCGATGCGTTCAATAATAGTCTCTCTATTGGATAGGAGGATAGACGTCCACATGCCTGGCTCACTTTCGGCGATTCGAGTCATATCACGAAAACCACCGGCCGCAAACCGTCGTGCCATCTCATGCTCTTCAGCATAGTTGGCAGTTTGTTCCATTAAACCTGATGCTAAAATATGAGGAAAATGACTAATCTGAGATGTCACTCGGTCATGCTCTTCAGCATCGATTTCAATGAAACGAGCATGAAGACCCGACAGCAAGTCTTTCATTTCTTCAAGCGTATCTGGAGTCGTTAGGCTCGAAGGCGTAAAGATATAGTAGGCATTTTCAAAAAGATTAACATCGGCAGAAGCCGCCCCTGTCTTATGACTCCCTGCCATGGGATGAGCTCCAACAAAGCGAACGGACTTATCAGCAAAATACTTCTCAGCTGTAGCCACGATAGCTGACTTGGTCGATCCAGCATCGGAAATAATAACACCTTCTTTCAAGTCCAAGTTGGCCAATTCCTTAATAAAGGCAATGGTTTGCTTGATTGGTAAGCTGAGGATAATAACATCTGCAAGTGGAGCAAAACTAGCAAAATCATCCGTCGCACGATCAATCATTCCTCGCTCCAAAGCAATATCTCTAGACGCTTGACTACGATTGTATCCTAAAATTTCATAATCAGGATGATCCCGCTTGATTCCGAGTGCCATGGAAGCACCAATCAAACCTAGTCCTGCGATATAGATGGTTTTTGCCATAAGAGCTCCTTAATAATTCTTTGTATACTCCCGATGTTTAGCAACAGCTTCTTTTAATTCTTCCAGATTATCAGAAGAAAATTTCTCTAAGATTTCTTGAGCCAAGACTGTTGCTACGACTGCTTCCATAACAACACCTGCTGCTGGAAGAGCGGTTGGATCACTTCTCTCCACCGTTGCCTTATAAGGCTCATGGGTTTCAATATCGACACTCATTAATGGCTTATAGAGAGTCGGAATTGGTTTCATGACCCCACGGACAAGAATCGGTTGGCCATTGGTCATACCACCTTCGAAACCTCCGAGATTATTAGTACGACGAGTATAGCCATCTTCTGATGACCAGAGGATTTCATCCATGACTTGGCTGCCCTTGAGATAACCTACTTTAAAACCAAGTCCAAACTCCACACCCTTGAAGGCATTGATTGATACAACCGCTTGAGCTAATCGTGCATCTAGTTTACGATCCCATTGGACGTAAGAACCAAGACCAACTGGAACACCACCGACAACTGTTTCAACAACTCCACCAATGGTATCTCCATCACGTTTAATCTGATCAATATAATCCTTGATCTCCTGCTCGCGTTCTTGGTTGACGATAGAAACTTCTGACTGAGTAGCCAGTTTCTTAATCTCCGCGACTGTCAAGTTTTCTGGAACATCAATTTCCTTGCCACCAAAAACAACAACATGATTAGCAATTTCGATATCAAGCTCAGCTAAAAGACGCTTGGCAACAGCCCCAACTGCAACCCGCATAGTCGTTTCACGAGCAGATGAACGTTCCAGAGAATTTCGCAAATCATCAAAGCGGTATTTGATACCTCCTACCAAGTCAGCGTGACCTGGGCGAGGATGTGTGATTTTTCGTTTACTTTTAAGTTTATCCTCAATATCCTCAGCAGACATGATATCTAGCCATTTTTGATGGTCTTTGTTAATGACATCCATGGTAATGGGAGCCCCTGTCGTCTTCCCGTGGCGAACACCAGAAGTAAAGACAACTTGGTCACTTTCAATCTTCATACGACCACCACGTCCGTATCCACCCTGACGACGTTTGAGATCCTCATTAATATCTTCTGCAGTTAAAGGAAGACCTGCTGGGATTCCTTCAATTATTGCTGTCAGACGAGGACCATGTGATTCTCCTGCTGTTAAATATCTCATACATTCTCCTTATTTTACTAAGTAATCTTTCATTTCTTCGAGAGAAACTGGGTGAATCCTTGCTGAACCAAGCTCTGGTACCAAGACTAATTTCAAAGTATTGCCACGCGCTTTTTTATCGTGAGTCAAAGCCTGATAGAGCTTATCAAGGTCCCAGTTTTCATAACCCACAGGAAGGCCAAATTTCTGACACATTTCTCGGATAGACTGAGTGATTCCAGCTGGCATAAGGCCTTTTTGTTCTGCTACCTTAGAAACCTGAACCATTCCCATAGCTACTGCCTCACCGTGCATGACTTTTCCGTAACCAGCAGTTGCTTCAATAGCATGGCCGATTGTATGACCAAAGTTGAGATACAGACGAATGCCATTGTCCAATTCATCCTCAACTACCATCTTTCGCTTCACCTGGCAAGAATGCTCAATCAAACTTTCTGAATGCTCCAAAATACTCTCTACAGAACCATCCATTTCAGATAATAAGTCCCAGAGTTCTGGATCTTCAATTAAGCCATACTTGATGACTTCACCCATTCCTTCAATCAACTCTCTCTTACCTAAGGTCTCAAGAACAGTTGGGTCAATCAAAACACCATCTGGCTGTGCAAAAGTTCCCACCATATTCTTGGCAAAAGGAGTATTCACTCCTGTCTTACCTCCGATTGAAGAGTCAACTTGAGCTGTCAAGCTAGTCGGAATTTGAACAAAGTGAATACTTCGCATATAGGTTGAGGCTACAAAGCCAGCCAAATCACCAACTACACCACCACCTAAAGCTACGATTCCATCACTGCGAGTCAAGTCTTGCTTAACTAGAAATTCATAAGCTTTTTGAACCGTGGTTAGATTTTTTCGCTCTTCACCCTCTAGAAAGTCAAAAACTGCCACTTGAAAACCAGCATCCTCTAAGCTCAATTTTACTTTTTCTGCATAGAGAGAAGCCACATGGTTATCTGTAATGATAACGACTTTTTGCGGTTGCCAAAGTTCCCTCAACCATTTTCCTGCTTGAGACAGGCATCCTTTTTCAATCTGAATATCATAAGGATGGTGGGGAAGGTCTATTTTGATTTTCATAGCAGTTCTCCTTTTTTCATTTTTGATACTTTTGTTTTAGTAATTCCCAGATTTGATCGGTTGGCATTTTCTTGCCGGTCCATAACTGAAAAGCTTCAGCTGCTTGGTAAAGCAACATGCCCAGGCCATTAACAGCATGATTGCCCTGGTTTCTTGCCCAATTAAAAAATGGTGTCTCAAAGGGTTGATAAATCACATCAGCTACCAAAAGCTTCTCTGGTAAAACGACACTTGCTGGGATTGGCAGAGATACTCCATCCATGCCAACACTAGTCGCATTTACCAGTAAATCCGAATCAATTATCCTTGCTTGCAGTTCAGAAACATCTTCTAAAGCAAATAAATCTACTTTAAACCCTGTTTCATTTTGTAGTTTTTCTAAGTAAGGTCTTGTTTTTTCTATTGAAGCCGAACGTACAAAGACAGAAACTTGACTGACTCCATCCAAGATTGCCTGCGCCAAAATTGCCTTGGCTGCACCGCCAGCTCCTAACAATACCATTCTTTTCCCAGATATTTTAAAAGAAGGCAAGCTCTTAAAGAATCCCTTGCCATCTGTGTTATATCCGATTAAAGTTCCCTCTCGATTCACCACTGTATTGACAGCACCAATCAACCGAGCTTCTTCACTCAACTGATCCAAATAAGAAATCACCTGCTCCTTGTAAGGCATGGAAAGATTGATCCCAAACATCTGATAGCGACGAACATTTGCAACTGTTTCTGCCAAGTCAGTCGCTTCTACTTCCCAAGCTACATAGACACCATTGGTATGAGTTGCTTCAAAAGCTTGATTGTGAATGAAGGGAGAAATGGAATGTTTGATAGGATTGGCGACTACAGCTGCTAAACGTGTGTAGCCATCAATCTTCATTTAGTATCTCCCGAATTTTTTTCATGCTAGAAAGTGAAATCTGTCCTGGAGCACTGGCTTCATCCAGACTTGCAAAAGACCAGCTAGAACCCGTCACATCTGAAGTGATACGAGAAACCTTACCCACTTTCCCCATAGAAATCGTCACATATTCTTGTTCTGGGTTCAATGTTTTAAAGCCACGTGTAAAGTTCATAAGATCCAATACATCTTGTTCTGTTTGAGCCATAACCGATACTTTAACCACTTTCGGAGTTAGACTGGTTAGCTCGGATAAGATTTCCATCATATTCTCTGGAGTTTCTTGAAAGTTATGATAACTCAAGACTAGATTTGGAAAATCAAGCATCTCTTCAAAAACATCCTTGTGAGAAAAATACTCAAAATCAATATATTCTGGTTGATAGAGTTGAGCTACATCTTTGATAATTTGTACATACTCTGCCGAATCCAAATCTATCTCTCCTCCCTCAGCACGAGTTCGTAGGGTAAAGAGGAGTTCGCGACCTGCAAATTTTTCAAAAATAGCTGGGGCTACCTGTAAAATAGCTTCCTTTGGTAGGAAATCGGCACGCCACTCAATGATATCAGCATCAACATACCGCATGGCATCGATTCCTTGCGCCTCTTCCAAACTCTTTGGCATTACTGAAACGACTAATTTCATTTAGTTACCTTCATGCTAATCACCTTGAGGTAATTACTACTTTCATCTTTTTCATTGTAGACAAAGTCTGCTGGAAGTCCATACTTTTGAAGAACCTGATATTTTCTTCCTGCGAATCCTTTGTCGATTTGTTCTATAAATTTTTGACGGGAAACATTGGCAGCATTGGTGCTAGCAATGATCATACCTCCCGGATTTAAAATCTCTAAACTCTGGGAAATCAACTTGTGATAGTCCTTAGCTACAGAGAAGGTTTGCTTTTTATTACGGGCAAAGCTAGGTGGATCCAGAACGATCACATCATAAGACAAGCCCTTGCGTTTAGCGTATTTAAAGTATTCAAAGACATCCATGACGATGAAACGATGACTGTCAAGACTGAGTCCATTGGCATGAAAATGAGCTTCTGACAGTTCTCTTGAACGTTTGGCTAGGTCTACAGAGGTTGTTTCACTAGCTCCTCCCATGGCTGCAGCAACTGAGAAAGCTGCTGTGTAGGAAAACATATTTAGCAAGGACTTGCCCATGGCTAAACCATCAACCAAGCTACCACGCACTTCATGTTGGTCCAAGAAGATGCCTGTCATAAGACCGTCGTTCATAAAGACTTGATAGAGGACACCATTCTCAAGAACTGTAAAATTTTCTGGTGCTTCTTGACCATAGATATGGGCAGACTCATAGTCTAGACCTTTAAAACGAATCTTTTCATAGGCACCTAAGACTTCAGGGAAAACCTGAGCAAAAGCTGCTAAGATCTGTTGGCGAAGTCCATAGATATAGGAGTTATACCATGAAAAAACAACATAATCTCCATAGAGATCCAAAGTCATTCCACCAAAACCATCGCCTTCTTGATTAAACAAACGAAAGGCAGTTGTCAACTCATCTTGATAGTAAGCAGAACGTTTTTGTTTGGCTTTTTCAAACAAACTTTCAAAGAATTTTTGGTTAAAAGAAAGCTTCTGGTTCGTTACAAACCAACCAATCCCCTTATTTTGACGAGATAAATAGGCCTTGCCCAAAAACTGCTTGTTTTGACTCAATAACTCAACTTCTTGATCAGTTTCAGATAGTTCTGGAAAATCAATTTCCTCCAAAAGTACTAGACCTTGGTTTAGTTTTTTTTCAACACGTCTACTGACGAATACTTTATTCATAAACACTATTATAACAAATTTTATGACAATTCACAAAATAGAAACTATTGATTTATCCATCATCTTGCCCTATCTGAGAGAATTTTTCCTCCCATTAGTCCTACTATTTTTATTTTATATATTTCAACACTTCTAGTTGAAAAATAGACATAAAATTTAAAGAGTTTAATTTAAGCGCAAACGTTTGCGCAGAAACTGACTTTATGCTACAATAATTCTCATCACTGTAAGTAAGAGGATCAACTATGAAAAATCAAACCCTAATGCAATATTTTGAGTGGTATCTCCCCCACGATGGAAATCACTGGACACGCCTAGCTGACGACGCTGAACATCTAGCCAACTTAGGCATTAGTCACATTTGGATGCCCCCTGCTTTTAAAGCAACAAATGAAAAGGATGTTGGTTATGGCGTCTATGACTTGTTTGACCTTGGAGAATTTAATCAGAAGGGTACTGTACGTACCAAGTATGGCTTTAAAGAAGACTATCTTCATGCCATCCAAACTTTAAAATCTCATGGGATTCAACCAATGGCTGATATCGTCTTAAATCATAAGGCAGCCGCTGACCATTTAGAATCTTTCCAAGTAATAGAAGTGGATCCAGAAGATCGAACTGTGGAACTAGGAGAACCTTTTACCATCAATGGCTGGACTGGTTTTACCTTTGACGGACGACAAAACACCTACAATGACTTCCACTGGCACTGGTACCACTTTACTGGAACTGACTATGATGCTAAACGCCATAAATCTGGGATCTATCTGATACAGGGAGACAACAAAGGTTGGGCTCATGAGGAATTAGTCGACAATGAGAATGGCAATTACGACTATCTCATGTATGCCGATCTAGATTTCAAACATCCTGAAGTGATACAAAATATTTACGACTGGGCAGATTGGTTTATGGAAACGACTGGTGTAGCTGGTTTCCGTTTGGATGCAGTTAAACACATAGACTCTTTCTTTATGCGCAACTTCATTCGCGATATTAAAGAAAAATATGGCCAAGATTTCTATGTCTTTGGAGAATTCTGGAATCCAGACAAGGAAGCAAATCTGGACTACCTTGAAAAGATTGAAGAGCGCTTTGATCTTGTCGATGTTCGCCTTCACCAAAATCTCTTTGAAGCAAGCAAGGCTGGAGAAGACTATGATTTAACAACCATCTTTGATGATAGTCTGGTTCAATTCAATCCAGACCGAGCTGTAACCTTTGTCGATAATCATGATACTCAACGTGGCCAGGCTCTTGAATCCACTGTTGAAGAATGGTTTAAACCAGCAGCCTACGCCCTCATTCTTTTGCGAGAGCAGGGGCTCCCATGTGTCTTTTATGGAGACTACTACGGTATTTCTGGTCAATATGCTCAGCAAGATTTCAAAGATGTTCTTGACCGTTTGCTAGCTATTCGAAAAGAGTTGGCTTATGGAGAGCAAACGGACTACTTTGATGACCCTAATTGTATCGGTTGGGTCCGTTCAGGAGCTGAAAATCAATCACCACTTGCCATCGTGATTTCTAATGCCCAAGAAAACTGCAAGACCATGTTCGTCGGTCAAGAATGGGCTGACCAAACCTTTGTTGATTTGCTTGGTAACCATCCTGACCAAGTAACGATTAATGCTGAAGGTTATGGAGATTTCCCAGTTACAGAACGCTCGCTTAGTGTATGGGGACTGGCTAACTAAGTTCTTATAGAAAAATGCCCACAAGCCAGATTTTCTTTCCAGCCTGTAGGCATTTTTTCTATTATCAATATTTAAAATTAATCTTTCCAAAGATCCATAGCATTTTGAAAATCTGCAGAAACTTGAACATTTTGAGGATTAGTCGCTTCTCTCTCCTGACGCTTCGCCTCTACCTGGACTACACTCTTAATTCCTTCATGACGCCAGTTTCGTAGGATAGCTTGGATATACTTCCAATTTGGTTTTCCATTTAAAACGGCCTCACGTAGGGCCTCTTTGATCAGGTCCGCACTGGTTCCGTCTTCTTTCAAACTCTTTTCTAAATCTTCGATCTCAAAAGGACTCAAGAGACGCCCTAGTTCTTGTTGGAAGGTTTCCACCAAGTCTTTCAAATCATTTTTAGCGGGTAGCGCTTGGTTTGGTTCTTGCTTTTCAAAAAGTTGGTCTAAGCGCTTTAAAGCCAAAGTCGCATCAAAAATAACTTCTATTTCTCCACTGAGTTCAATCGTACGATATTGGAGTAAGCCTTTTTCTGTCAATCTGGAAATCGCTTGATTGACTTCATAGACTTGCTTGCCTATTTTCTCAGCGATTTGACTTGGGGACAATTCCCCTAAAACTGTTGTATTTTGTAGGTAAAAGAATTGCCAAACTAAGAAATCATCGCTTGATGAGAAAAGTTGATTGTAGTTTAAGAGCAGAGCACTTGGTAACACCAAGTTCCCTGATTTGAAAGCGTCTAAATATGTCATAATTCCTCTTATAAATATCCAAAATGAGACACATCTTCTTCTGCACTCTTCCACTCAAAAGGCGTTTCTTGGTAAACTGCATAATTTACCCAGTTACTGAAAAAGAGAGCTGCTGAGGAACTCCAACGCATACAAGGAAGTTCATGGATGTCATCATTTTTGAAATAATTTTCTGGTATATGGGGATCTAAACCAGCATCTAGATCTCTAAAATATTCCTTGGCTAGCGTATCACGATCATACTCCAAATGCCCAAAGCTATAAACTTCTCTTAAATCTCGGCTTGCAAGGATAGAGATTCCCACTTCTTTTCCAGATGCTAAGATCTCTAAATTTGTTTTATTTACAATGTCTTCTTTGAGAATTTCTGTGTGACGAGAATGGGGAGATACATACAAATCATCAAAACCTCTCAGCAAAAGATGACCTTCTTTTAAAACATCCTGAGGATAAATTCCCGAAAGTTTTTGAGCCATCTGGTGTTTATCTACGCCGTAACGATAGTAGAGGCCAGCCTGTGCTCCCCAGCAAATATGCAGGGTTGAAAAGACATGAGTCTTTGACCAATCAATGACCTGAGTAAATTCCTCCCAATAGTCCACTTCTTCAAAAGGGAGATGCTCAACTGGTGCTCCTGTGATAATCAAGCCATCAAAATACTGGTCTTGAACTTCCGAGAAGGTCTTATAAAAAGTCTCCATATGTTCAGAACGAGTTGTTTTCGACTGATGACTTTCCATATATAAGAAATCAATATCTAACTGCAAAGGAGTATTAGCTAAATGTCGTAAAAGCTGAGTCTCTGTAACCATCTTCTGTGGCATCAAGTTTAAAATCAGAATTTTCAGTGGTCGAATATCCTGATGAGCCGCCCGCTGGTCATCCATGACGAAAATATTTTCCGTTCGTAAAATCTCAACTGCTGGTAATTTTTTATCTATTCGAATCGGCATGGAAATCTCCTTACTGTATCAAGTTTAGGCTCAAGTGAACATACAGTCATCAAATGAAAAAATCAGCTGACGAAAGTCCTTCCCTTTATTATACTGTAAGAAGATATAGTTTTCAATTATAGTTTTTCTCTAACTAGGTATAGCTTATTTTTATATCAGATGAAGAGAAAACAGCCCTAGGGACTGTTTTTCATTAATAATGCATAAGCACCTTGTAGTCGTAATCTCCGATAGCTTCACGACCTTTAAGCTCATCAAGTTCGATCAAGAAGGCGCAACCTGCTACGACTCCACCCAATTTTTCAATCATTTCGATTGTAGCCTTAACAGTACCACCTGTTGCCAAGAGGTCATCTACGATAAGAACACGTTGTCCTGGTTTGATAGCATCTGCGTGCATAGTCAAAGTATCAACACCATATTCTTTTTCATAGTCAGCTGAAATCACTTCGCGTGGCAATTTTCCTGGTTTACGCACAGGTGCAAAACCAATTCCCAACTCAAAAGCAACTGGACATCCAACGATAAATCCACGCGCTTCTGGTCCTACGATCATATCAATCTTTTTGTCAGTAGCATATTGAACAATTTCACGAACAGCGTAGCTGTAGGCATTGCCGTTAGCCATCAAAGGGCTGATATCACGGAATGTAATTCCTTCTTGTGGATAATTTTCAATACTTGCAATGTAATCTTTTAAGTTCATAGCATTTCTTTCTTTTTAAGTTTTTACTCCCTATTATACCATAAATCTTAGAAAAGAGAAATAGAAAGAAACCCTGGAAACTGAGTCCAAGGCTTCTAATCAAATCTGTAACTATTGCTCGTTTAATGAAATCTTTCCTTCTTTTTGCTTTTAGAGTTTTGATTGAGTTGACGATTTTGTTCGATACGCCACTCTCGCTCAAAGTAGGACATGGCTTCAAAGACTCTTCGCGGTAAACCGACATCCAGCAAGTAGATTGGGATTTTCAAAACATTTGATTGCTTTGCAGTCGAAAATCTACTTCGTAGACGATTCCATAAAGAATTGGGTTTTATAAAATCCTTGTCAAAAAAATGAACTTCAATAGTATAAAAATCCCTTGAACTTCTTCCACCCTTGATTCTCATAAGAGAAAACGTTTCTACCTGCCCCCAGGAATAAAACTGCCAATCTTTTTTAGGATGTGGCTTATAGGAAAAACCTTGCGCCGTACATTTCAAATACTCTTTATCTGAAAAAAGAAGTCGCAAACGTTCATACAAAATCCACCCAACAATGATGATTAAGAATAAGACAAAGAGTCTTAATGCCACCAATCCCACAGGTGCCTCCTTGGGATAGGTCATCATAAAAGATAGGATCCAAAGAAGAAAAGCTAACTCAACTAAGCAGAGAAGAATAGTCCAGATGATTTTCTTACTGCTCCATTTGATGATTTTTTCTTCCATTAAGCCAACTCACTTAAATATTCATAGCGTTCATATTTTTCAAGCAAGGCTTCATTCTTCTCATCTAACTCTTTTTGAAGAGTAGCTAGCTTCCCAAAGTCAGAGCCATTGGCCTGCATTTCCTCTTCAATAACAGAGATACGATTTTCCAAGGCTTCGATATCACTTTCAATACTTGCCCACTCCTGCTTTTCTTGGTAGGTCATTCGTTTCTTCTCTTCACGGACTTTGACGACTTTTTCCTTCTCAGCCTTTTGAACTTGACTTGTTGCTTCTGCTTCGAAGGCTTTTTCATCTAGGTAGTCGGTATAGTGGCCAAAGAACGGACGTATGATGCCATTCTCAAAAGCAAGAATCTTAGTCGCCACCTTATCAAGGAAATAACGGTCGTGACTAACTGTCAAGACTGGACCTGCAAAACCTTGTAAAAAATTTTCCAGAACAGTTAAGGTCGCAATATCTAAATCATTTGTCGGCTCGTCCAAAAGTAGCACATTGGGTTTTTCCAATAGCAACTTAAGGAGGTAGAGACGTTTTTTCTCACCACCAGACAACTTCTCAATCAAGGTGCCGTGAGTTGAGCGTGGGAAGAGAAATTGTTCTAATAACTCCGCGATAGATGTCGTAGTACCACCGCTAGTCTTAACCTCTTCTGCCACTTCTTGCAGGTAATTGATAACCCGCTTACTCTCATCCAAGCCTTCGATTTGTTGAGAGAAATAGGCGATGCGAACCGTTTCACCGATAATAACCTTTCCTTCAGTCGGTTTCAAACTTCCTGCAATTAGGTTAAGAAGGGTTGACTTCCCAACACCATTGTCACCAACGATTCCGATACGGTCTTTGGCTTGCACTAAAAGGTTAAAATGCTGCAGAATCGGTTTGTCGTCATAGGCAAAGGAAACATCCTTGAACTCAATGACCTTCTTACCGATACGGCTGGTTTCAAAATTCATGCTCAAGTCTGTCTCAACACTAGTATCAGAAACCTCCTTTTTCAAATCATGGAATCGATTGATACGTGCTTGTTGCTTGGTTGCACGAGCCTGTGGTTGTCTGCGCATCCAGGCCAATTCTTGCTTATAAAGTTGCTCTTTTTTGTGAAGAAGAGCTGCATCGCGCTCATCCTGTTCAGCCTTGAGGCGAACATAGTCTTGGTAATTTCCTTGATATTCGGTCAAACCAGCACGGTCCAACTCGAAAATTCTCGTCGAAAGCGCATCTAGGAAATAACGATCATGGGTGATAAAGAGAACCGTTTTCTTGGAATTTTTCAAAAAGAGGGTCAGCCACTCAATCGTGGCAATATCCAAGTGGTTGGTTGGTTCATCCAAAAGCAAAAGATCGTGATTTCCTAACAGCACTTGGGCCAACTGAACCCGTCTTCGCAGACCACCAGACAAAGCTCCAACAGGAGTTGATAAGTCTTGAATGCCTAGTTTACTGAGAACAGTCTTGACTTGACTCTCAATTTCCCAAGCTTGGAGGGAATCCATCTCAGCCATAACCCGTTCTAAACGAGCCTGCTTATCCTCACTATAGTTGAGCATGAGTAGTTCATATTCACGTATCAGCTGGATTTCTTTCAAATCACTTGATAGGACAGTATCCAAGACAGTCTTGCCATCATCAAAATCCGGATCCTGGGTTAGATAGCCAATCTTGTAATCGCTCTTTGCTGAAAATGGGCTAACATCGCCATCAAAACCTGAAACGCCTGAAAGAACATCTAATAAGGTCGTCTTTCCTGTTCCATTGACACCAATGAGTCCTATGTGGTCCAATTCATGGATAATAAAGGAAATATCCTTAAAGACAGTCTTATCACCAACAGATTTACTTAGTTTTTCAACAATAAAATCACTCATTTTTTCTCCCTCAAGTAAGCATGGATGGCTTCCAAGTTATTTTCCAAATCCCCATCCACGATAGCATACTCAATCTCTGCTAAAATTTCTCCCATTTCTGGTCCTGGCTGATAGCCGTATTCCTTGATGAGAATCCCACCATTGATTTGAATTTCTTTCTTATCATGGATGGTTAGGCTGTGGTAAGTCTCTTCGATAGCCTGTGGATTGACTTCTTTTCCTTGAGCCTGACGAAGATGTTCAGCCTGTAAAAGTAAATCTAGATCAAAACGGTAACAATCGCGCTTGCTTAGTTCACCTTCTTCACGAAGTTCTAAGATCGTAAGTAAATCTTGAACCTGCTTAGCGAATTGACGCGAAGTTTTCCAATGTTTCAAAAATTGTTGCGCATCTTCCACTTCTAAAACCCATAAAAGTGCAGCCCAGGCTTGTTCAGAAGATTCAAAGGTAAAATCAGCATCTAAGTCAAATAAAGATTGGAGGTTCTCCTGACTACCAGCCATATCCGGAAGATAATCATAAGCTTTACTTGCAATCATAGAAGACAGACCTACTCGCCAATAGGGAGCCAGTAAAAGCTTATCAAACTCGACAAAGGTGCGCTCCACAGAAATCTTCTCTAAGAGTGGTGTCAGATCTTTCATAGCTTCAAAGGTTTCTTGCTCAAGCTCAAAGCCAAGACTGGCCTGAAAACGGAAACCACGCATAATCCGCAAAGCATCTTCGTTGAAACGCTCACTAGCTACACCAACTGCTCGTAAAACTTGATTTTCTAAATCTCTCAAACCATCGAACAAATCAATGATTTCGCCCATCTCATCCAAGGCAAAGGCATTGACTGTGAAATCACGGCGTTTGAGGTCCTCTTCTAACGAACGAACAAAAGAAACTGAACTTGGTCTCCGATAGTCTACATAGACATCCTCTGTTCGAAAAGTGGTGACCTCGTACTCTTCATCTCCATCTAAAACCAAAACTGTTCCGTGTTCAATGCCAATGTCAGCTGTCCGTGGAAAAATCTGCTTGGTCTCTTCTGGATAAGATGAAGTCGCAATATCCACATCATGGATGGGACGATTGAGTAGGGCATCCCTAACAGAACCTCCAACAAAATAGGCTTCAAAGCCTGCTTCTTTAATTTTTTCTAATACTGGTAAAGCCTTCTGAAATTCAGAAGGCATTTGTGTTAATCTCATAATAAGTGTTCTAATCCATAGACAAGCTCATGACGCTTGACAACTTCTTTGATTCCCAAATTCACCCCTGTCATGAAGGAGCTACGATCATAGGAGTCATGACGTAGAGTCAATCCTTCTCCCTGATTTCCAAATATAACTTCCTGATGAGCTACCAAACCTGGCAAACGGACTGAATGGATTCGCATACCATCAAAGTTAGCTCCACGTGCCCCTGAAATGAGTTCTTCCTCATCACTAGCACCTTGTTGGATAGACTCACGAACTTCTGCCATCAATTCCGCTGTTTTGATAGCTGTTCCGCTCGGAGCATCTTTTTTCTTGTCATGGTGAAGCTCAATAATCTCTACATTTGGGAAGTATTTTGCAGCTTGTGTCGCAAATTGCATGAGCAAGACAGCACCCAAAGCAAAGTTAGGAGCAATCAAGCCACCCAAGTTTTTAGAACGAGAAAATTCTTTTAGTTCTTCAATCTCTTGACTAGTGAAACCTGTTGTTCCAACTACTGGAGCAAAGCCATTTTCAAGAGCAAAGCGTGTATTCTCATAGGCAACAGCTGGTGTTGTAAAGTCAACCCATACATCTGCCTCAAAACCTGTCAAATCATTCTTATCATTGAATACTGGAATTCCCTGCCAGTCAGATGCAGACTCAAAAGGATCTAAAACCGCTACCAGTTCAAGTTCAGAATCAGACAAAACCATTTGACAAGCAGATTGGCCCATTCTTCCCTTAAAACCAGCAATAATTACTCGAATACTCATCTCAATCTCTACTCCTATTTAAGATACAAAGGACCTTAGCTGCCCATGAAAAATAGGGAATGGCGCTGACTTTCCACGAAAGGCAAGACAGGCATCTTTTTTCAAGAGGCAGGTAGTCCGTATTCAATTTCTAAGATACAAAGCCTGTAAGAACACAAAGTGAAATTAGGAGTTCTGATCAAGGAGTGTATACTTCTTGGAAGAACTATCTATTTCACACTGGGTTCCATGCGTGTTCAATTTTCAAGATACAAAGGACCTTTGCTGCCCATGAAAAATAGTCTAGATTATGGGTGTATATCCCAGAGCAATACTTCCTTCTCCCAGGTGAGTCCCAATAACACTACCGAAGGTTGCAATTGAAACATCTGTAGCCACTCCACCATCGATTAAAAGCTGGCGCAAATCTGCTGCTTTTTGAGGAGCATTACCGTGAATGACAGTAATCTGGTAATTCCCATTAGCTGTTGCTTCTTTAACAATTTCAACTAAGCGTTTTGTAGCCTTTTTCTCTGTACGAACCTTTTCATATACTTCTATCACACCTTGGTCATTGAAATATAGGATTGGCTTGATACTTAGGAGATTCCCCAAAATAGCCGCGCCATTAGAGAGTCGTCCCCCCTTAACTAGATGGTCAAGATCATCCACCATGATAAAGGCTGAGGTATTTTCAATCTGTTCAGTTACTTTATCTAAGATAGACTCAAAGCCATCTCCTTGCTCTGCCCATTTCAAGACACTCTCAACCATATAGCCTAGGGGAGCGCTTGTAATACGGGTATCAGGAAAGGCAATGGTTAACCCTTCATATTCATCCTTCATATACTGGATATTTTGGTAAAATCCTGATATTCCAGAAGATAGGAAAAGACCTAAGGCATGTGTATAGCCTTTAGCTTTTAATGATGATAAAATTTCATCCAACTTGGCAATACTTGGTTGGCTCGTTTTTGGTAATTCGCTTGCTGAAGCCATTTTTTCATAAAATTCTTGAGCGGTTAGATTTACACCTTCAACATACTCCTGTCCATCGATATTCACAGGAATGTCTAGCACAAATAAATCTTCTTTCCGCAAGGTTTCCGCTTGTAGAAAAGCAGATGAGTCTGTTATGACCGCTAACTTCATTTCTTAAAACTCCAAATTAATTCCCGGTAAATCAAGGGCAATTTCTGTTACTTCATAAGTCAAACGATTAAGCATATCCAAACATGGACGTGCTAGTGTCTCAACCTCTTCTTGGCTGAAATCACTTGGTTGATCGATAATACGACCTTCAACATGGTTGACTTGAGAAATCGTTCCACTAATGACAAATCTATCAAAGACAATCATAAAGCTCAAAACAACTACTAAAGAGGTAACTTGATTTTCTTGATCATGCTGAAGCAACTGGAAGTTTACATCTACCTTAGTTTCAGGTGCTCCATTTTCATTTTCCCATTCAAAGTTACGCGCATCAAAGTGATACTGACTGACAAATTCTTGTTCACGTTTTAAATTCATTTTCATCTCCATTGGTACAATATAGTTGCCATTGTACCATATTTTTTTATTTTCTGCTAGATTTACTAAATACCAATCTCAGTTTTAACAACTTCAGCAATAGTGTCTACATAGTAGTCTACTTCCTCAGTGGTTGGGGCTTCAGCCATGACACGCAAGAGTGGCTCCGTTCCACTTGGGCGAACGAGGATGCGACCATTTCCTGCCATTTCTTCTTCCATCTTCTCGATAATAGCTTTGATAGCAGGAACTTCCATAGCTTTTTCTTTCATGGTATTTTCCACACGGATATTGACCAATTTTTGTGGGTAAATTGTCACTTCTGAGGCCAATTGAGACAAACTCTTACCTGTTTCTTGCATGATCTTCGTCAATTGAACAGCTGAAAGCTGACCATCACCAGTAGTATTATAGTCCATCAAGATAACGTGACCTGACTGCTCACCTCCGAGATTGTAGCCAGATTTTCTCATTTCTTCAACTACATAGCGGTCTCCAACAGCAGTAACTGCCTTATTGATCCCTTCACGATCCAAGGCCTTATGGAAACCGAGGTTGGACATAACTGTTGTCACAATCGTGTTTTGAGCCAATTGACCTTTTTCAGAGAGGTATTTCCCAATGATGTACATAATCTTGTCACCATCGACAATTTCGCCATTTTCATCAACAGCAATCAAACGGTCGCTATCCCCATCAAAGGCTAAACCGATAGCTGACCCGCTTTCTTTTACAAGTTCTTGCAAAGCTTCTGGATGAGTTGAACCAACGTTCAAGTTGATGTTAAGGCCATCTGGTGTTTCACCGATAACTGTTAATTGAGCACCTAGATCTGCAAAAATTTGACGAGCACTTGTTGCTGCTGCACCGTTAGCAGTATCCAAGGCAACCTTCATCCCTTCAAGAGGAGTTCCAGTTGAAACAAGATAGGATTCATACTTACGTAAACCTTCTGGGTAGTCAACAACCGTACCTAAGCCCTCTGCACTTGGACGTGGGAGAGTATCTTCACTGGCATCTAGCAAGGCTTCGATTTCTGCTTCTTTGTCATCGTCTAGTTTAAAGCCATCACCACCAAAGAATTTGATTCCATTATCAAGGGCTGGGTTGTGACTAGCTGAAATCATGACACCAGCGCTCGCACCTTCTGTTTTAACAAGATAAGCTACTGCTGGTGTTGCAAGAACTCCAAGCTTATAAACGTGAATTCCCACTGAAAGAAGTCCAGCAATCAAAGCTGCTTCAAGCATTTGACCTGAGATACGAGTGTCACGTCCTACAAAAACTTTTGGCGCTTCAGTCGTATGTTGACTGAGAACATAGCCTCCAAAACGTCCCAATTTAAAAGCTAATTCTGGCGTAAGTTCTACGTTTGCTTCTCCACGGACTCCATCCGTTCCAAAATATTTACCCATGTTATATCCTTTTCTAATTTTTTAGTCTTTCTTTGAAGAGTCTGGTTTGGTTTCAGGCCCTGTAGTAGAAGATTTCGTTGAAGATGAGCTAGTCGTTGAAGAGGTAGAACTACTTGTTGATCTAGCTTGTTTCGTTGTTATCTTCATGGTTGTTTCATACGGTGTAATCACCGTTGGTAAAACTGTTCCATTCTTATCAATAGCTTGTAAGGGAACTGAACCTGTATAATTTCCAGTAATTTTTTCACTAGTTGGTAAAACAGCCACAATCTTATCAATCTTAGATAAGGTGTCGGCATCACTTGTAACTGAAACGCGTTCATCTGAAACGGTCACACTATCGATGAGAATTCGTTCATCAACCTTACCAGAGTCGATCTGTGGAGTGACTGGTAAATTATCCCGTGTTGCCTTCTTCCCAATTTTAACGGTGATTTTTTGTGGTGTTGCTAGAGCTGTTAAACCGCTTGGAAGATTCTCAATGGTCAAGGGAACTTCAACGGTTCCTTCTGTCGCCTGTGTCAAATCTGCAATAACCTTGAATTTACGAGTGCTTTCTTGCATCTCACTAGCCAAGGTCACTCGATTAGATCCAGTTAAAAATACCGTTACTTCTGAACTAAAACCGCTAATAAAATACTGCTCACTATCGTACTGAATATCAATCGGTACATTTACGACCGTATTGGTATAGGTTTCTGTTCGAGCTGGTCTTGCATTATTATTATTTTGGTAATTAATAGAGGTAGCGTAGATAAATAAAACGCAAGCAAATAGGAGTGAGGAGATGATATATAAACTATTTTTTTTCATTCTTCCAGCCTCCTAATATACGCTCTGTTAAGCTTGGCTCTTGTGAATTTTCCGGAATCAGTATACGACGTAGTTCTTCCTCAAATTCTTCCATCGTTAAATCATGCTTAAAGACACCATTATAGGTAATGGAAATGCCTCCAGTTTCTTCTGACACAACAAATGTTAAGGCGTCTGATACTTCAGATAAACCAATAGCTGCACGGTGTCGTGTTCCAAACTCCTTAGAAATACCAGTGTTTTCGGTAAGTGGAAGATAAGCAGATGTTACAGCTATTCGATCCCCTTTTATAATGACTGCACCATCATGTAAAGGTGTGTTTGGAATGAAGATATTGATTAAGAGTTCTGCAGAAATCTTAGCATCTAAAGGAATCCCCGTGGAAATATATTCCTGCAAGGTTCTGACACGCTGAACAGAGACCAGTGCTCCAATTTTACGAGGGCTCATATATTCTACCGCTTTAACAAAGGCCTGAATCATCTGTTCTTCTGAACTCATTGGTGTACTTGAAAAGAAATCAGTCGCACGTCCCAAACGCTCTAAACCTGTCCGAATTTCTGGAGAGAAAATAACTACCGCTGCGATAACACCGTAAGTAATCAATTGATTGATCAACCAGGAAATAGTTGTCAAGCCTAGGGTATTTGCTGCTATCTGAGCTAAGATAAAAACTAAAACACCTCGAACCAGGATCATAATCTTGGTTCCTGCAATTGATTTTGTAAATTGGTATAAGATATAGGCAACGATAAGAATATCAATCACATTTATCAGAATACTCCAAGGACTGGAAAATAAACTAGACCAGTATTGAAGATTAGATAATTGTTGAAAATTCATTCTAGGCCTCCTCTCCATAAAAAAGCTACTCTTCATTATATCATTTTATATGAAAATTTTCTTCCCCCTACTTCATTTTAAATTGGTAGAAAATATGATAGAATAAAATGATAGAAATGAATTAAGGAGAAACCATGTCTGAACTATATGATATTACCATTGTAGGAGGTGGACCTGTTGGTCTTTTCGCAGCCTTTTATGCTCACCTTCGTCAAGCCAAAGTACAAATCATCGATTCTCTTCCTCAACTAGGTGGTCAGCCTGCTATCCTATATCCTGAAAAACAAATTCTCGATGTTCCTGGTTTTCCAAACCTCACAGGGGAAGAATTGACTAACCGCCTTTTGGAACAACTTGAAGGGTTTGAGACACCTGTTCACCTCAATGAAACTGTTCTTGAGATTGAAAAAGGGGATGATGTTTTTAAGATTACAACTAATAAGGGAAATCATACTTCTAAAACCGTTATTATTGCTATGGGTGGTGGTGCCTTTAAACCACGTCCACTCGAATTAGAAGGGGTTGAAGGCTATGACAATATCCACTACCACGTTTCTAATATTCAACAATACGCTGGTCAGAAGGTAACCATCCTGGGTGGTGGTGACTCAGCCGTTGACTGGGCTTTAGCTTTTGAGAAGATTGCTCCAACTACACTTGTGCATCGTCGCGATAACTTCCGTGCTCTTGAGCATAGCGTCCAAGCCTTGCAAGAGTCTTCTGTGACTATCAAAACACCTTTTGTGCCAAGTCAGCTTCTTGGAGATGGAAAAACTTTAGACAAGCTTGAAATCACAAAAGTTAAATCCGAGGAGACAGAAAGCATTGAGTTGGGCCACCTCTTTGTCAACTATGGCTTCAAATCTTCTGTAGGTAATCTTAAAAAATGGGGACTTGACCTTAACCGTCACAAGATTATCGTCAATAGCAAGCAGGAATCAAGCCAAGCTGGAATTTACGCTATCGGTGACTGCTGCTACTACGAAGGTAAGATTGACTTGATTGCAACCGGTCTAGGTGAAGCACCAACTGCTGTCAACAATGCCATTAACTACATCGACCCAGAACAAAAAGTTCAACCAAAACACTCTACAAGTCTATAAGAAAAGAACCACGAATCATACGATTCGTGGTTTTTACAGTTCCTCTGCGATTTTGTTAATCTTTCTCAGTCGATGATTGACACCACTTTTGGTGAGTGGATTTGTCAGACTATCTGCCAACTTTTGAATAGAATAGTCTGGATGCTGGATACGCAGACGGGCGACTTCCTGCAAGTCTGCTGGAAGATTATCCAAGCCAATTCTATCTTTGATTTTACTGATATTGTTAATGGTTTTCATACTCGCTGAAACCGTACGAGCAATATTAGCCGTCTCTGCATTATTGGCACGATTGAGATCATTACGAGTTTCTCGGAGAATCTTGACACCTTCAAAAGTATCTCGCGCCTGCATGGCTCCCACCAAAATCAGGAAATCCATAATATCTTCTGCTCGCTGGAGATAGGTCACTGCACCTTTTTTTCGTTCAATCACCTTGGCATCTAACAAAAACTGCTGCAAAAGCGAAGCAATCCCTTGGGCATGATCTAGATAAACTGAACTAATTTCCAGCTGATACTTGCCTGACTCGGGATCACGAATGCTGCCATTCGCTAAGAAGGCTCCACAAAGATAGGCACGTCCTGCTTCTTCATCTCCTAAAATATCTGGATCAATTCCCGTCTCCAGACCAAAGAAAGAATCGGCCAAACGCAAATCAGCTAAAAGTTCTTGAACTTGCTCATCTGTAAACACAGTATAGACGCGATTTTTCCGTAGATTACTTCTCTGATGATGACGAATCTCCGACTTGATGCCATAGAAGTGTAAGAAAGATTCATAGAGATGGCGGGCAAGTTTGGCACTCTCTGTAACAACGGACAAGGTCAAGCCAGAACTCGACAAACCTACGCTTCCAGACATCTTGATAATGGCTGATAACTCATAGCGACTCAGATGATGCTGACCTAGGATTTCTTCTTTTACTGCTACTGTGAAACTCATTTTCTCACCTGTATGATGCGCATCAATTCATCAACGATTAAATCCCCATCGTGGAAGGCGCCACCATTTTCCAAACGTAAGAAATTGGATGAAATGACACGTGGGACTTCCTTACGTAAGCCTTCAAAATCATGCTCAACCTGTACTAAATACTCATCAAAACGGTTGGTATCCATATAATCTCTAGGTACCTTCTCGATATTAACAAGCACAGTATCAATAAATGGTCTACCCAAATGACGTTGCAAGACTTCTACGTGGTCACTGTCTGTGAAATGCTCTGTCTCGCCACGCTGGGTCATGATATTGCAAACATAAGCCACCTCAGCCTTAGTCTCAAGAAGTGCCTGGCCGATTTCCTCAATAACAATATTAGGCAAAATGGAGGTAAAGAGTGAACCAGGCCCTAAGACAATCATATCACTCTCAAGAATGGTATTAACAACTCGACGACTTGCTTGTGGTTTTTCATCATCCAGGGTATTGGTGACGTAAACATGATCAATCATGCCTGGATGGTCTGCAATGTGACTTTCCCCAACTACTTCTGAACCATCTTTAAAGACTGCGTGCAAGGTTAAGGGATGATCACTAGATGGATAAATCTTACCTGTCGTATGGAAAAATTTACTCAGTAATTGCATAGCATTATAGGTTGAACCCTGCATTTCAGAAAGCCCTGCTATGAGAATATTCCCCAGAGGATGTCCAGCAAAGGCACCTGCATCCTCCGAAAAGCGGTATTGAAAAACCTTCTCATAGAACTTTGGCATATCTGACATGGCAACAAGTACATTGCGTAAATCCCCAGGTGGTGTCAACTGCTGCATATTTTTACGCAGTTCACCTGAAGAACCTCCATCATCAGCTACGGTTACAATCGCTGCGATCTCGACATCCTTTTCCCTTAAACTTTTTAAGATAACTGGGATTCCAGTTCCTCCACCGATCACCGTAATTTTTGGTTTTCTCATGAACGGTTTACCGTTTCCTTTCTTCGATCTTTATCACGATGACTTTCATTTACAGACCAATTCTTAGACAAATCATTGGCTAAGCGTTTGGCAAATGCAACACTTCGGTGTTGTCCACCTGTACAACCTACAGCAATGGTTAAAACTGATTTGCCCTCTTTTTTATAGCCAGGTAGGATTGGTTCGATCAAGGCCAGCAAATGGCGGTAAAAATCTTCAGATTCTTCATGATTCATGACATAGTCATAAACGGCCTGGTCTTCACCTGTCTGATTGCGAAGTTCTGGTAGATAGTAGGGATTTGGGAGGAAACGGACATCAAAAACTAAGTCAGCATCAATTGGAATGCCGTATTTAAACCCGAAAGACATAATCTCAATACGGAAGGACTGAGCCTGTTCTTGATCTGAAAATTGCTCTGCAATCGTCTTACGAAGTTCACGGGGAGTTAACTCTGTTGTGTCTACTACGTTTTGACTCATATTTTTCAAGGGTGCCAAAAGTTCGCGTTCCAACTTAATCCCGTCCAAGATACGACCATCTGCTGCCAGAGGGTGACTTCTTCTAGTTTCCTTATAGCGTGCCACCAATTCCTTATCTGCTGCATCCAAAAAGAGGATTTTAAAGTCCAAATCATCTTGATTTTCCAATTCATCCAAGACAGCCTGAATCTCTGAGAAGAAAGAACGGCTACGCATATCCACCACTAGGGCTAACTTGTGGTCATCATCCTTGGTCTCAACCAACTGCAAAAATTTTGGTAAGAGGGCAGGCGGCATATTATCAATGGTAAAATATCCTAAATCCTCAAAGGATTGAATGGCTACAGTTTTTCCTGCACCACTCATTCCTGTCACAATCACCAGGTGAAGTTGTTTCTTTGTCATCATTGTCTCCTTATATCAAAAGAAGTTTGGAAGAACCAAACTTCAACTCGCTTATCCAATCTCTGCGATGACTTCAATTTCGACTTTTACATCGCGAGGAAGACGAGCTACTTCTACAGCTGAACGAGCTGGAAATTCCTTGTTAAAGGCTGTTTGGTAAACCTCGTTAAAAGGTACAAAGTCGTTCATATCACTCAAGAAGCAAGTTGTTTTAACAACATGGTCAAAATCTGTTCCTGCTTCTGCTAAAATAGCTCCAATATTTTTCAAGACTTGTTCTGTCTGTTCTTGGATTGTTTCTCCTACGATTTCTCCAGTTTCAGGAGATAGAGGTACTTGACCGCTAGCGAACAAAAGGTTGCCAACGATTTTTCCTTGAACGTAAGGTCCGATTGCCTTTGGAGCTTTATCTGTATGAATTGTTTTTGCCATTTGTATTCCTCACAATTTTTCTAAAATAGCATCCCAAGCTTGGTCCATTCCTGCTTTTGTCACTGAAGAAAAGAGGATGAAATCATCACTTGGATCAAAGTTTAATTTCTTTTTAATAGCTGATTCGTGCTTATTCCATTTACCACGCGGAATCTTATCTGCTTTAGTCGCCACAATGATGACAGGAATTTCGTAATATTTAAGAAATTCGTACATCTGTACATCATCAGCCGTCGGATCATGGCGAAGGTCTACAAGACTAACAACCGCTCGAAGATTTTCTCGAGTAGTCAAGTACTCTTCAATCATACGACCCCATTTTTCACGTTCCTTTTTGGAAACACGGGCATAACCATAGCCGGGCACATCCACAAAACGCATCTTATCATCAATATTAAAGAAATTGAGTAGTTGTGTTTTTCCTGGTTTTCCAGAGGTACGAGCTAGATTCTTACGATTGAGCATGGTATTGATGAAACTAGATTTCCCAACATTAGAGCGACCTGCAAGAGCAATCTCAGGAAGTTCATCCTGCGGATAGTGGGACTTGTTGGCAGCACTCAGTAAAATCTCAGCATTGTGTGTATTGATTTCCATAGTCACCTCTAGGCTGTCTCTAGGATTGGCTTAGCCGTTCCGTCAACCGCTTCTTTTGTGATACGAACTGTTTTCACATTTTCTTGACTTGGAACTTCAAACATAACGTCTAGCATAGTTTCTTCGATGATTGAGCGAAGACCACGTGCACCAGTTTTGCGTTCGATTGCTTTATTGGCAATTTCCTGGAGGGCTTCGTCGTCAAATTCTAACTCAACATCATCATAAGAAAGCAAGGTCTGGTATTGTTTGACCAAGGCATTTCTTGGCTCTTTCAAAATGCGAACCAAGTCATCTACTGTCAATTGCTCCAGAGCTGCAAAGACAGGCAAGCGCCCAATCAACTCAGGGATAATACCGAATTTTTGAATGTCCTCTGCAATGATTTCTTGCATGTATGAGCTGTTTTCGTCAATAGCCTTGTTATTTTGTCCGAAACCGATAACTTTTTCACCAAGACGCTGTTTGACAATTTCTTCGATTCCATCAAAGGCCCCACCCACAATGAAGAGGATATTCTTGGTATCCACTTGAATCATTTCTTGTTGAGGATGTTTACGTCCTCCTTGAGGTGGTACGCTAGCTACAGTTCCTTCGATAATCTTGAGGAGGGCTTGTTGCACCCCTTCACCAGAAACATCACGTGTGATAGAGACATTTTCGCTCTTCTTAGCAATCTTGTCAATCTCATCCACGTAGATAATTCCACGTTCTGCACGTTCGATGTTAAAGTCAGCAGCTTGCAAGAGTTTGAGGAGGATATTTTCCACGTCCTCACCTACATAGCCAGCCTCAGTAAGGGCTGTTGCATCAGCAATAGCAAATGGTACATTCAAACTTCTAGCAAGGGTTTGAGCAAGGAAAGTCTTCCCAGAACCAGTTGGGCCAATCATCAAAATGTTTGACTTTTGCAAATCCACATCTTCTGATTCTTCACGAGTGTCATGGAAATTGATGCGTTTGTAGTGGTTATATACAGCAACTGCCAAAGCACGTTTGGCACGATCTTGACCAATCACATAGTGGTTCAAAATGTTTAGGAGTTCGATTGGTTTTGGTACTTCAGACAAGTCTGCCAAGACTTCCTCAGCCAACTCCTCACGAATAATCTCCTGGGCCAACTCCACACATTCATTACAGATAAAGGCATTGTTCCCAGCGATTATTTTTTTTACTTCTTCTTGGCTTTTGCCACAAAATGAGCAATAAACCATCATATCATTTTTCCTATTTGTAGGCATGATTCCCTTCCGTTCTAAATGATTTTTCTATCTAAAATAAGGTCATATAAAAAGCATGAATGCTATTCACCAAGTTTGTAAAAGCATTTAGCCAAAGTAGAGTAGCAAGTCCAAAGCGCTTTTTACGAAAAGCGTGTGATCCAGCCACAAGACAGACAGCACACAAAAGAGCTGTAAAAAATCCAAAAATACTGCGCTCCATTAGACTTCCTTTCTCTTTCTATATTCGATGGTAAAATCATAGGCATTTTTCTCATCTTTGCTATAAGATTTGCTTGTAACAGTCTCAAAAACAGTCAAGTCAAAATCTGCTGGAAAAAAAGTATCCCCTTCAACTTGAGCATGGATTTGTGTCACAATAATCTCATCAAGATAAGCTTCAAAAAGCTGAAAAATCTGCTTGCCCCCAATGATATAGAGATTTTTATCCTGGTTATGGTACCAGTCTAAAACATCCTCAACATTTTGGAAAAAAAGAGCACCCTCAATTGACTCTTCAGGATTGCGCGTCAAAATCAGAGTCTCACGTCCTGGAAGCAATCGTCGTCCCATTCCATCAAAGGTGACACGTCCCATCAAGATGGCATGATTCAAGGTTGTTTCTTTAAAATGTTTTAACTCTGCTGGCAAATGCCATGGTAAGCGATCCTCTTTTCCAATTACACCCTTTTCATCTTGAGCCCAGATGGCTACGATTTTCTTTGTCATGCTTTCATCCTTTTTATTGATAGTTCTATTTTATCAAAAATCTTCAAAAAAGACTGTTTTGGAACGCCCACCCAAATAGAAAAAATCCGTAGAAGTTTTCTACGGATTTTTGACAAAATAGAGTATCTTACAAACCAGGTGCTTGTCCTAATTCTGCAGCAAGCATCCAGACTGTTTTTTCAAGATCTGCCTTAGCACCAACGAAGATATCGTTTGTTACATCATCACCTTCTTCATCAGTTACATCCAAAGCTTTTTGGAAAAGAGTGATGAGGTAACGATAAATTTCAAGAACACGTTCCAAACTTTCTTCTACGTTGCGGAACTCTCCAACTTCTTCTTCGATTTCACTGTGTTGAAGAAACTCTGTCAGAGTAGAGTATGGTTTGCCACCAAGAGTGATCAAACGCTCGCTGATTTCGTCAAGGTAACCATCAAGGCTATCCATGTATTCATCCATCTTAGGATGCCATACCATGAATCCACGTCCACGCATGTACCAGTGTACTTGATGAAGAGCGATATGGGCTACATACAAGTCTGCTACTGATTGATTCAAAACTTCCTTTGTATTTACTAGCGCTTCTGCCGCTGGTTTAGATAATGTTGCTACGTCTTTTACTGCTTCTTTTTTCAATTCTACCATCTTTCTCACCTCATGATTATTTTTTGTAACCATCTTTATTGATTACTATTTTAGTATACTACTCCCAGTAGACAAAAGCAAGGGAATTAACTCATATTAAAAAAGTTCTAATAGACTGATAATTTAAGAATAGGAAACTGTAATTTTTAGTTGTTTTCTGTGCCTTTCCCAGAGAATTGACTTTGATAAAGGTCATAATAGAAACCTTTTGCAGCTAGGAGACTTTCATGATTTCCTTGTTCGATTATCTGTCCATCTTTAAGTACCAATATCTTGTCAGCTTCCTGAATAGTCGAAAGTCGATGGGCAATAACAAAACTTGTTCTCCCCTTCATCAAACGTTTCATGGCCTTTTGAATCAAGAGCTCTAGACGAGTATCGACTGATGAGGTTGCTTCGTCCAAAATTAAGATTTTTGGATCCGCTAAGAGAGCACGTGCGATAGTCAAAAGTTGTTTCTGACCAAGAGAAATATTGCTAGATTCTTGATTCATCTCCATGTTATAGCCACCAGGAAGAGTGCGAATAAAGTGGTCAACATTGGCCGCCTTAGCCGCCTCAACGATTTCTTCATCTGTTGCATCCAAATTTCCAAAGCGAAGATTTTCCTTGATGCTACCTTCATAGAGCCAGGCATCCTGTAAGACCATGCCAAACTGGCGACGATAGTCCTGACGAGACAAGTCACGAATATCTTGGCCATCCACTAAAATAGCACCAGCTGTTACATCGTAAAAACGCATGAGAAGGTTAATCAAGGTTGTTTTACCTGCTCCAGTTGGTCCTACGATGGCTACCATCTCTCCAGGTTCAACATCTAAGTTGAAATTACGAATCAATGGTTTATTTTCCACATATCGGAAATCAACATTCTTGAAGCTAACTTGACCTGTCAACGGCGCCAACTCTTTTACTTCAGCAGTTTGAACTTCTTCCTGTTCATCTAAAACTTCAAAGACACGGTCAAGCGAAGACTTAGCACTTTGCATTTGTCCTGCTAATTGAGTGATATTTTGGATCGGTTGACTGACCTGCCACACATACTGAACGAAAGCCTGCATATTACCGATCGTCAAGCGACCTGCAATAACCTGCAAACCACCTAAGACAGCTACAATTAAGTATGTTAAATCAGAAACGATATGAAGGGCAGGCATCATCAAACCTGAAATAAAGCTCGCCTTGAATCCAACCCGCTGCAATTCATCCGTAATTTTTTCAAATCTCTCTTGAGAGTTTTCTTCGCGTCCGAAAAGTTTGAGGACATTAAAACCTGTCAAGTTTTCTTGCACAAAACCATTCATGCGTCCTAAGATAGCTGCCTGCTGTTTAAAGTATGGTTGCGAACGATTCAGAATTGTTTTAGCCCCAAAATAAGTTATCGGAATCGACAAGATAACAATGATAGCCAACTGAATATTTAGATAGAGAACCATTCCCATAACAAAAAGAATGGTAAAGACTGCATTGACAATCTGTAAGAAGGATTGTTGAAGAGCATTTGAAACAGTTTCAACATCACTGGTAAAACGGCCTAACAAATCTCCAAACTGGTGCTTATCAAAGTAAGACACAGGAATACGATTGATTTTTTCACTCATTTCATTTCGCAAATCCTTTATCATGGACTGCACCGCATTGGTCATAAAGTAGTTTGAATAGTAAGACCCCAACTCATAAAGAAGACCACGCAAGAGATAAATCACTAGAATTACTGCGATATAGCTGGTATTGATACCCGCTCCTGCAACACCATTTGCCATAGCAAGGAGGTTGCTGGTTAACTCAGTGATAGCAAGCCCCAATACGAATGGCTCGATAACACTCATAACGACGCTGACTATTTTCAAGAAGACTGCAAAGAAAACAGAGAAACGGTAGGCTTTTAAATAGCTCCATAGACGAGCTAGACTAGATTGATGTTTCATCCTTTACCTCCTAATCTTCTGTCAGAGACGCATTTTTCAACTGCGACTCAGCAATTTCTCGATAGATGTCATTGGTTTCCATCAATTCTTCATGACGGCCACGACCAACGATTTCACCTTTATCAAGGACGATAATCTGGTCAGCATCCATGATGGTTCCAACACGCTGCGCAACAATCAATACCGTAGCATCTTGCGTCACTTCCTTGAGACGACGTCGTAAGATTGCATCTGTACGATAGTCCAAGGCTGAGAAGGAATCATCAAAGATGTAGATATCTGGACCCTTGATAACCGCTCGTGCAATCGACAAACGTTGTTTCTGACCACCTGATAGGTTGCTTCCCCCTTCAGCCAGATGCGTCGCAAAACCTTCTTCTCGACTTTCGATAAAGTCTTTGGCTTGGGCTACATCAGCTGCTTGGTGCAAGTCCTCATGACTGGCATCTTCTTTCCCATAACGGAGATTGTCTGCGATAGTCCCTGTAAAGAGCAAGGCTTTTTGTGGAATAAATCCAATTTTCTGGCGGAGTGATTTGAGACGGTAATCCCGGACATCAACACCATCGACCTTAATTTTCCCCAGTGTAACATCATAAAAACGAGGAATTAACTGAACCAGGGTAGACTTACCTGACCCAGTCGAACCGATAAAAGCAATGGTTTCTCCCGGTTTAGCAGTAAAGGAAATATTATGCAAAACAGGGCTTTCTGTTTCCCCAGGATAGGCAAAGGTCACATTATCAAATTCTAAGTAACCATGTGTTTCTGTTTCTTGAATTCCGTCCTCATTTGGATCAATGGAAATCGGCATATCCATGATTTCCTTCAAGCGTTCACTGGATACGGCCGTTCTAGGGTACATGGTAAAGAGGTTTGACAAGAAAAGGAAAGACAAGAGGGCATGGAAACTATACTCGATGAAGGCTACCAAATCCCCAATCTGCAAACTTCCTTGTTGGAGAGGATCTAGAGCAAACCAAACAATTGCCACAATCATAGCGATAATGATTTGCACAAAAAGAGGTTCGGTCAAACCAGTCAATTTGAACAAACGATTTGAATTATCTGCATAGATTGCATTTTTCTCTTCGAAACGGTTTTCTTGGAAATCTTCACGAGCAAAGGCACGAATCACTCGTAGCCCCATCAAATTTTCACGGACATATTGATTTATCTTGTCTAGTGTTTTCTGTTGTTTTTCAGATAAGGGGCGCGTTTTCACTGCCACATAAAGGACTACTACAGCTAGGAAAGGAACGGAAAAAGCGACAATCCAGGCTAGTGAGGGACTAGTTAAGAAAATCATGAGAATACTCGACAGCATCATCATGGGAGTGATAACACCCAATTTAAGCGTCTGCTCTGCAAACTGCATAAGGACAAAGGCATCACTAGTAATACGAGTCACCAATGAAGAAACACCAATTTGTTCATATTCGTGATGAGAATACTCTTGCAGCTTTGCATAGACATCATCCCGCATGTCCTTAACCATATTCGTGGTCAATTTACTAGCAGCATAAGCTAGAACAACCCGCCCAAATGTTCCCAAGACGATAATAACCAACATGATGATGGCCCAAAAATAGAGTTTATCCTGGTCACCTTGGTTGATTCCCTGGTCAATCATGCGGGCCAAAACTGTTGGTAAACCTAGATTGACAATGACAAAGAAAATTGCCCCGAGAAAGTCTAACACTAACCACTTGGGATAGCGTTTGAGATAAGACCAAATATACAGCATGATTCTCCTTTCTTTTTCTTCTAATACTCTTCAAAAATCAAATTCAAACCACGTCAGCTTCGTCTTGCCGTACTCAAGTACAGCCTGCGGCTCGCTTCCTAGTTTGCTCTTTGATTTTCATTGAGTATAAAATGCAGAAAAGAGCGTGCTTACGCACGCCTTTTTACTAAAAAGAAGACAGGCAGCCAAAACCTCGAGAGGGGGAACTGTCTGTCTCAGATATTTGAAGCTTATTTTACAAAGTCAAGCAATGCCAAGAAGCTTTCTGGGTCAAGTGATGCACCACCAACAAGAGCTCCGTCAACGTCTGGACAAGCCATGTATTCAGCAACGTTTTCAGGTTTAACTGAACCACCGTATTGAACACGTACTTTGTCAGCTACTTCTTGACCGAAGTCAGCAGCTACAACGTCACGAACAACTTTACACATTTTTTGTGCATCGTCTTGTGAAGCTGATTTACCAGTACCGATAGCCCAGATTGGCTCGTATGCGATAACTGTTGAAGCTACTTGTTCTGCAGTCAATCCAGCAAGAGCAGCAGAAACTTGAGCACCTACGAATTCAGCTGCTTTACCAGCTTCGTAAGTTTCAAGGCTTTCACCACAACAGATGATTGGAAGCATACCGTTAGCAAAGATTGCTTTTGCTTTTTTGTTGATGTCTTCGTCTGTTTCGTGGAAGTAGTCACGACGTTCTGAGTGACCGATAACAACGTAGTCAGTACCGATTTCTTTCAAAACTTGTGGGCTAGTTTCACCAGTGAAAGCACCAGCATTTTCAAAGTAGCAGTTTTGAGCAGCAACTTTAAGGTTTGAACCTTTAGCAGCAGCAAGAACAGTTGTCAAATCAAGAGCTGGAGCTGCGATACCTGCTTCAACAAGGTCTGCTGAAGGAAGTTTTGATGCTACAGCTTCAACGAATGCTTTTGCTTCTTCTGGGTTTTTGTTCATTTTCCAGTTACCAGCGATAAATGGTTTACGTGACATTTCACATACCTCTTTTTTCATTTTATTTTCTACTTATTTTATCATATTTAAAGATAGCTTGCAAATCTTACTCTGTAACTAGAAGTCTTCTTTTCAAAAACTTTCCAGTTGCCGTTTTTATCTAGAAGCTGGCTTTCTCCTGGTTAATTTGACCACTGCTTCTGTTCTAGCCGTGTGTGGAAACATATCAACAGACTGGATATAGTGTAGATCATAGACCTCTACCAGACGGACTAAATCACGCGCCAAGGTAGACACATTGCAGGAAACATAGACCATCTTTTCAGGAGCATACTTGGCAATAGTATCCAAGAGCTTATCATCTAAACCTGTACGTGGCGGGTCCACAATCAAAGCATCTGCACGATAGCCTTCCTTGTACCAACGGGGGATGATTTCTTCTGCAGTTCCTGCTTCATAGTGAGTATTGGTATAACCCATGCGCTTAGCATTTTCTTTGGCATCCTCAATAGCTTCTGGAATAATATCCATCCCTCTCAAGCTTTTGACTTTCTTAGCAAAGGCAAAACCAATGGTCCCAACACCACAATAGGCATCAATCAGATGGTCATTCTCATTTACGTCTAAGGCCTTAACGGCTTCACTATAGAGAATTTCTGTCTGTTCAGGATTGAGCTGGTAAAAAGCTCGTGGTGAAAGAGAAAATTCATAATCAAGAACACCCTCGCGTATGCTATCCTGCCCCCAAATAATCTCGGTCTTGTCTCCATAAATCTCACTGGTTTTTGCAGTATTGGTATTGACTGCAACTGTCACCACTTCTGGAAAATCCTTGACTAGGTCTTGAACTAAGAGAGTCAGATTCAATTGACGGTTGGTGACGATAATGATTTGAACCTGCCCAGTTTTCCGTGCTCGACGAACCATGATAGTCCGAACCCCAAGAATTTTCCGTTCATCTGTAATCGGAATTTGATGATAGGTCAAGAGTTCAGCAATGCGATTGGCAATAATCTGCGTCTCCTTGTCTTGAACCAGACAGTCTTTTAGCTCAACCAAGTAGTGAGAATTCTGAGCATACAAACCTGCCTTGACTTGACCTTTAAACTTTCGCGTTTGAAATTGCAGTTTAGCCCGATAATACTTGGGTTTCTGCATGCCAATGGTTGGTCTGATTTCATAGTTTTCATAGCCAGCAGGTGCAAATTTCTTCAGAGCTTGATGAAGGAGATCTGTCTTGAACTCCAGCTGCTTGTCATAATGCAGATGCATGATTTGACAGCCTCCACACTCATTATAAATGGTACAGTCTGGAACCACTCGAAACTTAGATTTTTTATTGACCTCAAGCAGTTTAGCCTCAACGTAGTTACGCTTAACCGAAGTCACCTGACAATAGATATCTTCTCCCTTGAGGGCACCTGGAACAAAAACGAGGGTTTTCTGGAAAAAACCAATTCCTTCCCCGTTAATCCCCATGCGCTTAATTTTTAATGGAATTTTTTGTTTGACTTTTAGATTCATAAGTCTATTATACCACGTAGTTTCTCAATGGTTAAGAATATGTTACAATAAAACCATGAATACAAAGATATCTTTTTCCTCATTGGATTTTCCTGAGCAATTACGAACTTATATAGAGGGGGCAAGCCTTTCTGACAGCTCTTCTCATTCAGGCGCAAGGGTCCTTTATCTTGACTCAGGTTACTATTTAAAAATAGATCAAAAGGGAAGAATAGAGCGAGAAGCTGGCATTGCAAGGTGGTTTGAAACCAAAGGACTGGGAACTCCAGTTATCCACTATCTATCTACAGATAAAGACTACCTCCTGACTAAAGAGGCTATTGGTCGTAATGCTCTCGCTTTTTTAGATCAGCCAGAAAAAATCTGCCGAACAATGGCAGAGGCTCTTAAAAAGCTTCACAACTTAAACCCACACAATTTTCCATCAGAAAATCATTTAAAATCCTACAAAGACAGAGCCTTTAAAAACTATGAAAAAGGTGAGTTCTATGCCAAGGCGCTCCTACCCCAATTCCAGATTAGCAGTCGCGAAGAGGCCTTCCAACTCATCCAAGAACAAGGGCACCTTTTAAAGACAGATGCCTTCATTCACGGGGACGCCTGTCTACCAAACTTTATTCTCAAAGATGCTGACCATTTCTCTTGCTTCATTGATCTTGGTTTGGCTGATTTCAGTGATCGACATATCGATCTCTTTTGGGCAATTTGGTCCCTCAATTACAACTTAAAAGATCCCAAATATGCTGAACTATTTCTCGACTATTACGGGAGAGAGCTGGTTGTTAGCAACAAACTTCGACTCGTTGCTGCCTTTGAAGCATTTGGATAAAAGGAAAAACATGAAAATCACAAAACTTGAAAAGAAAAAAAGACTCTATCTGCTCGAACTTGATAGCGACCAAACCTGCTACATTACCGAGGATACCATTGTTCGCTTTATGTTAACAAAAGGGAAAGAAATCTCAGCTGAGGAACTAACTGAGATTAAATCCTTTGCGCAATTTTCCTACAGTAAAAATCTAGCTCTCTACCACTTATCCTTCAAGGCCCGTACTGAAAAAGAAGTTAGAGATTATCTTGCCAGACATGAAATTGATGAGAAAATCATTCCCCAAGTCATTCAGTCTCTAAAGAATGACAACTGGATCAATGACCGCCAATATGCACAAGCTATCATCAATTCCAATCAGCTTTCAGGAGATAAGGGAAGCTATATGCTGATGCAGAAGATTTCTCAAAAAGGGGTTGCTAAGTCTATCATCCAAGAAGTCTTACAAGAATTTGATATGGAGGAAGTCGCAGAGCGTACAGCTGAAAAACTACTGAAAAAATACCAAGGGAAATTACCTGCCCGCGCCTTACAGGACAAGATTATCCAAAATCTGACCAACAAAGGGTTTTCCTACTCAGAAGCCAAGGCTGCCTTTGATCAACTTGATAACCAGATCGATGAAGAAACTGTTCAGGAGCTAATTTTCAAAGAGCTCGATAAACAATACCCAAAATACTCACGAAAGTATGAAGGATACGAACTCAAGCAACGTTTAACCCAAGTTTTAGCTAGAAAAGGTTATGATTTTTCGGATATAGCCAGCGCTCTCAGAGAATATCTTTAATTTTTTCATGAAAAAACTAAGAACTTTAAACAAAAATGTGATACAATAGTAAACGATAAACTTATAAATTGTAGAAAGTTGGTTAGTTATGAAACTTCCAAAAGAAGGCGACTTTATTACAATTCAAAGTTATAAGCATGATGGAAGTCTCCACCGTACTTGGCGGGACACCATGGTACTAAAAACAACAGAGAACGCTATTATCGGCGTCAACGACCACACACTTGTTACCGAAAGTGACGGTCGTCGTTGGGTAACTCGAGAACCGGCTATTGTTTACTTTCACAAGAAATATTGGTTTAATATTATCGCTATGATTCGTGAAAATGGTATCTCCTACTACTGCAATATGGCTAGTCCTTACTATCTGGATGAAGAAGCTTTAAAATACATTGACTATGATTTGGATGTTAAAGTTTTTACAGATGGTGAGAAACGCCTCTTGGACGTTGAGGAGTATGAACGACACAAGCGAAAAATGAAGTATTCTTCTGATCTAGACTATATTCTGAAAGAGCATGTTAAGATTCTTGTTGATTGGATTAACAATGAGCGAGGTCCTTTCTCAGAAGCCTATGTCAACATTTGGTACAAACGCTACGTAGAACTAAAGAATCGGTAAAGTTGTCAGAGGTCAGGATTAAAATCCTGACCTCGTTTTTTGATTTTCAACAAGCCTTTGAGTAGCGACTAATTGAACTGTTTATCAGCCTTCTAAATTTCAAAAAGCTCCTTTAAGCAAAACTTCATTTTTATCCACAAATCTTAAGTCTCAACTAATTTATTGAAGTCTCGCAAGACTCGGACTAGGAATTCAAAGGTCGGTCCATCGACTTCTCTCCATCACCTTTTCCTAGCAAAAAACCTGCCACATTGGGCAGGTTTTCGTCTAAATATCTAACTTCGTAACAGTGAACTTGATATGCGAATAGTCTTTTTCGATATCCTTATCTACCATAAAGGCGGTTGCATCCTTCTTAACCTGTACCAAGTCAATATTCTGTGCTTGAGCTGCATAGACACAGCCACAGTAACATTGGCGATAAATGTCGTACTCTTCACACATTTCTACAGAGCGTTTATAGCCTTGATTTTTCTTAAAATCACTCGGAAGATAATGAGTGGTGTAGATTTTCTGCACATCAATCCCGATACTATTGATGGTTTGTGAATTTTTGTGAGGACTGATCGTCAGGGCCGAACCAAAGTAGTCAAAGCCCAAGTCCATAGCCACTTGAGCTGTCTTATCCAGACGATAGTCAAAACAAACCTTGCAACGATCGCCACCTTCAGGTTCTTCTTCCAAACCTCTGACCAGCTGACGGTATTCGTTGGGTTCATAGGGTGCTTCTAGATATTGAACCTTGTTGCCAGTTCGTTCATTGAAATCACTGACAAACTTTTTTGTCACATAGGCACGCTTGTGATACTCAGCTTTAGGATGGATATTTGAATTAGCAAAATAAATAGTTACATCTGCATACTTGGTCAAATACTCTAAAGTATAGGTGCTGCAAGGAGCACAACAGACGTGCATGAGAATGGTTGGTCTTTCTTCATTTTTTTCCCAAACTTGAACCATCTTTTGCATGACTCGGTCATAGTTGATCTTTTGATTGGGATTCATCTTACTTAGAATTTCTTCTACATCGATCATACTCTTCTCCTTTTCCTCTTGCTATTGTACCACAGGATGATCCTTTGGGCAAATAGGTTTTCGTGCTTTACTCAGTTTTTAAGTCCTTATCTAATAGCTTGCCCATCCTTGTCAGACTGATTATTAATATAGGATAAATTAAAAGCAAGATAAGACCTAGAACTAAAAAGACCGCTACAAGACCCCAACGATCAATCATCCAGCCCGTCAGTGGAAAAATGACAATCATGGAAAGACTAAAGAGCATGGAATTGATACTAAGCATAGTTGCTCTTACACTGGAAGGTAAATAACCTTGTAAATCATTGAAATAGATTGGCTGATAAACTGCATAGAGTGTATCAGTTAAAAGATATACAAGAAGAAAAGCAAAGGGGGTTCCTGAAAACACCAACAACAAGGCCAAGCCCGTTAGTGCAACAAGAGTCGGAAAAACTCGATTGCTATTCCATTTTTTACCGATTTGGCTAGCCACATAAACTGCCAATAGATTTAACCCACTACCAATCAGCATGACCAGCGATACCTGCCATCCTGCTAAGTCACTGATTTTCTGTTGATAGTAAAAGTAAAACATGCACATGAGTGTCCCGACTAGCTGATAAGTCATCATCCAGTAAAAGAGTACTGGTTTTTCCAGCCATTCTTTTCGAACTTGCAAGACAATCATTTTAAAGGTTAAGACTTCATTTTTCTCTCTCTTAGCCATTGGTTCTTTCATAAAATAAATCAAAATGATAGAAAGAAATGAAAATCCTATAGCAATCAGATAGGTCCAGGCCAATGCTCCGTGAATAAAGAAGCCTGCGACAACTGTACCTAGGGTTCGGGTGACTTCTGCCACACCAGACAAAAAGCTAGAAATCTGAAGATAACGGTCTTTTTGACCCGCTTCAACCGCCGAATCATATAAGAAAGCGGTGCTGGTTCCCGAGTCAAAATTGTAGGACCAAGCATTAACCATCATGGCAAGAGCATAAATCCAAAAATTCCCCTGACCAAACAAAATCAAGATAGAGGACACAATACTGGCCAAGCGAGACAAATAGAGATTGGTCTTATAACTAAATCGATCAGCCAACATACCAGATGGGATTTCACACAAGAGACTTGTCCCATGAAAAATACTCTCTAATAGACCGATTTGAAGCAAGGATAGACCATTTTGGATGAAAAATAAAATCCAAAAACTGGTAATCCCAAAATAAGAAGTAAATTCCAGACCTGCTAAGAGTGGAATATTGCGTTTGTAAGTTCTTTTAAACATTGTTTTCTCTCTTTCAATATGTAATATGAGTTTTTCTAAAAGACTTACTGAGATTTGCCTACATTTTCTCCACCTCTTTCATTTAAAGTAATACTCAATGAAAATCAAAGAGCAAACTAGGAAGCTAGCCGCAGGCTGTACTTGAGTACGGCAAGGTGAAGCTGACGTAGTTTGAAGAGATTTTCGAAGAGTATAAAAACGCCAGACGGCGTTTTTATGGCTATTATGGTTTGATACGGTGCAACATACGTGGGAATGGAATTGCTTCACGGATGTGTTTAGTTCCAGCTGCAAAAGTTACCATACGCTCGATACCGATACCAAATCCACCGTGTGGTACTGTACCGTATTTACGAAGGTCAAGGTAGAATTCATACTCTGTACGATCCATACCAAGCTCTTCCATCTTAGCCACAAGGGCATCGTAGTCTTCCTCACGCATGGAACCACCGATGATTTCTCCGTAACCTTCTGGTGCAAGCAAGTCTGCACAAAGCACACGCTCTGGATTTCCAGGAACTGGTTTCATGTAGAAGGCCTTGATGGCTGCTGGGTAGTTCATGACAAATGTTGGTACACCAAAGTGGTTTGAGATCCAAGTTTCGTGTGGTGAACCAAAGTCATCACCATGTTCAAGATGCTCGTAGTCAGCGTCTTCATCATTTTCATGCTCTTGCAAGAGGTCAATGGCTTGATCGTAAGTGATGCGTTTGAATGGCTCTGCAATGTAGCGTTTCAAAAGCTCAGTGTCACGTTCCAATGTTTCCAAGGCTTGAGGAGCACGATCAAGAACACCTTGAAGCAATGCTTTTACATAAGCTTCTTGCAAGTCAAGTGACTCATCGTGTGTCAAGTATGAGTACTCCGCATCCATCATCCAGAATTCAGTCAAGTGACGACGAGTTTTAGATTTTTCAGCACGGAATACTGGACCAAAGTCAAAGACACGACCAAGAGCCATAGCCCCAGCTTCAAGATAAAGCTGACCAGATTGGCTCAAGTAGGCTGGTGTTCCAAAGTAGTCAGTTTCAAAAAGTTCTGTAGAATCTTCTGCCGCATTTCCTGAAAGAATTGGGCTATCAAACTTCATAAAGCCGTTCTTGTCGAAGAACTCATAAGTTGCATAGATGATGGCATTACGAATTTGCATGACAGCGACTTGCTTACGAGAACGAAGCCACAAGTGACGGTTGTCCATCAAGAAGTCTGTTCCATGTTCTTTTGGAGTGATTGGGTAATCTTGAGATTCACCGATAACTTCGATGTCTGTAATATCCAATTCGTAACCAAATTTAGAACGCTCGTCTTCTTTAACAATCCCTGTCACGAAAACAGATGTTTCTTGACTTAGACGTTTGATGGTGTCAAATTTTTCAAGACCTACTTCTTCTCCAAATTTTTCGATAAAGTTTGGTTTAAAAGCTACACCTTGGAAAAAGGCTGTTCCATCACGCAATTGCAAGAAAGCAATTTTCCCTTTTCCTGATTTGTTGGCAACCCAGGCTCCTATGGTCACTTCTTGACCAACGTAGTCTTTTACTTCGATAATTGTTACACGTTTTGTCATCATTTATCTTCCTTTTTTCGTTTAACTTGTCCAAAGACATTGTTACCCACTATTGTACCACAAATAATGCCTGATAGCTAGCTAGTTTAACAGAAATTCATAAGTTTTTAGCTACCAAAACCTCCGCCATAAGGACGGAGGTCTGACTTCTTATTTTTCCATAAATTGGTGCAAACGACGAATGGCTTCTTTAAGAGTTTCCAAGTCTGTCGCATAACTGAGACGAACATTCTCCGGTGCTCCAAATCCGGCTCCTGTAATCAAGGCCAGACCAACTTCCTCAAGGATAGCTGTTGTAAATGCTGTTACATCTGTATAGCCTTTCATCTCCATGGCCTTTTTGACATTTGGGAAGAGATAGAAAGCACCTTGAGGTTTGACTACTTCAAAGCCAGGGACTTGACACAAGAGTGGATAGATGGTGTTTAAACGTTCCTCGAAAGCCTGACGCATAGTTTCTACAGAGTCTTGTGGACCAGTTAGCGCTTCGATGGTTGCATATTGAGATACCGCAGTCAGGTTAGAAGTCGTTTGACCAGTCAATTTGCTCATAGCAGCAATAATTTCTGGATCACCAACTGCATAACCCACCCGCCAACCTGTCATGGCATAAGCTTTAGATACACCATTGATGACGATGGTTTGCTTGCGAATGGCTTCTGACAGACTAGAGATTGGGACAAATTCATTTCCATTATAGACCAAACGACCATAAATATCATCTGCTAGGATGAGAATATCATGTTCAACAGCCCAATTTCCGATAGCCAAGAGTTCCTCACGAGAATAGATCATACCGGTAGGATTAGATGGTGAGTTCAGAACCAAGACCTTGGTCTTATCTGTACGAGCCGCTTCTAATTTCTCCACGGTTACTTTAAAGTGATTGTCTTCCTTAGCTTGGACAAATACTGGAACACCACCAGCCATCTTAACCTGGTCTCCATAGCTGACCCAATATGGTGTTGGAATAATGACCTCATCGCCTGGATTGACTACAGCCATAAAGAAAGTATAGAGGGAGAACTTGGCACCGGTAGCAAATGTGACCTCATTAGCCGCTACAGAATAACCATAATAACGTTCAAAATAGGTATTGACCGCTGCTTTTAATTCAGGCAAACCTGAAGCTACCGTATAGAAAGACGCGCGACCATCTCGAATGGCTGCAACCGCAGCATCCTGAATATTTTCAGGAGTATGAAAATCGGGCTGACCTAAAGTTAAGAAAAGAATATCTTTTCCTTCAGCCTTTAATTTCTTTGCTCTTGCATCGCTAGCCAAAGTCACACTTTCTTCCATTTCTAAGACACATTTAGATAATTTCATAGTTTCTCCTTTTCGATTAGGGCACCAGATTCAAAATCCACTAGATAGTAGTCTCCACCAGACTTGATTTCCCAGACGGGTTTATCAGCATACCGTCCAAAGGTAATCGTGTCAATATCAGTTGCTCCTTTTTCTCTGACAACTGCTTCTGCTTTTTCTTGTGAAGTGCCACGTTCTAGTTGATATACGTAAATATTGTTATTACTTTTCTCTATTAAAACAGCAACTTGTTTCTGATTCTTATCTTGACCAAGAACACTATAATAGCTTTCTAAGCCATTAAAAATATCAACCTGACTGACCGTTTCTAGATTTGCATACTGCTTGGCAAGCTTTTCCCCTTCTACCTTTGCTGTCTGATAAGGCTTCATGCTAAGCCACACCAAATAGAGAAAGGAAGAAGTCACAACTAGAGCCAGCAGGGTCAAGCCAATACTGTACTGAAATAATAAGGAATTTTTTTCTTTTTTCTGTCTCATTTTCACTCGTCTATTTTACCATCTATCCAAGTGAATTACAAGTGAATAAAGGAGGAGGATTTGGCTCGGAACTTCTCTTATGACAGGAATATATGACGCTTGAATCATTGATTTCACAGACTTTTTATAATCTCTACTCCTAAAAATAATCTTGACTATCATCGATTTTTATTTTCTGGGCAAATTTCTTGCAAATGATTTCGTTTTGTTGTAACATTGTTTGTAACAACAGAGAAAGCTCTGATTAAAATATAAAGGAGACTCCCTATGTCTAAAAAAGTATTATTTATCGTTGGTTCACTTCGTGAAGGTTCCTTCAACCGCCAAATGGCGCTAGAAGCTGAAAAAGCACTTGCTAAAAATGTTGAAGTCAGCTACCTTGACTACTCAGCAATCCCACTTTTTAACCAAGAACTTGAAGTTCCAACTCTTCCAGCTGTAGCAGCAGCTCGTGAAGCTGTTCTGGCTGCTGATGCTATCTGGATTTTCTCTCCAGTCTACAACTTCTCGATCCCTGGTACAGTGAAAAACTTGCTTGACTGGCTTTCACGCGCAATTGACTTGTCTGACACTCGTGGAGCATCTGCTCTTCAAGATAAAATCGTTACTGTGTCTTCAGTAGCAAATGCAGGTCATGAACAACTCTTTGCAATCTACAAAGACCTCTTGCCATTCATCCGTACACAAGTTGTAGGTGAATTCACTGCAGCTCGTATCAATGATTCTGCTTGGGGAGATGGCAAATTAGTCCTTGAAGGCAGTGTTGCTACTTCACTAAAACAACAAGCTGAAGACTTGGTTCAAGCTATTCAATAATTGAATTGAAAAAAAGATAGTAGAAAATGTTAGTTCTACTATCTTTTTCTTAATCAACTAATTCATCAATCATACTATGTTTTAGTGGTAAACTACACATCACTAACAGGAAAATAAAAGATGATTGAATCCAAAATAGCGCTAAATCAAAAATTCCGTGCACAGCTACTACTGTCAAGAAAGAGAGGTAAAGTCCAAGGATAGGACGCTTACTAGGTACTTGACTCATATCAATCAACATTCGTACCGGAGTGGCGGAGGCAATCCCCAAGAGAACGGTACCGACAACTCCATAACTCAAAATCGTATCTATATAAATACTATGAGCATGTTCATGATAAGGTGCTCCAATACGAGGGAAAGAGTGCATGTAGGTTAGCGGTCCTTCACCCCAGAATGGATTTTGCTTAAACAAGGCCATTCCAGCATTCCAGATAGAAACACGTTCTTCCATAGATGAATCTAAGGTTCCCATTCGAACACCCAAATCACTCGAAAATAGAAAGGCTAAACCAACCCCAAAAACTCCAATACTAAGCCAGAAGGCACGCCAGTTTTTAATGGTCGTGAAGAGGTAAATGATGGCTCCAAAGATGATGGCTGGAAAAGCTGTACGATTCTGCGTAAAGTTTAAACCGAATAAATTAGCAAAGATGGCAATCATAGAAAAGATTCGTAACCATCTTAACTTCGTTGTGCTAATCAGATAAAAACCAATCATGATACAGAAACAACAGATAATTCCATAGTAATTGGGATTAAAGAAGGCAACTTCCGCTCGGTTTTGATGCCAAACCTGCATCCGTGGTGAGAGGAAGGTATAATCAAATTTCTTTACAATTTGGAAATGTTCCAAGGCTGCAAAGACTGCTGCCAAGACACTTGAGGCTAAAACTCCTTCAATCGTCAACCTGAAAAATTTAGGAGTCAATTGAGTTTGGTAATAGTAAAAGAAGATGGCAAACAGAAACATGGCCACCGAAGAAACTACTCCCATCACATTTTGTGCTAGAAGAGAAATTGCAGTGCTATAAGCAATAAAAAAGAGCAAGATAGGGTGTTGAGACAAACGTTTCAAGATTCCCTTCATCTCCCCGGTATATACTAACCAAAGTAAGTAAGAGATAAAAATAATAACAAAAAGATAAAAAGGGAGAAAAATACTCAGAATAACTCCTAAAAGAAGTCCTTCTTGTTTCGATAAACTTTTTAACTTTTCAATGACACCTATTGATTTCACAACAGATCCTTTCCTTCTGAATATCACATTCAGATAAATAAGCTATTAAAACATTTTACCATTTTTCAAGCGATTTGAAAACCTCTTTACCTCTATACTCCTAACTAAAACTGGGTAAAATTTTATAGTTAGCTAAGATTACTTGAAAATCGCTATCCTTTTTTAAAAATATGGTACAATAAATCTAATTGTTCCAGAAAGGGTCTAGCATGAAATCCTACCAAGAAGTCTATAAAATACTAGCTACTGAAACTGATTATCTAAGCGGAGAAAAAATAGCTGAAAGATTGAACTTATCCCGAACTTCCGTATGGAAGGCGATCCAACGTCTCCAACAAGAGGGGCTGGAGATTGACAGTATCAAAAATCGTGGGTATAAACTTCTGGACGGAGACCTTATCTTGCCTCAGGAAATCGAAGCGAATAGTCCCATTACTGTCCAGTTTAAACCCTCAACAAAATCTACCCAAACCGATGCTAAAGAGGCTATGGAAGCTGGTGCTAAAGGGGATAAACTCTACCTTTCCACTAGCCAAACTATGGGACGTGGTCGTTTTCAACGTCCCTATTATTCTCCAGATAAGGGGGGAATTTACATGTCCCTTCACCTACAACCCAATCTCCCTTACCAGAAACTTCCCGCCTATACACTTCTAACAGCTGGGGCTATCTACAAGGCTATCAAGAATCTTAGTTTGATTGATGTGGATATCAAGTGGGTCAATGACATTTATCTGAACCAGAAAAAAATTGCTGGTATTCTAACAGAAGCCATTACCTCCGTCGAAACTGGACTCGTTACAGATGTTATCATTGGGGTCGGGATCAACTTTTCTATCGCTGATTTTCCCAAGAATCTACAAACTAAAGCTGGAAGCCTATTTACTCAAAATACTCCCATTACTCGCAATGAATTGATTGCTGAAATCTGGAAATGTTTCTACGAAACAGAAGCCGATGAACTCCTCTATCTCTATAAAAAGCACTCTATCGTTTTAGGAAAAGAAGTCTCCTTTAAGCAAGATCACCAAACTATCTCAGGAAAAGCCTGTGACATCTCTGACCAAGGACAACTACAGATAGAATTAGCCACTGGTGAAAAAATTTGGCTCAATAGTGGTGAAGTTTCACTGACTAAATGGTAGCTCTCCTCGATGAAAAAAATCGACCTTCAATAAGAAAGGTCGATTTTTATTCTTTTATTTTTTCAAACGTTCAACGTCACGCGCGATAACGAGTTCTTCATCCGTTGGAATAACAAGTACACGAATTTTTGCTGCTTCTGTTGAGATATCTCCAGTCACACCAAAGACATTTTTCTCTGGATCTACATCACAACCGAACCAAGAAATACCAGTGATAACTTTTTCACGCACACCAGTTGCATTTTCACCAACTCCTGCAGTAAAGATAATGGCATCTGCTCCGTTTAGGACAGCCAAGTATTGTCCGATGTGTTTCTGGATACGATCAACGTACATTTCAAGAGCCAATGTTGCATCAGGATCACCTGCTTCCATTGCTGCTTGAACATCACGCATATCACTAGACTTACCTGAAACACCCAACAATCCTGACTCGCGATTGAGGATGCGACTGATATCTTCAGGCTTGTTAAAGTCCTCTGTATATTGCATTAAATATGGAATGATAGCCGGGTCAATATCCCCTGTACGAGTTCCCATCATAACACCACCAAGTGGAGTGAATCCCATTGAGGTATCAACAGATTGACCACCCTTAACAGCTGTAATAGAAGCACCATTACCGATGTGACAGGTAATCAATTTCAACTCTTCAAGTGGGCGTCCCAAGAGTTTTGCTGCTTCTTGTGCAACGTACTGGTGACTTGTACCGTGAGCTCCATATTTACGAACCTTGTTTTCGGTATAATACTTAGTTGGTAATGGATAACGGTAGGCTTTCTCTGGCATTGTTGTGTGGAATGATGTGTCAAAAACTGCTACACTTGTGATCTCTGGCAACAATTCTTTGAAGGCACGAATTCCAGCAGCATTTGCAGGGTTGTGCAATGGAGCAAGAAGTCCTAGTTCTTCGATTTTTTCTAGAACATCCCCTTCAACAACTGTAGACTCTTTGAAGTATTCTCCACCTGCAACAACACGGTGTCCAACACCAGTAATTTCATCATAAGCTTTGATAATATCAAAACGGATCAAGTCATCAAGCAAGATTTTTACAGCCAAAGTGTGGTTTTCAATGTCAAGAACTTGCTGTTCTGAACGACCATCAAACTTAACTGTAGAAATAGAATCTTTCAATCCAATGCGTTCAATCAACCCTTTTGCAAGTACTTTTTCTTCTGGCATTTGGTAGAGTTGCCATTTCAAACTTGAGCTTCCAGCGTTAATTGCAATGGTTTTTGTCATAATGTTTCCCCTTTTTTAAGCGTTTTCAACTATTATATCAAAATTTATACTAGATTTCATGTTCTTGACACCAATTTTGAAAATTTTCCTTAAATTCCAACAAAATTTCAGGATCACGAAGACTAGCAAGTGGATAAACGAATGGCTCAAAGCCTTCTACCACCTTCTTTTGTACAACAAAAATGGTCTTAGACTGGGCTCCTTGAGCGAAGAGATCCTCTGGTAAAGCTACGATAGCTACTAGTTGAGCCTGATCAGTCAGCCAGGATTTCAAGAGGTCACTCTGGGGACTCGTCAAAAGATCTGTTGGAGCAAGGAAAATAGCATAGCCTCCCGTCTTAAGATACTTGAGAGATTGCTCCATTAATAGATGATGAGCATAAGTATGTTCATCCTTTGCTGCCACTTGATAACGTGAGGCAATCTGATCGTCTGGGTAGTAGCCAATCGGGAGGTCGCTCACAATAAAATCACTTTCTTTTAATACTTGTGGACGTACTGCATCTCCTTGGACAAAGCCCATTTGAAGATCCATAACTTCAGCCATACTCGCCGCCAGATCAATCAAGAGGTCGTCTATCTCAATCCCTAGGTAATCTACCTTTTTGTTCATGGACGTTAAAAAGCTAGCCCCCAGAATTCCCATCCCAGAGCCCAATTCTAGTAGACTTAGATCTTTAGCAGGCCACAATTGCTCCATCAAAAAAATCATCAAGTGACCAATCGCATCTGGTGTAAACTGGTGGTTGGCCTGAAGAGGTTCCGTTTGCGCTGCCTTCATTAATAAGAATTGGTAGGTTCGTAACCACTCTTCTTTTCGAAGAGCCAATCGTTTTAAAGCTTGATTGTTTTTCTTGACATCTTCCAGATTTGTCTGACCATCCAGATAGATTCCATTTTGTTCAATCAAGGCATCGTAAAAATTTGTCGCCAAATCGTTTTGAATGATTTGGACATTTTCTAGTAAATAGGTATATGCTTGTTCAATTTTTTCAAAATCCATACCCTTATCTTACCAAAAATAATGTCCTTTTTCCAGATTTTCATAATTGTGAAAATGAAAAAAAGAAAATCTACCTCCTCAGTAGACTTTCTCTGTTTAACATTTATTTCCAAGCACCACTGGCATCTACATAATATCCATCTGGTGTGCGTGTATTGCTAAGCATATTACCAGATGAAGCCAGATAGTACCACTTACCATTATCTTTGATCCAACCTGTTGCCATTGCACCAGAATCTTTTAGGTAATACCAAGAGCCGTTATCTTTGACCCAGCCTGTTGCCATTGAACCTGAGTCTTTTAGATAATACCAAGTACCACCATCTTTAAGCCAGCCTGTCGCCATTGAACCTGAGTCTTTTAGGTAATACCAAGAGCCGTTATCATATAACCAATCAGCTGAAATCATAGCTCCTGATGATTTAAAGGCATACCAGCTGCCACCTTGATGAAGCCATGTTTGATTAAACATAACCCCTTTATCATCCATGAAATACCAGCTTTCCTGATCCTTAATCCAAGCATCTTTAACTAGTTGGCCTTGTTTTTGATAGTACCAGTTTTGTTTTGATTTTAGCCAGCTAGCAGTTTCAAAGATTGGAGAAAGTTCTACATATGATCCACTACTATTATATTTCCGAACAATTCTTCCTGGTTTAATTAAATTAAGAGTTCCTTCTTCACGCCAGGCAACAACAGATTTTCCTGATGTTTCAGTTGGAAGGTTTGCAATATAAGATTCATTTAGAGAATCCCATGAACTTTCTAAGATTTGATCCCCATCGAGAACAAAGTAACCACTCTTAGCGTCATCTGAATAAACATCGTCAACTACTTTAGTCGACCAAGTCTTCACTTCATTTCCACTCTTAGCTTCTACCACAATATTCCCACGGTATCCATAAGGGATATAAAAGTGTAGAAAACGTCCCATATCTTCAGTTTTAGATACTGTTCTTTCCTCAGCTAAGAAGTTAGTATTTTGCTTTTCTCCATTTAAACTAACTGTCCATTCGATTTCGCTAGTACTAGGCAGATCTAACACTTTAATATTTACTTCGTATCCATTATTAATCTTACTAACTTTCCCATTCTCGTATCGAATACCACCCTTAATAGGCCATACCTCTTGTAGCTCAAAAGCCTTGGCAGATTGAGGGAGAGCCAGCATAGCTAAACCTGCCAATGATAAACTAAATAGTGTAATTTTTTTCATGAGATTTCCTCCTGTTTTGATTCATGTTAATTATATCACTATGTTATTTTTTTGCAAGAGATATCCTAAATTTATATAGGAAAAACCTCTGAGATGACTCTCAAAGGTTTAATCATGACTATTTACTATTTTCAACCGCTGCTGTTACAAAAGCAGTGTAGAGTTCTTCTGGGCGGTTTGGACGACTTGATAGCTCTGGATGGTACTGACAAGCCACAAAGAATTTATTTTTTGGAATTTCCACAATTTCTACCAAACGATTATCTGGTGACACTCCTGAAAAGACAAAACCTGCTCCTTCAAACTGTTCACGGAAGGCATTGTTAAACTCATAACGGTGACGGTGACGGCGTTGCACCACCTCTTTGTTATGATAAGCTGCCGCTGCCTTAGAACCACGTTTTAACTTAGAAGGATAAAGTCCCAAACGAAGGGTACCACCCATGTCCTCAACATCAATCTGATCACGCATGATATCGATGATAGGGTATTTGGTATCAGGATTTAGCTCTGCAGAATTAGCTCCTTCAAGACCTAAGACATTACGAGCAAACTCGATACAGGTCAACTGCATGCCCAAGCAGACACCCAACATTGGAACATCATTTTCACGCGCATAGCGGATCGCTTCAATCTTACCTTCTGTTCCACGTTGGCCAAAACCACCTGGTACGATGATGCCGTCAGTATCAGACAAAAGCTCTACCACATTCTCTGCTGTCACATCATTGGCATTGATCCAATTGATTTTAACTTCTGCGTCGTTGGCATAACCAGAGTGTTTCAAGGCTTCAACCACAGAGATGTAGGCGTCTTGCAACTCAACATACTTACCAACAAGGGCAATCTTGACTTGTTTTTTGAGGCTCATAACCTTGTCAACCATAGCTGACCACTCTGCCATATCTGCTGCAGGTGCATCTATTTTCAAATGGTCACAGACGATTTGATCCATGCCTTGTGCTTGCAGATTAAGTGGGATTTGGTAAAGATGATCCACATCCAAGGACTCGATAACTGCTTCTGGTGCCACATCACAGAACTGGGCTAGTTTATTTTTAATACCTTGTCCTACTTGTTTTTCTGTACGAATGACCAACATATTTGGCTGGATTCCCAAACCACGCAATTCTTTGACAGAGTGTTGAGTTGGTTTGGTTTTCATTTCACCAGCTGCCTTGAGGTAAGGAAGCAAGGTTGTATGGATATACATGACATTTTCTGCTCCGACATCAGACTTCATCTGACGAAGCGCCTCTAAGAATGGAAGGGACTCAATATCGCCGACTGTTCCCCCAACCTCTGTAATAATAACATCAGAGTCAGTCGTTAGAGCAGCACGCTTGATTTTTTCTTTCAAAGCATCTGTAATATGAGGAATAACTTGGACAGTTGCTCCAAGGTACTCTCCGCGGCGTTCCTTACGAAGAACTTCGCTGTAGATTTTACCAGTTGTCACGTTTGAGTATTTGTTGAGGTTGATATCGATAAAACGTTCATAGTGACCCAAGTCCAAATCTGTCTCAGCTCCATCATCTGTCACAAAAACTTCTCCGTGCTGGTAAGGACTCATGGTTCCCGGATCAATATTGATATAAGGGTCAAATTTTTGAATGGTCACCTTCAAACCACGGTTTTTTAAAAGACGTCCAAGACTCGCTGCAACGATCCCTTTTCCAATAGACGACACCACACCACCAGTGACAAAAATATATTTCGTAGACATAGATTCCTCTTTCTAAAATGCTCAAGGTCTTGTTCACTAACAGGGGATTGAGAAAACAAGACCTTCATCAATAACTACACCCCAAGAAGAAAAGCTTCCTGGAAAAACAAAAATAGCTCCCTAATAACTAGGGAGCTCCGACCTCTAAAAGAGGTGCCCGAACAATATATTACCTCAAAATGAAGCATTTGTCAAATAGAACAAATCGTTGACTTGGCGCATTCCAGCTTACAAAACTAATTCAAATTAATACAAAAAAGCTGGATCTAGGAAATCGAGACTTGATAGACCGATTCCAGCTCCAACTCCTTTTTATTTTTATTCTTCCTCTTCTTCAGAGTCTTCGTCGTCTTCTTCATTAAGATCGACTTCTTCATCTAGATCATCTGGGGCGATTTCATTGATTTCAGCATCGTAGGCTTCCACTTCATTCTTCTCATCATCTGGATTTTCATCATCATAAGAAAGAGCTGGATCTTCTTCGTAGGCGTCTTCATCCTCTGGATCATCTGCACTGTAATCAATAGCATCTGTATCACCATCCATAAAGGCGTTGACACGTTTTTTCTTAGCCTTAGGTGCTACTTCTTCATCATCACTTTCTTCAAGAGCAATGATTTCCTCATCGATTTCATCAACTCCATACCATGAACGAAGGCCCCATTTGTTATCTCCAAGGGAGATAAAGCTACCGTCAAAGTTCAACTCTGTATAGAACAAAGGCAAAGATTCACGAATATCGCTATTAGAGGTACCGAGATAGTTTTGGATTTCATTAACCAAATCACTAAAATGCATTTCGTGATCACGACCACGGAGTTCCAAGATGGCACGAGCCACCTCAATCATAGATAGTTCACTTTTTTCTTGCCCAGCAAATACTTCTAATTCCAAAGCGTTTCTCCTCATTTTTTACTACTAACGTCAGAGTGGATAAACTCTGATCTCATTTTATCATGTACTCTTTATTGTACGATAATTTTGCCTAATAGTCAAAGGTTTAGGAGAAATAAATGTGAAATATTTCAGCTAATTAATACTCAATGAAAATCAAAGAGCAAACTAAGAAGCTAGCCACAGGCTGTACTTGAGTACGGCAAGGCGACGCTGACGTGGTTTGAAGAGATTTTCGAAGAGTATAAAAGACCTGGGAGATACACTCACAGGTCCGATACTTTATTTATAACTTAAAGCTCGTTTAAAGGTTTTCCAGATACCTAAATCATCTGTTTGGAGAACTAGACTAGCATACATACGTCCGATAAAGGCTGTTGCAGTCACTGCAAAAATAACCGTTATAGCAAGCGAAATCCAAGCTTCTAGTCCATTAGCGTAACCATTGATAGCTCTGAAAGGCATAAAGAAGGTCGAAATGAAAGGAATGTAAGAACCGATTTTCAAAATCAAATTGTCTCCTGCAGCTCCTAGTGCAGTAACGCCAACAAAACCAGCTATTATTAAAATCATCAACGGAGACAAGGCCTTTCCTGCATCTTCGGGACGAGAAACCATGGAACCTAAGAAGGCTGCCAAGACTACATACATGAAGAGACTGACTAAGATAAATAATAAGGTGTTAAGCGAGAAAGCCTCTCCCAAGTGATTTAGAATACCTGAATTAGCCAAGATAGGCATATCCTTAAAGAATAAGATAGCTCCAAGACCACCAACGACATAAATACCAATATGGGTCAAAATCACAAGAAGTAAGGCAATCATGCGTGCGTAGAAATAATGGCTAGCACGAATGCTTGAGAAGACCACTTCCATGATTTTGGTTCCTTTCTCGCTGGCTACTTCTTGAGCAGTGACACTAGCGTAAGTAATCAAAATCATATAGAGGAAGAAACCCAGTCCTGCAGCCGCAAAGGTTTGAACCAACTTTTTATTTTCCTTGGCTTCATCAATCTGTTCTGTAAATTGAACCGTTTGAGCCAAGCGTTTTTCCTGTTCCTGAGACAAATTTGCTTCTGAGCGGTTGAGTTGGGATTGGAGTTCATTCAACTTAGCGGTCACTGCTAACTTGATGCCACTCTCTAGTGAAGTTTCACCATGATAGACTGCCTTGAGGACACTGTTCTCCTGGTCAATGGTTAGATAGCCTTTTATTTTTTCATCCTTGATGGCTTCTTGGGCACTCGCTTCATCCTTATAGTCAAAGTTAAGACCATTGGTCGATTTAAGTTCTTCTGTAACAAGAGGAACAGAACTAACTACTGCTACCTTACTATTTTGAGCAAAGGAAGAACCTTGGAGAACACCAATTCCTCCAGATAGACCTAAAAAGAGGAAAGGTGAAATCACCATAAAGAAGAAACTCCACGACTTGACATGTCTTAGATAGGTTTCTTTGATTACAACCCACATATTTCTCATACTTCCACCCCTGATTCTAATTTAAAGATTTCATCGATTGTTGGAGCTTGTTGATCAAAAGTCGCGATATATTGACCTTGAGTCAAGATTGGAAAGAGCTCTCTACCTGCACTTTCATCATCTAAAATCAACTTCCAACTACCTTGTTTTGTCAAGCTAACCTGTTTGACATGAGGAAGACTCTCCAGTTCTTCCTTGCTTCGTTCACTTGAAACAAAGAGACGGGTTTTTCCGTATTGATTGCGGACTTCTTGGACAGGTCCATGCAATACCACACGTCCATCACGAATCATCAGGATATCATCACAAAGTTCTTCGACATTGGTCATGACATGGTCAGAAAAGATAATAGTCGCGCCACGTTCTTTTTCTTTCAAGATAACCCGCTTAAGGAGTTCGGTATTAACTGGATCCAAGCCACTAAAAGGCTCATCTAGGATAATCAAGTCTGGCTCATGAATCAGAGTAATAATCAGTTGAATTTTCTGTTGATTTCCTTTTGAGAGACTCTTAATCTTGTCCGTCAATTTTCCCTTGACTTCCAGTTTTTCCATCCATTGAGGGAGTTTTTCTTTGATTTCCTTGGTATCCATGCCTTTTAGGGTCGCCAAGTAACGAACTTGTTCAAGGACTGTCAATTTAGGCATAAGACTACGTTCTTCAGGGAGATAACCAATGCGAGCATAGGTCTCCTGACGAATATCTTGACCATCAAGCTCAATCTCCCCTTGATAGTCTAAAAATTTCAAAATACTGTGAAAAATAGTTGTTTTCCCAGCTCCATTCTTCCCAACCAGCCCCAAAATACGCCCTGGTCGTGCTTGAAAGTCAACACCAAACAAAACTTGCTTAGGCCCAAAACTTTTCTCTAGATTCCTTACTTCGAGCATCATCCACCTCCGAAATTTATTGCACTCATTATACTCCTTTTTGATAGCTTTTACAATGATTTATGTACATTTTTAAATCTTGATTTCAAGAAGGATATTTTCTGGATAGGAACTTTATTAGCTTATCACCAAGCATTTTAGTCCTCCAGATTTTAAGTGATAAATTTATTATACTCATTTCTTGATAAATCCGTTGGCTATGTCCTCAAATGTTCATTTTCAGTCCTGAATTGTTACTACTAATCTTCATCATCCTGCCTAGCTTATCGTGCTATTTTATGGTATATTTCTGATAGACTATAGATTATCATCGGCAAGGAATCTGATATGAAAAAAAGACTTAAACTCGAACCAAACAACAATAACTTAATCATTTGGGAAGCTGAACAGCCAAAAGCCGTTCTTCAGCTTGTACATGGAATGGTAGAGTACGTGGAACGATATGAAGAATTTGCTCTAGCCATGAATAAAGAAGGCTTTACTGTTATCGGCCATGATCATCTCGGCCATGGTCATACTGCTCAAAATCCAAGTCAACTCGGAGTCTTTCCTGAATCTCCCGAGGAACTCATCGATGATATTGAAAGAGTGACCTCTTTTATTCAAGAAAGCTATCCAAAACTTCCAATCGTCCTTCTAGGGCATTCTATGGGTTCTCTTATGTGTCGCTATTATGTAGCTAAGCGAAAACCACCTATCAATGCCTTGATTATCATGGCGACTGGTCAACAACCTCAGTTTCTAACTCGATTTGCTCTCATCCTAACAGAATGCATCCGACTTATAAAAGGGAATAAACACCGTAGTAAACTTCTAACCTACCTGTCCACTGACAGTTTTAACCGTAGTATTAAAAATCCTAAAACATCTGTCGATTGGCTCTCAAAAAATGAAGAATCTAACCAAGCTTATCTGAAGGATCCATTCTGTCAATTCATCCCTACTATTCCTATGTACAGATCCATTTTTTACTTCTCTAATCAAGTAGCTAGTAAGCAAGTAATCGATGATATTCCAGCTCAACTCCCCATTCTCGTTATTTCAGGACAAGAAGACCCTCTGGGAGAAAATGGTAAAGGTATAGAAAGATTTGTAAAACTCCTAAAGGCTTCACATTCGAAAGTAAGCCTTCGATTAGTTGAAGATGCTCGTCACGAAATTCTGAACGAAATCAATCGACAAGATACTTACCACTTCTTAGCTGATTGGATGACAAAAAATATGGATGGCTAACCTAGATATAGCAGTATTACATAGAACTTATTCCCCAAGTTGATTACATCATCAGGCTGAAGCTTGATGATTTTTTGTACTAAAAAATCCATCCCTAGGGATGGATTATAGACTGTTAACGCACTTCTGCATTCACTTTGTCTTCAAGTGATGCTTGAATTTTTTCCATGTAGCGTGCGACTTCTTCATCAGTCAAGCTATCTTCTGGATTTTGGAAGGTCAAGCTATAAGCCATTGACTTCATACCAAGTCCTAGTTTTTCACCTGAGAAGACATCAAAGAGTTTGATAGCTGTCAAACGTTTCACACCTGCAGCTTGAATGGCATCAACTACATCTTGGTGAGTCACTTCAGCTTTCAAGAGAAGAGCAATATCACGGCTCACTGCTGGGAATTTAGTAATTTCCACAAATGGAGCTGCTGGTTGAAGAGCTTTCTCGATAGCTGAAAGGTTGAGCTCTGCTACATAAGTTTCTGGAATATCGTAAGCTTTAGCTGTAACAGGATGTACTTGACCGAGGAAACCAAGGACTTGGTCACCGAGTGAAATCAAGGCTGTACGTCCTGGGTGAAGGCTAGCGATTTCAGAGGTTGCTGTATAAGTCACTTCAAGACCCAAGCGAGCAAAGAGAGCTTCCAAAATTCCCTTGGCATAGAAGAAGTCAACTGGTGTTGCCGCAGTTTGGAAGTCTTTTTCAGCAACTAAGCCAGTCAAGGCAAAGGCAAAGCTATTGATTTCATTTGGCAATTCTTCTTTTGGATTACCGATTTGCTCGAAGACTTTTCCAATCTCATAAAGAGCCAAGTTTTTATTCTTACGTGCTACGTTGTAGGCAACTGTATCCAAAATACCTGAAACCATATTTTGACGGAGAACTGAACGGTCCACAGTCATTGGCCACATGAGCTCCGTTAAGTTGCTTGGTACAGTCGTGAACTCCACTGCTTTTTCAGGAGTTGTCAGAGCGTAGGTGATGATTTCTGTCAATCCAGCACCTTCTGCAATGGTACGAACTTGACGGCGCAATTTTTGTGTAGCTGTTAATTCACCGGCTGTCCCATCATCTTTTGGAAGACTAGTTGGCAAGCGGTCATAACCATAGATACGAGCGATTTCTTCAAAGAGGTCTGCCTCGATAGTGATATCCCAACGACGACGTGGAACGCTAACTGTGAAGGCTTCAGCATTTCCAGAAAGGCCAAATCCAAGACGACGGAAGACATCCTCTACATCGGCGTAGGAAAGCTCTGTACCGAGGACACGGTTGACGTCAGCAAGAGTTGAAGAAACTTCCACATCAGAAGTGTCGAGCTCACCTGCTGAAACGATACCCTTCCGCACTGTAGCACCAGCCAATTCCTCAATCATGCTTGCTGCTGCATCAAGGGCTTCATTAACAGTTGCCACATTGATCCCTTTTTCAAAGCGTGATGATGATTCAGAGCGTAGGTTGAGACGACCACTTGTCTTACGGATAGATTTGCCATTGAAAACAGCAGCTTCAAGGACCACACGACTAGACTTTTCAGAGATTTCTGTAGCCTGACCACCCATGACACCTGCAAGGGCTACTGGTTTATCAGCAACAGTGATCACTAAATCAGTTGTTGCTAACTCACGCTCTTCCCCATCCAAGGTCACTAATTTCTCACCAGCACGTGCTTCACGCACACGGATTTCAGTCCCTTCAAAGGTATCCAAGTCAAAGGCATGCATTGGTTGACCAAAGTAAAGAAGGATATAGTTGGTCACGTCCACCACGTTATTGATGGGACGGATGCCTTCATTCATGAGGAGGTTTTGCAACCATTGTGGACTTGGTGCAATGGTCACATTATCCAAGATACGAGCTGCATAGTATGGTGCCTTGTCTGTGTCGATGCTGACAGAAAGAGCATCCGCTGCAGCTTGGTCTGTTTCTGTTAAAGTAAATTCTTTGAAGTTGACTGCTTTGTCATAGATAGCGGCTACTTCGTGCGCTACCCCACGCATAGAAAGGGCATCCGCACGGTTTGGAGTGATAGAAAGTTCGATGATTTCATCATCCAAGTCTAGATAAGAGAAGACTTCCTCACCTGGAACAGCAGTTTCAGGCAAGATTTGGATTCCATCTGCAAATTCCTTTGGTACAACTGAGTCAGAAATCCCTAATTCACCAAGTGAACAGATCATTCCGAGAGATTCTAAACCACGGATTTTCCCTTTTTTAATCTTGTAGTTATCAGCAATGCGAGCACCTGGAAGAGCCACCATAACTTTGATGCCTGCACGCACATTTGGTGCTCCACAGACGATTTGACGGGCTTCTTCTTCACCCACATTGACTTGGCAGACATGCAAGTGTGTTTCTGGCACATCTTCGCAAGACAAGACTTCTCCGACGACAATTTTTGAGAGACCAGTAGCTGGTGATTCCACACCTTCTACTTCGATCCCTGTAGTTGACATTTTTTCAGCCAACTCTTGTGATGGTACATCAATGTCCACCAATTCTTTTAACCATTTATAAGATACAAGCATAATTTAATTCTCCAGAATGACAGTTGCCACTCTAGTTTTTTTCCTTTCCTATCATTTCATATAGAAGAATCATCTTCTTACCTTAATTTCTTTTTCAGTAACCAATCCGTATCTACCTTTTGCCCAACCATAAAACGATGTTGGCCAAATTTTTCAAAACCATATCGATTATAAAATGCTTGAGCTTTTGTATTATGCTCCCAAACACCTAACCAAGCCCAGGAAAAACCATTGTTTTCGGCATGTTCCAGAGCGAATTCAAATAGTTGCTTACCAAGTCCAAATCCTTGGTATGTTTGTAGCACATAGAGGCGTTGAATTTCAAAAGCGTTCTCTAATTCTCTCTCGGTTTGAGCATTTCCCCAGTTTACTTTGAGAAAACCAGCTATCTCCTCTTCATGCATAATGAAATAGGTTTCGGAGTCAGGATCTTCCAACTCAGTTGACAAAACTCTCAGATTATAAGCCTCTTCAAAGTATTCCTGTAACTGCTCTTCCGTATTATCATGAGCAAATGTTTCACGAAAGGTTTGTTTGGCAAGTTGGGACAACACCCCAACATCTGCCTTTTCTACTTTTCTAATCATTATTTAAACTGTTCTGAGAAGCGGACATCCCCTTGGTAGAATCCACGGATATCGTTGATTCCGTAGCGAAGCATAGCTACACGCTCTTGACCAAGACCAAAGGCAAAACCAGAGTAAACAGTTGCATCGATGCCACTCAACTCAAGGACACGTGGGTGAACCATACCGGCACCCATAATCTCGATCCAACCTGTTTTCTTACATACGTTACAGCCGTCTCCTCCACACTTGAAGCATGAAACGTCAACCTCAACAGATGGCTCAGTAAATGGGAAGTAAGATGGACGCAAACGAATTTGACGCTCTTCGCCAAACATTTTTTGTACAATCAACTGGAGAGTTCCTTGAAGATCAGCCATAGAGATGTTCTTCCCAACAACCAAACCTTCAATTTGGTGGAATTGGTGACTGTGGGTTGCATCGTCTGTATCACGACGGAATACACGTCCTGGTGAGATCATCTTCAAAGGACCTTTAGAAAAATCATGGGCATCCATCGCACGCGCCTGAACTGGAGATGTGTGGGTACGGAGCAAGATTTCTTCTGTGATGTAGAAAGTGTCCTGCATATCACGAGCTGGGTGATCTTTTGGAAGGTTCATACGTTCAAAGTTGTAGTAGTCTTTTTCAACTTCAAATCCATCCACGACTTGGTAACCCATCCCGATGAAGATATCTTCGATTTCTTCACTAGTTTGAGTGAGAACGTGACGGTGACCTGTAGCAACTGGGCGACCTGGTAGTGTAACATCGATGCTCTCACTAGCTAGTTGCGCTTCCACTTTCTTTTCTTCCAAGAGCTTAGCTGTTTCTTCAAAGGCAGCAGTTAAGACATCACGAGCCTCATTGACGTGTTTCCCGATAACAGGGCGCATTTCTGCTGATACATCCTTCATCCCTTTCAGGATTTCAGTAAGGGAACCTTTTTTACCAAGGACAGAGATGCGCAATTCTTGCAGCTCTTTTTCATTTTCAGCAGAAATCTGCTTTAAGCTAGCTAGCGTTTCTTCACGAAGCGCTTTTAATTGTTCTTCAATAGTTGACATAATTCCTCCATCAGTCGCTCGTAGATAAAAAGAAAACCACATGCCAAAAACTCCACTCGGAGCGTTGACACGCGGTACCATCCGTTTTCATCTGACAAGTCAGACCTTTATTTCTGAATCCATAGGCAAGTGAATTCACCCAGCTTTCATATAGAGAGCTTTCAGTCACGGCTCTCCTCCCTGATATACTTCCCCTGAGATACTAGTCTTGCAGATTCCTATTTAATTATTATTCATTTTATCAAAATTTAAGTAATCTTGCAAGATGTTTTGCGACTAATCAACATAGTCTCCACCTTCAAAGCCATAGTACTCTTCTAAACTGAGACCACTAGCTGCGATTTCTTTGGCTTCTTTGCCAACATAGCGAAGGTGCCATTCCTCAGCCATATAACCCGTTTCCTTTTCCTTACCTTTTAGATAACGAACGACAAAACCATAGTCAGCTGCATGGTCCAAAAGCCATTGGGCTGCCTTTTCTTCAGTGACTAGGTCTCCATTTGTTTCAATCAGGTCAAAAGCCAGACCAGTTTGGTGTTCACTATAACCAGGTCTTGCCGAATAGCGGTCAGCTTCAGCCTTGCCATCTTTATTTACATAGTTTTGATAAAGCTGAGTTTGAGTTTCATAACTTCTAAAGCCACTATAGTGATCACTAATTGGGAAACCTGCTTGTTGCATAGCTGCAATGAGTTTTAACAGTTCTGCCTTTGCAGTAGGATTTTCTCCTGGATTGTAATCTTTTGACATAGGATAATGCTTATTAGCGACAACAATCTCATCGTACTTTCCTTGAATGCTGTAGTGATCTCCTTTGTTAACCACTTCGGCTTTCTTTTTACTAGTATCCTGAGACTTACTTCCTGCAGTTCCTTCTTGTACAGTTGATTGTTCCGAAGAAGCTTTTGCGTCAGAAGTCGCTGATTTTTCTTGTGAACAAGCTGCCAATGTCAAGGCTAATAATCCTGATAAGATAAGGTATCTTTTTTTCATTGTTTATCCTTTCATCTCTATCATCTGGTCTAAAGTATCAGATAAGGTAGCAATCAAACCTTCTAATTTGCTTCCCTTAACCTGATATTCTTCAGCAACCATTTCATCCCATGGAACCCACCAAACTGGACCACGACCATTAAGACCGTGTCCCTTCATATCACCAGCTCGTCTAGGAAAAATATGCCAGTGGACATGGGCATCTCCATTTCCTAACAACTCTACATTCATCTTTTGAGCAGAAAAAGCCTTAGAAACAGCTTCCTGAACCAGACTCATTTCCTCTAGAAAGCCAAGTTTAACGCTTGGATCTAGTTGGTGTAGTTCTGTGACATGTTCCTTGGCTAAGAATAGAGTGTAACCTTCAAAATACTGGTGGTCTCCAATAACAACATAGCCTGTTTCCAGTTCCTTCACAAAGTAAGGATTGTCACCAGACTTGATGAGTTCAATTCGTTGACAGATGAGGCACATAAGTTTCTCCTTTCAACTCTAAAAGGGAGTGATTAAGGTCAAAGAGTCTGTGTTTATAGGTCATCATTCCCCTCCCTCTTATCTTTATGAAATAAAATCTTAATCTTATTTAAAAATGGAATGACTTTAAAATAATTTCTAAAGCGTCTCTTACTTAACTTGGGTCCCTGAAGTTTTCGATATTCTTCAATATAAATTGTAGATACTTTACCAATTTCACTTTCTCCGAAAATAATAGCTTTTAAAAATATTACACCAATACTTAAACAAAGTGATACTATTCCAACAATAAAAACAATAGATAAATTTTTATACAAATAATACGATATTACAGTATCAACTACGACAATATAAAAAAGGTACACTGTAATAAATATTCCAGATCTTCCATCATCACTTTCATCAATACTAAATTCTGGGAGTACAAAAATTAAAATTACAACAAGTAACAAATAAGACAATAACAAAGAGGCTCCAATACGTTGTTCTATAAAATTCTTATACCCAGAGTATATGAAAAATAGCTGAAGTAATAACATCATATACTGAAATAAATAAAACCATATTTTAGCTGAATTTATGAGCGGAATATTATTTTCTACTTTAATATCTAGTAATCGTTTAGAAATTTGTATCCGATGAGCTAGTTCTTTTAAATCTTCTATTTGAAGTATTTGAGAAGCAAGTTTTTTCTCTATAATTTCTATTTGATACCAAACATATCCATCATCTTCTATCCACTGATATTTTCCAAAAGTTTTTATTTTTCGTCCATACGGATTAATTTTTTGAGAAATTTTAAAAAGTAGTTTTTCTAAATCTGGATTAGTAATCCCTTTATCTACCAGTTCATCAACATAAACAACTAGTTCTTTAAAGTTTTCTTGTTTATTTTCATACACATACTTACGATATTCCTCTTTTTTCTTTTGAAAATAAGCATACAAACTCGAAATCACCCCTGTTATTATAGCAGGCGTTGCTATTTGTTTCAGTATTTCATACATAATACTTTATCGACCCTTCAGTCCACCAACTCACTCTTGAGATAGGCATCGACCATACGTTCAGTTGCTACAACAGAATCAATATGAGTACGCTCGTATGAGTGACTAGACTCGATACCCGCTCCGAGAAGGGCGTGTTTGACTTCTGCTCCAGCTGACATGGCTGCAGAAGCATCTGAACCGTAAAATGGATAGATATCTAGTTTAAATGGAATATCTTGCTCTTTTGCTAGAGCAACCAGATGTTGACGGAATTCGTAGTGATAAGGACCTGAAGCATCTTTGACACAGATTGACACTGTGTACTCGTCTGTCTGCTGATCATCTCCCATTGCTCCCATGTCTACTGCTAGGTACTCAACAACTTGACTAGGAATACTTGAGTTAGCACCATGCCCCACTTCTTCAAAGACTGAAAAGGCAAAATGCGTAGTGACAGGAAGTTCAATCCCTTCTTCTTTGTAGACTTTGAGGAGATTAAGGAGAATAGCTGCGCTGACCTTGTCATCCAAATGACGAGACTTGATAAAGCCTGTCTCAGTCACGACAGTTCGTGGGTCAAAACTGATAAAGTCTCCAACTTCGATACCGAGTGCGCGTGTTTCTTTTTCGTTGGTCACTTTTTCATCCAAACGAACTTCCATATTGTCCTGTGTACGTTCCGCAGTTCCAGCATCTTTGTAAACGTGACAAGAAGTTTGGTGGATCAAAATCGTACCTGAAACGGTTTTTCCTGTGCTAGCCACATGGACTGTACAGTTTTCGCCTTCAATCATGTTCCAAGGATAGCCACCGATACGATCCATCTTGAGACGACCGTCTGGTTTAACAGCACGGACGATAGCTCCCAGAGTATCCACATGAGCAGTCACATAGCGTTGTTGCTCGTCATTTTTCCCTTTAATGGTAACGTTCACTCCACCCTTAGCCGTGCGGACTGGTTGATAGCCTAGTTTTTCAAGCGTCTCAACTAGATAATTCGTAATTTCACGCGTAAAACCTGTCGGCGATGCAATAGCAGTTAGTTCTTTGATATATTCTACAGTTTGATTCATTTTTTCACCTCTCGTTACCATTATATCACTTTTCCCATCTTAGTATGTGCAAAAAAGAAAAACTTAAATACTTTGATTTTAAAATTAATCTATGGTAAAATTAAGTAAAGTATTATGATGAAAGGAATACAAAATGAACAAATATTTCAAAACGGCACTTTTCTTAGCCTTGCCTTTGGCATTCTTGTTGGGATGTTCAAAACAATCTTCAACCACTTCTTCTAGCTCTTCTACGCCAGAAACGACTGAGGTAAAAACTTCTGAATCTAGCACTACTGAAAAGAAATCAGAATTAAAAACTGCTACCTTTGTGAACGATTCTCAGCCTGGTGTCGTATCAACCTTAACATATACAGTTGACGGTGATAATGTTGTCAAACAAACTGCTCATAATGTCGCTGATCCTGAAGTCCTCAATACTACAGCAGATGCTGTAAAAAGTGTTCTTGAAGAAACCTACAAAGGCTATAAGGGACTTAAAGGGGTAACTTTCTCAATCGAAGTTAAAGATGGTAAAGTCGTTCAAGATCTTGAAATCGATCTTTCAGTTGCAAGCATTGACGAACTTAGAAAAGCTTTACCAGAAGAATACTCAGGCGTTGGAAAAAACGTAAGTTTTAAAGCCTCTAAAAAAATGTTAACAGACCTTGGTTATACAGAAAAAAACTAAGCAACTAAGACTAAATAGAAAAAACTTGGCCGATGCCAAGTTTTTTCTATTCCATTTCAAAAGCTTCACTTTCTTGTTTATTTGGAAGAACAAGAGAAAGTAGAATTCCGATAATAGCTGGTACCAACCATGGCAGAGAAGCCTCCGCAAATGGTAGAGCGTTCACGATATTTGCAAGGACCTCAACTTTAAAAGTAGATCCTAAAACACTTGCAATAGCAATGGCTGTGACAATACCAACAGTTAATTGCATTCCTGGTTTAGAAAGAGCAACAAACTTGTTCACAATCACAATCATGACAATGGCAATCGTAATTGGGTACAAAATAACGAGAACTGGTACAGAGTACTTAATGATAGCACTCAAACCAAGATTTGCAATGGCAAAACCAATCAAGGTAAAGACAGTCGCATAAACCTTGTAGCTGATTTGTGGGAAACGTCCGTTAAAGAACTCAGCAGTTGATACAATCAAGCCTACAGTCGTTGTAAAGCAAGTAACAGTTACCATAACTGCTAGGAAAAGCTGTGCTGTCGAACCAAAGATTTCTTGAGTCGCTTGAGACAAGATATAAACTCCAGGAGTTCCGCTCTTCATTGCTTCTTCTGTTACTGGGAAATGATTGCCCAAGAAACCTAGACCGATGTAGAGAGCACTAAATCCGAGTGCTACAACGATTCCAACCACCCAAATGGTTGAAATGTACTCTTTCTTGTTTGAAAAACCAAGTTGTTTCAAGGTTTGTACTGCAATAACACTGAAGGCAACCGAAGCAAGCGCGTCCAGTGTATTGTATCCTTCTAAGAAACCAGCTCCAAAGGCGGAAGCTTGATAAGCTCCTGAAGCTGCTTGTGGTGCGTTCCCACCATACTTGAAAGCTCCAAGGATAACCAGAATAACAATTAAAATGGCAAAAACTGGAGTCAAGACTCGACCGATACGATCCAAGATTTTTGAAGGATTCAAGGAGATTAGGTATGCAGCTACAAAGTATAGAATAGTGAAGACAATCAAACCTAAACCTTTATCTGCTTGATCTAATAGCGGACTAATACCAACTTCAAATGATGTCGTTGCTGTACGTGGAATGGCAAAGAATGGACCAATCGACAAGTACAAAGCTGCAAGATAAATTGTCGCAAACCATGGTGAAATTTTCTTAGAAATTTCATAGATATAGCCCTTTGGATTAAGGGTTCCAATGATTAAGGTTAGGACGGCAATCCCAACACCTGAAAATACAAATCCTGCAATGGCAGGGAGAAAGTTTTCTCCAGACTGTGCGCCTAGAGTTGGAGGGAAAATCAAGTTACCTGCTCCAAAAAATATTCCAAACAGGAGTAATCCTGTTAAAGCACCTTTTTTAGCCATAAACTCTCCTTATTAAAAATAAAATACTTTCTTAGTATAACATGATTAAAGGCTAGAAAAGACTGTCACGAAATAATTCTGAAATGTTTTCAATTTTCCGAATTTTAATGCAAAAAAATCCTTCGAAGCCTTCCCATTTTTTTAAAGGTTTCGAAGGAAATTTTTCTTATTCAAAGGCATCCATGCCACCTTGGACATTGACAACCTCATAGCCTTGTTCTGCTAAAAATTGGCTGGCACGTGCGGAACGTATTCCTGACTTACAGATCACGTAATAAGGCTGGGTTTTATCTAGTTGCTCATAAGTATCTGCCAGTTGACTCAGAGGGGAATTAAGAGCACCTTCTAAATGAAGAGCCTCAAATTCCTCTACTTCTCTCACATCCAATACAGAAAGCGACTCTTTCTGATAAAGCTGATAAAAATCGTCAAAAGTAATTTCGTTCATTCTTTTTCTCCTAAAATAGTTTTAATTCTTTTTTTCAAATCTGGAATCACTTCTTCCTCAAACCAAGGATTCTTTTTCATCCAGATTTGGTTCCGAGGTGACGGGTGCACCAAAGGGTAATAATCAGGCAAATAATCTTTAAATCGATGCACACGGTCTGTCACCTTGCCACTAACTTTCTCATGTAGATAGTAGGCTTGGGCATACTGACCAATCAAGAGCGTCAATTGAATATCTGGCAATTCTTTCAAAAGTTTAGGGTGCCATTTTTCTGCAAAACCAGGTCTGGGAGGTAAGTCACCAGATTTCCCATGTCCCGGAAAATAGAAATCCATGGGCATGACTGCAAAGTAACCTGAATTATAAAAAGTATCCTCATCCACACCCAACCAGTCTCGCAAGCGGTCGCCACTTTTATCCTTCCAGTAAAGTCCTGCTTCTTGGGTTTTGAGACCAGGTGCCTGCCCAATGATATTGATACGAGCAGTTTTTGGTGCTGCAAAAAGAGGTTGGATGCCTTGCTCAGTATAACTGGCATTCTGTGGATCCTCTATAATAGCTTGCTTGATTCTTTCAATTTGAGACATTTTCTCCTCCAAAAAGAAGTCTAAGCATTAAATCTCAGACTTCTATATCATTATTTGATCAATTCATAGATAGCTTCAGCGTAGATGGCTGCTGCACGGAAGAGATCATCCAAGGCAATAAATTCGTTGGCTTGGTGCATAGTATCGATAGAATCTGGGAACATAGCACCGTATGCGACACCACGCTCTAACAAACGTCCAAATGTTCCACCACCGATGACTTGTTCGTGACCTTTAAGACCTGTTTGTTTTTCATAAACATTCAACAAGGTTTGAACGAGTGGGTCTTCCATTGGCACATAGTGAGGAGTGTGCCCATGTTCAGAAAGACTAACTGAAGCAACTGGCAAGGTTTCAAGAACTGACTTGATTTGCTCTGGGCTTGTTCCTTTTGGATAACGGAAGTTGAGGGCAATAGTATTATCAGCACTTGCTTCGTCAAAGCGGAAGACACCCGCATTCATAGAAAGGGCACCCATCTTTTCATCCACATGAGCTACTTTCAAGTTCTTGCCTTCGTGGTCGTTCAAAAGAATCTTACCAGCAATGTCAAGATAGTCTTTTGCAGGTCCTTCAAAAGCAAATTGGCTTAGGAAGAGGGCAAGGTAAGTTGCACCATTGACACCCGAAGCAGGCATGGCACCATGGGCTGATTTACCAATTACAGTCACCTTGTACTGACCGTTCTCTTCTTGGATTTCTCCTCTGAGTTTGTGCTCTGCAACGAAAGCGTCTAGTTTCCCTTGCAAGTCAGCTAAGTCACCTGAAACGACTGCTGTTGCTGATTCAGGAACCATGTTTTCACGCAAACCACCTGTGAAGCTGTGAAGACGAACTGCACCAGTATTTTCACCGGCAAAGTGAAGGTATTCTGTGATGTTTCCTTTTTCACCATTGATGATAGGGAATTCAGCATCTGGAGAAAAACCAAAGTCTGGTTTTGCAAGTCCTACATGCTCAAAGTAGTAGTCCATATCTGCCCAACCTGACTCTTCGTCAGTTCCGACGATGAAACGAACTTTCTTAGAAGTTGGAAGTCCCAATTCTTTGATGATTTTCAAACCATAGTAACATGCTGTAGTAGGACCCTTATCGTCAGAAGCACCACGCGCATAAAGACGACCATCTTTGATAGTTGGAGTGTAAGGGTCAGTGTCCCAACCGCTACCTGCTGGCACTACGTCCATGTGGGCAAAAATTCCGAGAACTTCTTCTCCTTCACCAAACTCAAAATGTCCTGCGTAGTTATCAACATTTTTTGTTGGGTAGCCATCACGGTCTGCAATTTCAAGGAATTTTTCTAAGGCTTTTACTGGACCAGGTCCAAATGGATGCTCAGCATCTGCCTTGCTGTCATCACGTTCTGAGTTGATTTCCAAAAGGCTAAACAAGTCAGCCAAGAGGTCTTCTTTACGTTTTTCTACTTCTGCTGTAAAATCAATAACTGTCATTTTTTCTTCCTATCTTTTTTCGATAATTTCATCTACTGGCAAGCGGTAGCTTGGTTCTAACTTCTCATCTGTGTATCCCACTGTAATCAAGAGCTCTGGACGGAAGCGTTCTTCGATTTCCAAGACTTCATTGACTTTTGATTTGTCAAAACCAAGGATAATGTTTGATCCGATTCCTTGGTCAGTCAAAGCAAGGACCAAGTTCATAGCTACAAGCCCAGCATTAAGAGCCAAGTAGTCACTGACTTGTTGTTCGTTGTAACGCGCAAACTCAGCTGGAAGATTTTTCAAGAAGTATTGCAGTTGCTCTTCTGAGAAATTGTTGGCACCACCAGTACGGGCAATCTTGCGAGCACGTTTAGCTAAGTCTGTATCTGTAAACAAGGCAATGGTTACAGGTGCAGATGCTACTTGCTCAAAGTTTGAACCGTAAGCCAATTTTGCTAGTTCAGCATTTCTCTCACGAACCACGACAAATTTCCAAGGTTGACTGTTGTGAGCGCTTGGTGCCAAGGTTGCGATTTCGATAGCTGTACGAACATCCTTGGGATCAACCGGTTTATCAATAAAATGCTTAGTCGCATGACGTTTTTTATTTAACTCAAGAAATTTCATAATCGATTTCCTTTTCTATTTCTACTGCTTCCATTTTACCATATTTTGAAAGAGCTTGCAGAGATTTTTCATTAGTGAAACAAATTATCTTTCCCAAGATTCCACTTTTAGTTTCAAGCTCAATTTTGAAATTATAATATTTTTCTATCATCTCCATAAAAAATATATATTGGATATCTAATTGATTGTCTGGTAAGCTAGATACCATTAAGTAAAGGAGACTCTTATGAAAAAATTATTCTTATTATTAGCCATTAGTCCCTTGTTGGTCGCCTGTGGACAAGCCAAACAAGATAGTACTTCTACTGCTACTGCTAGTCCTAAAACCATTGTCGTAGCAACTGCTGGAGACATCCCTCCTTTTGATTTTGAAAAAGATGGTAATTTGACCGGATATGATGTTGAGGTTTTAAAAGCAGTCGATGAAAAACTGGATCAATACAAGATTGAATTTCAAAAAACTGCTTGGGAAAGTATCTTCCCTGGAGTGGATGCTGGCCGTTACCAAGTTGCTGCCAACAACTTGAGCTACACCAAAGAAAGAGCAGACAAATACCTCTACTCTCTACCTATCGCAAAAAATCCTTTGGTTCTTGTGAGCAGAAAAGACAAGGCTCTTACCTCTCTTCAAGATATCGCTGGTAAAACAACCCAGGATGACACCGGAACTTCTACTGCCAAGGTCGTTACAGACTGGAATCAAAGCCACTCCGACAATCCTGCTACCATCCAATATTCTGGCGAAGATGTGGCTAAGCGTCTGACTGACCTCGCCAACGGTGAATTTGATTTCCTAATCTTTGATAAAATCTCTGTTCAAAAAATTATCCAAGACCGAGGTTTAGACTTGAACCTAGTCGACTTGGAAAGCAATGACAATCCAAACAACTACATCATCTTCTCAAGCGACCAAAAAGAATTTAAAGAACAATTTGACAAGGTTCTCAAAGAACTCTACCAAGATGGAACCCTTGAAAAACTCAGCAAAACTTATCTCGGTAGTTCTTACCTACCAGATCAATCTCAATTACAGTAAGATATATTAAAAACGATTGGCTCGTCCAATCGTTTATTTAGTATCTGTTAATTAAAGCAACTCTTACAAAAAATCAAAATAATTCTTGACATCCTCTACATAGTCATGCTTTTCAATTAGACTAGCTAACAAATCTCTATTATGTCCTTGGTAATTGTCCTCTCGCCGCAATTCTTCATACATTTCGATAAAAGGAAGTCCTTTGGCCTTGGCTGATTCTAGTTCTGCTTCATAGTCATAGGCAATTTTTCGAAATTGAATATTGACTAATTCACCATTTTCAACTTCAAGTAAGGCATACTGAGCTCGGTGATTTTTCAGCCCATTCCAGTCAAAATAAGGCATACCAATCGAACCTGGATTGATGATTTGTTGACCTTGACTACCATAACGCAAAAGCTGTTTATGGACATGTCCATAGACGGCTACATCTGTAGCTTCATCAAGTAGCTGGTCAAATTTTTCTGTACCATTTTCGACCAGCAAATCACCACCGTAATTTTTCTCAGGTAAATTATGAGAAAGAGAAAAACGCAAGCCTTCAACTTCTTTCTTGGCTACCATAGGTAGATTCCTCAACCAATCAATTTGCTCTGGGTTTAGGCGCTCCATCAGATACTGAGTCATCCTGAGAAGCTGAATTTCTTGAGGATCCTCTAAACCATATTGCCCATCTAAAGCCTCTAAAACACAATCATCCCAGTTTCCTCGAACGGATGCTGTAATGGGTAGGCCTTTCAAAAGAGCCACCAAGTCATTTGCTCCCGGCCCAGGAAGAAAAATATCTCCCAAAAGCCAATATTCAGTCGCTCCCAAATTTTTAGCGTCCTCAAGTACTCCAGCTAAGGCCGTCATGTTGCCATGTATGTCTGATAAAATTGCAATCTTATGGTTCATTTTCTGCTCTTTCTTTAGTGGATAGCTTTCGGTTTATTCAATCCACTCTTATATTTTTTACTTTTCTTCATTATAGCATAAAATAGCTAGAAGATTTTATAATGGAAATATTCTCATCAACTTTCTTTTAAAAATATGTCAAAAATAGTTGACATTTTATTTTCAAAAGAATATACTATAGTCAAATATATGTGACACAATCTAAAAAGGAGGAAGCATGAATCGTGTAAAAGAATTTCGCAAGGAACTGGGCATGTCCCAACTCGAACTTGCCAAGGATATCGGTGTCTCGAGGCAAACTATCAACATGATTGAAAACGACAAGTACAATCCAACCTTGGAACTCTGTCTCAATCTCGCCCGCAGCCTCCAAACTGACCTCAACAGTCTCTTTTGGGAGGATAATTTTTAAAAAAGGAGCAAATTCATGAAAAAAGAAACCTTCACTGAAAAACTGATCAAGCGCACATACGGTATTTCTGATCCGCTTGACGAATACAAACGGCGTGAGGCTGACCGTATCGGCAACCAAGTCTTTATCATCCTCTTTTATCTGATGATTTTCGGAAATCTTATTCCACTCCTTCTGGCCTATAAATATCCTCAGCTAGTGGCTCTAGTCTATCCTCCTCTAATTTTAGTGATTGCCCTCATCGCTGCTGGCTATCTCACCTATCAAATGCAAAAAACAGGGATTACAACGATTGAACCAGATATGCTGAGCGAGAAAGAAAGTAAGCAACTACACTACCCAGGTCTTAAAACAGGTTTGTTCTTTGGTCTATGGATGTTTTTTATAACTCCTCTTCTCAGTATACTCATAGGTGAAGGTCAGGACTATCTTCATTCTCTTCTCACTATAAGAAATGGTATATCAAGCATTCTCGGTTCTATCTTCTTCGGAGCGAGCATACAGTTCCTCATCTCCCGTCGCATTGCAAAAGCTAAGAAGGATCAAGATGAGGATTAGGAGGTCCCCTATGAAATCACTAGTAACGTTACTTACCTATCATCTTTTGTTCAGTTCTCTGTTCATCTTCATCATCGTTTCAGGGAACTTGCCAATCAGCGAGATATTCCTCGTGCTAGTCTTTATTCCAGCCCTTAACAAAGGACTGACTTATCTAAAGATTGACTCCCAAAAAACGCGCATACTCAACTTAGCACTATACTTTATAATTCTATCTTTTCCACAACTGATGCTCATCTCAAGCGGTTGGAAATATTATTTACTGTTCACTATCGCTATCCTTTCTTCTATCACTTATCTTTATTATCTCTATCAATTCGTAAAAGAAACAAAATAACATCGTTCATTTAGGAGAAATTACCCATGAAAAAAGAACCCCTCAATGAAAAACTGATCAAACGTATCTATGGCATTTCAGGCCCCCTTGATGAACACAAACGACGCGAAGCTGACCACATCGGGAATAAAGTCTTTATGGTTCTCTTTTACCTCATGACTTTAGGCAATTTCATCCCCTTTGTCCTTGCTTATAAATATCCCCAAATGGTCGCTTTTGGATATCCAATCATTATTTTTCTGGTTTCCTTGGTTTGTGCTCTCTATGTCACTAGTCAAACTAAAAAAACTGGTATTGCTGCTATCGATCCTGATATGTTGAGCCAGAAGGAAAAGAAACAGTTACGTAATCCTGGACTTAAAGCTGGTCTGGTCTATGAAATAGCCATGTTCTTTGGAATGCCACTTCTCAATATCCTAATGGATGATAGCAAAAGCTATCTTACCGCTCTTTTGAATACAAGAAGTATCTTGTCAACCATCGTTGCAGCCTTCTTTTTCGGATTAACAGTGCATATTGTCGTCACTCTTCGTATTCAAAAAGCTAGAGAAGATCAAGACGACGATTAGGAGGAAACTTATGAAATCACTATTAACTTTAATTCTCAGCCATATTTTGATCAGTATCTTTATGACAGTTTTCCTAGTTTATGGCCAAATTACGCGTCCTTTTCTGATCATCTTCCTCTTAGCCATTCCTGTCTTGAACAAAGGACAAAGATTTCAGAAAATCAAATCAAAAAAAAGACGCCTCTTAAACGCATCTCTCTGCTTTATCCTCGTATCTCTCCCACAACTGATAACGAGTTCTATGGATTGGAGATATCTACTATTTCTAACCATCTGTATCGTTTTTAGTCTAGTCTACTTCTATACTCTCTATCAACTCTTTAAAGAAGTTAATCAAAAACAATGTTATTAAGAGGTCCCTACCATGAAAAAAGAAGACTTAACAACTCGCTTACTTCGAAATTTCTTTCATATCCAAGGACCCTTTGATGAATGCCGTCAAGAGGTCATCTATAAGGCTTGCGCCCGTTCCATGGTCCAAATCTTTTACTCTTCCTTTCTTCTCTTCCTGTTCTATCTGTTGTTTGGGCGCTTTATAGAGATAGTTCGAATGGCTATGCCCTACATCTATTTTGGACTCATTTGGTTCATGAGTATAAAAGCTCAAAGAGCCGTCCAAGAGCTTCATCTTGAAAAGGATGACAAATCAGAAATCATCTACAAAACCTACAGCAAACACCAAATAAAAGTTCGTAGTTGGTTGGTATTTATAAGTATTGAGATTGGCTTATTTGCCCTGCTACTCTTTCATAAACTCTTCGTTCAGCAGATACCTCTATCAATTTTCTTGGAAAAAATCATCCAAACAGAGATAATGGTCCCCTTACTTGTCTTTGGTCTTAGTATTGGAGCAATCTTTGGGACTATGGTCTACAGCTTTCTATCACTACATAAGGAAAAGTAAGAAACTGCTTGGATTGTTGGTTATAATAACTATCAACCTAACAGAAAGAACATCCCCTAACACTTCTCAGTGCTAGGGGCTTTTTTAGTTCCTTAAATACCGCAAATATTCTACTAATACATAGACAAGGATTGTTAAACAAATGATAGTTTCCAGCCAAACGAGGAGGTTAAGGACTGGAATCTGCAGAATGCCTTGGGCCATTTTCAATGAAGTTGCTGTGATGATAGTTGGGAAGGTTAGGGCTGAAAAAGCTGGTTGAAATCCCTGTTTTAAAATCTTTGGCAAACGACTGAGGACAAAGAAAAAGAAAGTCTGTGAGGCAAGGATCATGACTAGCAAAATCCAGCTATGGAGAGTTGAACCTCCGATTCGAACGAGTGCTGCTAACAGTAGAGAAAAGGGAGCACAATAAATTCCTTCTTGCCCCAGTAAAGCCCGTGGCAATGGATTACTTTTCAAATCTTGATAAATCAGAGGATAAAGGAAAAGGGTTAAGGTAAAGCCAAAAATCCAAGCGCCATAGGCAATCTCGACTATACCCACCACTGGGTAGGTCAAGCTTGCTACTGCTATCCCCACATAAAGAACTGTCCAACTTGGCGTTGCGTTCGTTCTTGGTTTAGTCTGCACATAATTTTTAGTAAAGTAGATGATTAAACCTACATCCAGTAGAAAGGCAAACCACCACAGAGTTTGCGCTATGATACTCATACTCGTGGGTAAGATTCGCAGTAAGTAGGTTGATAAAATCATCCCTGCCATGGGAAAGGTCGCCATTCCCGATAATAGAGGAGCTTTCTTAAGTTCTTGCTGGCTCTCTTGCCAATCACTAAGATGACTGTATAAAAAATAAAACCATAAAATCAAGCCTGACAAACTAAAGACGTGCGATAATAGTGGAAAAATATCCAGGATGAGATTGCCTGCTCCAGCCAATCCCAATAAGCACCCTGAAAAGGCCAAGGGGAGTTTTTTCATGTGAACCTCCAATAGTCATGTTATTATCAGTATAGCATAAAAGCGCTTAAATGAAGGATAAAAAAACGAAGTTTAAAAAGATAAACCTCGTTTTTATTTTCTTTATTGTTAGTTTGTCGCTAGAATATGTCGCAATTGCACTGCACTAGGAGAAACAATTGGCAAAAAGGCGCCTTCATTCCAACGACGTATGAAACCGGATGTCGATTTACTAAAATATCCTCTACCGCCACCAGCTTGTAGTTCTAACAAGAGACTTTGAGCAACAACATCAACAATATCAATTCGTAACTGGAATAGCTCACGCGGATTTCTAACGAAATAGGACTCTTCAGATAGTCCTTGATAGAGAGAATGTCGAATATCATCTAACTGTTCGACCTGATGCTGCCATTCTTCCTTCAAGATACCTCGTTTCCCCAATTCTTTTTCGACTTCTGAGAGTGAACGTTCAGCCAAACCAAAGGCTAGGCCAAATTGGTAGCCTAAAAAGGCTGGACGATTTTGCGCTAAAAATTGATGAGCATCCCTCGATAGAATCCACTCTTCCTTTAAAGATACCTTGTTAAAAGTCAGAGCTGCTGTATTCCCTCCTTGGAGAGAAACAAATTCCAAATCTTCGGAACGACTAAAGTTTTCTGCGTCCGATGGTACAGCTACTACGTAACTTTGACTCGGGTCATCTGCAAATCCTGCTACAAAAATAGTAAGAAAGCGATCCCTACGTGCATTGGTTACCCAAGGAAGTCGTCCTTTTAGGTAATAATTCCCATTTTCTTCAAGGATTCGAACATTTAGTTCTTCTAAGTCAGATAGATACTTGACTGCATTAGATAAGGCCGTAGCACCTGCATATTCTCCTGATAAGAGTTTTTCCAAGTAAACTTCTTTGAAATAAGCATTATCAGTATGTAGAATGTTGTCTATTAAAGTTCGTTGCCCCCATGAGATAAAGGAGGCTGTTAAGGAATGTTGAGCGAGTTCAGCAAGGATATCGATAACATCTTGATCATTTCCACCTAGCCCTCCAAGAACTTTGGGAACCCCTACACGAAAGGCGCCTTCTGCAGCAATTTTCTCAATCAGTTCTTCTCCAGCTTGACATGATTTTTTGTCAATTTCATCAGCGTGCTGGTCTAACCAGTTTAAAAATTCTTCTGAAAAAAATCCCATACTTTGTCCTCCTCTTATGCATAAGGTTGTAATTCTGGATTAATCGGTGTGTTAGCTAGGTTGTTAGCATAGTTACAAAGACTTGCTAAACTGACACCGAGAACAACATCCAAGGCATTTTCTTGCGTATAGCCAGCTTCAAGGAATTCTCCAAGAGCTTCATCTCCTACGCGCCCTTTGGTATTGATGACTGCCAAGGTAAACTTAGCTAGGGTATCCAGCTTAGGATCGCTTTCGATTGGAGTACGATTGCGAAGGGCTTGGAGAAGGTCATCATTCATCTGGATTTGCTTGATAGAAAAGGCTGTGTGACCAGCGACGCAAAAGGCACAACCATTAGTTACGGCTGCAGTAATTTGCACCACTTCGCGCTCTACAGGTGTTAGACTATTGCGACGGTTAATAGCTCCAACAGTTCGGTAAGCTTCTAGGGCTGTTGGGGCATTGGCCAAAAGACCGATAAGATTTGGAATATAGCCATTGTTATCCTTTTGTACCGTTTCAAGAACTTCTTTCACTTCTGCTGGTGCTGATTCTACTGTGTGGATAGTAAATGTTGTCATAAGGGGACCTCTTTTCGTTTTGTAATTGAATGATTTCTGCGAAAATCTTACGAAATCTCATCAGCCTATTGAACAAATCCTTGCCTTGATTGATGACTCATTAGCTTTTCGTTGACAATAAGTCTAACACAGAATCTATACCTTGCATAATATATATTTTAAATTGCACTGATAAAAAATTTTTATGAAAACAAAAAATCACACCAGATGTGTGATCATAACTGTTAATTTATCTGATGCTTGTTTCTTAAAACTAAGATGGACTCTACTAGCAAGTAGAATATAGCCAGGCCAAAACCAGTAAATACACCAAAATATTCTGTAATGGAACTCATTAGAAAAACAGAGGCAGAAAAGGCCAAGGTAGAGACAACTTCGATAACGGAGTAAACATTCACAAGTTCCTTCTCATCAACCGATTCCTGTAATAATACGCTCTCAGGAACTTCCTTAATCTGAGATAGAAAACCAATTACTAGAGATAGGAATAGAAAAGCAGGTGGATTTGGAAATAACACTATCAACAGAGTTACTAGTGCTGTAGCTAACAAAGAAAAGGTCATAGTTTGATATTTATAGGTAACAACTTTCTCTGCTAGACGGAAGACAATAGCTCCTCCCAAGATAATCCCCAAGGAATAGGCTGTATTGACGTAGCCCCAATAGCTTTCTGACCGATGTAAAATCTCAGTCACAAACACAAGTAAAACAGAAGATACCCAGATAGCATTGGCTAAAATTTCTAAAAGATTGGATTGGACAATAAAGCCTAATCTTGATTCTTTAGCCACCAATCGCCAACCTTTTGTTAGAGTCTCAAGACTTGTTTCAGAGGACAACTCTTCTTTTTCGACTAGTGGCAAACCGAACATCAAAATCGTCGAAATTGTAAACAAAACTAACACAATGAGCAGACTAGGATTCATTCCCAGACTCGCAAATAAGAAACCTCCTAATCCCCAACCAACGAGTTGCACACTTTCTCCACTCATTGAGATGGCTGCATTTGCTTTAGCTAAATCTCTTGCATATCGTGGAACAATCGCATAGGAAACAGGCGCTGCAAAACCATCCAAAACGGAGATTAAGGTAACAATAGCATATAAAAGAGGGAGGGAAATAGTTTCAGATTGCTTGAATAGAAAAACCAAAATCGCTAGCAGAATCGTCTTACCAAATTGAGTCAAGAAAAGAACACGATTTAAAGCTAATCTCTTTGTTACTAACGGGACTAAGAAACTAGCTAAAAAGGAGGATAGACCAATCAGAATTGGTACTAGGGAGGTTGAAATGACCGAACCAGATAAGACAAACACATTTGCGATCACAATGACTCTAAAAAAAACATCTGCTAGATTCGCTATTCCCTGTGAAGTCACTAATTTTCGAATATCTTTTGACATAAACACCTCCAGTTTATTTCTCTTTCGCACATAGATGAAACAAGACATTTCAGAACAAAAACAGATTTATGCTGACTATTATACAATAAATAAAAGTGCAAATAAAGGATATCATAAAAGAAGTACTATTGAATTTCATTCATCTTATGACAGAATACTCTTCGAAAATCTCTTCAAACCGCGTCAACGTCGCCTTGCCGTATATATGTTACTGACTTTGTCAGTTCTATCCACAACCTCAAAACAGTGTTTTGAGCAACCTGCGGCTAGTTTCCTAGTTTGCTCTTTGATTTTCATTGAGTATAAAATAAAAGACTAGCCCTAGTAGTGAAAAAACTAGCATCTCACAAACAGATGCTAGTCTTATCTATAAATGGTAATATCAATCTTACATTATTTATCAAAATACTTCTTAGTCTCAGCGATAACGACTGGTGATAAGGCTAAGAGTGCAATCAAGTTTGGTAGAGCCATGAGGGCATTAACAATATCCGCAATGACCCAGACCATATCCAGCTCGATAAATCCTCCCAGCAAGACCATGAGTACAAAGACCACACGATAAAGCCAGATAAAACGAACGCCAAAGAGAAATTCAAAACAACGCTCTCCGTAATAGTTCCATCCCAAAATCGTAGTAAAGGCAAAGAGTACCAAGAAGATTGTTAGAAGAGCAGGTCCAAAGAAAGAAAATACTGTAGAAAAAGCGGACTGAGTAAGGGCAACCCCGTCTAAATTACCATTCCAAACCCCAGTCACCAAGATTGTCAAACCAGTCAAGGTACAGATGATCAAGGTATCAATAAAGGTTCCTGTCATGGAAATTAAACCTTGCTCCACCGGTTCGTTGGTCTTAGCTGCCGCAGCCGCAATGGGTGCTGAACCCAAGCCAGATTCATTCGAGAAGACCCCACGCGCCACACCATTTTGAATAGCCATCCGAACACTCGCTCCTGCAAATCCTCCCACTGCAGCTATGGGACTAAAAGATGATGTGAGAACCAGTGAAAGTGTTGCTGGTACTTTATCGATATTAAAGAAAATAACTGTCAAGGTTCCCAAGATGTAGACAATAGCCATAAAGGGAACAACTGTAGTTGACACCTTTGAAATGGACTTGAGCCCACCAAAGACTGCGATACCTACGAAAATAGATAAAACAAGTGCAGTAATTGTCGGATCAATACTAGCCGTATTTTGAACGGATTCTGTAATGGAATTAACCTGGGTAAAAGTTCCAATCCCTAAAAGTGCAACCAATACTCCAGCTATAGCAAAGAAGATTGCAAGAGGGCGCCACCTTTCTCCCATACCTAGAAGGATATAGTGCATCGGTCCTCCTGCGATAGCGCCATTTTCATCCTTACTCCGATATTTGATAGCAAGTAGTCCTTCTGCATATTTGGTTGCCATTCCAAAGAAAGCAGCCACCCACATCCAAAAGAGGGCACCAGGACCTCCCACCTTGATGGCTGTTGCCACCCCGATGATATTTCCCGTACCAACAGTTGCTGCTAGGGCTGTACACAAGGCAGCAAAGCTCGAAACATCACCATGTCCCTTGTCTTTGGTAAAAATAAGCTGGAAGGCCTTAGGGAGACGCAAAATTTGTAAAAGTCCTAAACGAAGAGTCAAGTAAATCCCTGTACCAACCAATAAGATCAAAAGGGGTGGTCCCCATACCAGAGCATCCAGCTCTTTTAGCAAATTTAACATACCATTCTCCTATCTATTCAACCCCAAAAGAAAGAGCACATGTTAAAAACATGTACTCTGGAATGCATCGATAAATGCCAAAAAGCGCTCTATCATTGCTCTGTCCTTTTACCTGAGAGTTTGAGCAGTTGCCTGCCTTGCCCCTTCGGTGCCTTTACGGTCTCTCCAGAGTTCCGTCCATTTACAGTCATGGAAGGTCAAAGGCCTTTCCACTTCTATTAAACTTCATTCGGTGTTGTATTTAATTTTTATTTATTTTACAAGAAAATTTAGCTCTTGTCAATTATTTTCAGAAAATTTTATTATAATTTTCATTCGTTCCGCTTTATCCCTTAAAGGTTACAATGGTTGCGCCAGATCCACCTGCATTTTGTGGTGCATAGCCAAAGCTCTTGACCTGTTTATTTCTTTGTAGGTACTTAGTCACCCCTTCACGGATGACTCCTGTACCGATACCATGGATGATATCAACTTGGGCCATATTGTTGAGCAGGGCTTGGTCGATAAAGGCATCCAAGGCTTCCATAGCCTCCTCGTAGCGTTTGCCACGAAGGTCTAGTCGAGCTTGTGGACCTTTTCCTGCTGCACGTTTAACGACGTTAACTTGTTTCTTCTTGACTGGCGCTTCTTTCTGGGCTTGAACCAAGTCAAACTCTTTATCCTCAAGTGTCATCTTAATCAAGCCAACCTGTGCTTCCCAACGTCCATCCTTGAGTTGATTGGTCAAGGTACCACGTTGACCATAGCTTAAAACGATAATATCATCTCCAACTTTTGGAGCTCGTTTTTTCTTGGCCTTCTGAAGAACCTTGTTTTTAGAAAGGTCAACTTTTTCAGGGGCTAATTTTTTGAGTTTAGCCTTGGCTTCGATAATCTCATGTGGTTTTAGTTGAGATTTACTGTGAAGATTTTTAAGTATATCATCACTCTCAGCTAGTGCTAAGTCAACAATCTCAGCAGCTTGCTCACGCGCCTTATTGAGTTCTGTTTCCTTTTCACGATTGAGCTCGTTATAAAGTTTTTTAAGGGCACGATTCATCTTAAGGTTTTCTTGCTCGACTTGGCGAATATTCTCAAGACGTTTCCGGCTTTCAAGTGTCTGCTCTTCTAATTGCTCAATGATGCGATTGACATCATTGTCTTGATTAATCTGCTTGCTGGCATCACCTACGATGACATCTGACAATCCTAGACGTTTGGCAATTTCAAAGGCATTGCTTCGACCTGGAACTCCCTGCATAAAGCGATAGGTTGGGCGCAGGCTGGCTGTATCAAACTCCATACTAGCATTTTGAACATAGGCCGTTTCAATACCATAGGCCTTGAGTTCAGGATAGTGAGTGGTTGCCATAGTCTTGACCTGACGCAGACGTAAGTCTTCTAGGATAGACATGGCAAGAGCAGCCCCTTCTTGGGGATCTGTACCTGCTCCAAGCTCATCTAATAGCAAGAGCGAGTTTTGGTTGACCTTACCCAGAATATCGACGATGTTGGTCATGTGACTAGAGAAGGTTGAGAGACTTTGCTCAATGGACTGTTCGTCTCCGATATCTGCGAAAATCTCCTCGAAAATCCCTACTCGACTGCCCTTATCAGCTAAAATTGGTAGACCAGACTGGGCCATCAACTGGGTCAAACCTAAGGTCTTGAGCATAATGGTCTTACCACCCGTATTAGGACCCGTGATGACGATAGCTGTTAAATCTTTCCCAAAGTGCACATCGTTTGCGACTGCATTTTTTACAAGAGGATGACGAACGTGAAGAAGTTGAATCTCCTGTCCCTCAGACACTTGAGGTACTACTGCCTCCGTCTCTTGGATAAAGCGAACCTTAGCACGAATCAGGTCCAAATGTCCGATAATCCAAGCATCATTGGCGATTTCAGCTGCGTGTGGTCTTACTCGTTCAGAGAGTTCTTGGAGGATACGCAGCATCTCATAACGTTCATCTGCACGAAGACTTGCAATCTCCTCACTTAGCTTGACTACTTCACGCGGTTCGATATAGACAGTATTACCACTAGCAGAGATATCATGAACAACCCCAGCAATCTTGTTCCGATAGGTATTTTTAACTGGAAGAACCTGGCGTCCATTTCGACTAGCGATGATGCCTTCCGTCAACATCTGGGCCTTTTGTTTGAGAAGGTCTTGCAAGACATCTCTGACTTGACTTTCACTATCATGGATTTTTCGACGGATTCGTGCCAAGTCCTCACTAGCAAAGTTCTCAATAAATCCAGCTTCGTTGATGGCTTGTAAATTTCCCTGTAAATGTGGAAAATCATGAAGTTTCTCAAACCAACTTGCCAGGTGATCCAAACGTACATTTTCAAGATTGTCATAGAAATTCTTCAACTCACGACTGGCAAATATGACACGCTTGAGAAGGAGAAATTCCTCGATGTTGAGGTCAGCACCCATCTCCAAACGTTTGCTAGTTGCAACAATATCTTTTGTTCCCGAAATGCTGAAATGAGGATGTTCGACAAAGAGTTCTTGCATTTCCTTCATTTCTGCAAAGGACTGTCTAATTTTATCAGCTTTATCTGTTGGGACTAGCTCTTTTAACTGTTCTAGTCCTTGTTCCGTCAAAAGATGAGGTTCAAATAAAGCCTTGACCTTGTTAAATTCTAATGTTTCTAGTATCTTTTTATTCATTTTCTTTTCCTTCGTAATGAGCGAACGATTTTTTAAATTCTCACTCTTTTCAAAAAGGCTCCTAAACTATTGAAACTGTAAACAAAAGGCTAGGAATAGTTCCCGCCCTTTTATCCGATTATTTTGGTTACCCAGAGTTGTTTAATCACATGACTAGTAATGGGAACACTCTGGATAATATGTTTAGCTACAAAACTGTTTTCAAGTGAATTTTGAACAATTTGTAAAGGAACAGTCGCAAGAATGGTCAGTATCATCTGGAGGACAAATAAGGTCACAGCCAGAGATAAAACACCTGCACCTATACGGAAATATTGGCCCTCTAGCTTTTTAGTCGGTAGAAGATTAAGAAAGAGACCCACCAAACGACCAATGCAATAAAATATAGTAAAGGCTAAGAGGTAACCAATCCCTGCATAAAAGACCTTGTCCAGTTGGAAAAGTTGATTGGATGGGAAAAAGAAGGTTCCCTGCCCTTCCTGTGGACTTGCATATGGAATCAACAAATCAAATTGTTTCCCTAAAGATTGATAAAAATTTCCTGCAAGAAGAGCTGAAAACACAGTTGCTACAAAATAGTAAATCTGTAGAACCAAACCTCTACGATAACCGATATAAAAGCTCCATGCAAGAACCAATAAGAGAAGGACGGAAATCATAGGGAATCCTCAATCTTGCTCTGTTCTTGTTTAGTCGCTACAACTTGACGACGGAGGGCGTCTAATTCTTGTTCCTTATCATCAAATTCAATCTCACGGCTGAGTTGAGTTGACAAGCTATTAACTGCTAATAAAATAGCGATTGTCTCATCATCCGCTCCAGGCATCTGCTCTTTAATTGCTTCATATTTTTCTGTTGCGACCTTGGCAATTTCCTCCATAAAGAGGTTGTCATGTTCAGTTGTTAGGGTCAATGTTTTTTTTCCGAATGTAAACTTGTATCGATTTAAATTTGCCATAAAATTCACCTCACGATATTATACCAAATTTCACTTAGTTTGTCAGTTTTTACCAATTCTACGGCTTTTATGGTACAATAAGAATTATGGCAAGTATTACATTAACTCCGAGCGAAAAGGAAATTCAAGCCTTTGTTCAGAAATATGAACAAGCACTGACTCCTAGTAAAAATCCTTATATTCGCTATTTTTTGAAGCTTCCGCAGGCAAGTGTTTCCATCTACACATCTGGAAAAGTCTTGCTTCAGGGAGAAATGGCTGAAAACTATGCCAGTTTTTTTGGTTATCAAGTCAGTCAAGGAACTAGTGGACAAAACTTTCCGATGATTGGAACAGATGAGGTGGGGAATGGTTCCTACTTTGGTGGTCTAGCTGTAGTGGCATCCTTTATAACGCCTGACCAGCATGACTTTCTGCAAAAATTAGGTGTAGGGGATTCTAAGACTCTGACAGACCAAAAGATTCGACAGCTTGCGCCTATTCTTAAAGAAAAAATTCAGCATCAAGCACTACTTCTTTCTCCAAGAAAGTATAATGAAATCATCGGTGAGCGCTACAATGCTGTTTCTGTCAAGGTAGCTCTTCACAATCAAGCAATCTTTCTCCTCCTTCAAAAGGGAGTCCAGCCAGAAAAGATTGTGATTGATGCTTTTACTAGTGCTCAAAACTATGAGAAGTACTTAAAAAATGAAGCTAATCATTTTTCCAATCCAGTCAGTCTGGAGGAAAAAGCCGAAGGTAAATACTTGGCTGTCGCTGTTAGCTCAATCATTGCACGTGATCTCTTTCTAGAAAATCTCGAAAATCTGGGGAGAGAACTTGGTTATCAACTTCCAAGTGGGGCTGGAGCGGCTTCTGATAAGGTAGCTAGCCAAATCCTCCAAGATTATGGTATGCAGGGGCTCAACTTCTGCGCCAAGCTACACTTTAAAAATACTGAAAAAGCAAAAAAACTGCTAGAAAGGTAAATTATGAAATATTTAAAATCGTTTTTAAAAGAGTGGGGGAGTTTTATCCTCATCATCACTCTTGTCGCACTTAGCCGTCTCTTTCTCTGGAGCAATGTCCGCGTAGAAGGACATTCTATGGACCCTACCCTAGCCGACGGAGAGATTCTCTTCGTTGTTAAACATCTCCCAATCAATCGTTTTGATATTGTGGTTGCTCATGAAGACGATGGGAACAAGGATATCGTTAAACGGGTCATTGGTATGCCAGGAGATACTATCCGTTATGAAAGCGACAAGCTCTATATCAATGGTCAAGAAACTGATGAGCCCTATTTAGCAGAATACCTTAAGCGTTTCAAGGAAGATAAACTCCAAAGCACTTATACTGGAACTGGTTGGGATGGTAAAAAGGGAGAATACTTTAGAAGTTTAGCTCAAAAGGCTCAGGCCTTTACCCTAGATGTTAATTACAACACTAGCTTTACCTTCACTGTTCCAGAAGGAGAATACCTCCTCCTAGGTGATGACCGTCTGGTATCTAGCGACAGTCGACATGTTGGTACCTTTAAGGCAAAAGATATCACCGGTGAAGCCAAATTCCGCTTCTGGCCACTCAAGCGTATCGGAACATTTTAAAAACTAGGAAGAGGCCGAGAATTTCCCATCTCAGCCTCTTCTCATTCTATTTTGACTAAGTCTGGGATACATTTTCTCAGAAATTATTGTAAGGAATTTTATGGAAGTTTATTTTTCAGGCACCATTGAACGCATTATTTTTGAAAATGTCAGCAATTTTTTCCGTATTTTACTTCTAGATATTGAGGATACTAATGCTGAAGACTTTGATGATTATGAAATCATTGTCACAGGTACCATGGCTGATATCATTGAAGGAGAGGAATACACTTTTTGGGGACAAATCGTCCAACACTCCAAATATGGTGAACAACTACAAATGACTCGCTATGAGAGAGCCAAGCCGACTAGTAAGGGCTTGGTCAAGTATTTCTCCAGCAGCCATTTTAAGGGAATTGGACTCAAAACAGCCCAGAAAATTGTGGATATCTACGGCGAAAACACTATTGACAAAATCTTAGAAAATCCAGACAAACTCCAGTCTATCTCTGGCCTCTCTGCTAAAAATCGTGAAGCCTTTGTCTCAACCCTTCGTCTTAATTACGGAACAGAGATGGTCTTAGCCAAACTAGCTAATTACGGCATCCCAAATAAGCTAGCCTTTCAGATCCAAGACTTTTACAAGGAAGAAACGCTAGAGATTGTTGAGAACTATCCCTATCAACTGGTCGAGGATATCAAGGGTTTGGGATTTACCATCGCTGACCAATTGGCCCAAGAACTGGGAATTGAAAGCCAAGCTCCTGAGCGCTTCCGTGCGGGTCTTGTCCATAGTCTCTTTCAAGGTTGCATGGAGACAGGAGATACCTATCTGGAAGCTAGGGACTTGTTGGAACAAACACTCAATCTTCTAGAATCCTCCCGTCCAGTCGAACTAGATCCGAGTCAAGTTGCCCAAGAACTTGCTTATCTGATTGAAGAAGATAAGGTCCAGCAGATTGATACCAAGATCTTTGATAATAGCCTCTTTTTTGCAGAAGAAGGGATTCGCAGTCATCTCATCAGAATCCTCGAAAAAGGCCAAAGTAAAAAACAGGATCTAGAGACTATTCAAGACCATATCACAACTGTTGAGGAAGAACTGGGGATTAAGTATGATAGTATTCAAAAACAGGCCATCTGCGATGCTATCCAAAACAAGGTCTTTATCCTTACAGGTGGACCTGGTACTGGTAAGACAACTGTTATCAATGGCATTATTGCTGTCTATGCTCTTTTGGAAGGACTGGACCTCAAGAAAAAGAGCAATCTACCCATTCTCCTAGCTGCTCCAACTGGTCGCGCAGCCCGTCGCATGAACGAATTGACAGGTCTACCAAGCGCTACCATTCACCGCCACCTGGGCATGACTGGGGACGATGACACCAGCCATCTAGAAGATTATCTGGATGCTGACTTTATCATCGTAGATGAATTCTCCATGGTAGATACTTGGCTGGCCAACCAGCTCTTCTCCAACATCTCTTCAAACAGTAAAATTCTCATCGTGGGTGATAGCGACCAGCTGCCTTCTGTCAGTCCTGGTCAAGTCCTAGCAGATTTACTCCAGATACCAACCATCCCTCAAACACGTTTGGAAAGAATCTACCGTCAGAGCGAAGAATCAACCATCGTCACTCTTGCCAGTCAGATTCGCCAGGGAATATTACCTGCAGATTTTACCCAGAAAAAAGCAGACCGCTCCTACTTTGAAATCGCTAGTAACCATATCCCTGCTAGCATTGAAAAAATCCTAGGTGCTGCTATCAGAAGTGGCATTCCTGCTCGCGACATTCAGGTTCTTGCCCCTATGTACCGTGGAACTGCAGGTATTGATGCCATCAACCAGCTCATGCAAGACCTCCTTAATCCTCCACAAAAAGACCAGCTTAGCTTTGAAGCTCCTCAGTGTCACTATCGAACAGGAGATAAGGTTATCCACCTAGTTAACGATGCAGAGGTCAATGTCTTTAACGGAGACTTAGGCTATATCACAGACTTGATTCCAGGAAAATACACCGAGTCCAAGCAGGATGAGATTGTCATCGATTTTGATGGTAACGAGGTTTCCTATCCTCGAAATGAATGGTACAAGATTCGTTTAGCCTATGCCATGAGTATCCACAAGTCTCAGGGTAGCGAGTTTCCCGTCGTTATTCTACCTATTACTAGTGCAAGCAAGCGCATGTTAGAGCGTAATCTCATCTACACTGCTATTACTCGGGCCAAAAGTAAACTGATTTTACTAGGTGAATTACAGGCCTTTGACTATGCTACCCAACATATCGGAACAGCTCGTAAGACCTATCTAATTGAACGTTTCGCTGACCTAATGGAGAATGCCGAGGAAACAAACCAACTTGCAACCGATACTGCTACCTCAACAGACACTGAACAATCCTATATTCTAACCGAAGACAACTGGTCTAATATTCCAGCCATGATTGGGATTACTGAAGAAGACCTGCAGGAATTTTTCGGAAAATAAAGTACAAGAAAACCCACCGAATCAGGTGGGCTTTTATCTTGTATAGATTATTTTACTGTTGCAGTGCTTGTGATCAATTCAACAGCTTTTTTCACTGCGATATCGTGTTTCAACATTTCAGCTGAAAGCAAGCTTTGTACTTGCGCAACTTCCATGTTGTAGTCTGCAGCCAACTGCTCGATTTCTTTTTGGATTTCTTCTTCTGAAGCGTCAAATCCTTCAGCTTTCGCAACTGCTTCGATAACAAGGTTAGTCTTCGTACGTGACTCAGCTTCTGCTTCGTATTGTTTGTGAAGGTCTTCTTGAGTAGTTCCAGTGATTTGGAAGTACATGTCAGGGTTGATACCTTGACGTTGCAAGTTTCCAAGGAATTCATTTACTGAACGGTGAACTTCTTCGTGGATCATTTCTTCTGGAAGTTCTACGATTTCAGCATTTTCAACTGCTTTATCGATCGCTGCACCTTCAACTGCATCCTTGTATGCTTCTTCTTTAGCAGCAGCCAATTCGTTGCGGTATTTTTCTTTCAATTCACCAAGTGTTTCAACTTCTTCATCAATATCTTTTGCAAGCTCATCGTCAAGAGCTGGAACTTCTTTAGCTTTTACTTCATGGATAGTTGTCACGAATTTAGCTTCTTTACCAGCAAGGTCTTCTGCTTGATAATCTTCTGGGAATGTTACGATAACGTCTACAGTTTCACCAGCTGAGTGTCCAACCAATTGATCTTCGAAACCAGGGATAAATTGACCTGAACCAAGTCCAAGTGAGAAGTTTTCACCTTTTCCACCGTCAAATTCAACACCGTCGATAGAACCAACGAAGTCGATCACAACAGTGTCGCCGTTTTCAGCAGCACCTTCTTTGATCACCAATTCAGCCAAGTTGTTGCGTTCACGTTCGATACGCTCTTCAACGTCAGCATCTGTTACTTCTTTTTCTACATCAACTGATACTTCAAGGTTTTTGTAGTCACCCAATTTAACTTCTGGTTTTGTAACAACTTCAGCAGTGATAACCCAATCTTGACCTTTTTCCATTGAAGTTACATCAATTTTTGGTTGTGCAACTACTTCAAGACCAGCTTCTTTTACAGCTGCTTCATAAGCGTTTGGCAAAAGAGCGTTCATAACGTCTTGGTAAAGTGACTCTTCACCAAATTTTTGGTCGAAGATAGGACGTGGAAGATGACCTTTACGGAAACCAGGAACATTAAGAGATTTCTTTACTGAGTTAAATACACGATCCAATTCTGGTTTGATTTGGTCTTGAGAGATAGTGAAAGTCAAGACACCACGGTTTGTTTCTTTGTTTTCAAATGATACAGACATTCTGTCATTTCTCCTTAAAATTTTTTAAATACAGTCTATTATATCATATACTAGTAACTTTTTTCAAGTCAGAACCGAGTTTTCAGTACTGCTTGAGATACTTGCTAATTCTAAATCACTGTTTTATGGCTAAATGTATCCAATTTACCAAGAAAAAGTATTAAAAACTTATTTCAAAGAAAAAATTACCTTTGGAACAGAGAATTATGATTTCACTCCAAAAGATTCCTCTAGAAATCCTCATGCCCTACTAAGTGATGCTGAAAGGCATATACTGCTGCCTGGGTGCGGTCACTAACCTGAAGCTTTGCTAAAATATTGGATACGTGGGTCTTGACTGTCTTGAGAGAGATAAAAAGCTCATCAGCAATGCGCTGATTTTCATAGCCCTTAGCGATTAGTTGAAGGACATCTCGTTCACGAGCTGTCAGCTCTTCATGTAGTTCAATATGATTGCGGTTATATTCTACCTTCTTACTCACCTCTTGTTCAATGGCTAGCTCTCCAACCGCCACCTTACGAACAGCGTGTAACAATTCATCTGCACTGGACGTCTTGAGCATATAACCTCTAGCTCCAGCATTCAAGACCGGCATGATTTTTTCATTGTCTAGATAAGAAGTCACGATCAAAATTTTAGCCTCCGGCCATTCTTTGAGAATAGCTAGAGTTGCGTCAATCCCATTGACTTCAGGCATGACAATATCCATGACAATCACATCTGGACGAAGCTCCAAGGCCATGGAAATTCCTTCCGCACCATTGGTTGCTTCTCCTACAACCTCTACATCATCTTGTAATCCAAAAAAACTTTTTAAACCCAGACGCACCATTTGGTGGTCATCTACCAATAATAGTTTCATCTTACTTCCTCTTATCTATCCAAATCAAGCAAGGGAATGCGAATATCCACTGCCAAACCTTGCTTGGGAGCTGTTAATAATTGTATAGTCCCAGCCATATCTTCCACTCGTTCTTTGACATTGCGTAGACCATAGTTTAGTTCATCAACATCATCTAGCTGAAAACCACGACCATTGTCTACTACCTTCAACTGCAAACCTGTTTCCCTTTGATAAAGGTAAACATCTAGACATGAAGCTTGGGCATGACGAAGTGTATTACTAATCAATTCTTGTACAATCCGAAAAATATGTTCTTCAATCTTTTTAGGTAGTGCAGTTACCTGATATTTAAAGCTTACCTTCAATTCACTTTTTTCTTCTAACTCTTTGAGGAGTAGCTGAATACCCTCTACCAAGCTTTTTTGTTCCAGTTCAATTGGTCGTAAATGCAAAAGAAGAATGCGCAAGTCTCTTTGAGCTGTCTCTAAAATGGAAGTCACGCTTTGGAGTTGTGTTTGCATCTTCTCTCTGTCTAATTTGAAAGCTTGTTGACTGAGCCCTGATAAAATCATATGGGCAGCAAAAATTTCTTGGCTAACTGTATCATGCAAGTCACGCGCGATTCGCTTTCGCTCCTTTTCAACAATTTCTTCTTCTTTGACCAAGGCCTGATTGTCTGCTTTTTGAATAGCTTCTGTCAACAAACCGAGCTTTCCTGACAAATTTCTAAAACTTGCGTCTAGGTCAGCATCTCCCAGACTTTCAATATCTTTGCCAGCTAGTAGACGTTTGAGATTTGCTTGGATTCTTCTTCTTGAAATTTCGTCAACCATTTTCCAGAATAAGACTAATAAAAAAGCAAGGGCAAGACTAAACATCAAGCCTAAAAATACGACTTTTTCTGTCTTTTCTAAATCTTGGAAGAGAGAAGTCCACTCCAAATCCAAAATCTTAAAAATGTTTCGAAATAGAAAAGCAACAAAGAGAAATGAGGTAAGACCAATTAAAATATAAGGTTGTTTTTTCATCCTCTCACCACCTCAACATCTCCAACCATGGTTGTTAAAAGTACCTTAACACTCTTAGGACTCTTAAGATAATCTCTGGTTTCTTGATGAAATTGCTCATTACGTAAAGCACGTTTAGGATGGTCAAAAAAGGTTAAGTCTCCATACAGAGAATTGACACTAAGGCTGACTTCAACATCTACTGGTACAATAATTCTAGTCGTACCCACCAGTTTTCTCAAGATGATGACATTATCATGATTGCTCAAAATCACGTGCTCTAGATGAATGGTATCCTTCCCCATGAGACGAAAGAGGTTGATATCATCAAAGCGACAAGTCTGGTAGCTTGAGAAGTGGTGTAGATTCCCAAACCAGCGATTTTTCTCCCTCTTCACCGTCACTACTTCTTCAAAGAACAGATTGGTATCTTCTCTTTCCTGATTCATCATGGGATAAAGCAAGAAGAGACTATAAATCAAAGCCACAAAGATAGCTAAAATGACAAAGGGATTGAGCATGATGATAAAGAAAAATAGGATGCTCACTGCCACTAATATAAGGTTATTCCCCTGTCTTCCAGTATAGTATCGAATCAGCAGTAAAAATAAGAGCAAGATCAACAGAAAACGGGAAAAATGCTCTGATACCATCATAATCAGAGCTCCTGTTAATAAACAAGCTTCAATAAATAGAAAAATTTGAAATTTTCGCATGTATCCGTCCTCTCTATTTAATTGTATCACAAATCCCAAAAGTCACATCCGTCTGAGGAATGATAAAAAGATCGGGATAAAAATCCCGACCTCCTCACATTTGGTCTTTTGCTTCTTTTAATTTTCCATAAAGGAGATAGTCGACCTGCTGCAAATCCTCAATCCTTGCGCAATTAAGGGCACACATAATCAAGCGTAGGTCTTCCTTCCAGCTTTCAACAATGGAAATAACGACATCAACAGAGTAATTTTCAACCAGCTCTAACATAGTGCGTGATAGACCAACTGCCTTGGCTCCAAAGACCAGGCATTTGATGATGTCTAGTGGATTGCGCACTCCTCCACTTACCAAAAGCTCCATCTTATCTTTCCAGTCTTGGGCATTCAGAAGTGCTTGCATGGTCGATTGACCCCAATCATTGAGGTAGTCCCGTTGACCACTGCGACGGTTTTCGATATAGGCAAAGCTAGTCCCCCCACGACCAGACAAATCAACTGTTCTTATCCCTATCTCGTATGCTTTAGCAATGGTCCTAACATCCATGCCAAAGCCGACTTCTTTTAAAACAAGGGGAACCGTGATTTGATCAGCATAATCTTTCAGATTATGTTGCCACAATCTAAATTGACGTTCACCCTCTGGCATAAGCAATTCCTGAATGACATTAACATGAACTTGCAAGAGGAGAGGATTCATCTCCTTGACCGTTTGCAGACCTAGTTCAACAGGCTTGTCCAAGCCAATATTGGTTCCAAGAAGAAGATTAGGATGATTAGTTTTGACTGAAAAAGAGTCATCTGATGGATCCTTGAGTGCGGCACTGTAGGAACCTGTCACAAATAAAATCCCACAAGCCTCGGCTACCTGGGCCAATTTTTGATTGATTTCTCTCCCCTTGTCACTTCCACCTGTCATGGCATTGATATAAAAAGGAAAGTCCCACTTTCGACCTGCAAATTCTGTCGAAAGATCAATCTCATCTATGTCGTATAAGGGTAGCGAAGAATGAATCAATTCAACTTCATCAAAACTATTATAAGAACTTTTTTGTTCAAGGGCATAGCGGATGTGTTCATCCTTCCGATTTGTCGTCATGTCCTATCCTTTCTTGATACAAGAGCTCAATTCCTAGATCAGCCCAACGTTTTTTCAGTAATGTTGTCGAATCTTGGTCAAAACTAAGAGCAATCCCACAGTCTCCACCACCGGCACCACTACTCTTAGCAACAGCTTTCAAGTCTCTACTGGCAACTTTTAATTGTCTGAGCGAAGGTGTATAAATATCTGAACTCAAGCCTTCTAAGAGTTGGCTAGCTTGTTCTAGCAAGTCAATAACGATTTCTTCTTGACCTACCTGCAAAGCCTTTACCAAGTTAGCTACAATTTCTTTTGAAGCCTGCAAAAAGCTAGCGTTCATATTATTCTTGATTTGCTTGACCATGTGACTAGATACAGCCACTTCCTTAGTCCAACCAACCAGAAAATCAAATTTCAACGCTGGTTCAACACTCCTAATAGAAAAGCCCCAATCACGTTCTAATACAGGCTGCAAGTCTTCCTTTTCTAGCCAATCTGCCACTTTCTCACGATCAAATGACTGATAGAGGACTAGGTCTTCTGAGACGATACAGGCAATGTCCCCCATGGAGCCATTGTCCCCACGTTTAAGAAGTACTGCACTCGCTAATTTAAACAAGACTTCTCTTTCAGCTGGTCTTCCATAAAAAGCAAGCATGGCTTTGATGACCAAGACAACCACACTACCACTAGAACCCAGACCAAACTTCTTGCCCTCACGCTCCATTTTCCCACGAATCTCTAAAGAAAACGGCTGTAAGTCAACCCCTTGATCAGTCAGGTATTCCTCTACTATGGCAACTGTTTCTTGAATCAAGGCATAAGAAGAATCTGGTCGCATGTCTACACTATAGGTAAACATATCTGAGTAGAGTCTATAAACATCAGATGCATTAATTTCAGCAGTCATATAGATGGGAATGGCCTTCAGCAAGGCTAACTGTCCCGGCTCTAAAATAGCATATTCACCAGCCCAATAGAGCTTCCCACAAGTTTTAACAATCGTCATCTTGGCTCAAATCCTTTGTTTTTGAAACGATTAAGCGATAGCGTTGACCTAAAAGTTCTGATAAATGTTCCAAGTCCTCTTCCAAGCAAAGAACCTTGACATTAGGACCCGCATCCATGGTAAAGTAGCAAGCTTCTCCTTGTTCCCTAAGCTGACGGACGAAATCCATAGCCTCATAACTAGCATCTGTCAGATAAGAGAAAGGTGGATTTGCAGTCTTGGTCGTAGCATGCATAGCCAAGGCGTTCTTCTCTGTCAATTCTCCAACTTTCTTAAAGTCATTTTCCTTGAGGTAGACTAACATATCCTTGTAATCTTGTTCAGATTGACGAATCCACTCATCAAAAGTCGTAGAAGTTTCGACACAGAGCTTCATCCCATCTCGACTGGAAATTGGTTTTTTCTGGTCTTCCAAGACCAACATAATCATAGCTAGTTTCAAGTCAGTTTCGACAGGATAAATCTCTCCACTATCCTTGTCCCAGGCTGCCAAGGGGCCATAAAAACTACGAGATGAAGAACCCGATGCAAATTTAGCTTCCAAGGCCAATTCTCTGCGATTCAGCCCAAGTTGGAAATATGCGTTACAAGCTTTGACCAAGGCAGATAAACCACTGGAACTTGAAGAAAGTCCTGCTGCTGTTGGCATATTGTTCTTAGTATCGATACGAACAAACCCTGCTCCTTCAGGACGGTAGCGGTCAATGATTTTACTCATCTTAGCATGCTCAGTTTCGTTTTGCAACTGACCATTGATGTAAAAGGCATCCGCCTTTGCATCTGCTGGCAAAGGAGAAAGTGTCGTCTCCGTATACATATTTTCTAAAGTCAGAGAGATACTGCTAGTCGCAGGAACCATCTCTTTTTCTGCTTTCTTTCCCCAATATTTAATAATAGCAATATTGGCATAGGAACGTACTGTTACAGGCTTTCGATCCATGTCTGAACAGCTCCTTTCTCTTCTAATCTTTCAGCTAGTTCTTGTGCTTGGCTTACATTAGCAACCAGGGCGATAATACAGCCTCCTAGACCACCACCACTCATCTTGGCGCCTAGAGCTCCATGTGCAAGAGCAGATTCAACCAAGGTATCTGCCTCAGGGCTACTAACTCCAATTTCCTTTAGATTTCCATGTGCTTTGGTTAGAATCTCTCCCAGCTTCACGGCATCTTTTGTTTTTATTGCTTCTTCAGCTTGTTTGGTCAACTCTCCTAGCGCATGTAAGAAAGGTAAGGCATCCTTGCCCTTGCTCTCAACAACTTGGATAGCTTCACGAGTATGTCCATAGACTCCTGTATCTGCAATGACCAGATAAGCCGACAAGTCCATGGCTAGTTCTTCAAAACCAACATTCTTGATAAAACGAATAGGCTGGTCACTTAGACAAGTCTTGGCATCCAATCCGCTAGGATTCATATGGGCAATCATCTCCGCCCGATTGACTAAAATCTCTAAAACATCTCGCGGAAGTTCTGCTTGATAATAATCAAATACAGCGCGAATAGCCGCAATGCTAATGGCAGCCGAAGAACCCATTCCACGTTTTTCTGGAATAGCAGAGTCAATTTGGCAACGGATGTAAGCATCTTTGATATTCAGATACTCTAAGGAAGCATAAACTGCCATGGACAAGGTGTCCTCTGCAAACAGACGCCATGGTGTCGCTGCCGGTACAACCCGACAAGTCACCTCAACCTCTAAAAGAGGCAAAGAGATAGCTGGATAGCCGTAAACGACTGCATGCTCTCCTATTAAAATAATTTTACTATGTGCCTGACCGACACCAACTTCTTTTGTCATTTAATCCTTCTATCAGACGAATTTCGTCTTTTTCTAGATAAAATTTTAGAACTTTATTCCTTTCTATTTTATTATATTTTCACAAAAAAAGCGATTGTTTCCTTTCACAATCGCTTGTTTTCATTACTGGACCCACTCGCCATTATAGTTGACGTAGTAGCCATCTACTTTTGTATTTACAGCTAAGGCACCTGAACTATAGGCATAGTACCATTTACCATTAACTTGGAACCAGCCTGTCACCATAGCTCCTGACGAACGAAGATAATACCAAGTATTACCGACATAAATCCAGCCAGTTTTCATATCACCATTTTGAGCATCTAAATAATACCAAGTTGAACCATCTAGATACCAACCGGTCGCCATAGCACCTGATGAACGGAGATAGTACCACTTGTTACCAAGATACTGCCAACCTGTTTGCATTGCAGCAGTTGTTGGATCAAGATAGTACCAAGTTGAATTGTCGTTAATCCAACCAGCACGTCTTTCTCCACCAAGGTAGTCTTTTCCTGAAGAATCTGTTTTTGCTAGGTAATACCAGTTTGATTGATCATAAAGCCAACCTGTTTTTAATGAATGATCTTGGTCAAAGTAGTAGTTTGCTAATTTAAGAACTTCAGGACCCTCAAAGCCTTCACCATGTTTTTTACCAACATTTAACGAATCCTTAGCCTCTAATTGTTTCCAGCCAACAAACTCTTGTAGTACGCCATCTTTATCAAAATAGTACCACTTGTGTTGAAGACCGATTTCATTAACTGGTTGGTTATCTAATAAATCATCACGATAACCTGTTCCAGGAATTTCTATATATTGCCAGCCAACTACCATTTCTCCTTTATCACCAAAATAGTAAGTTTTACCGTCTATTTTATGCCAATAGATTGCTTTATGGTCATCTTTTATATAATATTTTCTATTGTCCTTATCGACAAACTGTCCACCTGTAGTGTCCGCAAATACTGTACTAGTTGCTAACAGACTAAAGAAGAAGACTGCTAGAGCGACTTGCATCATTTTTTTCAAAAATTTCATTCTTTTATCCTCCAAAATGATTATAGCAAATGTCTTTACTTTCGTCAATATATCAAATTTAAACCAACAAGAATCTATTCAAAGTTTACTTTGAACTTGAAGTTAAGACTGACCAATTTGTTTAAAAAATAAACTGATAGACAGCACAGCCAAGCCTCATGAAATTTTCGATAAAGATGTTCGTTTATTTAAAGATCAAAAAAAGCAGTTACACAACTGCAACTGCTTTCTATTCCTGCATGGTATAACCAACACCACGCACTGTTTTGATGTAGCTCTTTTGACCTTTGACATCAATCTTGCTCCGTAGATATCGGATATAGACATCTACGATATTGGTCTCTGTAGCACTTTCATACTTCCAGACGCTCTCTAGCAATTGTTCACGAGTTAAGACTTTCTTACTGCCCATGAGTGTAGCTAAGAGGTCATATTCACGACGAGTGAGAGCAATCATTTCATCGCCACGATAGACTGTATGGTGTTCAACATCCATACGCAGATTACGATAAGCTGTCGGAACTTTCATCTGACTACAGTGTTGGTCGATGAAATCTCGACCTCGGAAGATAGCTGAAATGCGACTGACCAAATCATCAATAATAATAGGTTTATATATGTATGAAACAGCGAAACGCTGGATTGTTTCAAGTTGGTCTTGCAATTCTTCTCGATGGTCCAAGACCATGATCACCGCAGCTGGCTTGGTTCGACTCAACTTATCTGCAAAATCCTGGGCTGTCATATCCCCTAGATGAGCATTCAGTAAAATCAAGTCATAGTCTGTCTGAAGAGCCATGGAGAGGGCTTTTTGTCCCTCTTCTACCTGATCAACTCGGTATTGCTCTTTTTGGAGTTCCAGACTTAAAAAATGAGCTAGATTTCTTTCTTTCTCAAGTAATAAAATCCGTTTCCCCATGGCTGACCTACTTATTTTTCGTCATACCAAGAGTAGTGGAAAGTTCCTTCTTTGTCTTTACGTTGGTAAGTGTGGGCACCAAAGTAGTCACGTTGTGCTTGGATCAAATTAGCTGGAAGATCAGCTGAACGGTAGCTATCAAAGTAAGTAATAGCTGCTGAGAATGTTGGTACTGGTACTCCAGCTTGAACAGCAAGAGCTACAATATCACGAACTGATTGTTGGTACTTAGCAGTTACGTCCAAGAAGTACTCATCCAAAAGAAGGTTAGCAAGATCTGCATCACGGTTGTAAGCATCTGTGATCTTTTGCAAGAAACGTGAACGGATGATACATCCATCACGCCAGATAGATGCGATGTCCGCAAATGGCAAGTTCCAGTTGTTTTCTTTAGAAGCTACACGCAATTGAGCAAAACCTTGTGCGTATGAGATGATTTTTGAGAAGTAAAGGGCTTGGCGGATTTTTTCAATCAACTCAGCCTTATCACCTTCAAATTTGAAAGCAGCTGGTTTTGGAAGCACCTTGCTAGCATGTACACGTTCTTCTTTGTAAGTAGAGATGTAACGCGCAAATACTGACTCAGTAATGAGTGACAATGGCACACCAAGGTCAAGCGCTGATTGGCTAGTCCATTTACCAGTTCCCTTGTTTCCTGCAGCATCCAAGATATAGTCTACGATTGGTCCGTCTTGACCTTCGTCATCTTTACGGCCCAAAATATCAGCTGTGATTTCAATCAAGTAGCTGTCCAATTCACCCTTGTTCCACTCAGTAAAGATTTCAGCCATGTCTTCTGCAGAGAGGCCAAGCAAGTGTTGCATAAGATCGTAGCTTTCTGCGATCAATTGCATGTCACCGTACTCGATCCCATTGTGGACCATTTTCACGTAGTGACCAGCTCCATCAGGACCGATGTAAGTTACACATGGTTTCCCATCTTCTGGAGCTTTTGCAGAGATTTCTTCAAGAACATCTGCTACCAAGTCATAAGCTTCTTTTTGTCCACCAGGCATGATAGATGGTCCTTCAAGGGCACCTTTTTCACCACCAGATACACCTGTACCGATAAAGTTGATACCTGAGTTCGCCAATTCTTCATTACGACGGATGGTATCTTTGTAGAAAGTATTCCCTCCATCGATCAATATATCACCTTTATCCAAGTGTGGAAGAAGGGCTTGTATGGTCGCATCTGTACCAGGTCCTGCTTGTACCATAAGCATGATACGACGTGGTTTTTCAATTGAGTTTACGAAGCTTTCGATATCATAGCTTGGCACGAAGTTTTTATCAGGGTGGCAAGCAATCACATCTTCAGTTTTTTCTTTACTACGGTTATAAATAGCAACTGTATAACCACGAGATTCAATATTAAGGGCAAGGTTACGACCCATTACGGCCATACCAACAACACCAAAGTTAGCTTTTGTCATGTGACACTCCTCTTGTTTAATATGTTTTATTTTATCATGTTTATCTGTGAAAAGAAAGAATTTTGTAACAATTTGACTAGTAGTCTAAATCATCCGCATGTCCAGAACCATTCCCTACAAAGTAACCTGTCTTACAATTAAGGGTAAAGAGATAGGTACCATCTGGTTTATAAAGGTTGTAATAACCATTGCCATTAACAATATTCACAGGTTCTAAAATGTATTGGTTACCCGTGATATAGCCACGCGCACGCGAAGTCTCAAGAATGCGTTCAAGGACACCATCTGCAAAAGTCCAAGCAGGATTACTACTATCACTTACAGCGGCTTGATTGTACGGTACTCGACTGACACTTCTTTGTAGGTTCACACCATTGCTTGCTAGTCCACTATTTAGGATATTATTTGCTGAGGCTGTTTCACCCGCTGAAGTTGATGCATTAGCAGAGCTGCTAGCATTGCTTTCAGTTGCTGAGCTTGACTCTGTTTGGCTTGATGAACTTGACTGACTACTGCTTGAGCTTGTAGAACTTGAAAGTTGACTCTTACCGAGACTAATAGCCTTATCTAGCAGTTTATCAATTTCAGTATTCCCAGTCTTGACTTCGGTAAATTTAGCATCTGCCTTTACTTTAGCATTTGTATCTAGAACACCATCTGTAATAGCTGGCGTTTCAAATTGAGCATTAACGTCTTGAACTGCCTTGATTTGTGTTTCAAGACTATCGTATTTTGATTTAGCAAGAGTATGCTCTCTAGCTCCCTCAAGTTTATCTAAAAGTTCTTTGAGTTGATTCAGTTGACTAAACTGACCATTTTTTAGGGCAGTTTTATTCTCATCAGTATAAAAAGTTTCATAGAGACTGTTAAATTGATCGAGAATTGCTTGATTACTTACCAAACCTGCATCAGATGACTGAGACTGAATTTCTTGTGAAGAACGAGTAATTTGACGATAAACGTAGTAGCTACCTCCAATAATCAAGACAATAATCGCTAAAATAGCTGACAAGATGACCCACAGTTTTTTGCGTCGTGGCTCATCCTCTTCTTGAAGAGAGCGAGCTAGAATTGGGGTTTCTTCTTGTGAAGTTTCCTCATTTTCTACCTGTTCAGGTTCAAATACTTCCTCTACAAGATTTTTGTCCATAACTAAAGTTTCTTCTAGTGGCGAAAGGAGAACTTCTTCAGTTGCTACTCCCTCTTCTTCAGCAAACTTTTCTGATTCAGAGATTTCTTCTACTGGTTCCACCTCTTCTTCAATCGTTTCTTTAGCATCTTGGATCAAATCATCTAGACTCTGAAGTTCATCTTTCTTCGCCTGAATGTTTGTAAATTTATCAGCTTCGATTTCTTCACGGTGTTGTTTAATGTATTTGTCCAAAATCGTATCATCAGGAGTTACTCCTGCTTCGATTTCTTCATTTTTTCGAATAACTTGTCCAACTGTTAGATCCTTAGCTTCCTCAAAGTCAAACTGAGGTTCTTGGGAGATTTTTTCCGGTTCTAACAATTCTTCTTTTTTATCCTTCTGATCCATGGCAGCTCCTTTCTAATCTGTCAAATTTCTTTTGACACGTTGACCAAAATATTGATACAAATCAACTTTCAAAGTACCATTATAGAGTTTTCGTTTTTTATCCGCCTGACTACCATACTTACTTTCAAAGGCTTCATCACTTGTCAGAATAAACTTACTCCAAGTCTTAAGAGGCTCAAAAACCTCACCCATTTCAGCATAAAGTTTAGTTACTCCTGCATCATCTGATAGACGTTCCCCATAAGGTGGGTTAGAAATAATAACTCCATTAATCTTATCCGTACGCAAATCCTGTACGCGCATCTGTTTAAAGAGAATATCTCCAGATACTCCTGCTGCCTGGGCATTGGCCTTGGCAATTTCTACCATACGACCATCGATATCACAACCCATAATATCCAGTTCAATCTCTCGATCTATCTGCTTACTTGCCTCAGTTCTGACTTCTTGAATCAAGCGGTCACTAACCCAGTTCCACTCTTCAAAGGCAAATGAACGACGCAAACCTGGTGCCATCTTGCGCGCAATCATAGCCGCCTCAATACAGAAGGTTCCCGAACCACAGGTTGGATCAATCAAAGGCTTATCAGGGTACCAGTTTGACAGTTGCAAAATCGCAGCTGCCATATTCTCCTTGATTGGAGCACCACCTTTTTCAGTACGATAACCACGTTTAAAGAGACTTGAACCAGTCGTATCAATCATAACAGTCGCTATATCTTTCAAAATGGAAACTTCAATCTTGAACTCTGGACCATTCTCCATCAGGGGAACACTTTCTGGTCGGGCATAGTGTTTTTGTAGTTTCTTAACAACTGCCTTCTTAGAAATCGCCTGCACACTTGGCTCATTGTGTAATTTTGACTTGACACACTTAGCCTTGGCAATTGGGAAACGGGCTCCAAGTGGGAGATAGTTCTCCCAATCTAGAGCAAAAACACCTTGGAAGAGTTCTTCAAATGTTTTTGCAGGAAAAGTTCCCACAACAATTTTGATTCTATCCGCAGCTCTTAGCCACAGGTTGGTTTGGATAATCGCTTTAACATCACCTTGAAAACGAACACGCCCATTTTCAACTTGACAATCATAACCCAAATCTCTCACTTCACGTCCAACTACAGCTTCCAAACCCGCAGCAGCAGTCGCAATTAAATTAAATGTTGTTTTCATTTCAGTCTTTTATAGACCTTTCTTTATTCACTTTAAAAAATGAGGTTGAGAAATATATCTCAGCCCCAACCTATATGCAATTTTCTATAAGCCATGTTTTGTTCCAGAAGTGACTAGGACCACTTCCTTCGATAATCATCTGTCTACCACTAGCAGCTCTAGCTGCTAGCAGTCAGAGTACTACGTTCGTTTCCGCGCACTCCATGCCCCGACCAAAATTTGGGTTGCTAGCTTGAGGGGTTTACCGCGTTCCACTCTCTCTGTTTCCAGAGAGACTCCGTCACTGTGGCACTTTCAAGTCTACTCTGACATATCCTAAGACTTAGCCATTTCAACTGCCGTAACGATTTCTCGTCCCTAGGCTTATGGTTTCGCCTAGCACAAACACTACAGGCATCACAGCCTGTGCTAGCATGGACTTTCCTCATGAAAAGAAACTCTCTTCACGCGATTATCCAAAAATTGCACAACAGAAGTATTCTTAGAAATCAGAATTATCCATGATTTGTTTGCCAAATACTTCTTTTTCAAGACGATTCAAACGTTTCAAAATATCAAAGTTTGTCATAGAAGTTGTACTTCCAAGCTCTGCTGGTTCAGAAGCTACTGGAGTTACTTGAGGTTTTTTCGCCAATTCCTCTTTCAACTCTGCAATTTCTAAACGGAGTGACTTTACTAATGCTGCATAAGTTTCATAATCCTTGATGACATCATCCAAGAACTCATCAACCTCTGCTTTACTATATCCACGTACTTCTCTTCCAAAATCCTGCTCAAAAATATCTTTTGCTGTAAAAATAATACTTGCCATGTCTCTCTCCATTCTCAGTTGCTAGTATTATTATATAAAAAAAGGCAAACAAAAAGCAAGGTCAAAGGCTCAATTTTCGGAAAAATTTTCAGCTACTTCGTTTAATTCCTCAAATGTTAATCTTTTTGTAATATAGTTGTCTTTCTTTTTCATCAGTTCGTAAAAATACTTCAGTTTTGTTTCATTTTCTTCATCATAAAAAAGATAGGCTCCATCTGTATTTTCAAGTAAGAAAAGTTGATAATCTCGTAATTGACCCTTGTGTTCATAGTTCGGATAGGCGTATTTAACAAAATCAACTTGTTTAAATTCACTAAGTTTAACCCGATTCCCCTCATTCCAGTTTTCCCCATGAGTCTCAAAATCAAAGATAGTCGCAAGTTGGAAACCAAAGTCTTCTTTCATATCTCTGGCCACCTCCAAAACCCAGTGTTCAAATCCCAGTGTTCCCGTAAACACCAACCATTTCAACCCTTCGTCAGCCATTTTTTCCAAATCTCTACGAATGGCTTTTTTAATAATTTTTAAACGAATATCTTTGTCATTAAACAATCCTAAATCAAAGCTAGAATAGCCTAAAACCAAGGCTGTATGCATTTTTTCACCCTTTCTGTTCACTTTTATGGTATAATAGAGTGATGTTATTGTACCAATAAGGAGAATTATGGTCAACTATCCTCATAAACTTTCATCGAAAAAAAAACAACAAGTCACCTCACAAACTAAAAATTTCGCAAATCGTGGGATGACCTTTGAGAAGATGATCAATGCTACAAACGATTATTATCTGACACACGGTTTAGCTGTTATCCATAAGAAACCAACTCCTGTTCAGATTGTCCGCGTAGACTATCCTCAGCGTAGTCGTGCTAAGATTGTTGAAGCTTATTTTAGACAAGCATCGACTACCGATTATTCTGGAGTTTATGAAGGGTTTTACATCGATTTCGAAGCCAAGGAAACCAGGCAAAAACATGCGATTCCAATGAAGAACTTCCATCCTCATCAGATTCGGCATATGGAACAAGTCCTTGAACAAAAAGGAATTTGCTTTGTCCTTCTTCATTTTTCTTCTTATCAAGAAACGTATTTATTGCCGGCACTTGACCTCATCCGTTTTTATCATCAGGATATGGGAAAAAAGTCAATGCCGCTTGACTATATCAAAGAATTCGGTTATGTGATTGAGCAGTCTGCTTTTCCACAAATTCCTTACCTTGATACAGTCAAACAACATTTACTAGGTGGTAAAACAATATGAACAAACAAACTATCTTACGCATCGCTAAATACCTCGGCATTGGTGTGATTAGCTTATTTATCGCAGCTTTCCTGCTTGGTGGTGGTGTCTTTCTTTACTATGCAAACAAGGCTCCTGAACTTTCCGAGAGCAAACTTGTTGCAACTACATCAAGTAAAATTTATGATAGCAAAAATGAACTAATCGCAGATTTAGGTGCTGAACGTCGTGTCAATGCTCAAAGTAGTGACATTCCTACTGATCTTGTCAATGCGATTGTCTCTATCGAGGATCACCGTTTCTTTAACCATAGAGGAATTGATAGCATTCGTATAGCAGGAGCTTTCCTTCGTAACCTTCGAAGCAATAGTGGTCTTCAAGGTGGATCGACTTTGACTCAGCAGTTGATAAAATTGACCTACTTCTCAACATCAACAGCTGATCAAACTCTATCCCGTAAAGTTCAAGAGGCTTGGTTAGCTATCCAGCTAGAGCGAACTGCAACTAAACAAGAAATATTGACCTATTACGTCAATAAGGTCTACATGTCAAATGGTAACTATGGTATGCAGACTGCTGCAGAGAACTACTATGGTAAGGATCTCAAAGATTTGTCCATTCCACAGCTAGCACTCTTAGCAGGTATGCCACAGGCTCCAAACCAATACGATCCTTATTCTCATCCTGAAGCTGCCCTTGAAAGACGAAACCTCGTTTTGTCAGAAATGCAAAGGCAAGGATACCTTACAGCCGAACAATATGAAACAGCCATCAATACTCCAATCACAGATGGACTTCAAAGTCTAAAATCTCTTAATAGCTATCCACAGTACATGGATAACTATCTTAAAGAGGTTATTGATCAAGTAGAACAAGAGACAGGTTATAATCTATTAACAACAGGTATGGAAGTCTATACAAACGTCGACCAAGAGGTACAAAAACACCTTTGGGACGTCTATAACACTGATCAATACGTAAACTATCCTGATGATGATATCCAAGCAGCTTCTACTATCGTTGATGTATCAAATGGTAAAGTTATTGCCCAACTCGGATCTCGTCACCAAGCTAGCAATGTATCCTTTGGTACTAACCAAGCAGTGGAAACAAACCGTGACTGGGGTTCAACTATGAAACCAATTACGGACTATGCACCTGCACTTGAATACGATATCTATGACTCAACTGCTTATATGCTTAAGGATGTACCATATAACTTCCCAGGTACTAGCACTCCAGTCTACAACTGGGATCGTGGCTATTATGGTAACATCACTCTTCAAACTGCTATCCAACAATCTCGTAACGTACCAGCAGTCGAAACTCTCGATAGAGTTGGACTTGATAAAGCCAAAAAATTCTTAAACGGACTTGGCATTGATTATCCAACCATGGTATATGCAAACGCAATTTCAAGTAATACGACTGAATCAGGTAAACAGTACGGTGCAAGTAGTGAAAAAATGGCTGCCGCCTATGCTGCATTTGCTAACGGTGGTATCTATCACAAACCAATGTATATCAATAAAGTTGTCTTTAGCGACGGTAGTTCAAAAGAGTTTTCTGATCAAGGTACTCGTGCTATGAAAGAAACAACCGCCTATATGATGACAGAAATGATGAAAACTGTATTATACTCTGGTACAGGTCGAGACGCTTATATTTCATGGCTTCCACAAGCAGGTAAAACTGGTACATCAAACTACACTGATGAAGAGATTGAAAACCACATTAAAACAAGTCAATTTGTTGCTCCGGATGAAATGTTTGTTGGTTATACCCGTAAATATTCAATGGCAGTCTGGACTGGTTACTCAAACCGCCTTACTCCAATCGTTGGTGATGGCTTTACCGTTGCCACTAGTATCTATCGTTCTATGATGCAGTATCTAGCAGAGGAAGATCATCCTGGGGACTGGACAATGCCAGAAGGACTTTATAGAAGCGGTGATTACGTCTTCAAGAATGGTGCACGTAGCAACTGGATTCCACAATCAACTCAAGCAAGTTCGACAACAGAGAGTTCAAGTTCAACTTCAACAACTGAAAGTGAAAGCTCTTCAAACGAAACTACGAATGGTACTACTAATCCAAATGCAACGCAACCAAACTCATCTGCAAATTCTCAACAACAAAACCAACCCCAACAAAATCCACGAAGACAACAATAAAATATATAGAAAAACTGAGAATAAATCCTCAGTTTTTTGTATGTAGTTTTTATAGTGGAATCTTAACTTCTACTAGGTCAAACTTTTTAAAAATATGTAGAGAAACAACTTAACAAACTAAAAACTGTCAAAGTTATCTCAATCGCAACCTTATCCCAAACACAAGTTAAATAGTCGGGAAAACTGTTTAAAATTATAGATAAAAGTTACCTTGTGTTTATGTAGTTTATCTATGAACTGGGGCGTGACTTAGAAAGTCTGTTCTACTACTTCAATGCAGTGCTTGAACCAATAACCAAAATGTCAAACTGATGTCTCAGGAATGATATCAAAAGGCCAGACTTTTTGTCCGGCCTCTTTTTCTTATTTGACATGATTTGCAAGATCTTCTTGCGCTTTTTTATTAGATTCTTCTTTTTCTTTCTTCCATTTATCTTGAGCTTTTTGATATTCATCAGCAGTTACTGGTTTATCTTGAAGTTCAAGGTATTTGTACAAGAGGGCTTCACTCATACCCTTGTTACCTGAGTAAGCAAATGGAAGTGTGAATGGTACCATCTTAGACAACATTGGACGTCCAGTTTGAGAAGTTGTTGGAATAATCAATGCACTATCTGTCAACCAAGCTTGGGCTGCAGCATATTTATCATAACGTTTTGAAACGTCAGTGTCTTCATTTCCAGCTTCAACAACCATCTTTTCGTAATCTTCCAAACCAACTTGTTTGGCAGCAGCGTTGTTTGTACCTGAATCAAATCCTAGGTAAGTCTTAGTATTTTCACCTACAGATGGTTTGATGATATCAAGGTATGTAGATGGGTCGATGTAGTCTGGAGACCAACCAACGTTATCTGAAAGGTCCCAATCTTCACCGGCAGCCGTTTCAGCAAAGTAAGTAACATTGAGGACTTCATCTTTTTGAAGTTGTTGGATATCAATAACGACATTGTCAGTTCCTAATGTTGCTTCAAGCGATTGTTTCAATGATTGAACACGTTGAACTTTTGTAGTATTGGTTTGGTCAACAGGCATATCCAAGTGGATTGGGAATTGAACACCTTCCGCTTGGAGAGCTGTCTTAGCCTTAGCAAATTCTGCTTTTGCTTTTTCAGGATTGTAAAGACCGTCTTGAGCGTCGTCTAGATTAACATCTTTCCACTCATCACCATAGGTAACTAATTTTTCCTTAACTAACTCTCCAAAGTTTTTACCATCTGCTTGAACAAATGTTGGTGGTACGAACAAGTTACGAAGGAGTTTGCTTGCTCCACTTTCTCCATTAACTTGAGAAGCATATGCTGTTCTATCGAAACCGAAGGCAATAGCTTGACGGAAGTCTTTGTTAAGAAGAGCTTTCTTAGTTGAAGTCTTTTGCTCATCTGTAGTCTTAGAAGTATATTTGTAAGACTGACGGTCAATATTTGTACCAACTAAGAAAGTAGCAGAATCTTGTGGTGTATAAACGATATTGTCTTTAAACTCTTTTTCAAGTTCAGAGTAGCTTCCACTTGTTGGGAAGAGACGAGCCATTGAGAAACCACCATCTTTAAAGGTTTCTGCAAGTTTGTTATTGTCTTGACCATCCCAGAATGAAAGTTTTACTTTATCAATATGAACATTGTCCTTATCCCAGTAGTTTGGATTCTTTTCAAATTCTACTGAAGATTTTGCTACTAATGATTTTAACAAGAAAGGACCATTATAAAGGATACTGCTTGGATCAGTTGCTTTGGCAAAGTCACTTCCTTTAGAAGTAAGGAATTCTTCATTGACTGGTGCAAGAATTCCCATGGTTGTCTTAGAGTTCCAGAAGCTTTCTGGTTTGTTCAAAGTGTATTGAACTGTTTGATCATCTACAGCCTTGATTCCAACTTCTGAGAAGTCTTTAACTTCACCTTTTACATAAGCATCAAGACCTTTAATAGATTCTTGAACAAGATAAAGGGCTTCTGACTTATTATCAGCCGCATATTTAAGACCTGTTACAAAGTCTTGCGCTTTCACTGGCGCATACTCTTCGCCTTCAGAAGTATACCACTTAGCATCCTTACGGATTGTGTAAGTGTAAGTTAACCCGTCTTTAGACACTGACCAATCTTCTGCCAAAGATGGCACGAAGTTACCGTAGCGGTCATTCTCCATCAAACCGTCAATAACATTACTTGTGATATTAGCAACCGCAGCCTTACCAGTTGTCAAATAGTTTAGGCTGTCTGGGTCAGTTTCATAAACATAAGAAAAAGTTTTCTCACCTTTTGCACTAGAGCCTGAACCTGAACAAGCTGCCAAAACACCTGACGCTAACAGAGTCACTCCTGCTAGGGCCATTACTTTTGAAAATTTCATAATAAACTCCTTTATGACTTTTTATACATTATAGTCCCTTTTTTGCTAAGTGTCAATACAATTTTCAGAATTTTTCAAATTGAATTGAAAACAATTGCCATTTTAAAATTATTTTTTACAGTCAGTCACTTTTTTGGCATTCATATTTGAAAAATCTCTTTGTTAGCAGTTTTCAAGTAAATCTTTATGATATAATGAAAGGAGAAAATTGAAAGGAAATACCATGTCAAAAGAAGTTATTGTTGAAAGTTTTGAACTGGATCACACCATTGTTAAAGCACCGTATGTCCGTTTAATCGGAGAAGAAACAGGTCCTAAGGGAGATATCATTTCTAACTTTGATATTCGCTTGGTTCAACCAAATGAAGACTCTATCCCTACTGCTGGTCTTCATACAATCGAGCACCTCTTAGCCAAACTCATCCGTACTCGCATTGACGGGATGATTGATTGTTCACCATTTGGGTGTCGTACAGGTTTCCATATGATTATGTGGGGACGTCATACTAGCGCAGAAATCGCTGCTGTCATCAAGGATTCACTAAAGGAAATCGCTGAGACTACAACTTGGGAAGATGTTCCAGGAACAACCATTGAGTCTTGTGGTAACTACAAGGATCATAGCCTTTTCTCTGCTAAGGAGTGGGCAAAATTGATTCTTGAACAAGGAATTTCAGACGATGCCTTTGAGCGTCATGTCATTTAACACAAAAGAACCAGCTTTTCAGCTGGTTCCTTTTTTGATTCGCAAAACTTTGATTTAGGCTTTTTCACGAATGACCAAGACACCATCTTCCATGTCGGCTTCAAGGTGTTTAGCATCAAGATTATCCAAGTGGAAGTCTGTTACTTTGTCACGGATTTGTTGTTCAACTACTCGACGGAGTGGACGAACACCCATGACTTCATCATAACCTTCTTCAGTCATGTATTCTTTGGCAGCTTCGCTCACCGCCAAGTCGATTTCTTTCTTAGCAAGTGTCTTATTGACATCAATCAACATCAAATCGACAATCTTAGAAAGATCTTCCTTGCTCAAGTGTGAGAATTCGATCACAGCGTTGAAGCGGTTCAAGAATTCTGGACGGAAGTATGGTTTCAAACGATCCATCAATTCTGGTTTATCCGCATCATCTGTCAAGTTGGCTTCATAACCAAAGCCAGCATTTGAAGTTGCGATAATCACAGTATTCTTGAAGTTTACAGTGTTACCTTGACCATCTGTCAAACGACCATCATCCAATACTTGAAGAAGAAGAGTAATCACTTGAGGGTCAGCCTTTTCAATTTCGTCGAGAAGGACGATTGAGTAAGGGTTACGGCGAACACGTTCTGTCAAAGTATTGCTATTGTCATCATAACCAACATAACCAGCTGTTGTACCAATCAATTTAGAAACGGCTGTACGATCGCTGTATTCTGACATATCCAAACGGATGATAGCATCCTTAGTTCCGAACATATCAAGTGCTAATTGTTTAGCCAACTCAGTCTTACCAACACCAGTAGGTCCTACAAAGAGGAAGCTACCGATAGGACGATTTCCTTCGTCAAATCCTGCTCGATTACGGCGGATCGCACGTGCTACTGCCTCAACAGCTTTATCTTGACCGATGACTTTGGTTTGCAAACGGTGACCCATATCTTTCAAGCGTTCAATATCAGTTGCCCCCATTTGTGATACTGGAATACCAGTCATACGTTCTACAGACTCAGCTACGTCATTGACAGTCGCTGTAACCTTGTGATCTTCTGTATGGTTAGCAATTTGCTTTTCAAGTTCTTCGATACGAACTTTTGCATTTAAGGCTGCTTCATAATCTTCTTTAGCAGCTGCAGCCTCTTGTTTAGCTTTTTCTTCTTCAATTTCATGTTCCACAGCATGTACATCTGTCACTGGGTGTTGTGCTGCCAAGTGAGCAGCTGTCACATCGACCAAGTCAATAGCCTTATCTGGCAAGCTACGTTGTGGAATATATTGAACAGAGTAATCAACAGCCGCTTTCAATACTTCATCTGGCAAGATAACATTGTGGTGTTGTTGATAAAGATCACGGATCCCTTGGAGAATCTTGAAAGTATCTTCAGCAGATGGTGCATTAACTTTTACTTCGTTGAAACGACGAGCAAGAGCAGCATTTTTCAAAATAGTGTTGCGATATTCATCTTGAGTTGTTGCCCCAATCACTGTCAATTCACCACGTGAAAGAGCTGGTTTCAAAATATCAGCAAGACCTTTAGATCCTTGACCATCCCCTGTGCTACCTGCACCAAGGATTTGGTGGATTTCATCGAAGAAGAGGATAATATTTCCAGCTTCTTTAACCTCGTTTACCAGGTTTTGAATGTTCTCTTCAAAGCTACCACGGTATTGAGTACCAGCTTCAAGTCCAGAAATATCAATTGAAATGATTTCTTTGTTCTTGATTGCTGCTGGAACGTCTCCATTCACAATAGCTTGAGCCAATCCTTCAACTACTGCCGTTTTACCAACACCAGCATCCCCGACAAGAACTGGATTATTCTTTGTACGACGAGAAAGGATTTCAGATGTTTCTTGAATTTCCTTATTACGTCCAATAACCGGATCCAGCTTCCCTTCACGAGCTTCAGCTGTTAAGTTACGTCCAAGTTTTGCAAGAATACCATCTTGTTTCATAGCTTTACCTTGAACATACTGAGCTTGGTCACTTCCTTCACTTGGAAGTTGCCCTGTTTGACGATAAATAGCAAATTCTTCAGGTGTTACTTCACGACCGTTAATCAAGTAACGACGATTTTCAGAACTATATCCACGCATACCGCCCATCAATTGGTTAAATAAATCATCCATGTTATTAAAGTTATTAAAGTTGTTATTCATATTTCATACCTCGTTTGTTTTCAAATTTACTTAGTCAAAACATTTTGACTTTCTCTGACCTTTGTTTTAAAAAATTTAGACTAGCTATTTGCTACTCTACGTATAATTTCAGGTTTTTCTTTATCCAATACAGGTTTTGTGATTGGACTTCTAAAAATACTAATGTTCATCATAGGTTGTACCTCTTTTCTAGGTTTTACCCATACTTTGACCTTAAGATAAATTACACAATCACCTTAAAATCAAGGTTTTCTAAGGATTTCCTTATCCTTATGTTCTTAGTATATCACTTTGGTCAGTATTAGTCAATAGATTTGACCAAATTTGACTAATTTTTTTAAAAAAATTTTTATAACAAAAAAACCAGTCAGAGTGACTGGTTTTTGATTTACTATTTATGAATCTTAGCTCAATGCATCATCCATTGAAAGAACTTCGTGGAAGACACGTTGTGTCAATTCAGTTTTTTGTTCTGGAGTGAGGTACTTAGTATTTACACAGTATCCTGAGATACGTACGATTACGTCTTCACCTGACATGATCTTTTCGTAAACATCGTTCAAGTCCATAACGTTCAAGTTAACGTGTTGTCCACCGTTTTCGAAGTAACCATCAAGGATTGTTACCAAGTTATCAACTTGTTCGTCACGAGTCTTACCAAGAGCACGAGGTGAAACTTGAGTTGTCAATGAGATACCATCAGCTGCGTAACCAAAGTCAAGGCTAGCAAGTGAGTTCAAGTTTTGCAACCATCCACCTTTAGCTTTGTTAGATGGGTTAGCACCTGGTGAGAAGAATTCAAGTTTAGACAAGTTCACTGAACCATCTTCGTTGAGGTATACACCTTTGTGGACTGGTGAGTTACCAGTTTGTTTAGAGTAGGCAACGTTAGATGTGATTGTCAAAAGTGATACAGTAGCTTCTGCGTCTTTGTAAAGTTTGTGGCTACGTAGACGAGTTGTGTAAGCTTCGATCAACCATTCTGCCAATTCGTTTGAACGTGGGTCATCTTCACCCCAACGTGGGTATTCACCGATTGTTTCGTAATCGTAGATGTAGCCATTTTCGTCACGGATTGGTTTAACTGTAGCGTACTTGATAGCTGACAATGTATCAACAGTGTTTGCGAAACCACAGATACCGAATCCCATGTTAGCACGTTGTTTAGTTGGCAAGAAGGCCATTTGAACAGCTTCGTAGTTGTACTTATCAGTCATGTAGTGGATGATGTTCAAAGCATCTACGTAAGTGTCAGTCAACCAGTCAAGAGATTTTTCAAAGTTAGCTTTAACTGATTCGAATTCAAGGACTTCGTCACGGATTGGTTCGATGTCAAATACTTTGTAGTCTTTATGAACATCGTCGTAACCACCATTCAAACCAGTAAGAAGAGCTTTAAGAACGTTAACGCGAGCACCGAAGTACTGGATGTTGTGACGTTGTTCTTCGTTTTCTGGGTCAAGTGGAGATACACAACATGAGATACAGCTCATTTCACCGTATCCGTCTTTAGCCATTGTTGTAACACCTTCGTATTGGATTGAAGAGTGTTTGTGGCTCATGTGCATACAGTAGCGACGGAAGTTGTATGGCAATTTGTCAGTCCAAAGAACTGTCAAGTTTGGTTCTGGAGAGTTACCGATGTTGTCAAGAGTGTTCAAGAAACGGTAGTCCATCTTAGTAACACGGTGACGACCGTCGTTACCCATACCAGCCATAGATGTTGTGATGAAGGTTGGGTCACCTGAGTACAATTGGTCGTAAGCTTTTGTACGAGCAAATTTAACTGTACGAAGTTTCATAACGAAATCATCAACAAATTCTTGGATTTCTGATTCAGTAAATGTACCACGAGCAAGGTCACGTTCTGCAAAGATATCCAATACGATTGGCACACGTCCAAGAGATGTAGCCGCACCGTTGATAACACGGCAGACAGCCATAAAGGCAATGTTAACCCATTGGATAGCTTCTTTAACGTTCATTGCTGGTTTACGAACATCAACTCCGTAAAGATCACCCAAGCGAACAACTTGTTGCAATGCTTGATATTGAAGGTTGATTTCTTCACGAAGACGGATTGTTTCTTCATCGATTTCTTCGATTGAGTTCCAATCGTTTACTTTTTCTTGCATCAAGTAGTCTGCACCGTAAAGAGCAAGACGTGCATAAACACCGATGATACGTCCACGTGAGTATGCATCTGGAAGACCAGTTACAGTGTGAGCGTGACGAGCACGACGGATGTTTGAAGTGTAAGCACGGAAGATACCATCGTTAACAGTTGTTACGTATTTAGTGAAAATTTCGTGAACAGCTGGATCTGGTTCGTATCCATTTTCTTTCAAAGTAGTTTCAGCCATACGGATACCACCTTTTGGCATGAAGTTCAATTTGAAGAGTTCATCGTTTTGGATACCATAAATCAATTCGTTTTCTTTGTCGATAAATCCAGCAGGAATATCAGCAATAGAAGTTGGACGAGTGTCCATTGGGAAACGAGTTTCTTCGTAGTGTGCTTTAGTTTCTTCTACGATTTTTTTGATGTGGAGTGAACGCTCTGTTGGTCCTGCAAGGAAGCTTTCATCTCCATCATAAGGTGTGTAGTTAGCTTGTACAAAGCGTGATACACTTGCTTTTTCTTTCCAGTCAACACCTTTAAAGCCTTCCCAGGCTTTGTCAAAAATGTCCTGTGCTTCAACAACTGTCTTAACAACCATGTTAATTCCTCTTTTTTCTTTCTAGTAACAGTCATCTGTTACATTCATGTATTCAGTATACCACACAGTAAACGATTTCAACAACTAAAAACTCACTTTTTTAACACTTTCTTTTCTAATACAGTTCGAAATATGCTGCAAACTGTATTATATTTTTGAAAGAGATTATTTGATTTTCATTTTTTCAGAAAAAGAGTATAATAAAATTAAACAAACTAGCACTGAGAGGTTTCTCCATGTTGATTTTTCCACTAATGAATGATTTATCTCGTAAAATCATCCATATTGACATGGATGCCTTTTTTGCTGCTGTTGAAATTCGAGACAATCCCAAACTTAAAGGGAAGCCAGTTGTGATTGGTAGTGATCCTAGAAAAACTGGTGGTCGAGGAGTTGTTTCTACCTGTAGCTATGAAGCGCGAGTCTTTGGCATCCACTCAGCCATGAGTTCTAAAGAAGCCTATGAACGTTGCCCTCAAGCTGTTTTTATTTCTGGGAACTACGAAAAATATACTGCTGTAGGTCAACAGATTCGAGCTATTTTCAAACGTTATACGGATAATATCGAGCCTATGAGTATCGATGAAGCTTATCTAGACGTGACTGAAAACAAACTCGGCATCAAGTCCGCTGTTAAAATCGCTCGACTAATTCAACAAGATATTTGGAATGAACTTCATTTGACCGCTTCTGCTGGTGTTTCCTACAATAAGTTCCTAGCTAAAATAGCCAGCGATTACCAAAAACCTCGAGGTCTGACAGTTATTCTCCCTGATGAAGCTGAAGATTTTCTCAAACAAATGGATATTGCTAAATTCCACGGTGTAGGTAAGAAAACAGTTGAAAAATTGCATCAAATGGGGGTATTTACAGGCGCTGATCTTTTAAAAATTTCTGAAATTAGTCTTATTGACCGTTTTGGTCGACTCGGGTTTGACCTGTATCGCAAGGCTCGTGGCATTGATAATTCTCCCGTCAAATCCAATCGCATTCGTAAGTCTATCGGTAAAGAAAAAACCTATAGTAAAATTCTTAGTCTGGAAGAAGATATCAAAAAAGAGCTAACTCTGCTTTCAGAAAGAGTTGCCCTTAGTCTTCAAAAACATGAAAAAAGTGGTAAGATTGTCATCTTAAAAATTCGCTACGCTGACTTTTCTACTTTGACTAAGCGAAAAACCCTAGATCAGCAAACACAAAATTCAGACCAAATCGCTCAATACATTATTCAACTCTACGAAACACTCAGTGATAAAGATAAAGGCGTCCGTTTATTGGGTGTCACTGTGACTGGATTTTAAAACCTTGAAGGAAGCTTCCCTCAAGGCTTTTTTCTTATACAAATAATCGTACAAAGCTATAAAGTAGCAAGACACTACCAAGGACAATACGGTATTTACCAAACATCGTAAAGTCGTGTTTTTTAACATAGTTGGTCAAGAAACGAATGGCAACCATGCTGACTGCAAAAGCTACTACCATGGCAACTAGAAGTAAGAAAAATTGACCAAAGCTCAAGACTTCTCCTGCCTTGATGAATTTAAAAATCTTCAAAGCACTGGCTCCAAACATAACTGGAATTCCTAGGTAGAAGGTAAACTCAGTTACCACCGAACGACTGGTTCCATTTAATAAACCACCGACGATAGTGGCGCCCGAACGGCTAGTCCCTGGTAAAAGGGCCAAGACTTGGAAAAGTCCGATATAGAGGGCCGTTTTATAAGGCAACTTGTCTAGCTCTGTGACTGTTGGCTCAATCGCTTGCGCTTTGTTGCGTTTTTCAAGATAAATAAAGGCAACCCCATAAACAATCAACATGATGGCTACTGAAACTTTATTATAGAAATGGGTTTCAAACCAATCATCAAATTTAAAAACGGCTAATAAAGGAAGTGTAGCCACAAATACTTTGGACCATAATTGCCACGTTCTACGAACTTGAACTTTATCCTTACCTGGTTTGAAGGGATTAAGCTTGTTAAAGTAGATAACCATAACTGCTAAGATTGCACCCAGTTGAATGACGACATTAAACATAGACATAAAAGTTTCATTTTGATCTTTAAACTGGATAAACTCTTGTGCTAAAATCAAGTGGCCAGTACTTGAAATCGGCAGCCACTCCGTGATTCCTTCAACAATTCCAAAAAAGATAGCTTTTAAAATTTCAAAAAAATACATAGATTACTCCTTTTTTCTATCCTCCATTATATCATATTTTTAAAGGATGTGTTTAGTTTTCTTTAGAAAGCGCCGATACTTCCACCACCGCCACCGCCTGAGAAACCTCCACCAGAGCTACCATTTCCAGATGATACAGAGAAGGTACTTGCTGTATTTGCAACCGAAGTGTATTGATTAATGTGAGCAGCAGATGTATGAAACTGTTTATCCCATCCACAAGATACATAAAGATTCATAGTTTCGTTTTCAAGTTGAATATTGTGGAGCTTCATGATCTTATTCACTTTCTTTGCGTATCCATACAGAGTTGCATAGACCAAAAGACGATTCCAAAGTACAATGCTCTCTAGTTCTGCCTTATCAAGATGCGCAATATCACGAAGCATATTTTCAAAACTTGTCCAAAGGTAATAGGCTTCTGCCCCTTCTTCGTTTAAGACTCCATCACGAGATGGACCTCGAGTCACAAAATAAACTAAGGCACTGGCAAGTAAGCCTATTAAACCTAGGGAAAGTAAAGGAAGTGAAAAATAACCACGTGTTCGCAGACTATAGTAAAAAATGAGAAGGCCGATAAGTCCTGTTACAGCTGAACAGACTTTCATCCCATTCACAAGACTACTTTCTTTATCAGTCAAAGGACGATAATAGCTTGGAAGACGTAGAATTTTTACCTTGTCTCGAACACAACTTTGCATGCGTTCAAGTCGTCTCTCGAAGGAACGCTTGAGATGCAAGCCGAATTCGCGAATATGCTGCTCATCAGCTTCCTTAGCTCCATGGAATAGTCCTGAAGAAACTTGATACTCTGGAAAAAGGTCTGAAAGAGCTAGTTCTTTATTAGTTGAGAGAGTCATCCGCAAGCATTCTTTTTCAAAATTCGACAAGCCTTTTTCACTATTGATTTTTATCCACGGTTCTTCTTCACCCTGAAAAATGGATAAATGCCCTCGATCAACTAAGTCTAGCAAAGTCGCCTGAATCAATCGTTCAAAAGAGAATTTGCCAAACTTCTTCTTATTCAAGGGACTGATTTCCTCCAAGGAGGTAGAGTAAATAGCCTCCGCCAAAACCATTGGAGGTAGGTCCATTGGAGGTTCGTAGATTCGATGCTCCTTGGGATATACCTTTTTGAGAGCCGTATGTTTACGGAATGCTCGATAATACATGATGGTCATCATCAATAACACGATAAAGATTATTGGAAAAATCCACTGTATCATGAGACTAGCTTGCACTTTGCTAGCTTTTATTTCTATTTCAATTTTTTTAAAATCTCTTAAACGCTCTTCTTCCAGTCCTTGGCTTGGAGCTACCGAGAAAGCCTCCCTGGGCCAATAGGCATGTAGCTCAACTTGACGTTTTCTCGGAAGATTTTTCATCTTCACCCGATAAATATCATTTACTTTTTCGACACTACCCTCATTGAGGAGTTTTCCAGTATGAAAAAAAACTTTCTCTGCCGGACTATCTGAAGTTACTCGAAATTCTAAGTCTTTGATGTCTCCTGAACTATCTGTCAGTGGTTGCCAATTCAGCTCAGCAATATCCTGATATAAGAAAAGAAGATTTTTCAATTGCCAGGTAATGGTTACACGTACAGTATCTCCAGCTTTTCCTGGATTTAAAATGATTACTTGATAGCCTTTTCCATTTTCCTTTGTGTAGGAAAGGGCATCTTCTATAATTTCCCCATTCTTTGATACTAGCACAGTTGGATCATCATCAATCTCAAAGCCTTCTGGCATTTTTCCTGCTTTTCCTAGTCCGACCGATTGACCATTAAAATCGTCTTTAAAACGATAGGTGATTGTTTGTTGGAAAACTGCTGTATTATCTGCATGAATATTCAAATCTCCCTTGTAAGATAGAATATCAAAGTCTACAGCAAAAACCAGGCGCGGCACCAACAGCAAACAGGCAAACACCAAAGTAAATAGCCATCTTTTTTTCATCGTATACTCCCTTTCAAGTTTTTTCACTATTATATCATTTTTCACAAGTAAGGGTTTACTAAGATTGAAAAAGTTCCGCTTTTTCGATACAATAGAGAGAAGCAATTTTAGACTAGAAATAGGAGAAAACATGAAAAAATTATGCTTAACTATCCTTGCTAGCCTGGCCCTTACTTTAGGACTAGTTAGCCAGGTCCAAGCCGATGAATATTTACGCATCGGTATGGAGGCAGCCTACGCACCCTTTAACTGGACTCAAGATGACGACAGTAACGGCGCTGTCAAAATCGATGGAACCAACCAATATGCTAATGGTTACGACGTCCAAATAGCTAAAAAGATTGCTAAGGACCTAGGCAAAGAGCCCTTGGTTGTTAAAACCAAGTGGGAAGGACTTGTTCCAGCCCTTACTTCTGGTAAGATTGATATGATCATTGCAGGTATGAGCCCAACTGCTGAACGCAAACAAGAAATTGCATTTTCAAGCAGCTACTATACTAGCGAACCAGTACTTTTGGTCAAAAAGGATTCTGCCTATGCAAACGCCAAATCGCTAGAGGACTTTAGCGGAGCAAAAATCACTTCTCAACAAGGTGTTTACCTTTATGATTTGATTTCACAAATCTCAGGCGCTCAGAAGGAAACTGCCATGGGAGATTTCGCCCAAATGCGTCAAGCTCTTGAAGCTGGTGTCATTGATGCCTATGTTTCTGAACGTCCTGAAGCCCTAACTGCAGAATCAGCAAACGCTAAGTTCAAAATGATTCAGCCTGAACCTGGTTTTAAAACTGGTGAAGAAGATACATCTATCGCTATTGGACTTCGTAAAGATGATGACCGTATTAGCCAAATCAACGCCAGTATTGAAACCATTTCTAAAGATGAACAAGTTGCACTCATGGATCGTATGATTAAAGAGCAACCAGCAGAATCTACAACGACAGAAGAAAGCAACAGTAATTTCTTTGGTCAAGTCGCTAAAATTCTGACTGAAAACTGGCAACAACTCTTGCGTGGTGCTGGTATTACCCTTCTAATTTCCATTATCGGTACCATCGTTGGTCTCGCTATCGGTCTTGCTATCGGTGTCTTCCGTACAGCACCTCTATCTGAAAACCAATTTATCTTTGGCATCCAAAAACTAATCGGTTGGATTCTCAATATCTATATTGAAATTTTCCGTGGGACACCTATGATTGTACAATCTATGGTTATCTACTATGGAACTGCTCAAGCTTTCGGAATCAATCTAGACCGTACGCTAGCTGCTATCTTTATCGTTTCGATCAACACTGGTGCCTACATGACTGAAATCGTCCGTGGTGGTATCCTAGCTGTTGATAAGGGACAATTTGAAGCGGCAACTGCACTTGGCATGACTCATAACCAGACCATGCGTAAGATTGTTTTGCCTCAAGTTGTTCGAAATATTCTACCAGCGACTGGTAATGAGTTCGTCATCAACATCAAGGATACTTCTGTATTGAACGTTATCTCTGTTGTAGAACTTTACTTCTCAGGAAATACAGTAGCAACACAAACCTACCAGTACTTCCAAACCTTTACCATCATCGCAGTTATCTACTTTGTCCTCACCTTCACAGTAACGCGTATCCTACGCTTCATCGAAAAACGTATGGATATGGATACTTATACAACAGGTGCTAACCAAATGCAAACGGAGGATTTGAAATAATGAGTCAACCAATCCTTGAAATCAAACACCTCAAAAAATCCTACGGGCAAAACGAGGTCCTAAAAGACATCTCTTTAACTATTCATAAAGGAGAAGTGATTTCTATCATCGGTAGTTCCGGTAGTGGTAAATCAACTTTCCTACGTTCTATCAACCTTCTCGAAACACCAACTGAAGGTGAAATCCTTTATCACGGTGAAAACGTACTTGAAAAAGGGTATAACCTCACTCACTATCGTGAAAAACTAGGCATGGTTTTCCAATCCTTTAACCTCTTTGAAAATCTCAACGTTCTTGAAAATACGATTGTTGCACAGACTACTGTCCTCAAACGTGAACGATCAGAAGCAGAGAAAATTGCTAAAGAAAACCTTGAAAAGGTTGGAATGGGAGAGCGCTACTGGCAAGCTAAACCAAAACAACTTTCTGGTGGTCAAAAGCAACGTGTAGCCATTGCTCGCGCGCTTTCTATGAATCCTGATGCCATTCTCTTTGACGAGCCTACTTCAGCCCTTGACCCTGAAATGGTCGGTGAAGTTCTAAAAATCATGCAAGAACTAGCTCAAGAAGGCTTGACAATGATCGTTGTAACCCACGAAATGGAATTTGCTCGTGACGTATCACACCGTGTCATCTTTATGGACAAAGGTGTGATTGCAGAAGAAGGCAAACCTGAAGATTTATTTACAAATCCTAAAGAGAAACGTACAAGAGAATTTTTACAACGCTATTTAGGATAAGATAAAAGCGGTTGGATAAACCTCTTAAACTAAGAGTTGTATTCCTTTTCAATCCCCAATCAACATTGAGTCAAAGGCTCATGAACATAAAAATCAAGGTCGGAGTTTTTTATTCCGACCTATTTTTATATCTTCGATGCCATCTTCTGCTTTCTGAGCAAGTATTGCTTGTAGCTATATTCCTAATCTTTTATTTGATTTTCATGAGTGATACTCAATGAAAATCAAAGAGCAAACTAGGAAGCGAGCCGCAGGCTGTACTTGAGTACGGCAAGGCGAAGCTGACGTGGTTTGAATTTGATTTTCGAAGAGTATGAGATCACTCAGCTCCCTGTCAACCTAGTTCATCCTGATAAATAGATTTGTTGAGTAGGTCATAGCATGGCTATTTCTCCATTCCATAAATAAAAGCAGACCCTAATTAGAGTCTGCTTGTATCCAAAGATTAATCTTCAAATTTTTCATGATTTTTTTCATAGAAATCAATTAATCCAAGGGCTGTTTCAAAGGAAATATTTTTAACTTTTGCACGTCCTTGAGCTAGAGCAATGATAGACATTTCACGTGCATTCGTTTCTTTAGAAATACGATAACCAGTGATCTTCTTATCACGAACCCAGCTAACAACTGATTCTACTTTTTCAAAGTTAGTCTTAGCCATGTTTTTCTCCTATTTTATTCTTTACGATATTTAATTGTATACGTTTTTATGGCATTTGTCAATAAAAAAACATATATCCAATCAAATAAGACGTTAAGATTACATTTACTTAGCTTTCAAAGCCGATAATATATGGGTTCGTATATCTTCAACTCCGTTAGGATTTGCTGGTAAGAAAATTGTATTATTACCTTGTTTTTCTGCAAAATTATTCAATGTATCTAAATACTGGTTAGTTAACAAGATTGACATGATTTGCTCTTCAGTTAATTCAACATTGGCTCCTTTTAACTCTTTAATAGAATCAGCAAGTCCATCAACAATTGCTTTTCGTTGCTCTGCGATCCCCACACCATGTAAGCGATCCTTTTCTGCCTCTGCTTCGGCCGCTGTTACGATCTTAATTTTATCTGCTTCGGCCAATTCTTGTGCTGCTACTCTCTTACGTTGAGCAGCATTGATTTCATTCATCGATTGCTTGACTTCCGCATCCGGCTCTACTTTGGTAATGAGCGTTTTGACGATAATGTACCCATACGTTGACATTTCTTCCGCTACTTGTTTTTGAACTTCTAATGCAATTTCATCCTTTTTCTCAAACAATTCATCCAAAGTTAACTTAGGAACTGATGAGCGCAATGCGTCTTCAATATAAGATTTGATTTGAGCCTCAGGTCTCATTAGTTTATAGTAAGCATCTGTAACATTTTGTTCATTTACTCGGTACTGTGTCGCAACATTCATCGTCACAAATACGTTATCTTGAGTCTTGGTTTCCACAACGATTTCACTTTGCAAGAGACGCAGTTGTACACGAGCTGCAATTTTATCAATTCCAAATGGTGCTCTTAGGTGAATACCACTATTGCTCAATTTTTGATACTTACCAAATCGTTCAATGATAGCTACTGATTGTTGTCGAACAACATAGATTGAGCTCATTAATATAGCTCCCACAATAAGCATTAGAATAATTAGAACAAGTATAACTTTTAAAACCATGGGAATCTCCCCCTTTCTTCACTTACATTATAGCACTAGTAAATAGGTTAGGCAAATAATATGATAAAAATTTCATAGCATATTAAACAAGCATATTATATAGGGTCTCATTCCCATTCAAGTTAATATAAGACGGGTCGAATTTTTCCATCCGGTGAATCAATCCAGCATAATCATGTTTATCAGCAAGTGCAATCCCTATTAGTACTGGACCAGTTCCCTTGCTAGCTCGTTTGATATATTCAAAACGAGTAATATCATCATGAGGTCCTAAGATATCATTTACAAACTCTCGAAGTGCTCCCGGACGTTGTGGGAAATTCACTACAAAGTAATGCTTGATACCATCATAAATCAAGGCACGTTCTTCCATCTCTGGCATACGGTTGATGTCATTATTCCCTCCAGAAATGATACAACAAATAGTCTTGCCTTTAATATAATCGGATAATACTTCTAGAGCTGCAACACTAGCAGCACCCGCAGGTTCTGCTACGATACCTTGTTTAGAGTAGAGATCAATTAAGGTCTCAGAAATCAAGCCTTCATTTACTCCGATAAGAGTTTCTACATGTTTGCGTGTTGCTTCATAGGTCAACTGTCCTACCTTTTGCACTGCAATTCCATCCGCAAACTTATCAATTTCTTTAAGTTTAACCGGTCCTCCAGCTTCAAAGGCAGCCTTCATAGAACGAGCACCTTCAGCCTCTACTCCAATGACCTCAATCTGAGAATTTGTTTCTTTAATATAAGTAGAAACACCTGAAATGAGACCTCCGCCTCCAACAGGTACCAAGATAGTATCAAATTCAATAGATTCTTTACGAGCTTCTTCTAAAATTTCATAGGCTACCGTACCCTGACCAGCTTGAACATAGGGATCATCAAAGGGGTCAATAAAAGTACGATTTTCAGCTACAGTAAAGTCTTGAGCAGCCTTGGCTGAAGCATCAAAAGTATCCCCTACTAATTTGATCGTAACAAAGTCTCCTCCAAAGAAACGAACCTGACCAATTTTCTGTTGAGGTGTCGTAATTGGCATAAAGATTGTTGCAGGAATCTTCATCTCATTACATGTGTAGGCAACTCCTTGAGCGTGATTTCCCGCTGAAGCACACACTACACCACGTTCACGCTCCTCTTTTGTCAATTGGGAAATTGCGTAATAAGCCCCACGAATTTTAAAAGAACGGACACGTTGAGCATTTTCCTTTTTAAGATAAATTTTCGCTCCGTATTTTTCGGATAAATAATGATCGTAGTCAAGTGGCGTATTGGCTACTACACCACTCAAAACCTTGTGGGCTTTCACCACATCTTTTGCACTTAGCATAATCTCCTCCTAGATGAGTTTTCAAGATAAAAAACGAGTTAGGTTCCCCCCAACTCGCCTTCTGTTTATATTCTTAAAAATTAGTTGTAGATCTTGAATGCATCATCGTCGTTTTTACCGACAAATGGCATTGCTTTACGCAATTCTGCACCAACTTTTTCAATTTCAAGGTTAGCTGCTTGTTCACGGTAGGCAGTCAATTTTGGACGTCCAGCTTTGTAGTCGTTTACAAAGTCGTTGGCGAATTTACCATTTTGGATGTCCGCAAGAACTGCTTTCATATTTTCTTTGACTTGTTCAGTGATTACACGTGGACCTGAAACATAGTCACCATATTCAGCAGTGTTTGAAATTGATTGACGCATTTTCTTGAATCCACCTTCGTAGATCAAGTCAACGATCAATTTCATTTCGTGAAGAACTTCAAAGTAAGCCAATTCTGGAGCATAACCAGCTTCTGTCAAGACTTCGAAACCAGCTTCGATAAGAGCAGTCAAACCACCACAAAGAACTGCTTGTTCACCAAACAAGTCTTCTTCAGTTTCTTCTTTGTATGTTGTTTCAAGAAGACCTACACGCGCTGCACCAACACCTTTACACCAGTCCATAGCGATGTCTTTAGCATTTCCTGTAGCATCTTGGTAGACAGCGTAAAGCGCTGGAACACCAAATCCTTCTTCGTAAGTACGACGTACCAAGTGTCCTGGTCCTTTAGGAGCACACATGAAGACATCAACATCTGCAGGAACTTTAATGAATTCGAAGTGGATGTTGAAACCATGTGCAAAACCAACTGCATTTCCAGCTTCCAAGTTTGGTGCAATTTCTGCTTCGTACAATTCTTGTTGGATTTCGTCTGGAGCCAAGATCATGATAACATCAGCCAACTTAGTTGCTTCTGCTACTGTGTATGTATCAAAACCATCTTCTTTTGCTTTGTCAAAAGATTTACCTGGGCGTACACCGATGATCACATCACGACCTGAATCACGCAAGTTTTGAGCGTGAGCATGACCTTGTGAACCATAACCGATAACGGCGATTTTTTTACCGTCAAGTGCTGCTACTTTTACATCTTTTTCGTATTCCATTTGAACTGCCATAGTTTTTTCTCTCTTTTCTATTTTTATTGCCTATTAGGCTAGTTTAACAAATTGAGGTTGGATTTTTAGTCGCGGGTAAATCCAGTTGCACCCGTACGAGCGATATTCTTTATACCGTAAGGTCGAATGACTCGAATCAAAGCTTCACTCTTTTCTGCATTCCCAGTCATCTGAATGGTAATGGAACTTGGAGCTACATCTACTACTGTTGCACGGAAAGGTTGGATAATAGCCAAAATTTCTGCACGTTTTTCAGCAGGCGCTGAAACCTTTATAAGAATTACTTCTCGTTCTAAGTGGGGCTGATCCGTGATATCACGAATACGAATCACATCAATCTGACGATTAAGTTGTTTGATGATTTGCTCCACCTCATCATGTGATGCAACATCGATGATAATGGTAATCCGTGATACATTAGGATTTTCCGTTGCGCCAACAGAAATGCTTTCGATATTGACTTGACGTCTCGATAAGACTCCTGTGAAACGATTGAGAACACCTGAACGGTTTTGAAGTTTGGCTGTTAACATTCTACGCATTAAACTTCACCCCCAACATCTCATGATTACTCTTACCAGCTGGTACCATCGGTAAAACATGTTCTTTCCGAGAAATGTCTACTTCAATAAACATTGGTTCATCTTCCATGATGACTTCCAAATCCTTCTCAAGAGTTTCAGGATTATCAAACTTATAATTCTTAATTCCATAGGCTTGAGCCATCAATTGGAAATCTGGAAGGCTATCAAAGACTGACTCTGATGTTCGACCATCGTAGAAGGCTTCTTGCCATTGACGAACCATCCCAAGTGAATGGTTATTAAGCATGATGACCTTGATTGGAATCTTGTAGATATTCAAGATTGCCAATTCCTGATTAGTCATCTGGAAACCACCGTCTCCGACAAAGAGAACAACTTCTTTATCTGGATTAGCAATCTTAGCTCCAATAGCTGCTGGAACTCCGAATCCCATTGTTCCTAGACCACCTGATGTTACCAATTGACGCTCGTTTTGGTAAGGATAGTATTGAGCTGTCCACATTTGGTGTTGTCCAACGTCTGTTACGATAATGGCATCGCCATTGGTCAACTCACCGACGCGTTCAATAACTGCTTGAGGTTGAACCACACGTTCTTTCTTATCATAAGAACGAACACGATTCTTATCTTTGGTAACTTTTTCAATCCATTTTTCAGTATTGTTACGAACGATTGGCTCAGCTAGTAACTGCTGCAAGGCCTTTTTCGCATCACCGACAACTGGAATATCAACTGCGATAATCTTACCAATCTCTGCTGGATCGATATCGATATGCGCTACTTTAGCATTCTTTGCAAAGGTCTTAGGATTTCCTGTTAAACGGTCATCAAAACGACACCCAATAGAAATCATAAAATCAGCTTCAGTCATGGCGATATTTGCTGCAAAGGAACCATGCATTCCACCCATTCCCAAAAACAGTGGATGGCTAGTTGCAATTGTTCCCTGTCCCAAAAGACTTGTCACAACTGGAATTTGATAACGCTCTGCAAATTCATTTAACTCTGCTGCAGCCTCAGCGTAACTAATCCCACCCCCAGCTAGCAAGACTGGTTTTTTAGCCTTAGACAATTGCTTCAAGATTTTCTTGATTTGCATATCATTTGGCTCAAGTGTTGGCTGATAACTTGGTAAATCTATCTCTGGAGAGTAAATGAAGTCTGTCTCAAGCGCAGAAACATCTTTTGGTAGGTCAATGACGACTGGCCCTGGACGACCTGTAGTCGCAATATGCACAGCTTCTGTAATAATTCGCGGAATATCCGCAGTTTCTCGAACCTGATAATTGTACTTAGTGATTGGCATGGTTATACCAACGATATCAGCTTCTTGAAAAGCATCCTTACCGATTCCCGCTCTTGCAACTTGTCCTGTGAAGACCAAAAGGGGAACACTATCGCTCATAGCATCTGCGATCCCTGTAATGGCATTTGTAGCTCCTGGTCCGCTTGTGACGACTGCAACACCCAGTTTTCCTGTTGACTTAGCATAACCTTCAGCTTCGTGAAGACAGCCCTGCTCATGGCGACCTAGAATATGGCGGATTCCCTTAAAATTATAAATAGCATCATATAAAGGAAGTACTGCTCCACCAGGATAACCAAAAATCGTGTCGATTCCTAAGTCGCGAAGTGTTTCCAAAACAAGATCCGATCCCGACTTAGGTGAGTCTAAAATGATTTTCTCCATCGTTCCCCTTTCTCTTCTCTTAAAAATAGCTTGTTACTATAATACCATTTTTTCAAAAATTTTCAAGAGAAAAGAGCAAATTTTCTGAATTTTCTATCTAGATACTTTACAATATTAAATGAATTAGAAAGTTTATACGTATTTATATTTTTTGAATAGAAAAAAGGTTGAGACAAAATGTCCCAACCTTTTGATTCTTTACTAATTAAAGTGAGTTAACGTCAACCTTGATACCAACACCTTGAGTAGTTGTGATTGTCAAGCTTGTTACGTAAGTTCCTTTAGCAGTAGCTGGTTTAGCTTTTTGGATTGTTTCGTTGAATGCTTTGAAGTTTTCAACCAACTTGTCAGCTTCAAATGAAACTTTACCGATGATCGCTTGTACGATACCTGCACGGTCTGCACGGTAAGTGATTTTACCACCTTTAGACTCTTCAACTGCTTTAGCAACATCCATTGTTACAGTGCCAGTTTTAGGGTTTGGCATCAAGTTACGAGGTCCAAGGACACGTCCAAGACGTCCAACAAGAGCCATCATGTCAGGTGTAGCGATAACTACGTCGAAGTCCAACCAACCGTCGTTGATTTTAGCAACAAGGTCATCTTCACCAACAAAGTCTGCACCAGCAGCTTTTGCTTCTTCAGCTTTTGCACCACGTGCAAATACAAGAACGCGAGCTGTTTTACCAGTACCGTTTGGCAATACCATTGCTCCACGGATTTGTTGGTCAGCTTTTTTAACGTCAATGTTCAAGTTGTAAGCAACTTCTACAGTTGCATCAAATTTTGCAAAGTTAGTTTCTTTTGCAAGAGCTACAGCTTCTTCTACGCTGTATGCTTTTGTGCTGTCGATCTTCTCAAGAGCAGCACGAAGTTGTTTGCTTTTTTTAGCCATTTTCTATTCTCCTTGTAAGTGGTTCAATCGATTTTCATCTCCCACGTCACTTCTCGAAATGATGAAGTCTTGCGGGTTATATAGGGATGTTATTGATTAGTCAACAACAGTGAATCCCATAGAACGAGCAGTACCTTCGATCATACGCATTGCAGACTCAATGTTTGCAGCGTTCAAATCTGGCATTTTAGTTTCTGCAATTTCTTGTACTTGTGCACGAGTAACTGTAGCAACCTTAGTTTTGTTAGGTGTACCTGATCCTTTTTCAACACCTGCAGCTTTTTTCAAAAGAACAGCAGCTGGTGGTGTTTTTGTAACGAAAGTAAATGATTTGTCTTCGTATACTGAGATAACAACTGGAATGATCATACCAGCTTGGTCAGCAGTACGAGCGTTGAACTCTTTTGTGAATCCCATGATGTTGATACCAGCTTGACCAAGAGCAGGTCCAACCGGTGGAGCTGGTGTAGCTTTACCAGCAGGGATTTGCAATTTTACAAGTTTTTCGACTTTTTTAGCCATTTTTAAATCCTCCTTTGTGGTTTTGGCGGTAATTTAGAGATTTTTACCTCCCACAAGTATGCTTTACACATACCCATCTATTATACACTATTTTTAAAAAATTGCAAGAGAAATTTTTATTTTTGATATTTCTTTATGTTACACCTTTTTTTGGTGCAATTAATCTTCAAAATCTTCTACCATGATGGAAAGAATTCATTCGCTCAAAGTCAGTACAAAACTCAAGCCCTTTTCAGTAGCACCGCTTTCCACAAATCCAAGAGACTCAAAACATCTTATAGAGATACGATTGAAAGTGTAGATTTCTTGAACGTTCAATTTTTTCCAACCCTTTTGCCGAGCTAGATCAATCAAAGTCTTCAATACCTTGCGTCCAAGTCCCTGATGTTGATAAGTCGGATTGCCAATCACAATAGGAAGATTCTCCTGAGATAAGGTTACATCCCCAATTGGAAGCCACTCTCCCTTTTCTCGAAACTCAATCCAGAACAAATGCCCGTGACTCTCTAAATAGGAATACATAGCATTTAATTTTTCTGAACTATAAGGTATTCTAATACCGTCTACAAGTTCCACCAAATCCACATCTTGATACCAGGCCAAAGCTGCATCCTGATGATCTGCTAAAAAATAGGGAACTAAACGTAAGGAATCATCTATCTGAATGATTTTTGTCATCATTTTCTACTCCTAATACTAGCTCCACTGCTTGATTAAAACCATCACACCAGTTATACCATTTTGCTTCATACTCATCTTGAGGTAAGATATGATTTTTTAAATCAAGAACAGAGTATATCTTTCTTTTCTCACAAGCTTGCGCATAGAGATGATATAGTTCATCACCTCCATCTCTATCAAACTCAGCAGAAATTGTATCCTGGCCTACCAACAAAGCCTGATAAGCCCTGTGATGGCCATCTGTAATCAAGAAGCAATTTCCAAATGCAAGAACGATAATTGGATTGATATTGGGCTTTTCTTTCGACTGATAAAGCATCTGGATATCTTGTAACTTCTTTTCTGATAAGTATAGTTGAGTTGGATGAAGATCTTTTATGTTGACTTCCATTTTATCTCCTCAAGAAGGGGCAATTCCTACTTCTGCTTTCCTTTGAAGCGCCATTGAAAACGCAGTTTATCGTAGAAAGGAAACTCCATAAACAAAACTCCTAGGCCTACACAAAGGCTGGCAATCACATCTGATGGGTAGTGAACTCCCAGATAAATTCTTGATACCAATACACTGACTAAGTAAATGCCAAGTCCGATTTGCACGACTTTTCTCCAAGTTGTATTCTTAATCCGTTGGCTCAAAATCACAATCAAAGATCCTACCATGAGCGTCACAGCTAGAGAATGTCCACTAGGAAAAGAAAAACCTTTTTCCTCTACTAGATGTACTATTTCTGGTCTAGGTCGTTGGTAGATATTTTTAAAAGTTACGATTAAGATTCCAGCTAGAGTCAAATTACCCAGCATGAGATAACTTTCCAGTTTCCATTGCTTACGGTAAAAAATAAAAGCTACAATGAGAACCCAAGTGATAATGACTGGGATATCAATTAAATGTGTGATTGTTCTGAAAAGAAAGGTCAAGGAAGCAGGTAAGTCACCTCGAATAGCAGTCTGGATTGGTTGATCAAAGCCAATCAGCATATTAGGGTAAAACTTGACAATATAACCTAAAATTACAAAAAGCAAAAGGGCAAAAGAGCCCTTCATCAAATATGTTTGTTTATCTTTCATAGTATTTTAAAGTTGGTTTCAAAAGGACAAATAACAACCAGAAAGAGATGGCAAAGATAATACCTTCAATCAGATTAAAAGGCAAGACCATAGTCATCAGGTAGTTGCTCAATCCTAAGATTTTCTCAATATCAAAATTAGCAAACTTAGCGTACAAAGGAACAGCATAGACGTAGTTCAGAACTAGCATAGCTAGAGTCAAACCAAGCGTACCAGCTAGTGAAGCTAGGACGAAACGCATGGCTGTTCGCTCTTTTTTCCAAATCAAACCAAAAGCAAGCACAAAGACTCCCAAGGCAACAATATTCATCGGTAAACCAATATAGGTACTAACCCCTTGATTGTTCAAAAGGATTTTCAACAAGGACCGAAGGAAAAGCACTCCAAAAGCTGCTGGTAAATCCAAGACTACCAAGCCCACAAGGACCGGTAAAATACTGAACTCAACCCTCAAGAAGGATGCCGCTGGCAAAAGCGGAAAGTCAAAGTACATCAACACAAATGAAAGCGCTGATAGAATTGCAATGGTCGAAAGTCGACGTGTGTTTGTCATAACAGGTTCCTCCAATTTTCTATAAAATCAGAAGAAGTTGGAAAGGATTCCTCTATCTACCCTCTATTTTTATATTCCAAAAGTTTCCCCTCACTCTGTTTAAGCAAGCGGTTGCAATTTACCTATAAAAAAATCAATTAGAATAGACAAAGTCATTCTTTCGTCTTCTCCCATCCAGACTATACTGTCGGTTGTGGAATCTCACCACATCAGCTTGCGCTCGCGGACTTCTTTTAGAGTAAGGAAATGGAGATTTTTCTTTTAGACTAGGCGACAAGCTGTAGGCATAACTTTTGGTTAGGCAAAGCTTGGCAACAAAGTATAAAAGGAAAAGAACATTTCCGAGTAAAAGTCACCGCCGGTCGGGAATTACACCCAGCCCTGAAGACCCCTTTATGATAACAAGAAAAGCTTGCAAGCGCAAGCATTTTATCTAAGTGTTTATTTCAATTTATCTGTTTCATAAGTATGAACCAGTTCGAGGCCCACAAAGTTTTGTTGTCGGAGAGCCTCATAGACAATCATACATACTGTATTAGATACATTCAGGCTACGAACATGTTCATCATTCATCGGAATTCTGAGAGCCTTTTCTGGATGCTCACGCATAAATTCCTCAGGCAAGCCCTTATCTTCACGTCCAAAGAGAAAATAGTGATCTCCTTCTGTCGTGAAATCTGCATCTGAATAGACTTTTTCTGCAAACTTGGAAATCAGGTAGAGCTGACCATCCATTTTTCCCATAAAACCAGCCAAGCTATCATAAAAATGAATCTCAAGCTTGTCCCAATAATCTAGACCTGCCCGCTTCATCTTACGATCATCAATAGGAAAACCCATCGGTTTGATAATATGAAGGGGCGCATTCGTTGCTGCGCAAGTACGAGCAATATTACCCGTATTTTGTGGAATCTGGGGTTCAAATAATACAATATGATTTGTCATGCCTTGTTTCCTCTCACTAGTGCAAAAAAATAGCCACACTGCCCGGAGTCAAGCTCAGCAAACAGCGTGGTTAAGGCGTCGTTAACTTACCTCACAACAGGTTTGAAGTAAATCAGCGAAACTACTGTTTTAGTATATCACTTTCAGCTTGATTGTCAATAGAAATGACTTGATTTTTTCAATTTTTTTACAAACATATTTACATTAGTTAAAAATGCTTCTATATTCATTAGAATTAGACGAAAATAGCTGATTTATATCTTAAATTTTGAACAAGTAAGATTATTAATGAGACAATTTTCCACCCTAATAATGAAAAGAGTCGGTTGCCGAGTGCATTTTATTCTAAAAAAGAGTATGATAGATACATATTGAAAAAGTAGGTTATATAACATGAAGATTATTCTTGTCGGAGGGGGGAAAGTTGGTTCTGCCCTTTGTCGTTCACTTGTCGCTGACAATCATGATGTTGTCTTAATTGAACAGAACGAAACAGTTCTTAACTACATGACAAGCCGTTTTGATATTATTGGAATTGCAGGTAATGGGGCTGACTTTGCCATGCTAGAAGCTGCCAATGTTCAAGACTGCGATATTTTCATTGCTATGACTCAATATGACGAAGTCAATATGGTCTCTGCTGTCTTAGCTAAAAAGATGGGGGCTAAAGAAACCATCGTCCGTGTCCGCAATCCTGAGTATTCCAACCCCTATTTCAAAGAAAAAAATATTCTCGGATTCTCTCTCATTGTCAATCCTGAACTCCTTGCAGCTCGTGCCATTGCTAATATCATCGATTTCCCAAATGCTCTTTCTGTTGAGCGTTTTGCAGGTGGTTTGGTTAGTTTGATGGAATTTGTTGTCCGTAAGGATAGCAACATCTGTCAGATGTCTATCGCAGACTTCCGGAAAAAGTTTGGTAATGTAATCGTCTGTGCTATTGAGCGAGATCATAAGCTCATGATTCCAAGTGGAGACATGGTCCTCCAAGACAAGGATCGGATTTTTGTTACTGGCAATCGTGTAGACATGATGCTTTTTCATAACTATGTCAAATCTCGTGTCGTTAAAAGTTTACTCATTATCGGAGCTGGGAAAATCGCCTACTACCTCGTTGGTATTTTAAAAGATAGCCGTATTGATACCAAGGTCATTGAGCTCAATCCAGATCGCGCAGCATTTTTCAGTCAAAAATATCCAAAACTCTATATTGTACAAGGAGATGGAACTGCAAAAGATATTCTCCTAGAAGAAAGTGCCCAACACTACGATGCTGTCGCAACCCTTACTGGAGTTGACGAAGAAAACATTATTACATCTATGTTCTTGGATAGTGTTGGTGTTCAGAAAAACATCACTAAGGTCAATCGAACTAGTCTCTTAGAGATTATCCATGCACCTGAGTTTTCTAGTATCATCACACCGAAAACCATTGCTGTAGATACTATCATGCACTTTATCCATGGTCGTGCCAATGCCCAATATTCAGATCTTCAAGCGATGCACCACCTAGCAAATGGACAGGTTGAGACTCTTCAATTCCTTATCAAGGAAGCTAACAAAATGACTGGCAAACCCTTGTCTCAACTTAAATTCAAAAAAGATTTGTTGATCGCTGCTATTATTCGTAATGGGAAAACAATCTTCCCAACAGGTGAAGATAGCCTTCAAGTCGGTGATAAGTTAGTTGTCATCACACTACTATCAAATATCACCAAGATTTATGATCTGTTAGAGAGGTAAGCTATGAATAGAAGTATGGTACGATTTCTTCTTGCAAAGCTACTCTTGATCGAGGCTGGTCTACTTTTAGTTCCAGTTAGCATTGCTCTTTATTATCGAGAATCGAGTCAAGTTTTTACAGCTCTTTTCTCTACCATCGGGATCCTTGTTGTTCTAGGTCTTCTTGGAATCATCAGCAAGCCTAAAAAACAGCGAATCTATGCAAAAGAAGGGGTCTTAATTGTAGCCCTCTGTTGGATCCTCTGGTCATTCTTTGGTGCCCTTCCCTTTGTCTTTTCAGGGCAAATTCCCAATATGATAGACGCCTTCTTTGAGATTAGTTCTGGCTTCACAACAACGGGAGCAACCATTTTAAATGATGTTTCTGTCTTAAGTCGTTCTCTTCTATTTTGGAGGAGTTTTACCCACCTCATCGGAGGAATGGGGGTACTGGTTTTTGCCCTAGCTATTATGGACAATGCTAAAAATAGTCACCTAGAAGTTATGAAGGCTGAGGTCCCAGGACCAGTATTTGGCAAGGTTGTATCTAAGCTAAAAAATACAGCCCAAATCCTTTACATCCTCTACCTGGCTATGTTTGCCCTCTTTGTGGTTATTTATTACCTTGCTGGTATGCCACTCTACGATAGTTTTGTTATCGCTATGGGTACTGCTGGTACTGGTGGATTTACTGTTTATAATGACGGAATTGCCCACTATCACAGTTCTCTCATCACCTATCTGACAAGTGTCGGGGTTTTGATGTTTGGTGTCAATTTCAATCTCTACTACTACCTCATGCTCCGTCGTATCAAGGAATTCTTTTTTGATGAAGAACTCCGAGCATATCTCTTGATTGTAGCCATATCTACTGGTCTAATCACACTCAACACGCTTCACCTCTATAGCGGAGTTTCTCAAAGTTTTGAGATGGCCTTCTTCCAAGTATCTAACATCATTACCACTACCGGTTTTGGATATGGAGATATCACGAACTGGCCTTTGTTCTCTCAATACATCTTGCTAATGCTGATGGCAATCGGTGGTTCTGCTGGTTCTACCGCTGGTGGTCTCAAGATCATCCGTGGAGTCATCCTGTCTAAAATTGCTAAAAATCAAGTCTTGTCTACCATATCACCTCACCGTGTGTTAACCCTTCAGGTTAATCAAACGGTTATTGATAAGGATACCCAGCACAAGATCCTGAAGTATTTTGTGGTTTATATCATGATTCTACTCAGTTTGATTTTCATCGTCAGTTTAGATACCAATAATTTAATGGTTGTCACGAGTGCTGTTTTCAGTTGTTTTAACAATATCGGTCCTATTTTAGGAACAACTGCAAGTTTCTCAATTTTTAGTCCATTTTCAAAACTTCTACTATCCTTTGCAATGATTGCAGGACGTCTTGAAATCTATCCAATCATACTGCTCTTTATGAAGCGAACTTGGTCTAAACGTTAGAACAATCGGCTCTTTGTCAACTGTAGTGGGTTGAATAAAAGCTAACATCTGGAGAGGACAATCGTTGTCCTCTCCATTTTTATATTCAGAGCGATGAAAATTCGTTTCTTAAAGTTGTCAAAGTTCCTAAAACCAAAAGCATTTCGTTTGATGAGTTTAATGAGATTATTAGTCGCTTCCAATTTAGCGTTGGAATAAGGTAATTGAAGGGCGTTGACGATTTTCTCCTTGTCCTTTAGAAATGTCTTAAAGACAGTCTGAAAAAGAGGATGAACCTTTTTTAGATTGTCTTCAATAAGTCCGAAAAATTTCTTAGGCTCTTTATTCTGAAAGTGAAAAAGCAATAGTTGATAGAGATCATAGTGGTGTTTCAAGTCTTCGGAATAGCTTAAAAGCTTGTCTAGAATCTCTTTATTCGTCAAGTGCATACGAAAAGTAGGGCGATAAAATCGCTTATCACTCAATTTACGGCTATCTTGTTGGATGAGCTTCCAGTAGCGCTTGATAGCCTTGTATTGATGGGATTTTCTATCGAATTGGTTCATAATTTGAACACGAACTCGACTTATAGCTCGGCTTAAGTGCTGAACAATGTGGAAACGATCAAGTACAATTTTTGCATTAGGAAAAAGCTGTTTAGCCAAGTTATAGTAAGGATTAAACATATCCATAGTAATGATTTTCACTCGACATCGGACCGCTCTATCGTAGCGCAGAAAGTGATTGCGGATGATAGCTTGTGTTCTTCCCTCAAGAACAGTAATGATATTGAGCTGATCAAAATCTTGTGCGATAAAACTCATCTTTCCCTTGGTAAAGGCATACTCGTCCCAAGACATAATCTCTGGAAGACGAGAAAAATCATGCTTAAAGTGAAAGTCATTGAGCTTACGAATGACAGTTGAAGTTGAAATGGATAGCTGATGTGCAATATCAGTCATAGAAGTCTTTTCAATCAACTTTTGAGCAATCTTTTGGTTGATAATATGAGGAATTTGATGATTCTTCTTAACGATAGAAGTTTCAGCGACTATCATTTTCGAGCAATGATAGCACTTAAAACGACGCTTTTTAAGAAGAATTCTGGTAGGCATACCAGTCGTCTCGAGGTAAGGAATTTTCGACGGTTTTTGAAAATCATATTTCTTCATTTGACCTCCGCACTCAAGGCAAGATGGGGCGTCATAGTCCAGTTTAGCGATGATTTCCTTGTGTGTATCCCTATTGATAACATCTAGAATCTGGATATTAGGGTCTTTAATATCGAGTAGTTTTGTGATAAAATGTAATTGTTCCATATGATTCTTTCTAATGATGGTTTAGTCGCTTTTCATTATAGATCTTATGGGACTTTTTTTCTACACAAAATAGGCTCCATAATATCTATAGGGGATTTACCCACTACAAATATTATAGAGCCGAACAATCAACTTTACACCCTATCTCTCCTCTTCAAGGAACCCTTGAAGGGGGATTTTTTAGTTTCAAAAGACAAGACAGCTCTAAAAATCGACAATTGGGAATTTAAGGATTTTTCTCTCCTATCTTTTAGCTATAATAAGAAAAAAATATAGGGGATACTTTATGGAAAAAGTCATAAAATCAATTCGACTACTCTTGTTCTTTGCCTTAATCCAACTGGCATTTTGTAGTTGTATCTTTTGGTCTGGAACCTCTCTAGCCCTCAAACAATCCTGTTTTTATTTTCTACTGGCTTTATTGGGCTTATCTGGGTCTTGTGCCTTTATGCATTATTTATCTAGTCACAACCTGAAAAGAGATAGACTGATTGATAGGAGTCGCTTTATCTTTTTATTTTATAGTATGATGATTGTGGTCAACCTCTGCGGGGTTGGACTGGTTCTATCAGATACTATCGTTACTGTCAACTTACTTCAAAAAAAAGCTGTAGAACTCATCCTCCCCTCCTTCTTTTTTCTCTTTGGAGTTGATCTTATTACCTTTCTCCCCTTGAAAAAATGGAAAAGGTTGCAAAAAAATTCCAGTAGCAAGGAAGTGAGATTTTCCATCATCATTATTTCCATTTTAATCTTCCTACGTAATCCAATCACCATTTTATCCATCGCTTTTTATATTGGCCTTGGCGCTTTATTTCTCAGTTTTTTATTCCCAAAAAACTTAAGAGAAGAGGTGTCATTCTACAGTCATTTGATTCGGGATATTCTATTTGTCGTCTGTACCTTCCTCTTATGGTAACAAATAGAATCCTTGCAATAATTATGTTATAATTAAAAAAAATTTTAGGAGATACATCAATGAACTTTTTTAAAGATTTTCGTAAACGACTCGCTTGGTTTGGGATTTTGTTAGTAGCTATCTTTCTATCTCAGACTCCTATGCTAACTCTAGCTATACTAACTAAAATTCAGTTTAATCCAATCTGGTCAACAATTCTTGTGTCCCTTATTTCGATTCTTGTACTTGCTATCTTTTTATACGGAGCCCATAAGAGCAAGTTGCTGGATTTAAAATCTAAACTTCTCACCATTAACGATCTTCCTCGCATTGTCTTAAGCTATCTAGCTATTTATGTTGGAAATCTTGTGGGTGGAATCTGGTTACAACTCGTGAAACAAACAACAACTGCTAATCAACAAGTAATTAACAACCTTGTTTCTGAAAGCTCTCTGATTAGCAGTTTCTTCCTCATCGTTTTAATCGCACCTATTTGTGAAGAAATCATTTGTCGCGGGATTATTCCTACCAAACTCTTCCAAGGCTACGAAAAGTTTGGCTATGTCATTGGTTGGCTAATCTTCCTCCTTGCACATATGCCTTCTAATCTCCCTTCCTTCTTGATTTATGGTTGGATGTCAGCCGTCCTCACTTGGACTGCTTATCGTACCAGACGTTTGGAAATGTCTATCTCGGTCCATATGCTACTTAATAGTATCAGCTTCATCTTACTGGCACTCTTCACAATTTTTATGAAAAATTTCGGTATCTAATACCCAACTATTCATTCCTTTAGGCTAGATCAATCGTCCTGGTCTAAGGGATTTTTTTGTTTCAAGCAGCACTTTATCTCGGAAAAATTCATTTTTTCTACCATCTTAAAAAAATTTTTTTAAATATTTTAAAAATATTTTTATGCATAAATTTTATAGAATATAAAAATAAGTTAATTCAACATGTATATTTGTGAATATTCTTATAAAAAAATGTAAGAAATCCTTTAAAATAGGCATTTTTAAGCCTTTTAGGCCTTATCATATCTCTTGTAATGCATATTAATTTGTGATACTATTAATTTGTAAGCGATACCAATATAATTTGGTACACACGAGAAAAAAGGAGGATTCACATGTCTTCACATCCAATTCATGTTTTCTCAGAAATTGGAAAACTGAAAAAAGTTATGTTGCACCGTCCGGGTCAAGAATTAGAAAACTTGATGCCAGATCACCTTGAGAGGTTGCTCTTTGATGACATCCCATTCTTAGCAGATGCCCAAAGTGAACACGACGCCTTTGCTCAGGCACTCCGTGACGAAGGAATCGAAGTGCTCTATCTTGAACAATTGGCTGCTGAATCATTAACTTCTCCTGAAATACGTGACCAGTTCATCGAAGAATACCTCAACGAAGCAAATATTCGTGGTCGACAAACTAAAAATGCCATCCGAAAACTGCTTCATGATATTGACGACAACCTTGAACTGATTAAGAAAACAATGTCAGGTGTTCAAAAAGTTGAATTACCTGACATCCCTGAAGAAGGCAAAGGATTAACTGACTTGGTTGAATCTAACTATCCGTTTGCCATCGATCCAATGCCAAATCTTTACTTCACTCGCGACCCATTTGCGACTATCGGGAATGCAGTATCACTCAATCACATGTACGCCGATACACGCAATCGCGAAACACTTTATGGTAAGTACATCTTCAAGCATCACCCAATCTATGGTGGTAAGGTAGAGCTCATCTATAATCGTGAAGAAACCACTCGTATCGAAGGTGGAGATGAACTTGTTCTTTCAAGAGATGTCCTAGCAGTTGGGATTTCTCAACGGACCGATGCCGCTTCTATCGAAAAACTCTTGGTTAATATCTTCAAAAAAAATGTTGGCTTCAAGAAAGTTTTGGCTTTTGAATTTTCAAACAGCCGTAAGTTCATGCACTTGGATACCGTCTTCACCATGGTAGACTATGACAAATTTACAATCCACCCTGAAATCCAAGGCAACCTTCGTGTTTATTCCGTTACTTACGAAAATGAAGAACTCAAGATTGTTGAAGAAAAAGGAGATTTGGCAGAACTCCTTGCTCAAAACCTTGGTTTAGAAAAAGTTACACTCATTCCTTGTGGTGATGGGAATATCGTTGCAGCTGCTCGTGAACAATGGAATGATGGCTCTAACACACTCGCTATTGCACCAGGTGTCGTAGTCGTTTATGAACGCAACACTGTGACAAATAAGAAACTTGAAGAATATGGACTTCGTCTCATTAAGATTCGCGGACGGGAATTGGTACGTGGACGTGGTGGACCTCGTTGCATGTCAATGCCGTTTGAACGCGAAGACATTTAGATTCTTCCTATTTCTGCCTAGCATCTGCTAGCAGAATCATGCTTGTTAGAAAAGGATATATAGAATGATACATTCAGTATTTCAAGGAAGAAGTTTTCTAGCTGAAAAAGATTTTACCCGTGCAGAGCTCGAATATTTGATTGGACTTTCAGCTCACTTGAAGGATCTTAAAAAACGAAACATCGAACACCGCTATCTAGCTGGTAAAAATATTGCTCTTTTATTTGAAAAAACTTCTACACGTACACGCGCAGCCTTCACTACTGCAGCAATTGATCTTGGTGCACATCCAGAATACCTAGGGGCCAACGATATTCAACTAGGTAAAAAAGAAACTACTGAAGATACCGCAAAAGTTTTGGGACGTATGTTTGATGGTATTGAATTCCGTGGTTTTAGTCAAGATATGGTTGAGGAATTAGCTAAATTCTCTGGTGTTCCTGTTTGGAATGGCTTGACGGATAAATGGCACCCAACTCAAATGCTTGCAGACTATTTGACAGTACTAGAAAATTTCGGACATCTTGAAGGTTTGACTTTGGTTTACTGTGGTGACGGCCGTAATAATGTTGCCAATAGCCTTCTAGTAACAGGAGCCATCCTTGGGGTGAACGTTCATGTCTTTTCACCAAAAGAACTTTTCCCAGATCAAGCAGTTGTTGCTCTGGCTGAGGGATATGCCAAAGAAAGTGGGGCTCACATTCTCATCACAGAAGATGCTGACGAAGCTGTAAAAGGGGCTGATGTCCTTTACACTGATGTTTGGGTATCTATGGGCGAAGAAGATAAGTTTGCAGAACGCGTCGCTTTGCTAAAACCTTACCAAGTCAATATGGATCTTGTTAAGAAAGCAGGCAATGAAAACTTAATCTTCCTCCACTGCTTACCAGCCTTTCATGATACAAACACAATCTATGGCAGACAAGTAGCTGAGAAATTTGGCGTTAAAGAAATGGAAGTAACTGATGAGGTCTTCCATAGCAAATATGCTCGTCAGTTTGATCAAGCAGAAAATCGTATGCACACCATTAAAGCCGTTATGGCTGCTACACTAGGAAATCTCTACATTCCTAAAGTGTGATACAAACTATAAGAAACAGCTTAGGGACTGAGACTAGTGTTTTAGTCCGGTCCCTTTTTGTAGTAGTAACGAGCTCTGAGTTGGAGTTTGCTGATAGTCACCATTCAAGCAAAAACCTCATAACAATAACAATTAACTGTCTTCCAGTTATTCGCAATTTCAACTCAACTCGTCTGTCAAAAGTCTTTCTTCTCAATTTCCAAATCCAAGCTTTTAACCAAAATTGGCTTTTGTTCATCCAAAAGAAAGGAGCGCTCATGTCTCATCGTAAAATCGTTGTCGCTCTTGGAGGAAATGCCATTCTTTCCACAGATCCATCTGCTCAAGCTCAAGAAGCCGCTCTGGCAGAAACAGCACGCCATCTGGTGAAACTCATCCAAAATGGCGATGAATTGATTATCACCCATGGCAATGGACCGCAAGTCGGTAACCTCCTCCTCCAACACCTAGCAGCGAATTCCGAAAAAAACCCTGCCTTTCCTCTCGATTCACTTGTTGCTATGACAGAGGGTAGCATCGGTTTTTGGCTCCAGAATGCTCTGGAAAATGCTTTACAGGATATTCATCTTGATAAAACTGTCGTTTCTGTTGTCACACAAGTTGTCGTGGACAAGAATGATCCTGCCTTTCTCAATCCAAGTAAACCCATTGGTCCATTCTACTCAGAAGAAGAGGCTAAAGCAGAAAGCGAAAAAACTGGGGCTAACTTTAAAGAAGATGCAGGTCGTGGTTGGCGTAAGGTAGTGGCTTCTCCAAAACCTGTTTATATCAAAGAAATCGATAGTATACGCACACTCTTGGACAAGGGACAAATTGTCATCGCAGCAGGCGGTGGAGGTATTCCTATCACCAAAAATAAAAACGGTTACTTCTCAGGAGTAGAAGCTGTCATCGATAAGGATTTTGCATCGCAATGCTTGGCAGAGCTAGTCGAAGCAGATCTCTTCATCATTTTAACTGGCGTCGATTATGCCTATATCAACTATAACAAACCAAATCAAGAAAAGTTGGAACGGGTAACTGTAAGTCAACTTCAAAAATACATTCAAGAGGGGCAATTTGCTCCTGGTAGTATGCTACCAAAAATCCAAGCTGCCATTGATTTTGTGACTAATCGTCCAGCAGGAAAAGCAGTTATCACTTCTCTTATCAATCTAGGAGCTTTGATTGAATCTGAAAGTGGAACAATCATCGTGAAAGATGAATAGTTTAGTCATACCTTTCAAGAAAGTTTAGTCAGCACTCTTGCCACATCATTCGTTTTTATACTGTGTGACATAGTTTAGGAGGAAAAACAAATGAGTGAAAATAAAAAAAGGTTTCAAATGCCTTCAGCATACACTGTTTTGATTATCATCATTACCATCATGGCAGTTTTAACCTGGATCATTCCAGCAGGTAAGTATGATACCAATGAAGCAGGTAACCTCATCGCAGGTACCTATCAAACTGTTGACTCAAATCCTCAAGGGATTTACGATGTCCTCATGGCACCAATTCGTGCCATGCTCGGTCACAAACCAACCAGCGCTGCTATCGACGTTGCCTTCTTTATCCTTATGGTCGGAGGTTTCCTTGGTGTCGTAAATGCTACTGGTACACTCGATGTAGGAATTGCCTCCATCGTTAAAAAATATAAGGGCCACGAAAAAATGTTGATTCTCATCCTCATGCCCCTCTTCGCACTTGGAGGAACTACTTATGGTATGGGAGAAGAAACTATGGCCTTCTATCCCCTTCTTATTCCTGTGATGATGGCAGTTGGTTTTGATAGTATTACTGCCGTAGCCATCATCTTACTAGGTTCTCAAGTTGGTTGTTTGGCATCTACATTGAATCCATTTGCTACTGTTATTGCTTCTGATACTGCAGGCATTTCATCCATGGATGGTGTTATTCTCCGTGTTATCTTCTGGTTTGTAATGACTGGACTCAGCACCTACTTCGTCTATCGTTATGCAGAAAAGATTCAGAAAGATCCGACTAAATCACTCGTTTACGCTCAACGCGAAGAAGATATTAAACACTTCAATGTTTCTGACAATGAGGATACACCGTCTACCTTGAGCAAGAAACAAAAACATGTTCTCGCTTTATTTGTAGTAACCTTTATCATTATGATTGCAAGTTTCATCCCTTGGGTTGATTTGCATGTTACTATCTTTGAAGACTTCAAAAATTGGTTAATCGGTTTTCCTGTAATCGGAGGCATCATCGGTTCATCTGCTCAACCATTCGGTAGCTGGTACTTCCCAGAAGGCGCTATGCTCTTTGCCGTCATGGGGATCTTGATTGGTGTTGTCTATGGTCTTAAAGAAGGAAAAATCGTCTCTACCTTCTTAACTGGTGCTGCAGATTTGCTTTCAGTAGCCTTGATTTGTGCGGTTGCTCGTGGTATCCAAGTTATCATGAACGATGGTATGATTACTGCAACCATTCTACATTGGGGTGAAGTTGGCCTTCAAGGTCTCTCTCCTCAAATCTTCATCGTATTAACCTATATCTTCTACCTACCTATGTCCTTCCTCATTCCTTCTTCATCTGGTCTGGCTAGTGCAACCATGGGGATCATGGCTCCTCTTGGAGAATTTGTCAATGTCAAAGCCAGCCTGATTGTTACTGCCTACCAATCTGCATCTGGTGTCCTTAACCTAGTGACTCCTACTTCAGGTATTGTCATGGGAGCTCTTGCTCTCGGTCGTGTCAGCCTTGGAACTTGGTGGAAATTTGTCGGAAAACTTGTCATCTCAATTGTCATTGCAAGTATTCTACTTCTTATCTTGGGTACCCTAGTGCCATTCTTATAGTCAAAAGGGGAAATACGGATGAAATCCTATATTACAGAATCAATCAAAGAGGATTTTCTTCAAAGTTTGAAAACAATCATCTCTTATCCTTCTGTTCTCAATGAAGGTGAAAATGGCACTCCCTTTGGTCAAGCCATTCAAGATGTCCTGAAAAAAACGCTAGACTTGTGTCAAGATCTTGGTTTTAAAACCTATCTTGATACTCAAGGATATTATGGGTATGCAGAAGTTGGTGAGGGGGATCTCCTTGCCATCCTCTGCCACCTAGATGTAGTTCCTGCAGGCGATTTGACAGAGTGGGAAACTCCTCCATTTGAAGCTAGTATCAGAGATGGGCGGATTTATGGTCGGGGCTCGCAGGATGATAAAGGACCTTCTCTTGCAGCACTTTACGCAGTCAAAAGCTTACTTGACCAAGGAATTCAATTCAAAAAACGGGTTCGTTTCATATTTGGTACTGATGAGGAAACTCTTTGGCGTTGCATGGCAAGATATAATGCCCTTGAAGAACAGGCCAGCATGGGATTTGCTCCTGACTCATCATTCCCATTAACCTATGCAGAAAAAGGGCTCCTTCAGGTCAAACTTCATGGACCTGGATCAGAACAACTCGCCTTAGATATAGGTGGAGCCTTTAATGTCGTACCTGATAAGGCAACTTATCTAGGACCACTTATGGAACAACTCCAAGAAGCTCTAATAGCTGCTGGCTACGATTATCAACAAAATGATCAGTCCCTTACTGTTCTAGGACTATCTAAGCATGCCAAGGATGCCAGTCAAGGGATTAATGCAGTCATTCGACTAGCCACCGTCCTTGATTCCATTCAATCCCATCCTGCACTTACATTTCTTGCCAAAGAAGTTGGTCAAGAGGGTCAAGGAAAAGGAATCTTTGGTGATATCAGTGACCAGCCTTCTGGACATTTATCCTTTAATGTGGCCGCCTTAATCATTACTCCCGAAAGTTCTGAGATTCGAATTGATATCCGAATCCCAGTCCTTACTGACAAGGATGAACTTGTCAATCAGCTGATAGAGTGTGCAAAATCTTACCAACTTAGCTACCAAGAATTTGACTACCTAGCACCACTTTACGTGGCAAGAGATAGTATGCTCGTCACAACACTCATGCAGGTTTATGAAGAAAAAACTGGTGACAATAGTCCCGCTCTATCATCTGGCGGTGCAACCTTTGCACGTACCATGCCAAACTGTGTCGCTTTTGGTGCCCTCTTCCCAGGAAGAGAGCAAACGGAACACCAAGCAAATGAATATGCAATCCTAGATGATCTCTATCATGCTATGGATATCTATGCTGAAGCTGTTTACCGATTAGCGACCTAAAAAAGACCTCCTAAACTCCGTCCCTCACCAGGGCGGAGTTTTAGGAATTTTGTTAACACCAGCCTACAAGAAAAGCCAAGAAGATATTTTTCTTGGCTTTTTTCAATAGATTTGAGGTATGGGACCAACTAAGGTACTCATTTTCCGCTACAAAACGCAATTAGTATTCCAATGGCAGGCAGCTAGACCACTTTCTAACTATTACGACGAAAAAGTCCACGAATCGATACCATTCGTGGGCTTTTCCTAGTGAAGCGTTTAGGTGAACTGCCATAGCGGTTACCGTTTATTAGATTACGACACGGAGTTTGGCAAATCGATTCTATTTGCCAAACGAAGTTAGTAAGACAGTTAGCTAGTTCTCTTCCTTTCTGTTACGACGTAAAGTTTTACGAATCGATAATATTCGTAAAACTATACTAGTGGAGCGCCTAGCCAAGTTCCATAGAAACTTGGCGTTAGTTACTAAGATTGTTACACAATCAAGTAACTTTGGCGATCTACATCTTTTCCTCTAACTCTACATCCGGATACTTATCTGCAAACCATCGGAGGGCAAAGTCGTTTTCAAAAAGGAATACAGGCTGGTCAAAGCGGTCTTTGGCAAGGATGTTTCGGCTTGAAGACATACGCTCATCCAGATCTTCAGGTTTGATCCAGCGAACCGTCTTTTTACCCATTGGGCTCATAACCACTTCTGCATTGTACTCATTTTCCATACGGTGTTTGAAGACTTCAAACTGCAATTGACCAACGGCACCCAACATATATTCACCTGTTTGGTAGTTGGTATAAAGCTGAATAGCTCCTTCTTGCACCAATTGCTCAATTCCCTTGTGGAAAGATTTTTGTTTCATGACGTTCTTAGCAGAAACTTTCATGAAAATCTCAGGTGTAAAGGTTGGCAGTGGTTCAAACTCAAACTTATTTTTTCCAACAGTTAGTGTATCCCCAACCTGATAAGTACCGGTATCGTAAACCCCGATGATATCTCCAGCTACGGCATTAGTGACATTCTCACGACTTTCTGCCATAAACTGAGTAACATTTGACAGCTTAGCTCCCTTACCAGTACGAGGGAGATTAACACTCATACCACGCTCGAATTCACCCGATACGATACGGACAAAGGCGATACGGTCACGGTGACGAGGATCCATGTTGGCTTGAATTTTAAAGACAAATCCTGAGAAGTCTTTGTTATAAGGATCAACAATTTCTCCGTCTGTTTTCTTGTGTCCATGAGGTTCTGGAGCAAACTTGAGGAAGGTTTCTAAGAAAGTCTGCACACCAAAATTAGTCAAGGCTGATCCAAAGAATACCGGAGTCAATTCACCCGCAAGAATGGCTTCTTCTGAGAATTCATTCCCAGCTTCTTGCAAGAGCTCGATGTCATCCTTCACTTGCTCATAGAAAGGGTTGCTGGCAAATAGCTTGTCCCCATCTTCCAGACTAGCAAAGCGTTCATCCCCTTTGTAAAGTTCCAAGCGTTGGTTATAGAGGTCATACAAGCCTTCAAAGGCTTTCCCCATCCCGATTGGCCAGTTCATTGGATAACTTGCAATACCCAAGACTTCTTCCAATTCTTGCAAGAGATCCAGTGGCTCACGACCGTCACGGTCTAACTTGTTCATAAAGGTAAAGACTGGAATCCCACGGTGTTTGACAACCTCAAATAACTTTTTGGTTTGGGCCTCGATACCCTTGGCAGAGTCCACAACCATGACAGCCGCATCCACCGCCATCAATGTACGATAGGTATCTTCTGAGAAATCCTCGTGCCCTGGAGTATCTAGGATGTTCACGCGTTTGCCATCGTAGTCAAATTGCATAACAGATGACGTTACCGAAATCCCACGTTGTTTCTCGATATCCATCCAGTCAGATTTGGCAAAGTTACCTGTTTTCTTCCCTTTGACAGTACCTGCCTCACGAATCTCTCCCCCAAAGTAGAGCAACTGCTCTGTAATCGTCGTTTTACCAGCATCCGGGTGGGAGATAATGGCAAAGGTACGGCGTTTTTTAATTTCTTCTTGAATGTTCATAAGTTCTCTTTCTTTCTACTTTTTTAATTATTTCAATTTATAATCACTCTTTATTACATCGGACCCTAACATTCCTTTCAACACTCCATTATATCGGATTTTAGGGAGTTTTTCAATTGCTTACACAAGAAAAAGCAGGTCAAGATAGTAGACCTGCTCTTCAGATTCATTTGTTGATTATTTATATCTATCACTCTTAATATCGCTTCACAGATGAATCGTTTCTAGAGCAATTTTCTTTTGCCAACGTTTTTTAAACAAAATATCAAAGAGCACTAGAGCTGCAGATAGAATGATTGAAACCAGAAGATATTTTATCCATATAGGAGCATCTGGGATAAAAGGTGTGGTATTCAAAAGCCCGTAATTCCCACCTGTGACTTGATTAACTCCAACTAGGAAAAGGTTGAGGACAAAAGTGTAGGCGATAATGCGATACTTTTTAAGTAGGTTTTTATCGTAGTGGTTCATGAGATAGACCAAGGAATTAACCAAGAGAGCATAATGCCCAATCAGGAATGAAAAACTGGTAATATGTGGGAAATCATATGGATCAAAAACCGGATAGCCCAAAGCAAATACTGCCCCACTAGCTCCCATAAGGGCAAAATACTGCTTGGTTTTCCATTTATCTGGCAAGAAAACTACTGCAAGCATGGCCAAGCGGCAATGGTAAAGAGGCAGACTGTTCGAAAATGGAATGCTAAAACCAATATACCAAGTGTAAAGAGCTAGCAGTTGCGCTATTTGAATCCACTTAAATAATCGAACAAATTTGGGATTTTTGTAGTAAGTAAAAGAAGCATAAATAGACAAGGCAAGAAGACCTATCATGACACCGTACCAAAAAATCGGAATAGGCGGTGGCGTCGTTTGGGTTCTTGTAATAAAATGATGCATAAAGTCTCCTTAATGTAACGATTTCAGTTGTATATTAACTATTCTTATGTTTATATTTAACGAGTTGATTGATAAGGATGAGAATACCTGTCATCAAACTAGTCACTATCAAATAGTTAAGCAAACTACCATGATCCCCAATCACAGGGGGATTACTCATAAAGCCATAATTCCCTCCTGTCAAGAGGTTGGCTAGAAAGATAATAGCATTGACACCAAAGGTCATCTGACATATTTTCCAAGCATCCCCTTTTTCAACTTTATAATATCTAATAAGATAAATCAAGCAGTTAGCCAAGAGGGCCCAGTGTCCGAAAACATTGTTGACCGAGGAAACATGAGGGAAAGGAAACGGATAAAAGACAGGGTAAACTAAAGCCATAATAGAACCAAATACTCCAACCAAGGCAAAATATTGTTTGAAAAAGGTCTTATTAGGGGCAAAAAGAATCATCCACATAGCCATGCGACTATGGTAAAAAGGGAGAGCCTCAGACAAGGGCAGGCGTGCAGCAATATACCAAGCGTTGATAATCAGTAATTGAATCAATTGACCCCAATACCAAAAATCTCGATAAGGTTTAAAGGAGGCATAGCGAATTGATAGAGCAGCTATGACTAGCAAAGAAGTCGGTAATAAAATGTACCATATCCCCAAGTCTGGAGGCACCGTTTTTTTACTGGTAAAAAGTAAATCCCAAAGTGTCATGTTTCACCCCTAATGTGTTTTCATTTGATCAATCATCCAACTCGTTTTCCAACTTAAAACGACTCTTAGTCTTTCCTCTAATTTCAACCATTATATCGAATTAAAATCCTTTTTTCAATTTCTGCTTCTTTTCAACTTGGCTTACCTTATTTATAGGAAAATATGGTAAAATAGAACAGATAAATAATCATCATTTCACGAAAGGATGCAAGATGAAAATTACGCAAGAAGAGGTAACACACGTTGCCAATCTTTCAAAATTAAAATTCTCAGAAGAAGAAACTGCTGAGTTTGCGACAACCTTGTCTAAGATTGTTGATATGGTCGAATTGCTCGGCGAAGTCGACACTACTGGTGTTGAACCAACGACTACCATGGCAGATCGCAAGACCGTTCTTCGCCCAGACATAGCCGAAGAAGGAACTGACCGTGATCGCTTATTTAAAAATGTACCTGAAAAAGACAATTACTATATCAAGGTACCAGCTATCCTGGATGATGGAGGAGATGCCTAATGACTTTTAACAATAAAACCATTGAAGAGTTGCACAACCTCCTTGTATCTAAGGAAATTTCTGCAACCGAACTAACGCAAGCAACGCTTGAAGATATCAAGGCGCGTGAAGAAGCTATCAATGCCTTTGTCACTATCGCTGAAGATCAAGCTCTTGCTCAAGCTAAAGCTATTGACGAAACTGGAATTGACGCTGACAATGTCCTTTCAGGAATTCCACTTGCTGTTAAGGATAACATCTCTACAGACGGTATCCTCACAACTGCTGCCTCAAAAATGCTCTACAACTACGAACCAATCTTTGATGCGACAGCTGTTGCCAATGCAAAATCTAAGGGCATGATCGTTGTTGGGAAAACCAACATGGACGAGTTTGCCATGGGTGGTTCTGGTGAAACATCTTACTACGGTGCAACTAAAAATGCCTGGGACTACAGCAAGGTTCCCGGTGGATCATCTAGTGGTTCCGCAGCTTCTGTAGCTTCAGGACAAGTCCGTTTGTCTCTTGGTTCTGATACAGGTGGATCCATCCGCCAACCGGCTGCCTTCAACGGGATTGTCGGTCTCAAACCAACCTACGGAACAGTTTCACGTTTCGGTCTGATTGCCTTTGGTAGTTCATTAGACCAGATTGGACCTTTCGCACCAACCGTTAAAGAAAATGCGCTCTTGCTCAATGCTATTGCCAGCCAAGATGCTAAAGACTCTACTTCTGCTCCTGTCCGCATTGCCGACTTTACTTCAAAAATCGGACAAGACATCAAGGGCATGAAAATTGCTTTGCCTAAGGAATACCTTGGTGAAGGGATTGACCCAGAAGTTAAAGAAACTATCCTCAACGCAGCCAAACACTTTGAAAAACTAGGTGCTATCGTGGAAGAAGTTAGCCTTCCACACTCAAAATATGGGGTTGCTGTATACTACATCATCGCTTCATCAGAAGCATCATCAAACTTGCAACGATTTGACGGTATCCGCTATGGTTTCCGTGCTGAGGACGCTAAAAACTTGGACGAGATTTACGTTAACACTCGTAGCCAAGGCTTCGGTGACGAAGTAAAACGTCGGATCATGCTTGGTACTTTTAGTCTTTCATCAGGTTACTACGATGCCTACTACAAAAAAGCTGGTCAAGTTCGTACTCTCATCATCCAAGATTTTGAAAAAGTCTTTGCAGATTACGATCTCATCCTTGGTCCAACAGCTCCAAGCGTAGCCTTTGACTTGGATTCACTCAACCACGATCCAGTTGCCATGTACTTGGCTGACCTCTTGACAATCCCAGTCAACTTGGCAGGCCTCCCAGGAATTTCAATTCCTGCAGGATTTGCTCAAGGCCTACCAGTAGGACTGCAATTGATTGGTCCTAAGTATTCAGAAGAGACTATCTACCAAGCTGCTGCTGCTTTTGAAGCAACAACAGACTACCACAAACAACAACCCGTGATTTTTGGAGGTGATAACTAATGAACTTTGAAACAGTCATTGGACTTGAAGTCCACGTAGAGCTCAACACCAATTCAAAAATCTTCTCACCTACTTCTGCCCACTTTGGAAATGACCAAAATGCCAATACAAACGTGATTGACTGGTCTTTCCCTGGCGTACTGCCAGTTCTCAATAAAGGTGTTGTCGATGCTGGTATCAAGGTTGCACTCGCTCTTAACATGGACATCCATAAGAAGATGCACTTTGATCGCAAAAACTACTTCTATCCTGATAATCCCAAAGCCTATCAAATTTCTCAATTTGATGAGCCAATTGGTTACAATGGATGGATTGAAGTGGAACTAGAAGACGGAACAACTAAGAAAATCGGTATCGAGCGTGCTCACCTAGAGGAAGACGCTGGTAAGAACACCCACGGTACAGATGGTTTCTCTTATGTCGACCTTAATCGTCAAGGCGTGCCATTGATTGAGATTGTATCTGAAGCCGACATGCGCTCACCAGAAGAAGCCTACGCTTATCTAACAGCCCTCAAGGAAGTTATCCAGTATGCTGGTATTTCTGACGTTAAGATGGAAGAAGGTTCCATGCGTGTGGATGCCAACATCTCGCTTCGTCCTTATGGTCAAGAGAAATTTGGTACCAAAACTGAGTTGAAAAACCTCAACTCCTTCTCAAACGTTCGTAAAGGTCTTGAGTACGAAGTGCAACGTCAGGCTGAAATCCTTCGTTCAGGTGGTCAAATCCGCCAAGAAACACGCCGTTATGACGAAGCGAACAAGGCAACTATCCTCATGCGTGTCAAGGAAGGGGCTGCAGACTACCGCTACTTCCCAGAGCCAGACCTACCACTCTTTGAAATCTCTGATGAGTGGATTGAGGAAATGCGTACTGAATTGCCAGAGTTTCCAAAAGAACGCCGTGCTCGCTACGTATCTCAACTTGGTCTATCAGACTACGATGCTATCCAGCTGACTGCCAATAAAGTCACTTCTGATTTCTTTGAAAAAGCTGTCGCCCTCGGTGGTGATGCTAAACAAGTTTCTAACTGGCTCCAAGGTGAAGTCGCTCAATTCTTGAACGCCGAAGGTAAGACACTGGAACAAATCGAATTGACACCTGAAAACTTGGTTGAAATGATTGCTATCATCGAAGACGGTACTATCTCGTCTAAGATTGCCAAGAAAGTCTTTGTTCACCTAGCTAAAAATGGTGGTGGAGCGCGTGAATACGTTGAAAAAGCAGGTTTAGTTCAAATCTCAGATCCCGATGTCTTGATTCCAATCATCCACCAAGTCTTTGCGGATAACGAAGCCGCTGTTGCCGACTTCAAGTCAGGAAAACGTAACGCTGACAAGGCCTTCACAGGATTCCTCATGAAAGCAACCAAGGGTCAAGCCAACCCACAAGTAGCCCTTAAACTACTTGCCCAAGAATTGGCTAAGTTGAAAAACGATCAATAATCAATCTCAATATAACTGTCACAAGTTGATGAAATCAGTCATTGCTTGATGCCTTGCACTTTGTACTCACATAGTTAGGAGACATATGAAAAAGTTATATACTCTTCTCGCCACTTGTTTATTGTTGTTCTTCTTCACACCATTTAACTCAATTGATGCTGGCGTTGGCCATTCGCGAAGTGGTAGCTCTAGCCGAAGCAGTTCAAGAAGTAGCAGCCGCAGTAGCTCAAGTCGCAGCTCCTCTTATAAAAGTAGCTATCGCTCTGGAAGTAGCTCCTCTAGTTCAGGTGGTTCTTTAGGTACTGGTATGAACATGCTTATCATGTTTGGTGTAGGAGGTTTCTTACTCTACATGTTCATCAAATATCTAAGCGACCAGAATTCATCTTCTGGCAAGTCTTACGGTAGTTCAACTGGGTATAATCCACCTAGCCATCGCCGAGTAGAACACAACACACTAGCTGTTAATCGTGTCAAATATGGTGATCCAAACTTTGATGCTGATGCCTTCGCTTCATGGGTTAAAGAAGTCTATATTCAGTTGCAGGCAGCCTGGACTAAAAAGGATTGGAATTTGGTTCGCTCTCTCGAAAGTACTAGTCTCTATTCCCAACATAGTACTCAACTCGAAGATCATATTCGGGCAAAAACAACCAATGTTTTAGAAAAAGTCTATGTTGAAAATATCCGCATCAAAGATTTCTACGAAAATTCAGATGGAAATGATACTTTAGTGGTTATCCTTTCATCTACACTCAGAGACTATGTTATCGATGATAAGACTCGTAAGGTTATCGAAGGAGACCCTCAACAAGATCTATTTACAGTTTATCAAATGAACTTCATCCGCAAACATGGTAGCCAAACTGAAAACACTGTTCAAGATGAAGCTGTTAGCGACCACTGTCCAAACTGTGGTGCTCCACTTAAAATCTCAGCTATTAGCCAATGTGAATACTGCGGAGCTGAGCTCACACGTAGTCCAAATCAATGGGTACTCGATACCTACGATGTTGTGGATGAAGACGAACTTTATAATTAGGAGGAAATTATGGGATTTATTCGTGCCGCCCTATCTTCAGGGCTTAATAGTTTTAACGATAGCAAATTTAAAGAAGCGATCGTACTTCCAAATAACCTAACAGCCGATGCTTTGGCCATTAAAGGCCAACTTCTTTCAAAAGATCCAGATGGCAAATCTAGACAAAGTAATCAAAACACTGGACTACTAACAGATGGTAGTGTCGTTATTGTTCCTCAAGGCTATGTCGCTATTCTAGTGAACAACGGTACCTTCCTTGGAGACGTCTTAGAAGCTGGTAGCCACGAATGGCGTTCTGGAGACAATGCCTGGCTTCTTGAAAAAGGTGGACTAAAGGGTACTTGGGAAAATTTCAAAAACCGCTTCTCGTTTGGTGGTCAAGTCATTACCCAACAAGAAATCATCTTTATTCGTATGCAACCCGTTGCCGGAAATAAATTCGGTACACAGAATGCTGTAGAATACTTCAGTGAACGTTATCAACAATTACTTAACATCCGCTTCTACGGCTTATTTGATATCAAAGTTGCTGATCCAGTCCTATTCTACGTCAGTTCCATTAGTCAACAGATTGAAGACCATAAAGCCTTTACATTACAAAATGTAGCTCAAGGAACACTTCGACAAAATATCGCACCAAAGATTGCCATTGCAATTGCTAAATTTACCAATGAAAACAAGGTAGATATCTATAGCCTTAATGCCAATCAAGATACTTTCAATGAACTAGCTAAACAAGAAGTTAACAAGGTATGGGCTGGACTTTATGGGATTGAAACAACCAACATCCTGCTTGAAGATTTGAGCTATGATCAAGAAAGCTTAGATATTGTCCGTAAGCTTGATAGCGAGCTTGTCGCTATGAAGTACAATACGATTGAGATTGAAGAACGTCGTGCTCGTAATGAAGCTCTCATCGCTGCTGCTAACAATGAAGGCAATGGCAATGGTATGAACATGATTATGGGAATGAACCTAGGACAAACACTTGGTGGTCAACTCAACCAACAAGCCCAAACTCAAGCCCCTGTTCAAAATAACGGGCAAACTGCAAGCAAGAACTTTTACATCGAGGTAGACGGTAAGTATGTTCTCGTAACCAAAGATGAAGAAGGAAATATCGTACCAGTCAACTAATTCAAGCTCATCTGATATTTGAGAATTATTGCATTTTATGGTACAATAAAGAGTAAACTATTTATTAAAGAGGTAAAAACATGATTGAAGCAAGTAAACTAAAGGCTGGTATGACTTTTGAAACAGCTGAAGGAAAATTGATCCGCGTTTTGGAAGCTAGCCACCACAAACCAGGTAAAGGAAACACTATCATGCGTATGAAATTGCGTGATGTCCGCACTGGTTCAACTTTTGAAACAAGCTACCGCCCAGAAGAAAAATTTGAGCAAGCGATCATCGAAACAGTTCCAGCTCAATACTTGTACAAAATGGACGACACAGCTTACTTCATGAATACAGAAACTTATGACCAATACGAAATTCCTGTTGTGAATGTTGAAAACGAATTGCTTTACATCCTTGAAAACTCAGATGTAAAAATCCAATTCTACGGAACTGAAGTAATCGGTGTAACTGTACCAACTACTGTTGAATTGACAGTTGCTGAAACACAACCATCTATCAAAGGTGCTACTGTTACAGGTTCTGGTAAACCAGCAACAATGGAAACTGGTCTTGTCGTGAACGTTCCAGACTTCATCGAAGCAGGACAAAAATTGATTATCAACACTGCAGAAGGAACTTACGTTTCTCGCGCCTAATCTCTAGAAACTAGAAAGAGGTCATTCTATGGGAATTGAAGAACAACTTGGCGAAATCGTCATCGCCCCACGTGTACTAGAAAAAATCATTGCTATTGCAACTGCGAAAGTTGAAGGCGTACACTCTTTTTCAAACAAATCAGTATCTGACACCCTTTCAAAACTTTCTCTTGGTCGTGGCGTATACCTAAAAGAAGCCAACGATGAACTTACAGCTGACATCTACCTCTACCTAGAGTACGGTGTCAAAGTTCCTAAGGTTGCTATGGCTATCCAGAAAGCTGTTAAGGATGCTGTCCGCAATATGGCTGATGTTGAAATCACTGCAGTCAACATTCACGTTGCTGGTATCGTTCCAGATAAAACACCAAAACCAGAATTGAAAGACTTATTCGACGAGGACTTCCTCAATGACTAGTCCATTATTAGAATCAAGACGTGAGCTACGTAAATGTGCTTTCCAAGCTTTGATGAGTCTTGAATTTGGTTCAGATCTAGAAACTGCTTGTCGCTTCGCCTACACGCATGATCGCGAAGATGCAGATGTGCAACTTCCTAACTTCCTTGTGGAGCTCGTTTCTGGTGTCCAAGCTAAAAAGGATGATCTGGATAAACAAATCACTCAACATTTGAAAACTGGTTGGACCATCGATCGTCTGACTTTAGTGGAAAAAACTCTTCTACGCCTAGGAGTTTTTGAAATCACTTCATTTGATACTCCTCAACTCGTAGCTGTTAACGAAGCCATTGAGCTTTCTAAAAGCTTTTCAGATCAAAAATCAGCCCGTTTTATCAACGGACTCCTCAGTCAATTTGTGACAGAAGAAGATTAAGTATAGAAAAAGTGTTTGACTCAAATCAAACACTTTTTTCTTTGCCTTCCACTATCTAAAAAAGTGGTAATAGACATAATTATAAACAAATATCCAGATGGGTTTTACATAAATGAGAAAATTGAAAAAACTATGGCATAGGATGGTAATTTTTAAGTTCTTTGTCCAACGGTAGACCAGAGCATAGAAGAGACCGCCTAAACTATAAATGATCAAACTGATAGGATCTCGGTGAGTTAGGATCAAATGACTAATTCCAAAGATAAGAGCAGATAGGATAACATCCAGATAGTACTTGGACTGGGGGAAAAAGGTATTCATAAAATACCCTCTATCAACCAGTTCCTCCAATATAGGTCCGACGACTACTGTTAAACTAAAACTGAGAACAGTTGATAGAAAAGTTGGTTGCCCATTGGAGTATAGAATCGAAAGAATGTCTTGAAAGATATACTTGTTATCAATTAAGTGATGAAACTGTAACTGAAAAGCATCCACCAATTGACGATCAAAATAAGTAGCCACTAGACCAACTACAAGGTAAAAGAATCTTGACTTCTTAGAACCCTTTTTTTCAAAAATATAGAGCATCTCTTTCTTTTTGAGCCAGTAGATAAATAATAGCAAAAGAGCTATTACTTCAACTGTTGAAAAGATAGAATAGCCATCTATCCCCCATCCTAAAAACTTAGTCAGATGCACAATCCCTAACTCTGGTAGATAAACTGATAGAAATATCAGTAAGATAAAGACTCCCAAATGCCCTAGTTTTTTCATACTCACTCCTAAAAAATTAAAATTACCTTGATGGAGGGAAAGATTAACACCCCCTATTCAGTTTATCAGTTATATACTGATCTAGCACAGCATAAAATCTATAAAAACTTATACTCTTCGAAAATCAAATTCAAACCACGTCAGCTTCACCTTGCCGTACTCAAGTACAGCCTTCGGCTAGCTTCCTAGTTTGCTCTTTGATTTTCATTGAGTATTAATCTATTCTCTGTAGCACTTATAGATTATCATTCCTTATTATATAATATACATCTTTTGTTAACGACTCTCAGTTCCATTTCCTCAACTGTCAATTTTTAATCCTGAAATGAATTTTTGAGAGAAACCAAAAAGCTAGAACCGTTTTTAGTTCTAGCTTTCTTTTTAATACTTTCTAAAGCGTTGATAACGTTCTTCCAAAAGTTTCTCCAAGGATAATTGTTTTAATTGTTCAATTTCTGTTTGAAGTTCATTTTTTACACGAGCTAGCAGCTCTTTGGCAGAGAGACCTCTCTCTGAAATAACCTTATCAACGACTTCCATCTCCAAAAGTTCATGGGAAGTGATTTTCATCAACTCAGCTGCTTCCATTGCACGCGTACCATCTTTCCACAAGATAGAAGCAAATCCTTCAGGACTCAGTACCGCATAGATGGAATTTTCAAGCATCCAAACACGGTCAGCTACTGCTAGAGCTAGAGCTCCACCAGAGCCTCCTTCACCGATAATAATGGCAATAATGGGCACTTGTAAGTCGCTCATTTCAAAGAGATTTCGAGCAATGGCTTCACCTTGACCACGTTCTTCTGCGCCTACACCAGGATAGGCACCAGCAGTATTGATAAAGGTTACAATTGGACGACCGAACTTTTCTGCTTGTTTCATCAAACGAAGGGCTTTTCGATAACCTTCAGGATGAGGTTGACCAAAGTTACGGTTAAGATTATCTTGTAAACTTTTACCTTTTTGGATTCCAACAACAGTCACTGCTTGGTCTCCCAACCAACCGATACCACCAATAATAGCACCATCATCACGGAAGGAGCGATCCCCATGCAGCTCAATAAAATCATCAAAAATTCCTGTTGCGAAATCCAAGGCTGTTAGGCGAGTTTGTTCACGAGCTTCTCTAACGATTTTCGCAATATTCATCAACTCTCCCTCCTGTGTAGTCTTACTAATCGAGCAATCGTATCTGGCAATTCTCGCCGTTTAATAATTGCATCCACAAAACCATGTTCCAGTAAAAACTCTGCTTTCTGGAAGTCTTCTGGTAGGTCTTCTCTTACTGTATTTTCAATCACACGGCGTCCAGCAAAACCTACCAAACTTTGAGGTTCCGCCAAGATGATATCCCCTTCCATTGCGAAGGAAGCTGTTACTCCTCCAGTCGTCGGGTCGGTAAGGATTGTCAGATAAAAGAGACCTGCATTGGAATGACGTTTGACTGCTGCAGAGATTTTGGCCATCTGCATCAAGCTCATGATTCCTTCCTGCATGCGTGCTCCGCCAGAAGCTGTAAACAATACGACAGGTAATTTTTCAGCGGTCGCATATTCGAACAAGCGAGTGATTTTCTCACCAACAACTGTCCCCATTGACGCCATAATAAAGTTAGAATCCATGATGCCAAGGGCAACTTTCTCTCCCTTAATCAAAGCTGTTCCTGTTACAACAGCCTCATCAAGACCTGTCTTTTCACGCATCAAAGTCAATTTTTTACGATAACCTGGAAAATTCAGAGGGTCCTGAGTTTCAATCCCTTTAAACATTTCCAAAAACGTACCCATATCAATGGTTAAAGCTAAACGCTCTTGAGCTGAAATACGGAAGGTATAGCCACAGTGAGGGCATATACGCTCACTCCCCAAGTCCTTTTGGTAAATCGTGTATTTGCATCCTGGACATTGGGAAAAGAGCTCATCTGGAACCTCTGGCTTAATCTGAGGTTGATTTACAGTCGAACGATTGGGATTGATTCGAATATATTTATCTTTTTTACTAAATAGAGCCATACATCCCCCTTTTCGGTCTTATACTCTTTTTATACTCAATGAAAATCAAAGAGCAAACTAGGAAGCTAGCCGCAGGTTGCTCAAAGCACTGCTTTGAGGTTGTAGATAAGACTGACGAAGTCAGTTACATCTATCTACGGCAAGGCGAAGCTGACGCGGTTTGAAGAGATTTTCGAAGAGTATTACATTATTCTTTTTCTTGATAGTGTGGTAAAAATGTTTCCATCAAGAAGGAAGTATCGTAGTCCCCTGCTATCACGCGCCGATCAGAGATTAGATCCAGTTGGAAATCAGCATTGGTAACGACTCCTTCAATTTCGAGTTCATATAGAGCTCGTTGCATTTTCATAAGTGCATCAAAACGATTTTCCCCATGAACAATAATCTTAGCAATCATACTATCATAGTATGGTGGAATGGTATAACCTGGATAAACTGCAGAATCTACGCGCAAGCCCACACCTCCACTTGGTAGATAGAGATTGGTAATCTTACCAGGACTTGGTGCAAAATTAAAGGCTGGATTTTCCGCATTGATACGACACTCAATGGCATGTCCTTTTAGAACAATATCTTCTTGTTTCAAGGCCAATGGTTGACCTGCTGCAATACGGATTTGTTCCTTGACAATATCCACACCAGAAACAAATTCAGTGACTGGATGTTCTACTTGAACACGAGTATTCATCTCCATAAAGTAGAATTTACCAGTCGCTTCATCCAATAGGAACTCAATGGTCCCAGCATTTTCATAACCAACAGATTCAGCTGCACGGACTGCTGCAGCACCAATTTCATTCCGAAGTGTTTTCCCGATAGCAATAGAAGGACTTTCTTCCAAAACCTTTTGGTTATTTCGCTGCAGCGAACAGTCACGTTCACCTAGGTGAATAACATGTCCCATTTGATCAGCAAGAATCTGTACTTCAATGTGGCGGGCAGGATAAATCACCCGCTCAAGGTACATAGCCCCATTACCAAAGTTGGCTTTGGCTTCACTAGAAGCTGTTTCAAAGGCTGATACGAGATCCTCTGCCTTTTCAACCTTACGAATCCCTTTACCACCGCCTCCAGCTGATGCCTTGAGCATAACTGGATAGCCAATTTTTTCGGCAACAGCCAGAGCCTCTTCTGCAGTATGGACTTCTCCATCTGAACCTGGAATGACGGGCACATTTGCCTTAATCATCTGAGCACGGGCGTTAATCTTATCCCCCATGACATCCATTACGCGAGCTGATGGTCCGATAAATTTGATCCCGACTTCTTCACACATAGTTGCAAATTTGGAATTTTCACTTAAAAATCCAAATCCAGGGTGAATAGCTTCAGCTTCAGTCAATACTGCAGCTGAAAGGATAGCGTTGATGTTCAGATAAGATTCTGTAGCCTTCCCAGGGCCGATACAGATAGCCTCATCAGCCAAAAGAGTGTGGAGGGCTTCCTTGTCAGCAGTCGAATAAACAGCGACTGTAGCAATTCCTAACTCTCGTGCCGCACGAATAATACGAACAGCAATCTCACCACGATTGGCAATTAAAATCTTACGAAACATGGAAAACCTCCCTAGTTTCCAATAGCAAAGGTCAGAGTCCCGCTTGCTGCAAGCTTACCATCTACTTCTGCCTTCGCTTCTACTACGGCGATTGTGCCACGACGTTTGACAAACGTTGCTGTCATGACAAGCTGATCACCAGGAACAACTTGCTTCTTAAATTTGACTTTGTCCATACCAGCATAGAAGACAAGCTTCCCTTTGTTTTCAGGTTTTGATAATTCCAAAACACCTGCTGTTTGTGCCAAAGCTTCCATGATTAATACACCTGGCATCACAGGATAAGCTGGGAAGTGCCCATTGAAGAAAGGTTCGTTAATTGTTACATTTTTAATGGCAACGATGGTATCTTCACTGACTTCTAAAACACGATCCACTAAGAGCATGGGATAGCGGTGCGGTAAAGCCTCTTTAATTCCTTGAATATCAATCATTTGATACGTACCAAGCCTTTCCCGAACTCAACCATTTCTTCATTTTCAACAAGAATTTCTGTTACGACACCATCTTTAGGTGCTGGAATTTCGTTCATGACCTTCATAGCTTCGATGATGACCAGGGTTTGGCCTTTTTTAACAGTATCACCGACTGAAACAAAATTAGGTTTGTCTGGTCCGGCAGCCAAGTAAGCAACTCCGACAAGTGGACTCTCTACAAGGTCCCCCTCAGCTACAGATCCAGTAGTGCTTGATTCTGAAACTGTTTCTACATCTGGTATTGTAGTTGGAGCTTGTGGTGCAACTGTAGGTGCAGCTGCTGGAAGCACAGGTTGAGGTGCTGGACTTGTTTCTGCAACAAGTTTTGCTTCATTCTTACTGAAGAGCAACTCATCCGTTCCATTTTTATAAGAAAATTCTTTCAAGCTTGACTGGTCAAATTGAGCCATCAAGTCTTTGATTTCATTTAAATTCATCTTTACTTATTCTCCCAACGTTTGAAAGCAAGAACTGCATTATGCCCACCAAATCCAAAAGTATTTGAGATAGCATATGGAATCTCACGTTCCACGCCTTGTCCATAAATAACGTTTGCTTCAATGTATTCTGACAATTCTGTAGTTCCAGCTGTCATCGGTACATAGTTGTTACGGATTGCTTCAATTGTTGCAATGGCTTCAACTGCACCCGCTGCACCGAGCAAGTGTCCTGTAAATGACTTAGTTGAAGATACAGGTACTTCCTTACCAAGAACAGTTACAATCGCTCCACTTTCTCCCTTTTCATTAGCAGGAGTTGATGTACCGTGAGCATTGACATAAGCTACTTGGTCTGGTGTAATCTCAGCTTCCTCCAAGGCAAGTTTGATAGCTTTAATAGCACCTTGTCCTTCTGGATGTGGTGAAGTCATATGATAGGCATCACAAGTGTTACCGTAACCAACAACTTCAGCTAGGATAGTTGCACCACGTTTTTCAGCATGCTCTAAACTTTCAAGAACCAACATACCTGATCCTTCACCCATAACAAATCCATTACGATCCTTATCAAATGGAATAGAAGCACGAGATGGATCTTCCGTTGTTGAAAGAGCTGTTAAGGCTTGAAAACCTGCAATCGCAAATGGAGTAATAGATGATTCTGAACCACCAACCAACATGATATCTTGGAAACCAAACTTAATAGAACGGAAGGCATCTCCGATAGCATCATTTGATGAAGCACAAGCTGTATTGATAGATTTACAAATCCCATTTGCCCCAAAGCGCATAGCAACATTTCCTGCAGCCATGTTTGGCAAAGCTTTTGGAAGTGTCAATGGTTTTACACGTTTTGGTCCCTTATCATGAAGTCGAAGCACTTGATCTTCAATTTCTTTAATTCCACCGATACCTGATGCAACGATGACACCAAAGCGGTCTCTATCAAGAGTCTCTACATCAAGATTAGCATTGTTCACTGCTTCTTGAGCTGCATACAAGGCATACAAAGAATAGTCATCAAAACGATTGGTATCTTTTTTTACAAAGTATTTATCAAACGGAAAATCCTGGATCTCTGCCGCATTATGAACGTCAAAAGAACTGTGATCAAATTTGGTGATTTCACCAATTCCAATCTTTCCATTTTTAAGACTGTTCCAAAATTCTTCTGGTGTGTTCCCAATTGGAGATGTCAATCCATAACCTGTTACTACTACACGATTTAGTTTCATTTTCATACCTCTATTTTAACTCTTATTGCATGGTTAGTCCACCATCAATTGCAATGACCTGTCCCGTTAGATAATCTTGACTTGCAAGAAAGGCTGTGACCTCTGCGACTTGCTCAGCTTGGCCAAATTGTTTCATCGGAATTTGTGCTAACATAGCATCTTTGACCTTATCAGATAGAACTGCTGTCATATCTGATTCAATCATTCCTGGCGCAATAGCATTTACTCTCACATTACGATTAGCAACCTCACGTGCTACAGACTTGGTAAAACCAATCAATCCTGCCTTTGAAGCAGCGTAGTTTGCTTGACCGATATTTCCCATCAAACCAACAACACTGGACATATTGATAATGGCACCTTCACGAGCTTTTAGCATCTGTTTCAAGACTGCTTGTGTCATATTGAAGGCACCCGTAAGATTGACTTTTAAGACCTTCTCAAAGTCTACTTCTGTCATCTTGAGCAGGAGAGTGTCTTGGGTAATCCCGGCATTGTTGACTAAAACATCAACTGAACCTAGCTCTTCAATGGCTTGGTCCACCATACGCTTTGCGTCCGCAAAATCAGAAACGTCACCAGAAATAGCAAGGACCTTCACTCCGTATGGTTTAAATTCGGCTAGAAGCTCCTCAGAGATTTCACCACGACTATTCAAGACAACATTGGCTCCCAAGCTGGCAAATTTATGAGCAATGGCAAGACCAATTCCTCGACTTGAGCCTGTGATAAAGACATTTTTATTTTCTAGTTTCATGTTTCTCCTTTCAGAACTTCTACCATTTTGGTCTAATTTTCTAAGAGTGCTTGTAAACTTGCTTGATCTTCCACATTAGCCAGTTGAGCAGTTTTATCAATCTTTTTGACAAATCCTGACAAGATCTTCCCAGGACCAATCTCGATAAAACGATTCACACCAGTTTCTTGCATAAGAGCAATACTTTCATAAAAACGCACCGGTTCCTTAACTTGACGAGTCAAGAGTTCTGCAATGCGTTCTTTTTCCATGACCTTTGCTTCTGTATTTCCAACAAGTGGACAAGCAAAATCAGAAAACTCAATCTCTGTCAAGGCTTGAGCTAATTTTTGACTAGCAGGTTCCAATAAAGCTGTATGGAAAGGACCCGAAACATTGAGCGGAATTAAACGTTTTGCTCCGGCCTCTTGCAAAAGTTCAACTGTACGATCTACCGCTACTACCTCACCACCAATAACAATTTGACTCGGCGTATTGTAGTTAGCTGGAGTTACAACACCAAGTTTAGAGGCTTCTTGACAAGCTTTTTCAATTACTTCAACCGGTGTATTAAGCACAGCTACCATTTTACCAGACCCTGCAGGTGCTGCTTCTTCCATATAAGCCCCACGTTTAGCAACTAGAGCCACTGCATCTTCGAAATCCAAGGCACCACTAGCTACAAGGGCAGAATATTCTCCAAGAGACAGGCCTGCCACTATATCTGGTTGGAAACCTTTCTCCTTTAGTAGTCGGTAAATGGCAACGGATGTAGCCAAAATAGCTGCTTGTGTGTAACGAGTCTGATTTAGTTTCGTTTCATCATTGTCAATCAAATCCCGAAGGTCATACCCTAAGACTTGGCTAGCTTGGTCGATAGTTTCCTTGACGATAGCATATTGGTCGTATAGCTCACGTCCCATTCCTAGGTACTGGGCTCCTTGACCTGCAAATAGAAAGGCTGTTTTAGTCATTTCTTGTAACTCCTGCCCAACGAGCAGCTTCTGCTTGAATCTTTTCAGCTGCACCGTAGTAAATACCTTTTAAGATTTCTTCAACAGTTTCTTCTTTCGAAACCAGACCTGCAATCTGACCAGCCATCACTGAACCGCCATCTACATCACCATGGACAACAGCCTTAGCTAAGGCTCCTGCGCCCATTTGTTCAAAAATTTCTAAATCTGGATTTTCTTGTTTGAAGGCATCTTTTTCAGCTTGCTCGAAATCACGAGTCAATTTGTTTTTAATGGCACGAACTGCGTGTCCAAAATGTTGTGCTGAGATAGTTGTGTCAATATCACGAGCTTTTAAAATTTTAGCTTTATAGTTTGGATGAGCATTTGATTCTTTAGCAACTACAAAACGAGTTCCTACTTGCACAGCTTCTGCACCAAGCATAAAGCCAGCAGCTGCACCCTCGCCGTCTGCTATACCTCCAGCAGCAATAACAGGAATTGAAACAGCAGCTACAACTTGACGAACCAAGGTCATAGTTGTTAACTTGCCAATGTGTCCCCCAGCTTCCATACCTTCAGCAATGACGGCATCCGCACCAATTTTTTCCATGCGTTTTGCCAAAGCCACACTTGGGACAACTGGAATAACAGTAATCCCTGCCTCATGGAATCGTTCCATGTATTTACTTGGATTCCCTGCGCCAGTTGTAACAACCTTAACCCCTTCTTCAATCACAAGATCAACGATATCTTCAACAAATGGAGACAAAAGCATAATGTTGACACCAAATGGCTTGTCTGTTAATGATTTAATCTTATCGATATTGGCCTTAACCACTTCCTTGGGAGCATTTCCTCCACCAATGATACCCAGACCACCTGCTTTTGAAACAGCACCCGCCAGGTCACCATCAGCAACCCAGGCCATTCCTCCCTGAAAGATAGGATATTTAATATTCAATAATTCTGTAATACGTGTTTTCATAGTGCCTCCATGAGTCTTGCTTAGGTAATAGTTCGACCATATTATACTTTGACTGTCAAACTATTACCTGAACAAGAGGGAGCGGGTTTCCCTACTCCTTCTCCGTTTATTTAATACTCAATGAAAATCAAAGAGCAAACTAGGAAGCTAGCCGAAGGCTGTACTCGAGTACAGCAAGGCGAAGCTGACGTGGTTTGAATTTGATTTTTGAAGAGTATAAATTATTTTGTTTGCTCTTCAACATAAGCAACCAAGTCACCAACTGTTTTCAAGTTGTCTTCTGCTTCGATTTGGATATCAAAAGCATCTTCGATTTCAGAGATTACTTGGAACAAGTCCAATGAATCTGCTTCCAAATCATCAAAAGTAGATTCAAGTGTTACTTCTGATGCGTCTTTTCCAAGTTCTTCAACGATAATTTCTTGTACTTTTTCAAATACTGCCATGATAGACTCCTTTAAAATAAATAGTTTTTATAACAATGTGTTCACCACATGATTACCTAAATTGTAACAACAAGTGTGCCCCATGTCAAACCTCCACCGAAGCCTGATAAGAGTATTTTTTGGCTACCATTCAAATGGATTAAGCCTTCTTCTACACACTCTGAAAGCAAAATCGGAATACTTGCCGCACTCGTATTGCCATACTTGGTCATATTTGCGGGAAGCTTATCACGATCTACACCGATTTTTCTAGCCATTTTATCCAAGATACGGTTATTGGCCTGATGAAGCAGGAGATAGTCTAGTTCTTCTGCAGATACAGGACTCATCTCTATGGTCTCTTTGATAGACTTAGCAACATCTCGAATTGCAAAGTCAAAAACTGCTCGGCCATCCATTTTCAAGAAAGCGTCTGGCTTTTCTTGAACTGAAAATGGGGAAGTCAAACCTGTCTGTCCATAGGTCAAGCACTCACTACGTGAACCATCGCTATTGAGACTCTCCGCTAGGAAATGTTGCTTATCACTTGCTTCTAACAAGACGCCACCAGCTCCATCTCCAAATAGGACAGCTGTTGAACGATCTGTCCAGTCCAAGGTTTTGGACATAGTTTCACTACCGATGACCAAGCCCTTGCCAAATCGTCCAGATGATATGAATTTCTCAGCAGTTGAAAGGGCAAAGGTGAAACCACTACAAGCAGCAGTTAGATCAAATGCAAAGGCCTTACGAGCACCAATACGAGCCTGTACACGTGCTGCAGTAGAAGGCATCATTGAGTCAGGTGTCATCGTAGCTAGGATGATAAAATCCAACTCTTCAGCAGAAATCCCTGACTTCTCTAGGAGTTGTTTTGCAACTGCCGTTGCCAAATCTCCTGTTGATTCTGTCTTAGAAATGCGACGTTCCTTAATCCCAGTTCGACTTGAAATCCATTCATCACTCGTATCCATAACCTGAGCTAAATCCTCATTTGTGACAATCTGCTCTGGTACATAATGAGCAACCTGGCTTATTTTTGCAAAAGCCATTATTTCAAATCCTCCAAAAATTGATAAAGATTGGTCAAACCTTTACTCATAACGTCCATTTCCTCTGGGCTCATACCTTCGATAATTCTTTCGACCATGGCCTTATGGAAACGTTTATGGAGCCGATGTACCAAGCGACCTTTCTTTGTCAAATGCAGATGTACTACACGACGATCCTGATCTGATCGCAAGCGCTCGATATAACCTTTTCGTTCCAAGTTGTTTAAGCTAGTTGTCACGGTTCCTAGAGTTACCATCAACTCTTTGGACACTTGACTTGGAGTCACATCTGGAAACTTGCCGATCACATCAATCGTGTGCATTTCCTTGATGGAGATATCCTTGAAACGACTACCTCTCAAACTCACTTCCTCAATCACCAGGACGTTATTAAAAATAGATGTTAAATAGTCATTGATCCGTTGGTAGTCCAATTTTCTTCCCTCCCTCATCAAAAAGTTTAACTATCAAAACATTTGACAAAAAAAGTATATCAAACTTCAAAGAATTGCGCAAGTATTTTATTATTTCCCCCAAAATTTTGGACGTCTTCTTTCAGAATGTGCACGAACACCTTCCTTAAAATCTTCGGTATAAGATAGAGTTTCCTGTAGCTCCAGTTCCAATTTGGTATATTCATGCCACTGCTTAAACTCGCTTTCCCAGACCAATTTCTTAATGGCTGCGTAAGAGTTAGTAGAGCCTCTTCTCAACTTCTTCAACAGTTGCTCTCTTGTCTTTTCCAGTTGATCACCAGCACACATCCGGTAGACAGCACCTGCTTCTAAAGCCTTCTCAGCTGTAAAAGCTTCACCGGTCATAGCAAGCTGCGTTGCCCGAGTCGCTCCTAGTGATCGTGTCAGCAAGAATAAACCACCCGCATCAGGAGCCAAGCCTACGCCTACAAAGGCTTGAATAAATTTAGCCTTGTCCGACGCAATACAGAAGTCAACAGCCAAAGCCATATTAGCCGCAGCTCCAGCAACTGCTCCATCCACCTCCATAATGACTGGTTTAGGAATTTGCTTTATTTTATAAGAAATGGCATTGACTAATTCTGCAATCTGAGCCAAGGATGCAATATCATCCTCATCGACAGCTCGTTTCATCTCTACCAAGTCCCCTCCGACAGAAAAAACTTTGCCTCTTGCATTTATGAGAATATAGGAAACAGCACTATCTTTTTCAGCTAATTCTAAGGCTTCTAAAATTTCCTGACACATAGGAATATGAAAGCCATTTGCTACCTCGGGACGATTCAGAGTAAGCATCGCTAGATCGTCCTGAACTTGATAGATAATATGATTCATAGCCACTCCTTTCAAATTAAAATGATGTTTAAATTATTTTATTTTCAAATTATATCTTTTTCCAGCTTTTTAGACAAGAGAAAAATCGACCGAAAGTGTCTCGGCCGATTTTAAAATCTTAGTTTGGTCTCTAAAAATACAGGAAAACCAGTACTTGTATCATCCATGAAATCATAAATCACTTCAAGCATTCGTCCTCCTTCTCTCTGATAGAGCTGTTCTTGGTTGGATCCCTTATGGTAGAATTCTCCTGAAACCATGTAAAAAACACGATTTGGATCTTCAAGGTAGGCAAAAAGATTTCCTGTAAAAGGAGCTTCCTTGTCTCCGTCCTTGTTGACCAGACTTGTAGCTAAGAGTTTTGTGATTCCTCTAAATTGTCCACTTTCATCTATTCGACAATAAAATTTGACTCTAGCTTCATAGTTAGGATTGACGATAAGCTTTTCAGAGAGAATTCGATAGGTCCTTGCCTTACTATCTGACAAGCCGATAGATAAGATAATTTTAGCCCTCTCAACTGAAATCTGACGCTCCTGCGCATACTCCATCGCTAATTCTTCTCCGGTCAAACGGCCACTGGGAAGAGGATGAGACCTTGCTCCGATATTTGTAGGAATCATCACGAAGGTAAGGACTAGTAAGATTAAACAAACTACTCTTTTAATCATCTTCCCCCAACTCCTTTCATTAGAAGAGTCTTTCATCCTACACCTTTATTATAAGCTTTTCTGATGAGACTTTCAAACAATTGTATAGGATATTTTTCAGTTTGAAAAAAGCCCCTCTTTCTGCTATAATCGTATAAAATACTTACTTTAGGAGTTCTTATGAAGGTTGTTAAATTTGGTGGAAGCTCGCTTGCCTCTGCTAGTCAGTTAGAAAAAGTTTTAAATATTGTCAAAAGTGATCCAGAACGTCGTTTTGTGGTTGTATCTGCACCTGGTAAACGCAATTCTGAAGATACCAAGGTGACAGATGCCTTGATTAAATACTACCGCGACTATGTAGCTGGTAATGATATCAGTAAACGTCAAAACTGGATTATTGATCGCTATGCTGCCATGGTTAGTGAGCTAAAACTCAAACCAACAGTTCTAGAAAAAATCTCAAAAAGCATCCGTGCTCTTGCAACTCTTCCAATTGAAGATAATAAGTTTCTCTATGATACCTTTCTAGCAGCTGGAGAAAATAACAATGCCAAGTTGATTGCAGCCTACTTTAACCAAAATGGCTTGGAGGCGCGTTATGTTCATCCTAGAGAAGCTGGTATCGTTGTGACAAGCGAACCTGGAAATGCGCGAATCATCCCATCAAGTTATGATAAAATCGAGGAATTGACAAATTCAACTGAAGTTCTTGTTATCCCTGGTTTCTTCGGTGTTACTAAAGAAGATCAAATTTGTACCTTCTCACGTGGGGGATCAGATATTACTGGTTCTATCATCGCTGCTGGTGTCAAAGCTGACCTCTATGAAAACTTTACTGATGTAGATGGAATCTTTGCAGCTCACCCTGGTATTATCCATAAACCACACTCTATCCCTGAATTAACCTACCGTGAAATGCGTGAATTGGCCTATGCAGGATTCTCTGTACTACACGATGAAGCACTTCTACCTGCCTACCGTGGGAAAATTCCTCTTGTCATTAAAAATACCAACAATCCTGAGCATCCAGGTACTCGTATCGTTCTAAAACACAGTAGTGATGAATTTCCAGTTGTAGGAATTGCTGGTGATTCAGGATTTGTCAGCATTAATATGTCTAAGTATCTGATGAACCGCGAGATCGGTTTTGGTCGCAAAGTTCTTCAGATTCTTGAGGACCTTAATATTGGTTGGGAACACATGCCAACTGGTATCGATGACCTGTCTATCATCTTACGTTCACGAGAATTAACTCCGATCAAGGAAGAAGAAATCCTTCGTCAATTAGTCCAAAAAGCAGAGGTAGACCACGCTGAAATCGAACACGACCTCTCTATCATTATGATTGTTGGGGAAAAAATGAAGCGTCATATCGGGGTAACTGCTACAGCTACTCGTGCCTTATCTGAGAACAAGATCAACATTCAAATGATGTCACAAGGTTCTAGTGAAGTTTCTATCATGTTTGTTGTCCATAAAGACCAAGAAAAAGCCGCTCTTAAAGCTCTCTACCAAGCATTTTTCGGTGAAAATAAGGAAGGCTAAACATGGCACAATCCCTCAACAAGGTCGTCGACTTGCAAACAACTGGAACCTCCTATCTCTCCATTACAGGAAAGGTTGGAAAATTTCTGGTTGGAGATCATGCGCTAGAATTTTACTCAGATCGTAATGTCGAGGACTATATTCAAATCCCATGGTCCAGCGTTAACCAAATTGGAGCCAATGTTTCAGGCCGCAAGGTTAGTCGGCATTTTGAAGTCTTTACAGATCAAGGAAAATTCCTCTTCGCCTCAAAAGACTCTGGAAAAATTCTTAAAATAGCTCGTGAAAAACTGGGAAATGACAAGGTAGTCAAACTTCCTACCTTAGTCCAAATCATTGGTCGAAAAATTAAAAATCTATTTGCAAAAAAATAGAAAGTTTAGTATAATCTTAGAAACGGATAAGTAGGTTACTTCCTTCTTTCAGAAAGTCTGCGGGTGCTGCGAGCAGATAGAAGATTTAATTGAAATTCTACCGTTGTTTTAAATCAAATACAGAATCAAGTGCACACCTGTGAAGTTGGATGGAACCGTGGCCCTGCCACTCCAACGCTTTGTCAGGTGTGCTTTTTTCATAAAGGAGTTTATATGTTAGATATCAAACGTATTCGTACAGACTTTGATGCTGTCGCTGAAAAACTAGCTACACGTGGTGTAGATGCTGCTATCTTGAACGAGATGAAAGAAATCGATGCTAAACGTCGTGACATCTTGGTGAAGGTTGAAACCCTTAAGGCTGAGCGTAACACGGTTTCTGCTGAAATTGCTCAAGCTAAACGTAACAAGGAAAATGCAGATGATAAGATTGCTGCTATGCAAACCCTCTCTGCCGAGGTAAAAGCTCTTGATGCTGAATTGGCAGAAATCGATGCGAAATTGACTGAATTTACTACTACACTTCCAAATATCCCAGCTGATAGCGTGCCTATCGGTGCAGACGAAGATGATAACGTAGAAGTTCGCCGTTGGGGAACTCCTCGTGAGTTTGACTTTGAACCAAAAGCCCACTGGGATCTCGGAGAAGACCTTGGTATTCTTGACTGGGAACGTGGTGGAAAAGTCACTGGAGCTCGTTTCCTCTTCTATAAAGGCCTCGGAGCTCGCTTGGAACGTGCCATCTACAACTTTATGCTAGATGAGCATGGTAAGGAAGGTTATACTGAAGTCATCACGCCTTACATGGTTAACCATGATTCTATGTTCGGTACTGGTCAATATCCAAAATTCAAAGAAGATACATTTGAATTGAAAGATACGAACTACGTCCTCATTCCTACTGCTGAAGTTCCTCTGACCAACTACTACCGTGATGAAATTCTTGACGGAAAAGACTTGCCAATCTACTTTACTGCTATGAGTCCATCATTCCGTTCTGAAGCTGGTTCAGCTGGTCGTGATACTCGTGGTTTGATTCGTTTACACCAATTCCACAAGGTAGAAATGGTGAAATTTGCCAAACCTGAAGAGTCATACGAAGAACTAGAAAAGATGACAGCCAACGCTGAAAACATCCTTCAAAAACTCAACCTTCCATACCGTGTGGTTGCTCTCTCTACTGGAGATATGGGCTTCTCTGCTGCTAAGACTTATGACTTGGAAGTATGGATCCCTGCTCAAAATACCTACCGTGAAATCTCAAGCTGTTCAAATACAGAAGATTTCCAAGCTCGTCGTGCCCAAATCCGTTACCGTGATGAAGCCGATGGTAAGGTTAAACTTCTTCATACTTTGAATGGTTCTGGACTTGCTGTTGGACGTACAGTCGCTGCTATCCTTGAAAACTATCAAAACGAAGATGGTTCTGTTACCATTCCAGAAGTTCTTCGTCCATACATGGGTGGAGTTGAAGTTATCAAACCATAATTAAATAAATGTAAAAAGAGGAGGCTGATACTCAATGAAAATCAAAGAGCAAACTAGGAAGCTAGCCGCAAGCTGTACTTGAGTACGGTAAGGCGACGCTGACGTGGTTTGAATTTGATTTTCGAAGAGTATGAGCTTCCTCTTTTTGAGTAATTCAAAAGAAACAGGTAGAAATCTTTCATTCTACCTGTTTTTATTTATTTATTAGTAACCACCCATCATAGATGGATCCATAGCTGGCGCTGGTGCAGCTGGTTCTGGTTTGTTAGCTACGACTGCTTCTGTTGTTAGAATCAAGCTTGCTACTGAAGCTGCGTTCTGAAGGGCTGAACGGCTAACCTTAACAGGATCGATAATTCCTGCTTCAATCATGTTGACCCATTCACCTGTTGCAGCATTGAAGCCTGTTCCAAGTTCTGCATTTTTCAAACGATCAATAACAATTGAACCTTCATACCCTGCATTATAAGCGATTTGACGAACAGGCTCTTCTAAGGCGCGAAGAACAATATTGCGACCTGTTGCTTCATCGCCTTCTAATTCCAAGGCAGCAACAGCAGAGATAACATTAACAAGGGCAGTACCACCACCTGCAACGATTCCTTCTTCAACAGCTGCGCGAGTCGCATTGAGGGCGTCTTCGATGCGGAGTTTCATTTCTTTCAATTCTGTTTCAGTCGCAGCTCCGACCTTAATAACTGCTACTCCACCTGATAATTTAGCCAAGCGTTCTTGGAGTTTTTCACGGTCAAATTCTGAAGTTGTTGTTTCAATTTGTGATTTGATGACAGCAACACGATTAGCAATTGCTTCAGGATTACCTGCACCTTCTACAATGACTGTACTATCTTTATCAACAGACACTTTAGCTGCTTGACCAAGTGCTTCAATGGTAGCATCTTTCAACTCAAGACCAAGATCTTCTGTAATGACTGTACCACCTGTCAAAATCGCGATATCTTCCAGCATAGCCTTACGACGGTCACCAAATCCAGGCGCCTTAACAGCAACGACGTTGAAGGTTCCACGGATCTTGTTCAAAACAAGAGTTGGAAGAGCTTCACCGTCAACGTCATCAGCAATAATCAAGAGGGGACGACTGCTTTGAAGGATGCTTTCTAGTAGTGGCAAGATTTCTTGGATATTTGAAATCTTCTTATCTGTAATCAAAATGTATGGATTTTCAAGGTCTGCAACCATTTTTTCATTGTCAGTGACCATGTACTGTGATAGATACCCACGGTCAAATTGCATTCCTTCTACAACTTCAAGCTCTGTTTCCATCCCACGTGATTCTTCTATGGTGATGACTCCATCCTTGCCAACTTTTTCCATGGCTTCAGAGATGTACTCACCTACTTTTTCAGAACGAGAGGATACGGCAGCGACTTGTGCAATAGCTTCCTTGCTTGATACTGGAATGGCATTGTTCTTCAAGGCTTCTACAGCAGTTGCAACTGCTGCTTCAATCCCACGACGGATACCGATTGGGTTTGCGCCAGCCGTAACGTTTTTGATCCCTTCACGAACAATAGCTTGGGTCAAAACTGTTGCAGTAGTTGTCCCGTCACCAGCAATATCATTGGTTTTAGAAGCCACTTCTGACACCAATTTGGCACCCATATTTTCAAAATGGTCTTCTAGTTCGATTTCTTTAGCGATGGTTACACCGTCATTGGTAATCAATGGTGAACCGAATGATTTTTCAAGAACGACGTTACGGCCTTTAGGTCCCAAGGTTACTTTAACAGTATCAGCTAGGATATCAACACCACGGACCATTGCTGAACGTGCATCAGATGAAAATTTAATCTCTTTTGACATACTTACTTCCTCCTATTATTCTTCAACGATTGCCAAGATGCTAGCCTCACCTACGATGAGGTATTTTTCATCCCCATCTTTGACCTCGATACCTGCATGAGATTCGACTAAAACTTGATCACCAACTTTTACACTTGGAGCGACTAGTTCACCGCTCAAGGTACGAACACCTTGTCCAGTAGCCACGACTGTAGCTGTTTTCGTTTCTTCTTGGGCTGATTTTGCGAGGACAAATCCCCCAACAGTTTGTTCTTTTTCTTCAATTTTCAAGACCACACGGTCTCCTAATGGTTTCAACATCTGTTTTCCTCCATAATTCAATCATATTATTAGCACTCTTTGTACACGAGTGCTAAACCATATTTCTATTGTATCACTTGGTCAAAAATAGTCAAGAAAAAAGTCTGATTTATAGCATAAAAAGAGTTGGAGAAAACTCTCAAACTCTTGTCATTTTAAAATGGAAGTTCCTCCTCTTCCAAGACCAGGTCTACCAAATCTTGTCCTGCATTATTTTCACGCATAGCACGTTGGGCGCGACTTTCTAAAAGTTGGAAGCCTGTAGCGAGAACTTCGGTCACATAGTTGGTCTGGCCATTCTTCTCAAACTTACGGGTACGAAGTTCGCCATCCACAGAAATGAGACTACCTTTGCTTCCATAACTAGCCAAGGTTTCAGCCAATTTGCCCCAGACCACAATATTGATGAAGTCTGCTTCACGTTCCCCATTTTGATCTTTATAACGGCGATTCACTGCGATAGTTGCTCGTGCAACGGACTTGTCATTGTTGGTTTTGTGCAATTCTGGTGTTGCCACGATTCTTCCAATAAGAATAATTTTATTATACATTTTTTCATCCTCCTACTTATCTATTCGAAGGTAAAAGAAAAAAGTTACAAAATTTGTAACTTTTTTAAAAATAATGTTATTCTCTATGAATCATAAATCCAGTTGCTTGTTGATTAGCCATGATGGTCATATCTGTGATTTGTACACGTCGTGGTTGACTGGTTACATAGACAACAGCATCTGCAATATCTTGCGCCTGCAAGGCTTCAAGTCCCTGATAGACCGTTGCAGCCCGTGCCTCATCTCCATGGAAACGGATCTTAGAAAAGTCAGTCTCTACAATACCAGGCTGAATAGTTGTCACCTTGATATCTGTAGCTATGGTGTCAATCCGAATCCCATCTGAAAAAGTTTTGACAGCTGCCTTGGTTGCTGAATAGACTGCTGCACCAGCGTAGGCGTAAATACCTGCGGTTGAACCCATATTAATGATATGGCCTTGATTTGCAGTCACCATAGAAGGCAAGAGACAACGAGTAACAGACATCAAGCCCTTGACATTGGTATCCAGCATGGTCAACATATCCAACTCTTCATAGTCCTGATAGGGTGCTAAACCGAGAGCCAGCCCAGCATTATTAACTAAAATATCAATCGAACCTACTGCTTCAAGAATTTCTGAACAAACAGTTTTAACCATTGTCATATCGGTCACATCAAGGGGAAAGGTCCAAACTTTTTGATTTGGAAAAGCTTTTGCAAACTCAGTTTTAAGAGATTCGAGTCTTTCTGTTCGACGCCCTATAAGAACGATACTTTCACCTTTTTCTAGATAGGCACGCGCAATAGCTTCACCAATACCTGATGTTGCACCTGTGATCACAACATTTTTTGCCATCTTACTTTCTCCTATCTAACTTAACAAATTTAAGCTGTCCAGTGTTTTGCTGGGTCAAATGGTGTTCCGACAACTTGGTCTTCTGACAATTCAATGACACCACGCTTTTGTGGAGCATTTGGTAAGGCAAGTTCACGAGGACTGCACATCATCCCAAAGCTCTTTTCACCACGAAGTTCCCCTGGGAAAATGAGATTCCCTTTTGGCATCATAGCTCCTGGAAGAGCTACAATGGTCTTTAAACCGACACGCGCATTAGGAGCTCCTGCAACGATTTGCACTGTCTTATCACTCGCAACTGCCACTTGGCAGATATTGAGGTGATCACTATCTGGATGTGCCACCATTTCTACGATTTCACCAACGACAAATTTCGGTTCCTTGTCATTGATAATCTCTTCGGTAAAATCTTGAGCTTGCAATTCTTGGTTCAAACGTGCTACTTGGTCATCTGTTAAGAATACTTGGCCTCGCTTCTCAATCTCAAATAAATGAGAAACTTCAAAAATATTCCAAGCAACAGTTTCACCAGTTTCCTTTAGGAAAACACGTGCCACATTGCCTTTACGCTCAACATCTAGTTTGGCATCGCCACTGTTTTTCACGATGACCATAAGGACATCACCGACATGTTCTTTGTTATATGTAAAAATCATTCTTTCTTTTCTCCTATTTTAATTCTGCTAAAAAGTCGTTTATTTGTGCCTTGGTTTTACGGTCACGATTAACAAAGCGTCCAATCTCCTTGTCCTTATCTAAGACAACAAGACTTGGAATCCCATATACATCCCATAGTTTTGCAAGTTCCATGTACTCATCTCGGTCTACTCGTATAAAGGTAAACTCTGGATTGGCCTCTTCAATCTCTGGCAGAGCTGGATAGATATAGCGACAATCGCCACACCAATCCGCAACAAAAAGGAAGACCTTCTTGCCATCCTGTTCTACTAGATTTGCTAATTCTTCTATACTCTTAGGAGAAATCATATGACTTCCTCCTCGTAGATGAGATCTTCATCTTCGTAGACAAAGGTATAGTGACGTCCATCTTCAAAAATAACACCACCAACAAGACGTTCTAAGCTACTTTCGTACACTTGGACATAGAGAGTTCCAATCTCACCCATTTCTGAGAAATAGTCACGCACAATAGCAGTTAACTCTTCCTGTGTCTTCATGAGTTTGTGATCATCAGCGACTTTCTTAGCACCAAAGGCAAGTGCTCCAAGCCCTGCCACGACTAAACCTGTTTTAATAATATTTTTCGTTTTCATGCTAACATTGTAACACAAAAAGGCTCAAGGAACAATGAAAAAGGGAGTTCCCCTCCCCTTTACCAATATTGAAAACTTAATAGTTTCTCTCTCCAAATAAATCTTCTGGTAAATCATGGAATCCCTTGCCTGTCTTGAAATTTTCAAACTTGCCTAGCAAGAACTGGTAGGCATCTAAGCGGCTTTCATAGCGAATCATGGCATCTTTAGCCCGCTCATCTTGATCTTCTTCATAGACCTTTTGGCTTTCCTTGAGCGCCATATCATTAATCATGATTTGGGTATTAACCCAGGCTTCAAATTCCTTCATAAATTCTTGTTCGTAACTCATTGTTTCTCCTTATTCTATTCCTCGATAATAATCTGTATCAATCTCACGGTAAGGCTGGATATCCTGAACATACTCCAATACACCTTGAAATTCTCCATTTTCATCGTGTACAGCAGCATAAGTGATATGAACAAACTTGCCCCGTGATTCTGACTTGAACCACATCTCGTACTTGTCTTTTTTCCCTTCACGAAGACCTTGCATAATGGTTTTTACCTTATCCAAATACTTGGGCGGATGACATAGTTCGACATTGCGCCCGACTTGAGACGGTGTCCGCTTGAAAATCATCTCATCTGCTGGCGTATTGTCATTGTAATACTGGAAGATATCATCCTTATTAACAAAGGTAATCTCCATAGGCAAATGATTAAGGATAAGATTAGCTTGTTCAACTGAAAGATAGCCATTTCCAAAAGCCTGCTGACTATTTCGGTCCATCACTGCTTCCTTTTCCTTAGGTGTAAAGGTGATAGTAAACTGACCCTCTGGCGTATCAATCACTTGTTGAACCTGTCCATCTACAGTTTCTGGCTGAGTTGGTTCTTCTACACTTTTTTCCTCAACAAAACTTTGACGTTCAGGAACCCATTTCTCAGACGGACGGATGATCGCATAGCCATAAGCATCACTTTCCTCTGCAATCTGAATCCAGTCATCCTGGGTGAAGGATTCGAGCAGAATCATGAGGAGGATGGACTCTTCCTTGAAAATCATACTCTCAAATTCAGTCGCAAAAGCTTCAAAAGCTTCCTTTACGGCGGAAATTGGCACTTCTGGGAGCGACTTAGTTGACGCTAAAGCTGTTTGAAAGAGTTCCCTGATCTGGTCATCCACTCCCCACATAACTTTTGGTGGCGAATCATGTCCGTAACGCTCCATAATAGGAAAGAAGAGCTCTTCCTTCCGCTGGTAGTGACGGTCAAATTGACCTACAAGTCCCATCTGCCGAACCAAACCCTTACGCATCTCCGCAAGCATTTCCTCGTCTTCCATAGACTCATATGTATCTAATAATCTACGAACACGAATCAAGGCAGCACGAAGGGCTAGATTTTCATCTTTAAAAACACGGACAGGATGACCTGGATGCTCGGTATCTTCAACTTCGACGCCCTTAACAGCATTTTTAAAAAGATTGGCATGGACATCACAGAGCTCCATGACATCTTCAAAGGTTACGCCTGAGTCAGAGTTCATCAACTCGTGCTCCATAAGGGAAATCTCGATAGCAGATACACCTGTAAAGGTTGCATCAAAGCGCTCCTGAACGGATTCAGGGGAGGCTCCATTATGCAATTCTAATAAAATATCCCGTAGGACATGAATTCGTTCATCTGCCATTAGTCTAATCCAATCACTTCGTAACCATTTGCTTCCAGTGTGCGTACAATCTTGTCCATAGGAGTTCCCTCGAGCTTAGACCCCTGTTTGAGCGATACTTTTCGTCCGACTGTATTTCGCATCAAGGGATTTGCAAGAGGTTTAAAACCAAGTTCTACTAGGATATCCAAAACTTCTGGATGCTTGTCCACAACTTCCGCAACAGGAATAGATACATCAATGATATTGTCCATCATAACCTCCATCATATTCTCTAACAGTTTTTTCTTTTTTATTATACCACAAGGGCAAAGATTAAAAAACTAGCAGTAGAAGACTTGCTAGTTTATTTCGTATCACTTCATTATTTCTAATTATATAGACTCTTCCTAGTAAAACCTCAAAGTCTTATCCTTACCATGATCATCAGAGAAGTTTGAAAAACCAGTCTATGATCTTGAAAAGAATCTTATAGAACAGTAATTGGAAGGCGAAAGAGACTAAAAACCAGAGAATTTTTATCAGACCGACAATTGGTGTTATAAAAAGAAGAGTGAAGAGCTTCCAAAAAGATTTCATTCTTTATCCTCCGGCTTCATCAACCAAGTAGCTGTATCCATAAGCTTATCTACGAGAAGTAATTTTCCTAAACTTACTACTGTGTTTTCATCTTTTTTTATGGTTTCTGCAACTTTTAAAGCTTGCCTTGTAAGAAGATAATTACCGTAGGTTTTGGCCAGTATTGTTATGATCCCCATGTCATTCTCCTTCGATGATTTCAACCTCTTTTTGGATAGTGGCAACATCTCTTTGATATTGTGCTTCATCGTAGTTAATCAATTTGGACAATTCTTTTTGCAATCTTTCTCCCATAGGTTTCATGGTCGCAAAAGTTAAGCCTCCTGATAGGACTCCACCTAAAATAGGAATAACTTTCCCCATCCCCTTAGCCAATCCTCCCTTGGTCAGATTCACTCCAAAGATTTTCAGAACTTTTTCCAAAATTGGATACCAAAGAGTCTTTGTCAAAGCCTTTTTGTTTACGATTTTCATCACTTGCTTAGCAACTGTAACACCACCAGAACGAAGGAGAGCGCCCGCACCATTTACTCCCAACATCACTCCCAGATAGAGCAAGAGGGTATTTTTAGCTTCTTCACTCAATTCATTTCGCGAAGCCCAGAGATCATCATAGCCGTAAATATAACCTAGCTCCTGAGCTAGTTTCAGTGAAAATGCGTAAAACTGGGCTACATCTGTCGGAATGGTAACTGCCATGGCAATACCTCCAGGCAAACCTGCTAAAACAGATGTTCCACTTGCTAGCAATACATTATCTCTAATACATGCATTAGCCACTCGATCTAAGGTTTCCTGAGATAATAAAGCTGTCGGCCCTTCTTCCAATAATCTAGGAATATCCTTTGAAGCCACTTCCTTAGAGAATTTGTCCATTAAAAATTTTGACCGGTTCACTTTGACGACAGGAAGTTTTACTACCTGTTGCAACACTTGCATCGCCACATCTTCTTTAGCCATCTCTATCTCCATTTTTCATTCATATCAAGCTTTATCTTATCATATTTATGCAATAAATGATATTTTCAAGATTTATTTTATTGATTTCTACTCATCTAATCTGACTAGACAATGACCTACTTATAGACACACAAAAAAGAGGGTTGCCCCTCTTTCAGCTTAATTCTTATCCAGATTGCGTAGCATCTCGTCAATCTTGTTTCCATATTCGATGGATTCGTCTTTGACGAAAGTTAAGTCTGGAATTTTGTACAATTTCAAATTGCGACCAAGTTCACGTTTGATAGTTCCGGTTGCTTTTTCAAGTCCGACTTGAGCTTTCTGATTATCTGAGGCAAGATTACTCAAAATAGTGTAGTAAACCTTAGCCATAGATAAATCACCTAGCATCTGAACATCAGTGATAGTCACACCTTGGACACGCGGATCACGGACTTTCTTTTGCAAAATCTCATTGACTTCGCGCTTGATTTCCATGCCCACACGATCCGTACGGAAATGATTTGCCATACTTTTTCCTTTCTCTCAATTGAACCAAAAGCTAGGCCAGCAGACCTAGCTATTTTTAAACTTATTGATTTTCAATTCAAATTGAAACGAAGTTCAATTTGAACTTATCTGCTTCTTTCGCCGTGGTGAAAGTGATTGGACTGATAATTCAGTTCAATCACTGGGGATTTTTGAGACTCTAGGCTCAAAAATAAGCAATGAAACCATCGGTTTGCTTGCGTCCCTCACCACCTAAGAAAGGAGCAAAAATCTTATCTCTTGATTTCTTCCATGATATAGGCTTCAATCACATCATCCATCTTGAGGTCATTATAGCCATCAATCATGAGACCACCTTCACGGCCGTTTGTAACTTCTTTGACGTCATCTTTATAGTGTTTCAAGCTTGCAAGTTCACCATCGTAAATAACGACACCGTCACGAATAACACGGACTTTAGAATCACGGGTAACTTTACCGCTAGTAACCATAAATCCACCGATTGTTCCGACTTTAGACACTTTGAAGGTTTCACGGATAATTGCTTCACCGATAACTTTTTCTTCAAATTCTGGATCAAGCATACCTTTCATGGCTTCTTCCATCTCTTCGATAACCTTGTAAATAATGCTGTGGAGACGGATTTCTACATCGTCGGCTTCTGCTTGTTGGCGAGCTTGTGGTGTAGGACGTACGTTGAAACCAACGATAAAGGCATTTGAAGCTTCAGCAAGAGTCACGTCAGATTCGTTGATAGCACCAACTGCTGAGTGGACGATGGTAACTTTTACACCTTCCACGTCAATCTTTTGTAGTGAGGCAGAGAGGGCTTCAACTGAACCTTGTACGTCGGCTTTGATGATGACGTTAACAGACTTGAGTTCACCAGCTTTAAGAGTATCAAAGAGGTTTTCAAGACTTACACGCTGTGTAGCTTGACGTTGTTTCATAAGAGCACGTTTAGCACGTTCTTCACCAGCTGCACGAGCAGACTTCTCATCTTCATAAACGGCAAAGTGATCACCTGCCATTGGTGCTTCGTTTAGACCTGTAATGGATACTGGTGTTGATGGTCCAGCAACCTTCACACGACGTCCAAGGTCATTGGTCATAGCACGGACACGTCCAAATGTATTACCTACAACGATTGGGTCTTGAACATTCAAAGTACCTTGTTGAACAAGAAGGGTTGCGACCGCACCTTTTCCTTTATCCAAGCGAGCTTCGATAACAGTACCGATGGCACGAACTGTTGGATCTGCTTTGAGCTCTTGGATTTCAGCTACAAGTAGAACAGTTTCCAAGAGTTCATCGATGTTTTGGTTGAATTTAGCCGAGATTTCTACAAACTCAGAATCTCCACCCCAAGCTGTTGACATAACACCGTGTTCAGCCAATTCGCCGATTACACGTTCTGGGTTGGCACCTGGTTTATCAATCTTGTTAATAGCAACGATGATTGGAACATTAGCTGCTTTTGAGTGGTTGATGGCTTCGATAGTTTGAGGCATAACCCCGTCATCTGCCGCTACGACCAAGATCGTAATATCGGTAACAGAGGCACCACGTGCACGCATAGAAGTAAAGGCCGCGTGTCCAGGTGTATCAAGGAAGGTAATCTTCTTGCCATTTTCCTCAATCTGGTAGGCACCAATATGCTGAGTGATACCACCTGCTTCTCCTGTAGCGACACGAGAATTACGTAGGGTATCCAAAAGGGTTGTTTTACCATGGTCAACGTGTCCCATGATCGTTACAACTGGTGGACGTTCAACCAACTTGTCTTCATTTAGATATCCATCTTCTACGAAGAAACGTTCGATATCCGCATTGTCCACTTCTACCTTTTGTTTAGCTTCAATTCCATAATCAACCATGAGGAGTTCGATTGTTTCTCCATCCAAAGATTGGTTTTGAGTGGCCATAACGCCCATCATAAATAGTTTCTTAACAATCTCAGCTGGTTCACGTTTGATACGTTTTGCGATTTCCGCAACAGTCATACCATCTGTATATTCAAATTCTGTTGGCAATTCATGGAATTTACGCTCTGTAATAGGTTTTGGAGCCTGATTACGGTTATTTTGTTTATTGCCTTTTTTATTTTTCTTATTGTTATTCCAGTTACTATTTCTTTGATTTCTCACTTGATTCTGACTACTTCGATTCTTTTGTTGTTTTCTAGGACCATCTTCCTCATGATCGTAATCATCACGATCTTTGTCTGGTCGGGCTTGTTTCTTACGACGTGTATCCACTACAGCCTCTTTGGCTACAGGAGCTACTTCAACCACTGGTTGAACTGGCTGCGCTTGTTCAGCTAACTTAGCAGCTTCTTCAAAGATTTCCTCAGGTTCCTTGCGTTTGTTTGCTTGAGCCAAGGCTTCTTTGGCAGCTTGAGACTGCTTGAAGCGTTCCTCACTTGAACGAGCATATTCTGCATTTTGCTCTGCTTTTAGAGCAGCTGCACGGGCTTTGAAGTCAATGCGTGGTCCAGCCTGATTTGGACGTTTGTCCTCTTGCTGACGGCGATCATTCCCACGATTTTGCTGACCTTGTTGTTTTTTACCTTGATCATTGAATCGACGGTTGTCACGATTGCCTTGACCTTGTTTACCACCATTACGGTTATCATTTTTTTGACGATTCCCATTTTGTTGATGGTCACGGTTATTGCCCTTATTTTGCTTGCGTCGTTCAGCCTGCTCTTTTGCACGTGCTTCACGCTCAGCCTTAAAGTTTCGACTCTGCGGTTTTGCTGGTGCCACTTTTTCTTCTTTAGGAGCAACAGTTGCTGCTGGTTTTGCCTCTTCCTTAGTGACAACTGGCTTTGGAGCCACAGGTTTCGATTCTACCTTTGGAGCAGGAGCAGGTTTAAAACTTGCTACGATTTTTGAAGCAGCTGCTTCCTCCACACTTGATGAGTGGCTTTTTACATCCAAGCCCAACTCTTTTGCACGCGCTACAACTTCTTTACTTTCTTTTCCAAGTTCTTTGGCGATTTCGTACAATCTTTTCTTAGACAAATCATGTCCTCCTCTTCTATTCCATAAGAGACCTCATTTTCTTTGTAAATCCAGCATCTGTCACAGCTAAAACCTTTCTTGATTTTCCAACTGCTATGCTTAATTCCAGTGTTGAAAACACGGTTACAACTTCTACTTGATAATAGTGACTTTTATCCTGAATCTTCTTGGTCAGGTTGAGAGCAGCATCATGCGCTAGAAATACCAGCTTAGCTTTCTGTTCCTGAATGGCTTTGACAACCATTTCTTCACCCGAGATAATTTTCCCTGCTCGTTGAGCAAGTCCCAAGAGATTACTTACTTTTTGCTTATTCAAGTCCTAACTCTCTTCTTTTTACTTTGTGATCAACATAAGCAATCAACTCGTCATAAAAACTTTCTTCAACTTCCATATTAAAGCTACGGTTAAAGACTTTTTTCTTTTTAGCCTCTAGGGCTTCTGCATTGTCTAGCTTGATATAAGCGCCACGGCCATTAGCCTTGCCTGTCGGATCGATAAAGACTTCGCCTTCTTTGTTCTTGACAATACGAAGTAAATCTCGCTTATCGATCACTTCGTTAGAAACAACAGACTTGCGCAAAGGGATTTTTCTTGTTTTCATCCTTCCCTCCTCTTGCAGCTTTTATTCTTCAGTCAATTCGTCTGTGTCAGCGAAATCAACTTGACCAGCTTCTTCCATCGCTTCAAATTCACTTGCAGACTTGATATCGATACGGTATCCAGTCAAGTGAGCTGCCAAGCGAACGTTTTGCCCACGACGACCGATGGCAAGAGATAGTTTGTTATCTGGCACGACGACCAAGGCACGCTTGCTATCATTTTCATCAAAGATAACTTGGTCAACTTCTGCAGGAGCAATAGCATTGTAGATAAATTCAGCTGGATCTGCTACCCATTCGATAACGTCGATGTTTTCTTCGATTGGGACCATACGATCGCTCTTGGCATCGTAGCGAGCTGGGTGGAATTTGCTAGTAATTTTCTTGATGTTAGCACCACCACGTCCAACGATTGTTCCGATCGCATCCACGTTAGGATTGTGACTACGAACAGCAACCTTTGTACGGTCACCTGCTTCACGAGCCACGCTCATGATCTCAACTGTTCCGTCATAGACTTCAGGAATTTCTTGTTCCATCAAGCGTTTAATCATTTCTGGATGGCTACGGCTCACAAAGACGTTGACACCACGTGGATTGTCTTCAACCTTGTAGACATAAACTTCGATACGATCGTGAGAAGCAAAGACTTCACCAGGGATTTGGTCTTGTTTTGACAATTGAGCTTCGATGCTGCCAAGGTTGACATAGATAAAGCGATTGTCGAAGCGCTCCACTGTACCTGACATGATTTCTTGCTCATGCTCTTTGTAAGTGTTGTAGGTGATAGCACGTGTTTGCTTGCGCATTTTTTCCATGATGGTTTGTTTGGCAGACTGAGCTGCTACACGACCAAACTCACCTGGTGCTTCTTCAAATTTAATCTTGTCCCCAAGCTCGTAAGCTGAGTTAATGGCAAGAGCATCTTTCAAGCTGATTTCCAAACGGCTATCAAATACTTCATCAACAACTTCACGAACAGTATAAACTGTAAAGTCACCTGTCTTTTCGTTGAAATCAATGGCTACACTATCAGACTGCCCATAGCGTCTGCGATAGGCTGAACGAAGTGATTCCACCACTGCATCAATGATGTCTTCTTTTTTGATTCCCTTGTCTTCTTCCAAAATGCGGAAGGCCTCTAGCATTTCTTTACTCATCTTCTATTCACTTTTGAATCTTCAAAAGCTTCCTTTCTTTTACTATAATTTTACTGCTAAACGTGCTTTTGATACCAAACTGTATGGGATTTGGACTGTTTTCTTACGAGTCTTGTCCATATACTCCATAGTCAACTCATCCTCTTCAAAGGCTAGCAAGGTTCCTTCAAAGACCTTTTGCTTATCGATGGCTTGGTAAAGTCCAACATGGATGTATTTCCCAACTGCTCCAGCGACTGCTTCCTTGGTTTTCAAAGGACGCTCCAAGCCTGGACTGGTGATTTCTAGGAAATATTGTTCTGGGAAGGGATCTGGCTTGATAGTATCTAGGACAGGACTGATGATTTCTGTCAAGTCCGCTGTGTCGTTCAAGGTAATTCCCTCTGGTTTATCTACAAAAATACTAAGAATCATGTCACTGCCAATCTTTCCGTACTCGATATCCACGAGTTCAAAGGGAGCTTCAATGACAGGTTCTACGACTTCTCTGACTAATTCTACGATAGTTGCGATTGCGTCCACCTCCTCATAAGCAAGAGGCGAAGATATTTCCCCGCCTCACTTTCTCATATTCTTACTTACAGTATAGCACTTTTGACTACTTATGTAAAGTATAAGCACTCAGAAGGCTTGATTTTAAGCTTTTTCTTAAAATTCTGCCTCAACTCGGTAGATAACTTGACCCTTACTTGAGAATTTTTCTTCATATTCTGTCATGACATTGCCTTCAAAGTCGCTGGCATGCAAGTCCAACCAAACTCCATTGAGCTTCATGCCATATTGAGAAAAACTCACTAGGCTGTATTCAAACAAGCCACGATTATCTGTCTTGAAATGAATCTCACCGTGTTCAGGCAAGATACGCTTGAAGGTATCCAAGAAACTCTTATAGGTTAGACGACGCTTTTCATGGCGTTTTTTAGGCCACGGATCTGAAAAGTTTAGGTACAAGCGATCAATCTCACCATCTTCAAAGTAGTCGGTCAAATCAGAACCATCAACCCACAACAACTTAATATTGGGTACAGCAACTTCCAAGACCTTGTCCAAGGCATAACTCAAAACAGACTTTTGAATATCAATCCCGATATAGTTGAGGTCAGGGTTTTGTTTGGCCATACCTGTCACAAAAGCACCCTTACCACTACCAACCTCAACATGGATAGGATTGTCATTTCCAAATAAATCTCGCCATTTCCCTTTGGCTTCTAAAGGATTTAAGACAACATACTGAGGATTAGCCTCTAGTAATTCTGTTGCCCCTTTACGATTTCTAACTCTCATCTCTTCTTTCCATACTTGTCACGGAAGATGCGCAAGGCATAGATCTCCCGATTGACATTTTCTAGATCTTCATTTGTATAATATTTGGCAATCTGGCTCAAGAAGGATAACTGAGCATACCAAAATAGTTTGTTGATGACTGTTTGGTTGTATTTGTAACCGTAATAAGTCAACCACTCTTTCCACTGATAGTCTGGAATATAGTGACATAGCATATGCGCTACATCAAACATGCGATCCGTTAAACGAACGGAATCCCAATCCACTAAATAAATAAGACCGCTCTCTGTCTCAATCCAATTACTATGTCGTACATCTCCATGAACGATCGTTGCATAATCTTCCCTAAAGTTTGGCAAGCTTCCTCGCAAATCCTCTACTACCATTCTTAGATATTGATTGTTCTTCAAGGATTCTGGAGCATCTTTTAACCAAGCCTGAAGCAAGTCAAAAGGTGTTTCTAAAGAATAGCCCAAACGAGTCAATTGCGTCATCAAAGGACGCGAACGATGCAAGCGGCTCAAAATATTGATAATCTGCTTGCGATTCATATCATAAGGGGTCAAAATTTTACCATTCAACCATTCTTGGGCACACATATCACGCCCATCCGATAAACGGCGAGTCCATAATAATTGAGGAGCGATTTGTTCCTTGGCTAAACCAGGTAGGATTGGAGAGGTGTTCATTTTAATAAAGACGCGCTTCCCATCAGGGTAGCTTCCCATATAAGCTTTTCCGCTTTTCCCAGGTATAGGGGTCAGCGTTAGCTCAATATCACCCAAGTCCATTTCTTTCCTCCGTATAAAGTTTCCTTACTATTCTACTAGTTTTTAGCCTATTCGTCAACCAGTCCAGACCTGATTCTCAAATAAAAGCCTCTGGGGTGGTTTGGGTTATCATTATAGAAAGAAAAAGGTAAGCACAATCTCCTACTTACCTTTCATGATTTTTATAAATAAAATAAGAGTGGCCAACTGTTGTAAAACATATGGACTAGAGTAGAAACCCATAGATTTTGGCTCTTTTTATAAGCAAAGCCCAGTAACAAGCCTCCAAGTAGATAAAAAATAAACGAAGGGACATTAGAAGGTCCATGCATGAAAGAAAAGAGAGAGGAAGTTAGCACAAGCCCTAACCAAGAATTTTCAAATATAGCCCCCTGAAGAAGTCCCCTGAAAATGAGTTCCTCCTGGATGGGTCCAAAAACTGAGGTAGTCAAAATCAAAGACAGAGAAATTCCTCTGCTGACTTCCTCCAAGTGTTGAACTCCTGCGCCAGAAGAAACAGCGAAGAAATGAATATAAACTAGCGTCTCAAGCACACTTAGAAGAAAGATTGCAATGAAAAGCAAAAGTTGTTTCTTGCTTAACATCCCAAAAGAAATCATTTCAAACTGTCTAGCATAAGCAACAGTCATCGAGGTTACAAGAAGACTTACAATAATCAGTGCAGATTCATTTTGAAAAAAATCTCCATGGTTAATCGTATAAGGAACTGTAATGACGATTATTAGTACTAAAAATCCAAAACATAAGGCATGAAATTTATCAAAAAACTCCATCAAATTATCCTCCTCAACAAACAGACTTCCTACATGTCATCCTTTAGTTCTAGCCTTTCCAAAACAAACCATTTTAACAACCAAAATCCGACCACATAGCCAGCCCCTAAGAATATAGCTATTAAAGCTAACATGGGATTCAGGAAATAAAAGACCACCACAGATACAAAGGTTAGCACAAAAACATTAAAGGCAATGGTGTCAGAAGCCAAGTCTAGAATATAGGGCGTCAACCAGTCTAAGGTTTTTGAATCTAGGAAAAATAAGTGTTTATACATGATGACCTCCTCTATGGCTGAAAAGTAAGCCTTTGGTTTTTTTACCCCAATACCCTATGTAGAAAAGTGAGCAAAAATGGTAAGTTTGCGATGATATTATTAACAATATGAATCGTGTAAGAAGGATAGATAGTCTTTGTATAGCGTGTCAAACCACCAAATATACATCCAACTGCTGTATAAACCAGAAGGTCTAGTAGACTAGGAAAACTTGAAAAATGGGGTAAGGCGAACAAAACCGACGGAAATAGAATATCCAGTCCCCATCTTGAATTCTTAAAGAAGGCATGTTGAAGCAGTCCCCTACATACCAATTCTTCCATCAGAGGTCCTAGTACTATTAAGGTTAGGTAAACTCCGAACTCTGCAAAATTGGTCTCACTATAAGCAATAAATAAATTCCAACCTTCGTTTGTCCCCTGAACATGTTTAGCTGTCAGATAGTTAAAGCTTATAAGAACGACAGCTGCTAACATCGTCAGAACAGAATAACTCAACCACTTTTTCCTAGGGATACGAAAGAGATAAGCATGGCTCGACCTGATCAAAATCCAAACCATCAAACCTATAAAGAGAACACTAATGATGTTTCGAATCCAGATAAGATTTCCTACCCAAGACGAGAACTCCCAATAATTTCTCCAAAATTGGGTTGTCCAAGACAACCCGAAAAACAAAAATAAATAGGAAAGAACTGCACTCGTTTTGAAAAGAATAGAATATTTTTTCATAGAAACTCCCTCATAGCTTTGCTATCGTAACTGCCACTAATTATCATTTAATCCTCCAGTATTCAGTCTCGGTAGCTATCACCATGACTTTGATAAGCCAATACATCTACCCTTGTGTACTTTTGTTGCTGTTAAAAACTTTATATTTTTCATCATCTAGGTAGTCAATTCTTTTCAAAATGATAGACCATCATCCTTTTTCTACCTAATTATTTTATAAAACTTGATAGTCTCGATGAAAAGCCTTGGCAGATACTACTCTATGATTTGTGAGGTCAAGATAATCTCCTGGATAGCCAAGGACATACATACTATAACCAGCAAAACCTCCTCCTGCCGTTCCGACTAGGCCAATTTTGAGATTGGTTGCAAGAGAAGACTGAAGTCCTGCCATTAAAATTCGGACATGATTGTCTAGCCATACTATGTAATTCTTTTGCAAGGCGTCTTCTACCCAACCTGATTTAGGAGTATTTTTACCAATTTCCCAAACTTCTACTATTTGATTTTTATATTTTGCTTGCATCTTTTTAATCTTTCTTTTAAGATTCTCACAGGGTTTTTATGTTCTTCTTGCCTGGTCTATGTTTTAGCAGACTATAGATCGTAACAGGGGTACTTACCAGTACAAGAACATGTCTCCAGAGTTCTGTTGAAATCATGAGTACTCTTATACAAAGAACAAGAGATAGCAATATTATTACAACTCGAGCAAATAAATCTAACAATTCGACATACTTTTTCATTTGATTCCTCCATCTATTGATTTCACATCTACCAGATCAGTTCCCTAGTCACTATGACGCTAACTGACCATCCTCTACATTCCTTTGTAAATTTAACCACTGTCAACTACTAGAAGAATGATAAACAATTGTAACAGATATGGACTAAGATAGGCACCGATAGATTTTGACTCTTTTTATAAGCAAAGCCCAGCATCAAACCTCCAAATAGATAATAGATAAATGAAGGAACATTATAAGGAGCATGCAGGAAAGAGAAGAGAGAGGCAGTCAGTATAAGCCCCAACCAAGAATTTTCAAAAACCGCACCTTGAAGGATACCTCTGAAAACAAATTCCTCCAGAATAGGCCCAAAAACTGTCACGCTTGCAATAAAGGATAAGGAAATTCCTGTACTAGTAGCCTCAAGGTGTTGATATCCAGCACCAGAAGAGACTGTAAAAAAACTATAATAACCTATATTTACCAGCACACAAATAAGAAAGCTTCCAATAAAAAGTAGAATTTCTTTCTTCGTTAACCTTCTTAGCGAAACCATATCAAACCATTTCGCATAGGCAATACTCAGTGAAATCCAGAAAGTCTTTGCTATAATAAATATGTACTCGTTTTGAAAAAAATCTCCTTGATTGATGGTATAACCTACTGAAGTAACTATTATAAAGGCTAAAAATCCAACAAACACAGCATGACATTTATTAAAAATGGCCATAAACACAACCTCTCTCCTATTTAGAATCATCAAAATAAGGATTCAAGAATTTTGCATTTTACAGATAATACTTAGCAGATATTATTTTAAAATCATCCATCTTATTTTGATGATCTATTCCAGACCTATAAAACTTCTATGTTCAAGATTCAAAGTGGCTTTTTCTCCATTTTTTATTGAACTGAACGAAGATATAAACCGAAGCAAAGTATGCTAGTGCATCCATTACATAATACCACTCATTTCCCCTAAGCGGATAAAGACAAGTTTGCATGATTACATACAAGATGACAATCGTAATTATTTTTTTCGCCATAAGAATCACTCCTTTATTTCAGTTTAGCATTGGTATCCTTGTAACTTTTACACACTCAGTATAGCACTGCTTTTTTAGGTTTTGCATCCAAATCTTAAATGGTCATCAAAAACTCTTAAATTGCAAGAACCCCTCTTGAAAAATCCCGTAGTCTGAAAACACTGCCTGTAAGTCCTTTTTGTGAGCTTACTTTTTATAATACTTCAAGCCCCAAATGAGCAGCAGCATGATGATTAAGCAGAGAACAGAAGCAATATAACCAATCAGTTGCTGATAGGATTCTGCCGCCGTCATACCTCTATACAAACCGATAATAGACATAAAACCTGTCAATCCGATGAACATGAGTTGATTGGTTCTCGGATTGACCAACTCATCATCTTCAAACTTTCTCACTCTCATTTCTCTAGTGAGGTAAACAATCACCAAAATAGAAGCCAAGTTAACAACCACTAAAAGCAATTGAAAAACTAAGGAAAAATGTAAAAACTGACGAGATAGAAATAAATAAGTAGAGATCAGTACAGGTAACTGACCTAGGAACAATCTCGCAAGGAAGATGTTCCGTTTTTTAGCAAGAAAAGTTTTCATTTCTTTGCTCCTTTCTTTCTCATTAAAGCAAAATAGATTATAACTGCAATCAGATAGGCAATGGTATAAAATAAATGATACCAATTACTATCCCCAATAGGAGACATGATTAGATACAAGATGAAAATGACAAGTATTTTTTTCTTCATAAAATTTCCTCCTAAATGTGTGCTTTATTTTAGTTGAGCTATATCCTTTACACTGCTAGTATAGCACTCCTTTTGACCTTAATTTTCCCAAATCATGAATGGTCATCAAAACCTCCTAAATTGTAGAAAAAATAAAAAGCAAGCACGGAAAACATGCTTGCCCTAATAAACCATAACCAATTAAAATGCTCTCATCCTTACTTCTCTTTTTTCTGATACATTCTCATGATAGCTAGGACGATAAAGGCTGCCCAGCTTGCTAAAACTAGGAGGGTGAGGCCTGTATGTAAGATTTCAGGTGTCCTCTCTATTCGGCTGATGAGACGGACTAAGGAAACCACTGCCATCTGAACGAGGAGCAAGGATTCTGCCCTAACCAATGATGTCTGCTGATTTTCAACTGCATGTAAAAAGGCTGGTAGCAAGACACAGGTTGCAACAATTATAAGCAGATTAGCTCCTGTACCTTCTCCCTCATTGACTAGAGAAAACATGAGAAGATTGGATAGGATGATCAGTACAGAACAAGCTATAAAATAAGATTTCTGGTTCATTTATTTTTCCTCGAACATTGTAAAAAGTCAGGCTGTATAAGGATAAATAGTTGCAGTTTTTTTCAAGTTAAAATGCCAAGGTCCTCTTGCTCACACATTCTCTAATCAGAAGTTGACAGCAAATGAACCGACAAAACCTGACGAAAGACTTGATCTTGACAGGTGGTATTGAGACTGGCATTGGGATAACTTTCCACAATCTTCATGACGGTATAGAGACCAACACCTCGGTCCTCCCCTTTAGAACTAACTCCAAAAGAGAATATTTCAGAAACATCTATGCCCTCTTCTTTGATGGAGTTTTCAATAATGAAGGTCTCCTGTGCTCCATTTTTTAAAAAGGCGATTGAAACGCGAGGTTGACTGGCCTCTACACTGGCTTCAATAGCATTGTCACAAAGGATAGACACAATGGTTAGAAAATCAAGCAGACTCATACTCTCGACCTGAATCTCCTCAGGAACTTCGACATTAAAGACAATGTCCTTTTCTCTAGCTTTTATAAATTTTCCAGCTAGAAGACTTTTGAGGGCACGATCCCGAACATTCACCAATCGGCCCAGGTCATATTTATTGTCCTGCAATTTCTGACTAGAATCCTTTAAGACCGAGTCGTAGACCTCTTTTATCTGCTCCATATCCTCCTCTTCAATACCCAGACGTAAGCTAGTCAAGAGGTTGGTGTAGTCATGACGAAAACTCCGTACTTCCTTGTAAAGTTCCTCTATATGCCGACTATAGCGCTCCATATCTCTATAGCGCAAAGCCTGTTCTTGGTTCAGTTTCTCCTGAAGTTTTTCCTTCAAATAGGTATCCAATTTCTTGATAATCCCCATAAAAAAAAGGAGGTAAAAGACTAGGATTAGATGGCGAACAGTCTTTGATTGGATATCGTATGCATATTCAAAGTAAGACAGACTTTCCATGACTAGAAAGTAAGCCCCCATTATCCAGTTAATCTTAGTCAAGGATTTTTGAAAATCTTTATCTAGGCTCTCCCTTCTCAAGCTAGTGAAATCATAGTCCAACCATTTCAAAAAGACTAATACTATGGAGTAAACGAATATCATAATCAACAAAAAGAGAGGATTTCCATATCCATCTACAATCCCTTTCCCAAAAAACGGAAACACAAAATAGGAGACACTTCTGTAAAAAATATCCATCAATACAATTGGAAAGAGACCATAAAAGAAAAGGAGTTTTTTAGGAAGCCCTCTTAACAATATGAGAGACAAGCTGATGCCGAACAAGGGTTCTATAAAGTATGACAGATAGTCAGTCAAGACTAAAAATTTAAAAGTTGTAACAATTGCTGCTAGAAGAAATTTTAGAAGAAAGGCCTTAAAAATTCTATCGAAAGTGAGACTAATTCCATCTACCTTAAAGAACATGATAATTTCTAGCCCACTAATAGCTAGTGAATACAATATCATCCAAAAAATATACATAAATTCTCCTCACTCAGTGTAAGTTATTGATAGCCTCAGATACTTCCCTGACCTTATAACGGGCGATTAGACAACTTCCACCATTGGGAAAGAAAAGCAGTTTTTCTTTCTTATCCAAACGAACTACATTAGTTGGATTGATAAGAAAAGAGCGATGGCACTGCAAGAGACGGGGCTCCTGCTTGAGAACCTCCTCTAAACTCGCCGTAAATTCCAGCCTGTCCGTCTTGGTATAGAGAATAACACGATGGGGTCTTGGGGACGTTTCGAGATAGTAAACCTCTTTAAAGGGATACTGGAATTGAGCAAATTTTGATTTAAAGTAAAAGCAATCTTCCGCCAAACTTTTACTATCTTGACTATTGGCATAGATAAGGGCTGTCTCGATCCGAGATTCAAACTCCTCTGCCGATAAGGCCTTATCAATGTAGTCCAAAGCAGACACTTGGTAGCGAAAGGACAGGGGCATAAACTCTGAGTGAGTCGTCACAAAGACGATCAGGGCATAAGGATCCCGATCCCGAATCTTTCTAGCCACTTCTAGCCCCTTCATCTCTTCATTTCGAATCTCAATGTCCAAAAAGAAAAGCTGATGCGCCCCCTTTTCATGCACCTCTGCCAGCAGTTGGTCTGGCTTGCCAAAGACTTCAAAAGAACTGGGGATGATACTCTGTTTTTTCAAAAGTTTTTCAATCGTCGTTTCAATCCTAGCTTGTTGGGAAAAATCATCTTCTAAAACAAATATTCTCATCTTCTTATTCTCCTTGTTTCAACCATTTTTGGCGAATTTCTCTATAACGACGTCTGGAATACTGAACAGCATATTGACCTTCTTCTCCAAGAAAAAGAGTCTTTGACTGGAGTTCCATGGATTTTACTCGTTCAAGATTGACCAGACAATTTCGATGACATCTCGTTAAGGTTTCCCCATATTGTTTCTCAAGCTTGCTTAAATTTTGAAACAAATCAAAGCTAGCGTCTTCTGTAACAATTTGCACGGTATGGGCTTTACTTGGATGCGTTTGGATATAGTAGATATCCTTTATGTTTAATTTGAAAATTTCTTTCTCTTTTTGGATGATGATATAAATCATGGATAAAAATCCTCCTGAAGAGAGGATAGCATAAGTCTAGAATCCATTTTTTGCCAAATCCTAAACGGTTCTTAAAAATTCCTAAAGTGTCGAAGTTTTTACAAAATAACTATGATAACCTTACAACTATTTTATCATAAAATCCCGCTATTACCATTCAGGAAATTTCAATGACAATTAAAGATTTGAAGGTAAAAAAAGAGTAAAAAGTGATAGGCTAGGATTATAGAAAGACAAAGGCTTAAAACAACTTTAAAACCATCACAAAGGAGGAATTCTCATGACGGATTCAGACCCCATCAAAAGAGCTCAGACACTGATAACTGAGTTAAACAAAGCTTACCAAGTCTGCAAAAAGGCAACAGCTGACGATGTCCGCTTTCAGGAGCAACTGGACAATATCCTCCGCTTTCTCTCTAAAGCTGAGACAGTGGATAATCGATTCTTGATTGAGCTGGAAAAATTTTACCAGACCTCCAGTCTTCTCATGGGCCTCAGTGCCCTCAATCCAGACGCTCCTACTCGCGCCGCTTGGAGAGCCTATGACCGCTTTCACTTTGACCAAGTCAAGACCAAGTTGAGTCTCTACGGACCAACCCTTATCTTGTAATAGTCTTCAAAAATCTCTTCAAACCATGTTAGACTCTTCTTGAGTAATCTGCGGCTAGTTTCTGGTTTACTCTTTGATGTTCATTGAGGTCACGTAAATAAAAATAAGTTGAGCCAACCTGAACTCAACTTATTTTTTCATCTAATCTTATAAGATTTAGTCCTGCATCTGACGTTTCACCTGATAAGGGAGATACAAGATGTGTAAGACCAATCCAGCTCCAAGCAGGGCTAAAAGAGCTAGTTTTTCTTGGAGGGTAATCACCCCAACTACCAGTTGAACCAATAAAACAAAACCAGTCAATCCTCGGACAACCGCCTGTAATCCCCTTTCCTTTTGCCCCTTGTCTAGCGGGAAAAGTTGAGTCAAATATTGGTAATCAAAGGCGTGATAGAGGGCCAATAACTGAAAGAGCAAGAGGTAGTTAAATAGAACCACCACTGCTGTCGCTATCCAAGCTTGCTCAATAAAGATCAACGCCAGCAAGGATAGGAAGAGGAGACGAAGACTGAGGGCAAAAAGATCTCCATTTCGCAGATAAGAACGAAGATAGAGGTTCTGCCAAATCTTGCTCGGCACCTTCTGAACTGCTTTTAGGATAACATCTAGATAAGCTCGTCTCTTGACGCTGTTTGAAATTCCCTTGACTTGGGTAAAGAGGGCAAAGAAACGAAGTAAAAACTGCTTGCGTTTACTTTCTTGGGCAATCACATAGTCCCAGTCCAGATGATTTGCACTAAAAAACTTGCCAGCTTTTTTCTGAAACAGGAAATATTTCCCGACTCCCAAAAGAAGAACATAGACCCAAAAAACTCCTAAGCCTAAGCCCATGGCTAAAAATAAAGGAGCAAAAAGGAGCAAAAAGAGAGTCTGTACACTAACCCAAAAGATGAAGGAAACTAAACTTTGCTTCTGGATGTGTTCTCTCACTTCTTCTTCAGCTACTAAGAGAAAGAGCTTATCAGGCGCTTCCACATAGGTCGCTATTCCTCCCCAAAGTAAGAGTAAAACAGAGACAATCCCAATTAAACCTAGGATTGGTAGATGATTCTCAGGAAAATGCTGGAGCAGTTGACTATACTGATAGGCTAGAAAACCTACTAAGACCAGTAAAAACAAGACAAAGTGGTCATTGAGCACATAACGCAGATAACCGACACACTCTTTACGAAAAGCCTGCTTTCGCTTTAGAAACAACTCTTTCATCTGTCCTCCTCTTTGGTCAAAGCTAAATAGATATCATTGAGACTTGCTTCCGGCATGGCAAAAGCTTGTCTCAGCTCTTCAAGATCCCCTTTAGCTCTGACTTGACCTTTGTGGAGAATGACAAAAGAATCACACATTTTTTCAGCAGAGTCAAGAACGTGGGTACTCATGAGGATAGACTTCCCTTTTTTCTTTTCAAGATCCAAAAGCTGAATCAAGTCCGAAATCGCCAGAGGATCAAGACCAAGGAAAGGTTCATCGACGATAAAGAGACTCGGATCCACAACAAAGGCACAGATAATCATGACCTTCTGTTTCATCCCTTTTGAAAAATGAACAGGGAACCAATCTAATTTCTGATCCAAACGGAACATCTTTAAAAGAGGTTCTACACGTTTAAAAGCTAGGTTTTGCTCAATACCATAGGCCATGGCAACCGTCTCGATATGTTCTCTGAGAGTTAATTCTTCGTACAAACTAGGAGTTTCAGGAATGTAACCAATCTGCTGACGATATTCTCGCGGATTGGCACCTAAGGTTAGCCCGTCGATGTTTATTTCTCCACTATAAGGTGTCAAAAGTCCAATAATTTCATTGATGGTCGTTGATTTTCCTGCACCATTGAGACCAATCAAACCGACCAGCTGTCCACTCTCGACTGTAAAGGACACATCTTTCAAGACAGGGACATGAACATAGCCCCCAGTCAGATTTTTAATTTCTAACATATTTTCTCCAAATCTGGTATAATGTAGCTATATTATATCAAAATTCAATACAGTAGAGGTAGATTTTATGTCAGATTGCATTTTTTGTAAAATTATCGCAGGAGAGATTCCCGCATCAAAGGTTTACGAAGATGATCAAGTTCTTGCCTTCCTTGATATCTCACAAGTAACACCTGGTCACACCTTGGTCGTACCAAAAGAACACTACCGCAATCTTTTAGAAATGGATGCTGCAAGTGCTAGCCAACTGTTCGCCCAAGTACCAAAGGTTGCTCAAAAAGTCATGAAAGCTACCAAAGCTGAAGGTATGAATATCATCGCCAACTGCGAAGAAGTTGCTGGACAAACTGTTTTCCATACCCATGTCCACCTCGTTCCTCGTTATGGCGCAGATGATGACCTAAAAATTGACTTTGTCGCTCATGAACCAGACTTTGACAAACTTGCCCAAGTCGCTGAAACGATCAAAAACGCCTAAGGAGTCACTATGAAACTATCAAATTTACTACTTTTTGCAGGTTCTGCGGTCGGTTCATACCTCCTCGTTAAGAACCGCCAAGCTATCACTGAAGAGGTTCTAGATACAACTGATCGTGTTGAAGCCATTAAGGATGACTTAGACATCATCCAAGATAGCCTGCAAATTATCGACCAACAAAAAGAACTCATCAAGGAATATCAAAAAGATTTGACCTATAAGTTTAAAGTCTTGGAAAAAGACGTCCAAACAAGATTAGCTGTACTAAAAGAATTGCAGGAAACTGAAGAAAACTAAGGAAAGGGAAACTCCAATTTTCCTTATTTCCCCTTTAAATCCATTTGGGTTAGCAAATCCTAACAGACCAGGGAGGGCATGAAAATGAAACAGTTTTTTAAAGTTCTGACGCGGATCATCCTGATCATTTGTGGTGTCCTCTGCCTTCTTGTAGCCCTAGCATTTCTAATACTGGCCAATCTGTTCAAGGCCTCACCGAGTGACATCCGAGAAGGAAATGAAGCCTTAAAACAAATCTTCATCTCCCTTGACCTGCCTCCTGAAAAAGTAGAATCAAATGGAAGCTATCAATTCGAAGGCGGGGGGTTGGATTTTTATGTGACATTCTCTGATGATGTTGTCAATAGCCACCCAGTCCTAAAAGAAAGTCCTAACCTGACTAAAAATCGACTTAAGGTCTATGTTCTACAGGCAGGTGATATTTCCTACCATTCAGTAGAGGACAACTTATTCAATCATGGTTTATCCCAATTTTTAGAGAAGGAAGGCGAGAAGTATTTCCGAGAAAACGGAAAGAAATCACATTCTTCTTACACAATTCTAACTTTGAATGATCCGGAAAGCATGAAAAAGGGGATCGCATTCTATGAAAAAGCTTTGACCTTGGTGGATATTCAGGATAATTCGGCAATTAAGCACATTGATACCGTCACCGTGAAACCTGGCAAGGAAGCGGAACTCAAGCAACTCATCCAGGACATGGATGAGGCTGGCTTACTCACTCAAAAATATCAATAGCAGATCAGTCGGAGATTATTTCTCCCATGCTCATACACTTCGAAAATCTCTTCAAACTACGTCAGCTCTATCTGCAACCTCAAAGCAGTGCTTTGAGCAACCTGCGGCTAGCTTCCTAGTTTGCTCTTTGATTTTCATTGAGTATAACATTCTAAAGAGTGCACGAAAAAGAGCCCGAAGGCTCTTTTTACTTTATGCTTTATTCTCCTTCAAAGGCATCCTTAATATGGTCAAAGAAGCCTTTTTTCTTTGGATTTACTTTTAAATCACCTGCAGCTGCGAATTCTTTCAAGGCTGCTTTTTGGCGGTCATTCAAACCTGTTGGGGTAACAACATTGACAGTAACATATTGGTCACCAAGGGCACCACCACGAAGGCTAGGCGCACCTTTACCACGTAGGCGGAATCGTTTACCAGTCTGAGTTCCTTCTGGAATGACTAATTCTACATCACCATGAACTGTAGGGATGTCTACTGTATCACCAAGTGCTGCTTGAACAAAATTGAGGTTCAAATTGTAGAAGATAGTGGTTCCTTCACGTTCAAACTTATCACTAGCTTCCACCGAAACTACTACATACAAGTCACCATAAGGGCCTCCATTAAAGCCAGCTTCACCTTGACCAGCTAGGCGGATTTGTTGACCTGTTTCCACACCAGCAGGGATTTTTACGTGTACGCTATGGGCTTGTTTTTCATGACCAGTTCCATGACAGGTTGTACATGGATCTTTGATTTCTTGACCACGACCATGACAGACATCACAGGTTACCTGGCGACGCATCATACCAAGAGGTGTTTGGGTATCAACATTGATCACACCTGAACCATGACAGCGTCCACAAGTAACTGGACTTGTTCCAGGTTTGGCACCAGACCCATTACAAGTACGACAGCTTGCTTCACGATTGTATTTGACTTCCTTTTCTGTACCAAAAATAGCTTCTTCAAAAGTCAAATGAACGCGATACTGGAGGTCGTCACCTTGACGAGGGGCATTTGGATTACGTGATGCACCGCCACCACCAAAGAAGCTTGAGAAGATATCTTCAAATCCGCCAAAACCACCTGCTCCATCGAAGCCACCGAAACCGCCAGCACCACCAAAACCACCATTGGCACCCGCAGCACCGTATTGGTCATAGGCAGCACGTTTCTGTTCATCGCTCAAAGTTTCATAAGCTTCTTGAACTTCCTTGTACTTGTCCTCAGCTCCAGGATCCTTGTTGATATCTGGATGATATTTTTTAGATAATTTCCGATAGGCTCTCTTGATCTCATCTTGAGATGCATTTTTCGAAACGCCCAAACGGTCGTAAAATTCAGTATTGTTCATTTAAGATACCAAGACCGTAAAATTCGACTGAAAAATAGGAAATCTGACGCAGGAGCGATGCTCCTAGACAGATTTATCTTTTTTCCGAGAATTTAGGTCGGATTCAATTCCTTTCTTTCATATTGAGTAAGAAACTTTAGAACTCAGGTTCAATTCCCCGAACACTCTTTGTTCCTTTCTATAATTTATAAGTAAATCTTTAGAGGATGTTTTCTATACTTCGCTTCACTTGATCAAACTCTTGGTCCGATAGAGTAAATATCAAATCCTCTTCAGCATACTCGTTCTGTTCTTTAAAATAGTTATCCGTATTCTCTGCCAAACCTAGACTAAGAATTACTTTTCTTGCAAACTCTTGATGCGCAAAACCAATAGCCGTAATGATTTGTTTATCTTGCACAAGAACTTTCGGTTGGAAATTTTCACGTGGAAGAAATTCAAAATAGTCAAAGAAGTTTTGCCAAATTCCACCTGTAAATTTCGTATCCTTCAACAAGCCTGCTTTCGCCAATAAAAGAGGCGCTGAAGAAATGGCTGCAATGAGGATATCTTGCTCACCAAGGTTCCTCAAGAACGAAAGCAATTTCTCATCCTGTAGGGCAGGTCCTATATTTACCATTCCTGGCAAAATCACACAAGAATACTCTTCTATACGGATCTGATCTAGTGTTTTGGTCGGTTGACAGGGCAAACCATCCTCAGAGACCACCATCGAGTGATCTGAAGCGACATAATCAATCGTGACGTCAAAAGACAGAGCTAAAGTACTTGTTAAAGCGGTTATCTCATAGAGAGAAAAATTAGGATAAATGATACAAAGTACTTTTTTCATACGTAACATCCTCTATTTTACCGAAAAACAGAGGCTGGGTTGCAACCTCTGGATTTCTTCTTATCATTACGACGTTCAAAAACAAAGTCGATTATACTTTGTTTTTGAACTAGTAAGGCTGAATTGATTTTCGGATTAAAGGAATCCTAAAATCTCGGAACCTTTCTTTATTTCAAGAGGTTCCGCTAAAACAATCCACTGGATTGTTTTACTTCTCCGTAAACTCTCCGTCTACGACGTCATCGCCTGCATTTCCTGTTGCTTGTGCGCCTTCTGCTCCTGCTTGGGCTTGTTGCGCTGCTGCGGCTTGTTCGTAGAGTTTAACGGCAAGTCCTTGAGCTTTTTCGTTCAATGCTTCAAGTTTTGCTTTCATTTCGTCCAAGTTGTTGTCTTCTTGGGCTTTCTTAAGCTCATCGAGGGCAGCTTGGGCAGCATCACGTTCTGCATCGAAGCCTTTACCTTCAGTTTCCTTGATTGTCTTTTCAGTCGCAAAGATAGCTTGGTCTACTTCGTTACGAAGGTCAACTTCTTCTTTACGTTTCTTATCTGCTTCAGCGTTAGCTTCTGCATCTTTCATCATGCGGTCGATTTCTTCATCTGTCAAACCTGAGTTAGATTGGATAACAATTGTTTGTTCTTTTTGAGTTCCAAGGTCTTTGGCCTTAACAGATACGATACCGTTCTTATCGATGTCAAATGTAACTTCGATTTGTGGGATACCACGAGGTGCAGCTGGGATATCTGTCAATTGGAAGCGTCCAAGAGTCTTGTTATCTGCTGCCATTGGGCGTTCCCCTTGAAGAACGTGGATATCAACGGCTGGTTGGTTATCTGCTGCAGTTGAGAAGACTTGTGATTTAGATGTTGGAATAGTAGTGTTGCGGTCGATGAGTTTTGTAAATACTCCACCCATTGTTTCGATACCAAGTGACAATGGAGTTACGTCAAGAAGAACAACGTCTTTGACGTCACCAGTGATGACACCACCTTGGATAGCAGCACCCATAGCCACAACTTCATCAGGGTTTACTGATTTGTTTGGTTCTTTACCAGTTTCAGCTTTAACGGCTTCTACAACGGCAGGAATACGAGTTGAACCACCGACAAGGATCACTTCGTCGATATCTGACAAGCTCAAACCTGCATCTGAAAGGGCTTGACGAACTGGAACTTTTGTACGTTCTACAAGGTCACGAGTCAAATCGTCAAATTTCGCACGAGTCAAAGTCATTTCCAAGTGAAGAGGTCCAGCTTCACCAGCAGTGATGAATGGCAAGCTGATTTGTGTTGAAGTTACACCAGAAAGGTCTTTCTTAGCTTTTTCAGCCGCGTCTTTCAAACGTTGAAGGGCCATCTTGTCTGTTGACAAATCAATGCCGTTTTCTTTCTTGAATTCTGCTACTAAGTGGTCGATGATTTTTTGGTCAAAGTCGTCACCACCGAGTTTGTTATCCCCTGCAGTTGCCAATACATCAAAGACACCATCACCCAATTCAAGGATAGATACGTCGAATGTACCACCACCAAGGTCGAATACCAAGATTTTTTCTTCTTTGTCTGTCTTGTCCAAACCGTAAGCAAGAGCTGCTGCAGTTGGTTCGTTGACGATACGTTCTACTTCAAGACCAGCGATTTTACCAGCGTCTTTTGTTGCTTGACGTTGAGCATCGTTGAAGTAAGCTGGAACTGTGATAACAGCCTTAGTTACTTTTTCACCAAGGTATTCTTCAGCGTAACCTTTCAAGTATTGAAGGATCATAGCTGAGATTTCTTGTGGAGTGTATTCTTTACCGTTAGCAGAAACTTTTTCAGAAGTACCCATCTTAGATTTGATAGAGATAACTGTATCTGGATTTGTTACTGCTTGACGTTTTGCCGCGTCACCAACGATGATTTCACCGTTTTTGAATGACACAACAGATGGAGTTGTGCGGTTTCCTTCTGGGTTTGCGATAATTTTGCTTTCAGTTCCTTCAAGAACTGCTACTGCTGAGTTTGTTGTACCTAAGTCAATACCGATAATTTTAGACATATGTTTTTCTCCTTAAATTTATCTTCTTTTTTTCTTTTTGATATTTCCCCTTAAGTGGTGGGGACGTGAGCAACTCCCTTCGGGATTTCATCACTTATTTTTGAGCCTATTGTCTCAAAAATCCCCTGTTTCAGTAGCACAAGCTACTGAAACTTTCACCACGGCGGGAAATATCTTCCTTGCAAGCCTCCGGCTTGCTTCTTATCTTTCTTTCATAGTTTATTGTCGTTTCGGACAAGGTTTCAATGTATATAAGTTGCGACACGAGAAGTCGAAATCGATATTATTTCGACGACGAGTTAGTAAGGAGGCTAGGCAAACGCCATAGCGATTGCCGTTTTCTGACGAGTTGCTTTAGCTACCGTCAGAATTGCCTAGTTATAAACCACTACAATAGCCGGTCTTAGGATGCGGTCATGAAGTTTGTAGCCTTTTTGGAAGACTTGTGCGATGGTATCTGCTGGATGTTCGTCATCTGCTGGAACTGTTTGAATGGCCATGTGGTAGTTATGGTCAAATTCACCATCTGCTGGAATTTCTTCAATTCCTTCTTCTTTCAGAGCATGTATCAAACTTTCTTGGACCATTTCCAAGCCCTTCTTCACATCATCTGTCAACCCTTCGACGGCAAGGGCACGTTCAAGGTTATCAAGTGATGGCAAGATTGCTTTTGCCAAATCTTGGCTACGATAGCGTTGCAAGAGTTGACGCTCTTCATTGGCACGGCGCTGAATGTTTTGCATTTCTGCATGGGCACGAAGATATTTGTTTTCAAATTCCTCGGCACGTTCATTAGCCAAATCCAATTCCGATTTCTCAGGAGCTGTTTCTTCAGCTGTTTCCACAACTTCCTCTTCTTTTACTTCTTCATTTTTAATATCTTGGGCCATTTTCGCCTCCTTTAATGATTTCAATCTTAATTCACTTCATAGTGATTACTGCTGAGATAGCGGTAAAAATCCGTCAACTTCATGGTCAAAACTCGATTAACTACATTGAGTTGATTGACCAATTGTTGATAATCCAGATTGACCGGACCTATAATCGCAAGGATTCCAAATCCACGATAGGGAATCAGGAACTTACTGCTAATCACTGCTAAGTCAGCTAAACAGGATTCTTGGCTATCCGCAACTCGGACACTTTGCGTCTGGTCGCCAATCAGATTTTCTCGAATCTCCAAAGCAACCTTTTGTGGCTGATCAAAAAACTGATAAGCTGCTAGATTAGCAAAATTCAAGAGATTGACTTTGCCAGAAACCACGATATTTTCATTGAACATTTCTTTAAAGATATGTTCGACGAGGTCCATAACATTATCCGTTGTTGTAAAGTAACGTTGGATAATTTGCGGAATCTCTGTCCGAATCTTGTAGTGAATATCCAAAACAGTTTGATCCAGGAAACGCTCTTGAATCATGGTCTTGAGGCGATTTAAATCCTCCTGCAAGAAATTTCTCGGAATCAAAAACTGACTGGTAACTGTTCTAGACTCATCAAGCGTAAAAACTGCCAGTGCTGTATGTTGTCCGAGGACAACGATATCAAAAGCTGTTAGCTTCTGCCTACTTGGTTCTACATCTAGCGCTACAACCGTACAACCACTCAAGTCTGACAAGATTTTCGTTGCCTCTTGAAGGATATCCTCAAGCTTGAAGAACTCCTGATCAAAGGCTTTTACAATCTCATAAACTTGATTTTCAGCTAAACGGTCAAAGGATAGGGAGTGTTTGACATAGTATTGAAATCCAGCCACACTGGGCATCCGACCACTGGAAGTATGAGCCTTTTCAAGCAAACCTTGCTTTTCTAGAGCTGCCATATCATTTCGAATGGTAGCACTACTAGAGTTGATAGACTCTTGCAAGGCTTTGGATCCAACAGGTTCGTGCGTTTTGGTAAAGATGTCAATAATCAGATTTAAAATATTCTGCTGACGTTCTGTAACCATCTCGCTACTCCTCTCTGATAGATCTTTTTTAGCACTCGACACATCCAAGTGCTAACTTATGATTCTATTATACACCCTTAGAAAAGAATGTCAAGACAAAAACTCAAAAAATTAGCACTCTTTTGCCAAGAGTGCTAAAAATCAGTCTGAGGACCTAGAAACTATTGTCAATCAACCAGATATTTCCGTTTAAGTCTGTAAAAACTATAGATTAGATAAGTAATCATAAGAGCATATAGGGCAAAAATAAGGAAGAAAGAATGAGAGAGGCTTTCGCGAAACAGACTCATACAAACAACTAGACCTCCAGAGATAGAAACTATCGATGTACGAAGTCCAGATTTCACAACATCCCATCGAAGATGATTGTTCATGAAAGATTGATCATTTAAATCTACATCACAAGTTGCTTTTCGAAAAACAGTATAAGAACAATTTTCCACAAATTCCCATCCTCTATCCTTAATACTTTGTAAATCTACCTCATTTTTTCTAAGGTAGCTAGTATTCCACACAAGGTAAATTACATCATCTGGTCGGCATTGTTCAAAATAGAAAAAGCCAAAACGATTCGATTTAAATTTCCAACCTTTCAAATGCATCTCATGCAAATAATCTTCTACCTTATCCAAATCAAAAATGGTAAACATTCGAAATTGTACTTTGCTATTCATTGTCTAACCTCCAAAATGGTTCTATTTATCAGATAATTCTTTCCACTTTTGAAACAATCTCCAAAAAACATATGAAATCTGAATCGCAAAAACTATCAATAGAGTACAATCTATGATAACAATCAAAAACATTTCCCAACTGAAATGACTACCTCCACTGACAAACTTTGATAAAATCGGTAGTAGAGCTAAAAAGAGAAGCAAAATAGGAAGCATCCGCATTGTTAAAATCTTCTTGACCATTGCTAACTTCCCGGCCGCGTCATTATAAATTTCAAACTCGGCATCCGACTCAACTCCAGAATAAAGCTTTCTAAAATAGGAAAACCCATTAAAGTTTGTAATATGCTCCCAGCCAAAATCTTTAAACAGTTGTAAATAGGAAGCTCTCTCTGACTTTTTCATAGGATAAAAGTCCAACTGATAAACCACCTGCTCCGGTTGGCACTCTTCAAAAGTATACTTAACCGCAACCACTAAGTTAGAGTAACTTACTTCCTTAAGTTTCCAGCCTTGAGCATGCATTTCTCTGAGATAGAGAGCCTCTCTATCATAATCCGCAATGGTACAAATCCTATAAACAACTTTCTTTTCCATCAAAGCTCCTCCCGACTGTTTCTGTAGAGTCGTTCAATACGTTTCAACTCAATATCTAAAACTTTTCGGCCCAAGTCTGTTATCTGATAGATTTTTCGTTTTTCCTCTTCTCGGACAAAGGAAATCAAACCATCCTTTTCCATCTTTGACAAGGTTCCATACATGGTTCCAGGACTAATCGAAACCTGCGAATCTGTCATTTCTTTGACCGTTTGCGTAATACCATAGCCATGGTTCTCCTTTTGCAGACAGAACAGAATATAAAATCCCGTTTCAGTCATGGGAATGTAGACACGCCTAATCTTATCTGTTAATTCCATTTAACCAGACCTCCTATTCAGTTCGATATATCGCACTTCGTTACATAAAATATATCACACCTCGATATAAAATGCAAGAAAAAAAGATCGTCCTCACGGACAATCTTTTTGATTTATCATTAGTAAAGATCTAGGTAGTTATCAATTTCCCATTGTGAGACAAAAGTTGCATAGCTTGCCCACTCGATGCGTTTGGCTTCAAGGAAGCTAGTATAGATGTGCTCACCTAGAGCTGCTTTAACCACTTCGTCTTCTGTCAAAGCTTTCAAAGCATTGTGAAGAGTTGATGGAAGGTCTGTGATGCCAGCCTCTTTACGCTCTTCAGCAGTCATGATGTAGATATTTTCTTCGATTGGTGCTGGTGCTTCAATTTTGTTTTCGATACCGTTCAAACCGACTTCCAAAAGAACAGCCATAGCAATATAAGGGTTTGCCATTGGGTCCACCGAGCGCAACTCCAAACGTGTTCCCATTCCGCGTGAAGCTGGTACACGGACAAGCGGTGAACGGTTACGGCCAGCCCAAGCGATGTAAACAGGGGCTTCGTAGCCTGGAACCAAACGTTTGTATGAGTTAACGGTTGGGTTCATGATAGCTGTATAGTTGTAGGCATGTTTGATCAAACCACCAAGGAAGTAGTAAGCAGTTTCTGATAACTGCATTCCTTTTGGATCATTTGGATCAAAGAAGGCATTATTTCCCTCAGCATCAAACAAAGACATATTGCAGTGCATACCTGAACCAGCGATACCAAATTTTGGTTTAGCCATAAAGGTTGCATAGAGACCATGTTTACGCGCAATTGTTTTTACAACGAGTTTAAAGATTTGAATCTTATCACAAGCACGAAGAACTTCATCGTACTTAAAGTCAATCTCATGTTGACCTACAGCAACTTCGTGGTGACTTGCTTCAACTTCAAATCCCATTTTGGTCAAGACATTCACAATCTCACGACGAGTGTTGTCAGCAAGGTCAGTAGGTGCCAAATCAAAGTAACCACCCTTGTCATTTACCTCAAGAGTTGGATCTCCATTTTCATCAAGCTTAAATAGGAAGAATTCTGGCTCTGGTCCAAGGTTGAAAGATTTGAATCCAACTTCTTCCATGTGACGAAGAGCACGTTTGAGGTTTCCACGAGGGTCTCCCGCAAATGGTTCCCCTTCTGTTGTATAGACATCACAGATCAATCCTGCGACACTACCGTTCTCATCTCCCCAAGGAAAGACTGTCCAAGTGTCCAAGTCAGGGTAGAGGTACATATCTGATTCGTTGATACGAACAAACCCTTCAATAGAAGATCCATCAAACATAGCCTTATTTGACAAGACCTTGTCTAGTTGTTCATCTGTAGCAGGAATTTCGACGTTTTTCATAGTTCCCAAAATATCTGAAAACATGAGACGGATAAAGGTTACATTTTTTTCCTTAACTTCACGACGAATATCTGCAGCTGTGATTGGCATGGTTTTTCTCCTTATATATGACGACTTGCGGTTGCCTAACCGCGACCAAAAGGTGATTGTTGAGAAGCGAAGCGACTTTGCTGGAGAACTTCATTCCGAAGCGCTCTACGCACTTCAGTTTGACTCACTGGTTTTTTAGACTTCGCCTCACGTTCAGCATATTTTTTCTTGATGGCAGCAATGTTCAGACCTTCAGAGATATAATCTTTAATCTCAAGCAATCGATCCATATCATTCAAAGAATACATACGGCGATTACCTTCGTTGCGATCAGGTTTAATCAATTCCTGGTCTTCATAGTAACGAATTTGGCGCGCCGAAAGATCGGTCAGCTTCATAACACTACCAATAGGAAAAACTGCCATATTGCGACGAAATTCTTTTTCCTTCATGTACACTTCCTTCTTTCTGTCTATTATAGTCTAAAAAAATTCAATCGTCAATCAATAATGTTATATCTTGTGACATTATTTTGTTTTTTTCAGTAAAATGCTCCGTAAACGATCAATATCGTAATTTACAAGAATTGCTACAAAAACACCCATAAAGGTTTCAAAAACTCGAGCAAACACGTACAAAACTGTCTCACCGTTTGGAATTGATAAGGTAATAATCAACATAGCCGCAACTCCACCGATAACACCTGCTTTATTGTTCATAGCAACATTTGTCATAATGGTTAACATGGTACAAATTGGAACAACAAGGAGAGTTACCCAGAAGGCGCCATGAAAAAGATTATTTAAGAGAAAGAAAATCAGGGCATAAAAACCACCGATACTATTTCCGAGAATACGAGAAGTACCAAAATGAACACTCTTGTCAAAGTCTTCTCTTAAACTAAAAACTGCAGTCAAGGCTCCAATCTGAAGTCCTTTCCAACCAAAAAAACCAAAAATCATGAGAACTAAAAAAACAGCGATCCCTGTCTTGAAAGTTCGCATCCCTAACTTAAACTTGGATTTGTCAAATCTATACTTTTTAAAATAACTCATCATTTCAACTTTCTATTTCCATTTTACCATAAATTTACCTATTTTTGAGAAGGGGATGCAATAAACTGATGGAAATAGAAAAGAGAAGGAACTTAATCCTTCTCTATCTGATGATTCCACACTCTCTTTTTAGAACAAATACATGAAAGCCAAAGTCAAGAGACTAGCGAATAAGCCCACTCCCCAGAAAAAGAAGTCGACCTTCCACTCACTCCAAGCTTGGCCTTTCCCAGAAAAGCCCCCCAACTCAAAATGATGGTGAACTGGTGTCATACGGAAGATACGTTTTCCTCCAGTCAACTTAAAGTAGGTGACTTGCATCATAACAGATGTTGTTTCAAAGACATACACTAGACCAATCAAAAGCAGCGTCCATTCTTGGTGCAGTGCCATGGAAATAGCCGCCAACATCCCTCCAAGGGCTAGGCTACCTACATCTCCCATGAAAACTTTAGCAGGCTTGTGGTTAAAGACAAAGAAGCCAAGAAGACCACCAATCATAGCTACAATCACTAGTAAGATATCGAGCTGATTTTGCACATAGGCAATCACTCCATAGGCAGATAGGCTAATCACAACAGAAATACTTGCCAAGCCATCGATTCCGTCAGTCAGATTAACTGCATTTGAAAAACCAACTAACCAGAAGAGGGCAAAGAGAATATACAGAACTCCTAAATGCAAGGGATAACCAAATACATTTAAGATATCTCCTCCTCTTTCATAGAAGAAATAGAAGATCACTCCTCCGACTAACTGGAGCAAGAGTTTTTGTTTAGGATTAAGTCCTTCATTGATTTTGCGGAAAACCTTGAGGAAATCATCCAAGAAACCGACCAAACCATATAAGACCAGGATAAAGAGGATCATTCCGACATTATTGGTTAATTGATTAGTCATGAGAGCAAGGACCAGACTAACTAAAACTCCTGCTAGGAGAAAGACGAGTCCTCCCATTGTTGGTGTCCCAGCTTTTGCTTGGTGTTGTTTGACATCCTCATGCATCTGTTGACCGGTAATCTGTGCTTTGTGGTAAAAACGGATAAAGGCTGGAATTCCTATGACTGTTAGAATAAAGGCAATCACTCCAGCAAAGATAGAAATAAGCATTCTAATCTCCTAATGTTATTTTTATTTTCTGTAAATCTTTTAAAGCTGTATTAGAACGAACACTTTGCTTTTTAACAGTTTCTCCTGTACCTTCAAACTCAACTTCAAGATTCAGCCATTTGGCAAAGGTTTCAACATTTTTCTTAGACCATCCATATAAGTCAGGCATCTCTTCTACCTTATCTGAAAGGAGTAAAATTTGCTGATTGGCATCTAGATTGGTTCCTTCTGCTACAGAGCTTTCTTTGATTTTTGTTCCCGAACCGATAACAATTGGTTGTACAAGGTTACGACGGAGTTCTTCAGCTAAATCTCCAGGGCTAGAGTCCTTAATGCTAGGCATGGCATAACTAGTTGTAGTTGTCACTTGGTCCAAATTCTTAGCCGCAGATTGAAGATTGAGCGTCTCTTTCATGGCTGAAGCTCGCTCCAAAATCGGGTTAGAAAACTCTCCTAGTTGTACTGAAGTAATATGTTCTGGTTGTTGAACTGTCACATAGAGGATAAAATCAGGATTTTCACTCGGATTCATCGATACTACTGAGTAGATATAGTTGGTGCCTCCCTTTAAGTATCCCCCTTTTTGTTCGTCAGCAATCTGGGCAGTTCCTGATTTTACAGAAACAGTCTGACCAGGTACAGTAACGATTGGTTTACCGGTAAGTTTATTGTACATTGTACCATAAACAGGATCTGTACCAACCAAAATCATATTTTCTCGAGTCAGACTAGCCGCTTCTTTTGATACAGGATTACCTACAATTTCCTTTTTGGACTTCCGTACTGTCTGATCATTAGGATCATAAAGGGCACTGATAAACTTAGGCTCTAGCATAACCCCATCATTAGCAATGGCAGTAAAAGCGCGGAGCATCTGGGTTTGGGTAACAGAAATCCCTTGACCAAAGGCACTCATGGCAATATTAACAACGTTATCTGCAGGTAGTTGTCCAGCATACTCATCAGGCATACCAAAACGGGTTGGAACTCCAAACTTAAATCGATTGAGGTATTCTAACCAAGTAGCATCCCCCATCTTTTGTTGGAGCAAGGTCATCCCCACATTACTTGAGTGAGCAAAACCTTGCGAGTATGTCATTATACTCCCAGCTGATAAACCATCATTAACATCCCAGTCTCTGATAGTCGCATCAGCTACCTTCAATTCACTACTATTAAAGTATTCGCCTCCAGAGAAGGTTTTATTGTCAATAGCCGCAGCTAGGGTCATAACCTTCATGGTCGAACCTGGCTCATAGTTACTTTGATAGAGGATATTTCGCCAAACAAAATCATCTGTTAGGCCTTCTTTTGTATTTGCATCAAAAGTCGGTCTTTGGGTAGTGGCAAGAATTTCCCCTGTCTTGGCACTAACCAAGGTCGCATTCATGTACTTGCCCTTAACTTTTTCTTGAAAGGCATCCATTTGACTTTCCATAAAGGACTGCAATGGACTGGATAAGGTCGTGTAGACATCTTTTCCATTTACTGTTTGTTGGGTGACTTGTTCCGTACCTGGAACAATATTACCTAAACGATCTTTTTCATAGGTAATAATGCCGTCTGTCCCTGCCAGCAAGCTATTTAAGGAGCTCTCGACACCAGACGTTCCAATGAGACTTTTTGTCCCATCTTCATTTTCATGTAACTGGGCTAAACCAATAAATGATGAAGCAAATTTCCCATTTGGATAACTTCGGTTGGGACTAGTGGTAAAGTTAACACCCTCGACCTTAGCAGTTTCCAAATCCTGTTTAATGGACATCATATTAGCGTAGGTAATCCCATTTCCTTTGACACCAAAGGAAACCTGTTTGAGATTGGGTTGAGAGAGTTGATCTTTGACGTAGGTCTCCTCCATATCCAAGTACTTATGGAAAATTTCGGCTACCTTATTGTACTGAGATTCCTCAACATATAGAATATCTCCATTCGCAGACTTATAATCCTTATCAATGACCGCATAAACATTATAGGAGGTTGCATCTTCTGCAATCGGAGTTCCATTACGATCATAAATGGTCCCCCTCTTAGCAGGGACTGTTCGAGTCGTTTGATGAACCTTATAAGCTTCTTTGACTAGGTCAACACCAAATTTTGAGCCTGTACCAATAATTACCGCAAAGTTAACCAAAAAAACAGCAAAGAGAAAGACGGCCAGAAGGCTCAAATTCTTTCCCACTAGTCTGCGGTTTTCTGCTGGAGATTTGCGATTTTTAATGGCAAAGCGTATGATTCTTTCTTTCCAGTTTTTCATTTACTACTCCGCCGATCGGATATTTTCATTATTTAATTGCAAGTCTTGAGAATTTGCAATCCCGGTCAAACGTTCTGATCGGATCAATTCATTAACTTCTTGTTTAGCATCATCCAACTCTGTCTTTTTTTCCTCAATTTGTGAATTGACTGTTGTCAAATCACTCTGAACCTGCAAAAGTTGAGTCTGCATATAGACTACACTGATTGCTAAGACAAGGGCTGTGATGGCAATTGAAAGGTAAAAAGCCTTTTCAACACGTGAAAATTTTTTTATACGAGCTTGTAGCAATTGGCTCGTTGTTCCTCTTGTTTCTGCCATTATTTCCTCTTACTTGTGAATTTTTCTTGCCACTCGTAGCTTGGCTGAGTGGGAACGATTATTGGCTTCCAATTCTTCCTTGCTTGGTAAAATCGGCTTCCGAGATACCAATTCCATTTTGGGCTTGAGATCGTCTGGGATGAAAGGTAGTCCTTTAGGAACTTCAACTGTAGAAGCTTCCTTAAATAACTGCTTAGTCAAGCGATCTTCCAGCGAATGAAATGTGATGACTGAAATTCTTCCATCAAGAGCTAGAAGTTCAATCGCCTGCTGGATTGATTCATCTGCAGCACCCAACTCATCATTGACCTCAATACGGATAGCTTGGAAAATTTGTTTGGCTGGGTGACCTTTTTTCTTGAGTTCCTTTGCTGGTTTGGCAGATTTGATAATTTCTGCTAATTCCGTCGTGGTCTCAATCGGCTTCTGTTCACGCGCCTGTTCAATTTTTCGAGCAATCTGTTTGGAAAACTTGTCTTCTCCATATTTGAAAAAGATTCTTACCAAATCATGGTAGTCGTAGTGATTAACGACTTCATAAGCAGTCAAACTAGCTTCCTGATTCATGCGCATATCCAGTGGTGCATCCTTCTTATAGGAAAAACCACGTTCACGCTGATCCAACTGCGGGCTTGACACACCTAAGTCATAACAAATTCCATCAATTTCAGTCACACCTAAGTCATTTAAGCGGTCCTTCAAATGACGGAAATTATCCTTGATGAAGGTGACCATTCCCTTTTCGATATAGGGTGCCAAACGTTTTTGCGCATTATCAATAGCGTTTTGGTCCTGGTCAAAGGCATAGAGATGCCCTTTCTCACTTAGTTTACTTAATAAATACTCGCTGTGTCCTGCTCCTCCCAATGTCGCATCAACGTAAATGCCATCAGGCTTCACATCAAGCATATCAATGGTTTCATGGAGCATGACCGTTACATGATGAAATTCTTTAGTCATATCTTATCTATTTTACCACAATTCTGACTAGCTTGCACTCGCTAAAGCAAAAACCTTCCTTGTTGTTTTATCACTTGTATTCAGCAGGCGACTCTGCTACCTGAGCTAGTTCTACACGCTCTTGGGGATTCAAGTGTTGATGAACAGCCTCTGCAACTGCTCTTGGTATACCAACTTCCACAATCTCGTCCACGCTAGCTTCCTTGATTTTTGCCAGAGATTTGAAATATTTCATGAGATTCTGCTTGCGTTTCGGACCCAGGCCTTCAATTCCATCCAATTGAGAGGAGAAAGAGTTTTTAGAACGCAGTTGACGGTGGAAGGTGATGGCAAAACGGTGTACCTCATCCTGAATGCGTTGTAGGAGGAAAAATTCTTGAGAATTGCGAGATAGCTCTACCACCTCAAGCGGATCTCCAAAAAGCAATTCATGGGTTTGGTGCTTGTCATTCTTTTGCAGACCTGCAATGGGAATATCTAACCCCAACTCTTCTTGAATAACCTGCTTAGCGATATTAACCTGACCTTGCCCCCCATCAATGACGATCAAATCTGGCGGTGTCAAGCCATCACGTTGAACTCGACCATAGCGTCTGCGGATAACCTCTCGCATACTGGCATAGTCATCTGGTCCAACAACTGTCTTAATCTTATACTTGCGGTAATCCTTCTTGCTCGGTTTCCCGTTAACAAAAACAACCATGGCAGAAACAGGACTAGTCCCCATGATATTGGAATTGTCAAAGGACTCGATGCGGACTGGGGTTGGAATTTGTAAAAGTCGCCCTAGATTTTCAATAGCCCCTTGTGTCTTCTCAACTGATTTTTCTAGTAGGTTAAATTTCTGCTCCAAGCTTACACGCGCATTTTTGATAGCCAGATTAACCAGTTGTTTTTTCTCTCCACGTTGGGGTTTGAGAACCTTGGTATCCACCAAAGCCTTAACAGCCTCGTCATCAATATCCTGAGGAATCAAAATTTCATTAGGAACCAGATGAGATTTTTCTTGATAAAACTGCCCAACATAGGTCAGGAAATCTTCATCTGGATCATTGTAGTAAGGAAAAAGGTTGACATCACGCTCAATGAGCTTACCTTGGCGAACAAAGAAAACCTGAACGCACATCCAGCCCTTATCCACATAATAACCAAAGACATCACGGTTTTGGAGGTCCTTAGTCATAACCCGTTGCTTGGTCCGAAGTGTTCCAATGGCCTGAATCAGATCCCGATATTCAGCTGCACGTTCAAATTCCATACTCTGAGCTGCCACATTCATCTTTTCCTTGAGGTCATCGATGATTTTGTCATCCTGACCCTTTAGAAAATCTGAGACTTCTTGAGCCATGTCTTTAAAATAAGCCTCGTCTTTCTTACAGATGGTGTGAGCCACGCACTGGCCAATATGGTAATAAAAACAAACCTTCGATGGTGGATTAGTACACTTGCGAAAAGGGAAAATCCGATCCAGAAGTCGCTTGATTTCATTGGCCGCCCCCACATCCGGATAGGGTCCAAAATAGAGACCTCCGTCTTTCTTGACCTGACGGGTGATAATCAAGCGAGGATAGCGCTCATTGGTAATTTTGATGAAAGGATAGGACTTGTCGTCCTTGAGCATAATATTGTATTTAGGCTTATTTTCCTTAATCAAGTTGATTTCCAGAAGGAGGGCCTCAATATTGGATTCCGTAACAATAAACTCAAAGTCTACAATTTCAGACACCAAGGCTTCTGTCTTGGTATCATGACTCCCACGGAAATAGGACCGTACACGGTTACGTAGATTTTTAGCCTTTCCTACATAGATAATCGTACCGTTTTTATCCTTGTGAATGTAACAACCAGGGCTGGTCGGCAAGAGCTCTAGTTTTGATTTAATCAAGTTATTCATAGTTCCATTATAGCAAAAAGCCCCCTTCATTGCTTACATCAAGGAGCTCTATTTTTCGTTTGAAAATCACTTATTCTCCAGACTCATAAAGTTCTTGAACTGCTTGAACATCTTGAGCCTGAATACCATAATAAGAACCTGCTGGCTGCATGACTGAAACTTCATTGGTATGTTCCAGCCCAATGGCATGACCTAGCTCATGCTCTGCCGTATGCAAGATACGATCATAGGTATAGCCATAGTTTGGATTAGATAAATAATAATGATTCAAACGAACTGTTACAGAAGTGAATTGTTTGGTTAGAAGATTTGTTTGACTCTCCGCCTCACCAGCAACAGATGTGGAACCATCATTCATTTCAGTCGCAAAAATAGTTGCTTGGTCAGGTTCTGTCACAACTACAAAATTAAAAGCGCCAGTCTGATTCCAATTGGCAATAGCCTCAGCGTAGGCTTTTTGGAAGGTTGCATCCATTTGAGGATCAATATAAATAGTCGCCTGTGCTTGGGGCCATTTTACTCCTGAATCTTGATGATGATCAGTCTGAGACAAACCTTGCAACTTACCAGTTTCTTGCCATTGATGCCAACCTGCCTGACCAACTTGAACAAGTTGCCCCGCTTGATTGAAGACACCAGATAAATCCCCTGTCACATACCAGAGAATCCCTAAAGCAATGAGAATTAAGACTACAAGAGTCCACACAAGGCGCCAGAACATGCGCCAAACAAAAGAAAAGAAAGCCCCTATTAAACGAAAAAGCCAGCGCATGTCTCTCCACCTTTCTAGCAAATAAACTTTATTTTACTAAAACAAGCTAAAAGAAAACTAAATACTGGCTTTTTCATCTTAACGTCCTAATATTTTTTTGAATAACTGAATAGCTTTGTATTTTAAAGGCGATGGATGATATCGGAAAGTTCCAGCCTTTCTCACAATATAACCATTAAAGTTCTGCTTAAATCGTAATACGCCATCACTACCATCAAAAACCCCTTGAATACCTAGAAAGTTGTATTTGTCAATTTTTTTTTCCAAAGCCTGCTTCATTGCATGATATTGAAGCAAAAACGGAGCAGAAAATTTCTGATACTCTGTAAATGAACCCCCAAATAAGTATGTTGCTTCTGTATTTGTGTAAATGATTAAAGCACAAGCTAGAGCAATGTTGTCAGATTCACTATCCAAGTTCCTCAAAAGATTTTTTTTCTTTTGTAAAGCTTGATATTGCTGTTTAAATTGCTTTGACTTTTCATCAAGACCAGCCTGCTTCACATTTAAAGCATCTATAGACTGTTGCGGATTAACTTCAGCAATTAGGAAATCCGCCTTATCTCCAAACATATCATACAATTTAAAGTAATAATCTAAATTCTTATCCTCAAAACCTTGTCTTTTACCTGTTTCTTCAATAATTTTTTTGAACGTTGGAATTTCTTCCCGTTCTGCATTTCGAATAAGAATATTAAAATCAAAGGCTGACTGAATGTTGCGAATACTATTTTTATTAAAGGATTTCAATAAGGAAACAGCATCATAATCTTGCAAATCTTTGATGTAATGCCAGCTGACTTCTCCATTAGGATAACCGGTTGGCAAACCATCAAATTGGTAGCCTAAATTGCACAGATCTTGGATAATACTTTTTTCTTCTTCATCTATTGGATTCCCATCGCTGTCAAAAGTTTGATAGGTCTCATAAGGTTTCACAAGCAACTCTAATGCACCATTTTGTTTAGCATATTCTTTTAATCCCTCATAAAAAACTGGAAGGGCACCTTTTTGGGTATAAATAGGCCCAGAATTCAACTCCATATGAAGACCGCCTAACATAGGCAAGCTATAGATCAGAGCTGCAACTTGAATTTCTCCTTCTTGTTTCAAAGAAAGATAAACAACTCGAGCTCCTCGCTTTTCTAACAAATCTCCCATCTGGACAGACTGCATGAAGGAGCAGCTAGGAACTGTTTCCGAATAACGTTGAAACTCTTCTTTAGTGAGTGTAATCAGTTTCATAAACTTACTTTCTATGATGTTTTTTTCTTAGTGTCTTACGAAGGTGATAAAAATAGTTGGCCAATTGATACAAAAAACTTATCGGTAGAGTAAACTCACCTATATATTCTTGAACAACAGGACTAAAGTTGGATTTAAAATCCGTTAACCCATCATCTAAAGTACCTTCAATCCCCCCCATATTAGCCCAATTTTTACCATCATTAAAAGAATCCTCAAAAACTTTTGGATAAAGCACATATTGGGGGTAGAATTTTTTAAATCTATCATCCATTCCAGCATAAAGCATTTCGAGTGTATCGCCGAACGAAACAGAGAGAACCCCCGCTATAACAATTTCTTCCGGATATTTTTGAACAAGTTCTTGAAATTCTATAATGTATTTTTCAACAGATTTTTTCTGTTGTTGTAATTTGGTTAGACGCTTCTTTTGATATTCGTCTGTTTCAGCCAAATCTTTTTTTATCTGGTGTAACTGCTCTCTATACTCCGTTAGACGTTCAGGAATATTAATCTTTGCTAAGTGTAAATACGAATCATCTCCATATATTTCCATTAACTTTTGAAAATATTCCTGATTTCGCAGAGAAACATTCTTACGACGTTCCGTTAAAGCTATAATCGTTTCAAAATTTGAAATATCTGATAAGCTACCACGAAATGTAATAACACCTCTCTTAACTGCATCCTTCATTAACCTCTTAGTATGCTTCGGAAAATCAGAATCTAAATCTTTTTTTAGTATTCTATTAGCTTGGTAACGTGGTTGAATAGTTTCAGACATAGCTATAGTCCTACCAGACCATTGACAATTTGCATCTTTTAAATTTTGAATAGCTTCTATAGATATACTATTCTCAGAAAATTCTTTAGAAGATTTATCAATAGGATATTGTTTTAAGATCAGAGACGGATCAAACTTAATAAAAACAGACCGCTTACTAGCTCCAAATTGTTTTAAGCTTCTCATCACAAATTTTACCAACTCTTTATCTTGATAATCCATGATTGGTCCTCTTGGGATATACATCATAGTATATCCAAGTGGCAATTTTTTTATGAGTATACTTGCAACAGCTACTAATTCTCCATTTTTATAAAAACCTAAACGCTCATTCCCCCAATTATCTTTTATCTTTGCCCAAGAACTACTCTGTAATAGACTAACTTGTGGATGTTGACTAACAAAAGCATCATGTTCTTGGGACGAAATCCCTACTTTAAATTCAAACACTTTAACTCCTCCCATTATATCTTCATATAAATTATAATTTTTTCTATAAAAACACCAAGAAATGGCATCTCACTTTTTGAAGAGATCATCTCCACCAAGTTTCTACTACCATTTTACTACTTTCAATTAAAAAGTCTAGTGAAAACAAACTTTCATTTTCATTTTTAATCTTAAAGGGACAGTCTATATTATTTTATCGACAAAAAAACTAGCTCAATCTCTCTTCCAAAACAAAATCAATCGGCAGCGTAGCCAAAAAACGTTCCAATTGTTTTTCCCAATAATACCACTCGTGATTTCCTGGACTATGGCTATAAGAAATATCAAAACCAAGCTTCTTGAGATTCTTCACCGCGAGGTTATTGGCAGCATACAAGAAATCTTGTTCACCACACCAAGCCCAGAGCTTTGTTTTCTTATCAGACTTTTTAGCGAGTGTTTCAAGTGAGTAAGGGCTATTCACCCAATCATTAACTTTACCAAAAACACCTCGCCAGTAAGCAAGCGACCCAAGATTTTGACTTTCTGGGGAAAACTCTTCGAAACTAAGAGCACCAGAAAGACTAGCTGCATGTGAGAAACGGTTGGTCGACAGCGCCAACTTGAAGGAACCGTAGCCTCCCATTGAAAGGCCAGCGATAAAAGTCTTTTCACGCTTGCTAGACATATTAGGGAAGAAGCGTTTGAGTACTTTAGGCAGTTCTTCTGCTAAAGCTGTATAGTAGTTATAGCCATACTGAGTATCTGTGTACCAGCCATTACTTGTATTTGGCATGACAACAATTAGATTAGTCCCTCGCACTAAGCGCTCTACATTGGTCCGTTTGAGCCAGCTATTATGATTCCCTGACATCCCATGTAAGAGATAGAGGACAGGAATATCCGTAGAATCTGGCTCCTCAACCCGAGACGCATCTGGGTAGAGAACATTCACTCCCCACTCCATATCTAAAACTTCTGAGTAGTACTCAATCTTCATTACTGCCATAACTTGCTCCTTATACACTTAAGATAAGAAAAAGCCGAAACTCGACTTTCTCTACTACTATTTAATCCTTATTTTGCTTCCATGACCACTGGTAAGATAGCTGGGCGGCGTTTTGTTTGATCAAAGAGGAATTTAGCCAAATTGTCACGAACCTTACCTTTGAGGTCTGCCCAATCAAACTCTTCACCTTGGAGGTAGTCTTCAACTGTTTGGTTCACCAACTCTGTACTTTCGCGCAGAATATCCCTACTCTTCTTGAGATAGACAAATCCACGCGTGTGCACTCGAGCTCTAGCGATGATTTTTTTCTCACGACGGTTAACAGTGATAGCCACGATGAAAATCCCATCTTCTGACAAGACCTTACGGTCACGAAGAACGACATTCCCAACATCCCCAATGGCATTCCCATCAATCAAGACATCGCCTGCTGTAACTGTACCAGATGGAACAAAGTCCCCATGCTCATAAGACATGGTTGTTCCCTTTTTAGGGATGAAAATCCGTTCCGGCAACATTCCAACTGCCATAGCAGCCTTGGCATGGGCATCCAACTCACGGTATTCTCCTTGGATTGGGAAGAGATACTTAGGTTGCAAGAGATTGATCATCAATTGCAAATCACGCGCATTTCCGTGTCCAGACACTCGCAAACTTTGGGTAATGGGTTTAACCACACCTCCAGCTTGGTAGATCATATTTTCCACACGTGCCATAACCGCTTCCTTAGCGATTGATGGTGTTGTAACAATATAGACCAGGTCACCTTCTTTGATTTCAACATAACGGTGACGACCAATAGACATCTTGCGTAGGCCGTTAATGGGTTCACCCATACGTCCAGTTTCAAGGATAATTAATTCGTGATCTTCAAAACGAGACATATCTTTTGGTTTAATCAAAAGATTTTCACTTGCTAGAGACAATTTTTTCAAGCGAATGGCTGTACGGACGATATTTTCAATATCAAATCCTGTCAAAACAACACGGCGCCCAGTCTCTGCAGCCGCATCAAATACCTGCTGGATACGAGAAAGGTTACTTGCAACCGCAGCGATGATGATACGTCCATCCCAGTCAGAGATGGTTTGCGTGATTTCTACACCAACTTCATTTTCACTGGCTACTTGGATATTGCTATCTGCATTAGCCGAGTCACTAAGCAAAGCTAAGACCCCTTCGCGACCAATCTCTGCCAATCGACCGAAGTCAGTAGCATAGGATTCACTAGCCGTTTGGTCAAACTTGAAATCTCCTGTGTAAACAACATTTCCTTCAGACGTTTTTAAGACCACACCCAAACTTTCTGGGATAGAGTGGGTTGTACGGAAGAAGGACACAACAGTCCCACCAAAATCAATCTCTGTATTTTCATCAATCACATGGAAATCATCAAATTTCTTGACGCTGTCATTTCCCTTAACAAAGAGTTTAGCCAGTTCGATGGTCAACTCTGAGCCAAATACAGGAACCTTAGCTTCTGCCAAGAGATAAGGAAGGGCGCCAATCGCATCCGCATGCCCGTGTGTTAAGAAAACCCCAGCAATACGGTCGCTATTTTCAAACAGATAGTCCATGTTGGGAATAACGACATCGACACCCAACTGTTCATTTTCAGGATATTTCAAACCTGCATCTAATACAAAAATCGAGTCGTTAATTTCTGCGATGTACATGTTTTTACCATTTTCACGTACACCCCCAAGTGTTGTTAATTTAATAGTATTCATTTTTCCTCCGAATAGTCACTTCAACTGTTTGTAGAGCTTTAAATGCTCTCTTTTTCTGAAAGTCCAATTCACTTTCAGCCGAATCTTTTCCATTCATTATACCATTTTTTTACTAATTTTCAAAATGAATCTTACAGATAATCTAACTTCAACCATCTCTTTCCGTTCAATAACGGACAAAGCAGCACTAATAAGAGGATCAAATGATACAATTGTTACTCCCATCCTGTCTAATCTTCAAATAAGTCAGCAACATTATAAAGCACTTCGCAGTCACAGTAGGCTCCATTTGCTTCTAAAAATCCCAAAATCACTTCCACTTCTAATACTCAATGAAAATCAAAGAGCAAACTAGGAAACTAGCCGCAGGCTGTACTTAAGTACGGCAAGGTGACGTTGACGCGGTTTGAATTTGATTTTCGAAGAGTATAAATCACGCCCTTTTAGAAATGACCTAGTCAAGGTAAAATCAGCAGGACAAGTCAGCGACTCTAACTCCTGATCCAAAAAATCAAACAAATCTAAAAAGGTCTCCCTTGGTATCGGTAAACTAGCTTCAAATTCTTTCTTCTGTTGCTGCTTATACTCTGCCAGTAATTTCTTTTTCTTCTCTTTTTCCATTTTCTCCTCCGACTAACTTCTCTGGTACTTTTGATACTAATACCTAATACTCAATGAAAATCAAAGAGCAAACTAGGAAGCTAGCCGCAGGTTGCTCAAAGCACCGCTTTGAGGTTGCAGATAAAGCTGACGTGGTTTGAAGAGATTTTCGAAGAGTATCACTTTCTTCAACAAGATTCAACAGTCCTTCACTCCTCTCATTATAGCACTAAATTCCTTTCATTGATGTAGTTTTTGATAGCAAAAAAAGAGTCAGCAAGCCAACTCTTTCAATCTCTATTCACTTTTTTCCATCAAGAAATCATAGATTTCTTGGACTGTTCCAAGCGCCATTATCTCTTGCTCTTTAACAGTTTGTTTCAGTTTTTGATAAATCTGACTTTGAGCGATATCACGCTTTTCAGCCTCTTTATTTACCCTCATGACTCCATTTTCAATGGTCACAAAGCCAAGCTCTTCAAATATCTGAATCATTTTGACTAATAGGATTTGCTCAATCTTGAGAAAGGCTGCCAAATCCTTGAGTTTATAGCGAATGTCAAACTCTGGGAACTGATAGATGGTTTTATACAATTTAGCAAACTGCTCTCTCGTTCCATAGCCCGTCAAGTAGTAAGCTTTGGCTATATCATTTTTAAAGTAAAGAGCTGACAATTCCTGCTCCTGACAGATTTTCTTAAGGAGGGATATATCCTCAGGGATATTTTTTACGACAATAGCAGAACAAGAGGTCACATCAGGCAACTCTTGCGTAAAATCCAAAACGGCTACCCCTTCTGGTAACAAGGCATTCTTGCCACGAATGTTAAAGAGCTGAACACCTTCTACACGGGCGTCAACCATCATTAACTGCAAGGTGGTTTGTCCATTCCATTGGTTGACAGAGAGAGTCACCGCCAGTTCCAATTGCTTGGTCTGTGAGTATTCAGTCACCCATTTCCCTTGACCAAAAGCAACCACCTCAAAACTGGATTCACCTTTGGAAATCTTCAGCTTGAGATGAGCATTACCAGCCCCCATAACGCGAGCATTTTCAACTTGAAAATCTCGAATATAGAAGACAGGTTTTTGGTTATCCATCCCAAAAGGAGCTAGACGTTCAAAACTTTTCACCGTCTCCAGACTCAAGGTCTCTAAATCCAGTTCTTCATCTAAAAATAGATTGTTTTTACCTTGGGCATCTGCGCCTTTTTCTCGGATATAGGCTTCCAAAAGATCAGACAAGAATTCCAACTTATCCACTTCAAGGGTCATACCAGCAGCACCTGCGTGACCACCAAAGGCGATAAACAGTTCTCGATGCGGGTCCAAGGCTTCAAAGATATCGACTGCTTCAATGCTTCGAGCACTCCCCTTGGCGCGTCCATCTTCGATATTCAAGACAATGACTGTCTGACCCAGTTCTTCAAGTAAGCGCCCAGCTACAATTCCAAGAACTCCCGGATTCCAGCCTTCCTTAGCCAAAACTTGAACACTTTTCTCAGGATCTACCATACCTTTGGCTTCATCGTAAATGGACTGAACAATTTCCTTACGTTCTTCATTCTTTTGATGAATCAAAAGGGCGATTTCATGCACTTCCTCATCGTCAAATCCAGTCAACAAATCAATAGCTGGATTGGGATCATCCAGGCGTCCTAGGGCATTTAAACGTGGTGCCAATTGAAAACCAACCGTCTCTTCTGTCACATCGCTACTCGAAATCCCAGCGATTTCAAACATTTCCTGCAGGCCCATTCGCTGAGTATTGCGCAAGACCTCAAGACCATATTGGACCATGATACGATTTTCGTCAGTTAAGCTGACCATATCGGCAATTGTACCGATAGCAACCAAGTCTAACAACTCAACCTGCACTTCTTCCAAAAGGGCACAAGCTAGCTTAAAAGCAACTCCACAACCCGCTAGATGTTTGAAAGGATAGTCCGCCCCTGGATGTTCAGGATGAATAATAGCATAAGCATCTGGTAAAACTTCAGGCATAGAATGGTGGTCGGTCACAATAACGTCCACCCCCATAGACTGAGCCAAATCAATAGCTTCATGCCCCGCCACACCATTGTCCACCGTCACAATCAAAGACACACCTTGCTGTTCGATAAAATATTTGTAGACACTGGCATTTGGACCATAACCATCCGTAAAGCGATTGGGAAGATAGACCAGGCATTCAGCGCCTAACTGTTCTAAACTTTCCTTAACAATGGAAGCCGAAGTCATCCCATCCGCATCGTAGTCCCCGTAAATGAGAATCAACTCCCCTTGCTCAATAGCATGGCGAATCCGCTCCACTGCCTTTTCCATATCATGCAGAAGGTAGGGATCATGCAAATCTTCCAAAGAAGGTTCTAAAAATTTTTTCAGACTAGTCTCATCCTTGATGCCTCGTTCAAATAACAAACGAGCTACTTCAGGTCCCAAACCAGCTTTCTTAGCTATCTTTGTAAAATCCGCATCCTCAACTTGCGGAGCAAATTGCCAATTATAAGTAGGAATTATCAAAAAAATCATCCACTCTTTCTTACGATTCTATCTTTTTATTATAACATGATTTCCAGTTTTTCTCTTGATTTTCTAACTAATTTGATGACTCTTCATCGCTCTAAACAGTAACTTTTAAGACATATACATGCCAAAGTGTCATTCCTTTTTTTACTTGATTTTTGCAATTTCCCCTCAGATAAGGTATAATAATTGTATTGTCTTTTGGGGTCGTTACGGATTCGACAGGCATTATGAGGCATATTTTGCGACTCGTGTGGCGACGTAAACGCTCAGTTAAATATAACTGCAAAAAATAACACTTCTTACGCTCTAGCTGCCTAAAAACCAGCAGGCGTGACCCGATTTGGATTGCTCGTGTTCAATGACAGGTCTTATTATTAGCGAGATACGATCAAGCTTTGTCTAGCAGTTTGATAAGAGATTTATAGACTCGCAGTTTCTAGGCTTGAGTTATGTGTCGAGGGGCTGTTAAAACAATACATAACCTATGGTTGTAGACAAATATGTTAGCAGGTGTTTGGACGTGGGTTCGACTCCCACCGGCTCCATTATATTTTAAAAAGGCGGTGGGACAGAAATCGATAGACAAAGTCTCGATTTCGTAGTCCCAGCCCCGCGAGGATGATTATGAGCTTTTTGGAGTCTAAAAGACGAACAAAAAGTTCAATCAGCTACCGCGTCAAAGTTTGATTGCTAATAAAAAGTGAGGTCGGGATCTTTTATCCCAACCTCTTTTTTGTTTGCCTAGTTTACAAGGCTCTATCTCCATATTTAAAAAATAATACTCTTCGAAAATCAAATTCAAACTACGTCAGCTTCACCTTGCCGTACTCAAGTACAGCCTGCGGCTAGCTTCCTAGTTTGCTCTTTGATTTTCATTGAGTATAAACAGTCGACTTTTGTTTTATAGCAGCTATCCTAATGATACTCGATAGGAATTCTCCACTTTAATTTCTATAATTTTCTAGCATTTTAGAAATTTACTTTTTACCACTTTTCCATTAAGTGGCCCAATCAAAAAACCGTAAGAATTTCTTCTTACGGTTTTTCTAGCAAACTCATAGAATCAAGATTCTCAAATTTGCTTTATCTGAGTAATATTTTACTCTTCTTCCTCACGTTTTTTAGCGAAGAGGAGTCCGCCTGTCGCTGCTGCAAGAAGTGCTAAAGCAAGTGAAGCGCTAGATTGTTCTGTACCAGTATTTGGCAATTCTTTCGCTCCTGCTTTCTTAGCTGATTGGTTAGCAGCTGATTCTTTAGTTGCTTCCTTAACAGCATTCTCACTTGCAATTACTGCTACTGAGCCATCTGCAAAGGTTACAACTACTGATCCATCATTATTAACCTTGATATCTGTTGCTGTTGGGTTAGCTTTCTTAACTTCGTCGGCTACCTTAGCTTTTTCTGCGTCTGTTAAGTTAGCTGGATCTTTAACTGGTGTCTTAGCTTCTGGATCTTTAACACCGTTTGAGTCAGCTTCTTTAACTGTCTTATCTGGTGTTACTGTTGCTGTTGAACCATCTGGGAAGGTTACAGTTGTTGTTCCATCTTTACCTACTTCAACATTTGTTGCTGTTGGGTTAGCTTTCTTAACTTCGTCGGCTACCTTAGCTTTTTCTGCGTCTGTTAAGTTAGCTGGATCTTTAACTGGTGTCTTAGCTTCTGGATCTTTAACACCGTTTGAGTCAGCTTCTTTAACTGTCTTATCTGGTGTTACTGTTGCTGTTGAACCATCTGGGAAGGTTACAGTTGTTGTTCCATCTTTACCTACTTCAACATTTGTTGCTGTTGGGTTAGCCTTCTTAACTTCGTCGGCTACTTTAGCTTTTTCTGCGTCTGTTAAGTTAGCTGGATCTTTAACTGGTGTCTTAGCTTTTGGATCTTTAACGCCGTTTGAGTCAGCTTCTTTAACTGTCTTATCTGGTGTTACTGTTGCTGTTGAACCATCTGGGAAGGTTACAGTTGTTGTTCCATCTTTACCTACTTCAACATTTGTTGCTGTTGGGTTAGCCTTCTTAACTTCGTCGGCTACCTTAGCTTTTTCTGCGTCTGTTAAGTTAGCTGGATCTTTAACTGGTGTCTTAGCTTTTGGATCTTTAACGCCGTTTGAGTCAGCTTCTTTAACTGTCTTATCTGGTGTTACTGTTGCTGTTGAACCATCTGGGAAGGTTACTGTGGCTGTGCCGTCGTTTCCTACTTCTACCTTACTTGCTGTCGGGTTAGCTTTCTTAACTTCGTCGGCTACCTTAGCTTTTTCTGCGTCTGTTAAGTTAGCTGGATCTTTAACTGGTGTCTTAGCTTTTGGATCTTTAACGCCGTTTGAGTCAGCTTCTTTAACTGTCTTCGCTGGGGTCAAGACTGCCACTGAACCATCTGGGAAGGTTACTGTGGCTGTGCCGTCGTTTCCTACTTCTACCTTACTTGCTGTTGGGTTAGCTTTCTTAACTTCGTCGGCTACCTTAGCTTTTTCAGCATCTGTAAGAGCTGATGGGTTCACTACTGGGGTGATTGCTGGATCTTTAGTTGCTACCATTGGATCGCTTGCATCTGATGTTTGACCATCTTTTGTAGCTGTAGCAGTTACATTACCTGCTGGAATATCAACGGTTGGGGTGATTGTAGCTTTACCATCTGTTCCTGCTGTTGCTTCACCAATCTTGTTACCATCTTTGTCGAACAATTCTACCTTAGTGCCTGGGTCTGCAGTTACTACAACTGGATCTTTAGTTCCTGCTTTACCTGTAAGGTCTGTATCTACAACTGGTTTGCTTGGTTTAGCTGGTGTTGCTGCTGTAGCTACCATTGGATCGCTTGCATCTGATGTTTGACCATCTTTTGTAGCTGTAGCAGTTACATTACCTGCTGGAATATCAACGGTTGGGGTGATTGTAGCTTTACCATCTGTTCCTGCTGTTGCTTCACCAATCTTGTTACCATCTTTGTCGAACAATTCTACCTTAGTGCCTGGGTCTGCAGTTACTACAACTGGATCTTTAGTTCCTGCTTTACCTGTAAGGTCTGTATCTACAACTGGTTTGCTTGGTTTAGCTGGTGTTGCTGCTGTAGCTACCATTGGATCGCTTGCATCTGATGTTTGACCATCTTTTGTAGCTGTAGCAGTTACATTACCTGCTGGAATATCAACGGTTGGGGTGATTGTAGCTTTACCATCTGTTCCTGCTGTTGCTTCACCAATCTTGTTACCATCTTTGTCGAACAATTCTACCTTAGTGCCTGGGTCTGCAGTTACTACAACTGGATCTTTAGTTCCTGCTTTACCTGTAAGGTCTGTATCTACAACTGGTTTGCTTGGTTTAGCTGGTGTTGCTGCTGTAGCTACCATTGGATCGCTTGCATCTGATGTTTGACCATCTTTTGTAGCTGTAGCAGTTACATTACCTGCTGGAATATCAACGGTTGGGGTGATTGTAGCTTTACCATCTGTTCCTGCTGTTGCTTCACCAATCTTGTTACCATCTTTGTCGAACAATTCTACCTTAGTGCCTGGGTCTGCAGTTACTACAACTGGATCTTTAGTTCCTGCTTTACCTGTAAGGTCTGTATCTACAACTGGTTTGCTTGGTTTAGCTGGTGTTGCTGCTGTAGCTACCATTGGATCGCTTGCATCTGATGTTTGACCATCTTTTGTAGCTGTAGCAGTTACATTACCTGCTGGAATATCAACGGTTGGGGTGATTGTAGCTTTACCATCTGTTCCTGCTGTTGCTTCACCAATCTTGTTACCATCTTTGTCGAACAATTCTACCTTAGTGCCTGGGTCTGCAGTTACTACAACTGGATCTTTAGTTCCTGCTTTACCTGTAAGGTCTGTATCTACAACTGGTTTGCTTGGTTTAGCTGGTGTTGCTGCTGTAGCTACCATTGGATCGCTTGCATCTGATGTTTGACCATCTTTTGTAGCTGTAGCAGTTACATTACCTGCTGGAATATCAACGGTTGGGGTGATTGTAGCTTTACCATCTGTTCCTGCTGTTGCTTCACCAATCTTGTTACCATCTTTGTCGAACAATTCTACCTTAGTGCCTGGGTCTGCAGTTACTACAACTGGATCTTTAGTTCCTGCTTTACCTGTAAGGTCTGTATCTACAACTGGTTTGCTTGGTTTAGCTGGTGTTGCTGCTGTAGCTACCATTGGATCGCTTGCATCTGATGTTTGACCATCTTTTGTAGCTGTAGCAGTTACATTACCTGCTGGAATATCAACGGTTGGGGTGATTGTAGCTTTACCATCTGTTCCTGCTGTTGCTTCACCAATCTTGTTACCATCTTTGTCGAACAATTCTACCTTAGTGCCTGGGTCTGCAGTTACTACAACTGGATCTTTAGTTCCTGCTTTACCTGTAAGGTCTGTATCTACAACTGGTTTGCTTGGTTTAGCTGGTGTTGCTGCTGTAGCTACCATTGGATCGCTTGCATCTGATGTTTGACCATCTTTTGTAGCTGTAGCAGTTACATTACCTGCTGGAATATCAACGGTTGGGGTGATTGTAGCTTTACCATCTGTTCCTGCTGTTGCTTCACCAATCTTGTTACCATCTTTGTCGAACAATTCTACCTTAGTGCCTGGGTCTGCAGTTACTACAACTGGATCTTTAGTTCCTGCTTTACCTGTAAGGTCTGTATCTACAACTGGTTTGCTTGGTTTAGCTGGTGTTGCTGCTGTAGCTACCATTGGATCGCTTGCATCTGATGTTTGACCATCTTTTGTAGCTGTAGCAGTTACATTACCTGCTGGAATATCAACGGTTGGGGTGATTGTAGCTTTACCATCTGTTCCTGCTGTTGCTTCACCAATCTTGTTACCATCTTTGTCGAACAATTCTACCTTAGTGCCTGGGTCTGCAGTTACTACAACTGGATCTTTAGTTCCTGCTTTACCTGTAAGGTCTGTATCTACAACTGGTTTGCTTGGTTTAGCTGGTGTTGCTGCTGTAGCTACCATTGGATCGCTTGCATCTGATGTTTGACCATCTTTTGTAGCTGTAGCAGTTACATTACCTGCTGGAATATCAACGGTTGGGGTGATTGTAGCTTTACCATCTGTTCCTGCTGTTGCTTCACCAATCTTGTTACCATCTTTGTCGAACAATTCTACCTTAGTGCCTGGGTCTGCAGTTACTACAACTGGATCTTTAGTTCCTGCTTTACCTGTAAGGTCTGTATCTACAACTGGTTTGCTTGGTTTAGCTGGTGTTGCTGCTGTAGCTACCATTGGATCGCTTGCATCTGATGTTTGACCATCTTTTGTAGCTGTAGCAGTTACATTACCTGCTGGAATATCAACGGTTGGGGTGATTGTAGCTTTACCATCTGTTCCTGCTGTTGCTTCACCAATCTTGTTACCATCTTTGTCGAACAATTCTACCTTAGTGCCTGGGTCTGCAGTTACTACAACTGGATCTTTAGTTCCTGCTTTACCTGTAAGGTCTGTATCTACAACTGGTTTGCTTGGTTTAGCTGGTGTTGCTGCTGTAGCTACCATTGGATCGCTTGCATCTGATGTTTGACCATCTTTTGTAGCTGTAGCAGTTACATTACCTGCTGGAATATCAACGGTTGGGGTGATTGTAGCTTTACCATCTGTTCCTGCTGTTGCTTCACCAATCTTGTTACCATCTTTGTCGAACAATTCTACCTTAGTGCCTGGGTCTGCAGTTACTACAACTGGATCTTTAGTTCCTGCTTTACCTGTAAGGTCTGTATCTACAACTGGTTTGCTTGGTTTAGCTGGTGTTGCTGCTGTAGCTACCATTGGATCGCTTGCATCTGATGTTTGACCATCTTTTGTAGCTGTAGCAGTTACATTACCTGCTGGAATATCAACGGTTGGGGTGATTGTAGCTTTACCATCTGTTCCTGCTGTTGCTTCACCAATCTTGTTACCATCTTTGTCGAACAATTCTACCTTAGTGCCTGGGTCTGCAGTTACTACAACTGGATCTTTAGTTCCTGCTTTACCTGTAAGGTCTGTATCTACAACTGGTTTGCTTGGTTTAGCTGGTGTTGCTGCTGTAGCTACCATTGGATCGCTTGCATCTGATGTTTGACCATCTTTTGTAGCTGTAGCAGTTACATTACCTGCTGGAATATCAACGGTTGGGGTGATTGTAGCTTTACCATCTGTTCCTGCTGTTGCTTCACCAATCTTGTTACCATCTTTGTCGAACAATTCTACCTTAGTGCCTGGGTCTGCAGTTACTACAACTGGATCTTTAGTTCCTGCTTTACCTGTAAGGTCTGTATCTACAACTGGTTTGCTTGGTTTAGCTGGTGTTGCTGCTGTAGCTACCATTGGATCGCTTGCATCTGATGTTTGACCATCTTTTGTAGCTGTAGCAGTTACATTACCTGCTGGAATATCAACGGTTGGGGTGATTGTAGCTTTACCATCTGTTCCTGCTGTTGCTTCACCAATCTTGTTACCATCTTTGTCGAACAATTCTACCTTAGTGCCTGGGTCTGCAGTTACTACAACTGGATCTTTAGTTCCTGCTTTACCTGTAAGGTCTGTATCTACAACTGGTTTGCTTGGTTTAGCTGGTGTTGCTGCTGTAGCTACCATTGGATCGCTTGCATCTGATGTTTGACCATCTTTTGTAGCTGTAGCAGTTACATTACCTGCTGGAATATCAACGGTTGGGGTGATTGTAGCTTTACCATCTGTTCCTGCTGTTGCTTCACCAATCTTGTTACCATCTTTGTCGAACAATTCTACCTTAGTGCCTGGGTCTGCAGTTACTACAACTGGATCTTTAGTTCCTGCTTTACCTGTAAGGTCTGTATCTACAACTGGTTTGCTTGGTTTAGCTGGTGTTGCTGCTGTAGCTACCATTGGATCGCTTGCATCTGATGTTTGACCATCTTTTGTAGCTGTAGCAGTTACATTACCTGCTGGAATATCAACGGTTGGGGTGATTGTAGCTTTACCATCTGTTCCTGCTGTTGCTTCACCAATCTTGTTACCATCTTTGTCGAACAATTCTACCTTAGTGCCTGGGTCTGCAGTTACTACAACTGGATCTTTAGTTCCTGCTTTACCTGTAAGGTCTGTATCTACAACTGGTTTGCTTGGTTTTTCCCCTTCAACTTCAAAAGTAATCGTAACTTCTTGTGGAGCTTGGTTATAATGAGCTGGGTAAGTAACCACTACGGTTTTAGTATAAGTACCTGCTTCTGTAGCAGTTGGTGCTTGACCGTCTTTCCATTTGAAGCTTGTTGCACCACGGTAGTTATTTGGGAATTCTGGTGTTCCAGCTTTATTGGTTACATAAGTAGCTGGATCAGCAGCAAAACTTCCACCAACTTTGGCAGTGTACTTTTCTTTGACTGCTACTGCTTGGAATTTTGAACTTGCATTATCTATGAAGTTATCCATATAACCAGTCATAATCTCGGTTTTTGCACCAATAGCACCACCTGTACCTTGTAATCCCGCTATATAATCAAGTGGTTTCGACTTATCAAGAATTGGTGTGTCATAAGTAATAGTCCAACTTGGATTTTTACCTAGCCAACCTCCTGCAACATCTGCTGTTAGTGTATATAAAGCCTGTGAACGCGCTGCTGCCTGAGCTGCTGCTTCTGCCTCTTTTCCTTTTAGCGCTGGATTGCCAATATTTTTGTAGAATTCCGCTAGTTTTTTAGTCATCTCATCGCCAGTATAGACGTTCGTTTTACCTTTTGCCCCCATGACATAAGAACCATCATTATTCTTCCAGTCAGTACGGGTACTCATGACTTTGCCATTTTTATCAGTCTGCACAATATTCCAGTTAGTTGGAGTACCTACTGAGTCTTTTGGTACAGTAAAGTAGGTATATCCGCTTACTGCATTTCCAACTCGCCCGCCATTAACAACAGTTGTCCAATGAATGACATTTTTAGCGTTATCAACTTCGTAAGAAATCTTTATATAATCATCAACAACAACCTCGCCCCTTTTTTTATTTGTATACTCAAGGTTTTCAGCCCCTTCTGATGCTCGTGGTGCTGTTGCTCGTAGTGCACGATTAGTACGTGGTTTCGCTACTAAAGAGCCATCTTTGATCGTTTGTGCTGCTGTCAAGTTTGCTCTTGACCCATCTGCAAAAGCAACAACTACTGAGCCGTCTGCTTGGACTTGAACATCAGTTGCTGTAGGGTTTGCTGCCTTAACAGCTGCCACAACTTTTGCTTTTTCTTCATCAGTCAGTGCTGCTGGATTGTAAACAACAGTCACTTCTGGAGCTTGGATGCTGTCTGCTTCCTTAGCTTTTTCAGTCGCAACTACTGGTTCTTCTTTAGAATTTTGAGTAGGTTCAACTGCTTTTTCGGCATTTTCTTCAGTTGCTACTACTGGTGCCACTTCTACAGCTGGCGCTGCATAAGTTGGGTTCTCTTCGGCTGAAACCGGCTTAGTCCCCTCTGTTGTAGAGCTAGTCTCTGGCTTAGCTTCTACTATATCTGCTTTGACTGATGGTGCTACTAAAGCAGCCCCGACCGCAAAAACAAGCGAACAACCGAAAAGGAAATGTTTTCCTTTTTTGATCATACGCCAATTCTTTTGCTCTGCATTTTTACGATTAAAATACATATTTATATCTCCTTTTTTTGTACTTCTTAGCATTTTATCTGCTACATACATCTTTATTATAAAGTATGTCTATCAGAAAGTCAAAAAATTGTATAGAAAACAATAGTAGTAAAATTTTACTACTAATGTTCAAAAATAGCATTTTCTAACCCTTAAGCAATCCTTATTATAATAGGATTTTCAACTCAAAAAATCCTTACAACAATTGTTAAACAGTACAAGTTTATCTCATCAATTTATATCAAAATAGATACATTACTTTACACATTTATAACTTTTGTCCAATTTTAAAATTAGTCTACAATACTTGAAATTAAGAGACATATCCTCTTCTTGATATTTTCCGTATGTACTTAACAACGAACAAGCACCATGAGCAAAGGATCTCAAAAAAATACTCGCTCTAACCTGAACGTCCCTTATATAAAAGATTTCCTCAAATCTAAACATAGCTAGAGTATGGCCAAACTATATATTCACTCGCTTGTTTAATAACAGAAATTTTTATCTAATCCACTTACTTTATAAAGGTGCGATTATCAACGACAAATAACTCTGATTAACTCTATAAAATATAGATAATATTTGAAATTATTCCTATCTCTGATATGTTTCTTTATGAAGAAAAGCCCATAGAAACATTTGTTCTATGGGCTTTGTCTTTAAACTTATCTACAAGAAGATCTTCCTAAGAATTTTCTAGCAAAATTACAGAATTCATATTCTCAAATTTACTTTACTGAATATTTTCTTACTCTTCTTCCTCGCGTTTTTTAGCGATGAGGAGTCCTCCTGTCACTGCTGCAAGAAGTGCTAGTCCAAGTGAAGCGTTAGATTGTTTAGTACCAGTGTTTGGTAATTCTTTCGCTCCTGCTTTCTTAGCTGGTGCTTGAGCAGGTGAATCTTGGTTAGCAGCTGTAACAGTTTTTTCAGCTGGAATGACTGCTACCGATCCATCTTCAAAGGTTACAACTACTGATCCGTCTTTGTTAACCTTGATATCTTTCGCAGTTGGGTTAGCTTTCTTAACTTCGTCAGCTACTTTAGCTTTTTCGGCATCAGTCAAGTTACTTGGATCTGTAACCGGAGTTACTGATGGATTCTTAACTCCATCTGATTCCTTAGCTTTGTCTGATGATTTCTTAACAGTCTTATCTGCTGGGATAACAGCTGTTGATCCATCTGGGAAGGTTACGGTTGCTGTACCGTCTTCACCAACTTTAACATCTGTTGCTGTTGGGTTAGCCTTCTTAACTTCGTCCGCTACTTTTGCTTTTTCGGCATCTGTAAGGGCTGATGGGTTCGCTACTGGTGTTACAACTGGAGTCTTAACGCCATTTGAGTCAGCTTCTTTCACTGTCTGTGCTGGTGTCAAGCTTGCTGTTGATCCATCTGGGAAGGTTACGGTTGCTGTACCATCTTCACCAACTTTAACATCGGTTGCTGTTGGGTTAGCTTTCTTAACTTCTTCAGCTACCTTAGCTTTTTCGGCATCTGTAAGGGCTGATGGGTTCGCTACTGGAGTTACAGCTGGAGTCTTAACGCCATTTGAGTCAGCTTCTTTTACTGTCTGTGCTGGTGTCAAGATTGCTGTTGATCCATCTGGGAAGGTTACTGTTGCTGTACCGTCTTCACCAACTTTAACATCTGTTGCTGTTGGGTTAGCTTTCTTAACTTCGTCCGCTACCTTAGCTTTTTCGGCATCTGTAAGTGCTGATGGGTTCGCTACTGGAGTTACAGTCGGAATCTTAACGACTTTATCATCTGACTTCTTAACAGTCTTATCTGATGGAATAACAGCTGTTGTACCATCTGGATATGTCACTGTTGCCGTACCATCTTCACCAACTTTAACATCTGTTACGGTTGGGTTAGCTTTCTTAACTTCGTCCGCTACCTTAGCTTTTTCGGCATCTGTAAGGGCTGATGGATTAACGACTGGAGTTACAGCTGGATCTTTAATGACTTTATCAGCAGATTTCTTAACAGTCTTCTCTGGAGAGATAACCGCTGTTGTACCATCTGGGAAAGTTACGGTTGTTGTGCCGTCTTCACCAACTTTAACATCTGTTACGGTTGGATTAGCTTTCTTAACTTCGTCCGCTACCTTAGCTTTTTCAGAATCTGTAAGAGCTGATGGGTTCGCTACTGGAGTCACAGCTGGGCTATTAACGCCAGTTGAATCAGCTTCTTTTACTGTCTTCTCTGGAGTTAAGGTTGCTGTTGTACCATCTGAATATGTAACTGTTGTTGTACCATCTTCACCAACTTTAACATCTGTTACGGCTGGGTTAGCTTTCTTAACTTCGTCCGCTACCTTAGCTTTTTCAGAATCTGTAAGAGCTGATGGTTTTACAACTGGGGTCACAGCTGGATCCTTAAGTTCTTTATCAACTGATCTCTTAACAGTTTTATTTGATGGGAGAACAGCTGTTGTACCACTTGGATATGTAACTGTTGTTGTGCCGTCTTCACCAACTTTAACATCTGTTACGGTTGGGTTAGCTTTCTTAACTTCTTCAGCCACCTTAGCTTTTTCAGCGTCAGTCAAGTTACTTGGATCTGTAACTGGGGTTACAGCTGGATCCTTAAGTTCTTTATCAGCTTCTTTTACTGTCTGTGCTGGTGTCAAGCTTGCTGTTGATCCATCCGGGAAGGTTACTGTCGCTGTTCCATCTTCACCAACTTTAACATCTGTTGCTGTCGGGTTAGCTTTCTTAACTTCGTCAGCTACTTTTGCTTTTTCTGCATCTGTAAGGGCTGATGGGTTCGCTACTGGAGTTACTGATGGTGTCTTAACTGGTGTTGCTTTCGCTGGTTCACTTGCTACTGATGTGTTTCCTGATGGATCTGTCGCTTTCGCTGTCACATTTCCTTCTGGAATATTAACAGTTGGCGTAACAGTTGCTTTACCGTTGTTATCAGCTGTACCTTCACCAATCTTGTTGCCGTCTTTATCGAACAACTCTACATTAGATCCTGGCTCTGCACTCACTACAACCGGAGTCTTAGTACCTGCTTTACCAGTTAGGTCTGTATCGACTACTGGTTTCGCTGGAGCTTCTGTATCTGGTGTGCTTGGTTTTGTTGCTTTCGCTGGGTCACTTGCTACTGATGTGTTTCCTGATGGATCTGTCGCTTTCGCTGTCACATTTCCTTCTGGAATATTAACAGTTGGCGTAACAGTTGCTTTACCGTTGTTATCAGCTGTACCTTCACCAATCTTGTTGCCGTCTTTATCGAACAACTCTACATTAGATCCTGGCTCTGCACTCACTACAACCGGAGTCTTAGTACCTGCTTTACCAGTTAGGTCTGTATCGACTACTGGTTTCGCTGGTGCTTCTGTATCTGGTGTGCTTGGTTTTGTTGCTTTCGCTGGGTCACTTGCTACTGATGTGTTTCCTGATGGATCTGTCGCTTTCGCTGTCACATTTCCTGCTGGAATATTAACAGTTGGCGTAACAGTTGCTTTACCGTTGTTATCAGCTGTACCTTCACCAATCTTGTTGCCGTCTTTATCGAACAACTCTACATTAGATCCTGGCTCTGCACTCACTACAACCGGAGTCTTAGTACCTGCTTTACCAGTTAGGTCTGTATCGACTACTGGTTTCGCTGGTGCTTCTGTATCTGGTGTGCTTGGTTTTGTTGCTTTCGCTGGGTCACTTGCTACTGATGTGTTTCCTGATGGATCTGTCGCTTTCGCTGTCACATTTCCTTCTGGAATATTAACAGTTGGCGTAACAGTTGCTTTACCGTTGTTATCAGCTGTACCTTCACCAATCTTGTTGCCGTCTTTATCGAACAACTCTACATTAGATCCTGGCTCTGCACTCACTACAACCGGAGTCTTAGTACCTGCTTTACCAGTTAGGTCTGTATCGACTACTGGTTTCGCTGGAGCTTCTGTATCTGGTGTGCTTGGTTTTGTTGCTTTCGCTGGGTCACTTGCTACTGATGTGTTTCCTGATGGATCTGTCGCTTTCGCTGTCACATTTCCTTCTGGAATATTAACAGTTGGCGTAACAGTTGCTTTACCGTTGTTATCAGCTGTACCTTCACCAATCTTGTTGCCGTCTTTATCGAACAACTCTACATTAGATCCTGGCTCTGCACTCACTACAACCGGAGTCTTAGTACCTGCTTTACCAGTTAGGTCTGTATCGACTACTGGTTTCGCTGGAGCTTCTGTATCTGGTGTGCTTGGTTTTGTTGCTTTCGCTGGGTCACTTGCTACTGATGTGTTTCCTGATGGATCTGTCGCTTTCGCTGTCACATTTCCTTCTGGAATATTAACAGTTGGCGTAACAGTTGCTTTACCGTTGTTATCAGCTGTACCTTCACCAATCTTGTTGCCGTCTTTATCGAACAACTCTACATTAGATCCTGGCTCTGCACTCACTACAACCGGAGTCTTAGTACCTGCTTTACCAGTTAGGTCTGTATCGACTACTGGTTTCGCTGGAGCTTCTGTATCTGGTGTGCTTGGTTTTGTTGCTTTCGCTGGGTCACTTGCTACTGATGTGTTTCCTGATGGATCTGTCGCTTTCGCTGTCACATTTCCTTCTGGAATATTAACAGTTGGCGTAACAGTTGCTTTACCGTTGTTATCAGCTGTACCTTCACCAATCTTGTTGCCGTCTTTATCGAACAACTCTACCTTAGATCCTGGCTCTGCACTCACTACAACCGGAGTCTTAGTACCTGCTTTACCAGTTAGGTCTGTATCGACTACTGGTTTCGCTGGAGCTTCTGTATCTGGTGTGCTTGGTTTTGTTGCTTTCGCTGGGTCACTTGCTACTGATGTGTTTCCTGATGGATCTGTCGCTTTCGCTGTCACATTTCCTTCTGGAATATTAACAGTTGGCGTAACAGTTGCTTTACCGTTGTTATCAGCTGTACCTTCACCAATCTTGTTGCCGTCTTTATCGAACAACTCTACATTAGATCCTGGCTCTGCACTCACTACAACCGGAGTCTTAGTACCTGCTTTACCAGTTAGGTCTGTATCGACTACTGGTTTCGCTGGAGCTTCTGTATCTGGTGTGCTTGGTTTTGTTGCTTTCGCTGGGTCACTTGCTACTGATGTGTTTCCTGATGGATCTGTCGCTTTCGCTGTCACATTTCCTGCTGGAATATTAACAGTTGGCGTAACAGTTGCTTTACCGTTGTTATCAGCTGTACCTTCACCAATCTTGTTGCCGTCTTTATCGAACAACTCTACATTAGATCCTGGCTCTGCACTCACTACAACCGGAGTCTTAGTACCTGCTTTACCAGTTAGGTCTGTATCGACTACTGGTTTCGCTGGAGCTTCTGTATCTGGTGTGCTTGGTTTTGTTGCTTTCGCTGGGTCACTTGCTACTGATGTGTTTCCTGATGGATCTGTCGCTTTCGCTGTCACATTTCCTTCTGGAATATTAACAGTTGGCGTAACAGTTGCTTTACCGTTGTTATCAGCTGTACCTTCACCAATCTTGTTGCCGTCTTTATCGAACAACTCTACATTAGATCCTGGCTCTGCACTCACTACAACCGGAGTCTTAGTACCTGCTTTACCAGTTAGGTCTGTATCGACTACTGGTTTCGCTGGAGCTTCTGTATCTGGTGTGCTTGGTTTTGTTGCTTTCGCTGGGTCACTTGCTACTGATGTGTTTCCTGATGGATCTGTCGCTTTCGCTGTCACATTTCCTTCTGGAATATTAACAGTTGGCGTAACAGTTGCTTTACCGTTGTTATCAGCTGTACCTTCACCAATCTTGTTGCCGTCTTTATCGAACAACTCTACCTTAGATCCTGGCTCTGCACTCACTACAACCGGAGTCTTAGTACCTGCTTTACCAGTTAGGTCTGTATCGACTACTGGTTTCGCTGGAGCTTCTGTATCTGGTGTGCTTGGTTTTGTTGCTTTCGCTGGGTCACTTGCTACTGATGTGTTTCCTGATGGATCTGTCGCTTTCGCTGTCACATTTCCTTCTGGAATATTAACAGTTGGCGTAACAGTTGCTTTACCGTTGTTATCAGCTGTACCTTCACCAATCTTGTTGCCGTCTTTATCGAACAACTCTACATTAGATCCTGGCTCTGCACTCACTACAACCGGAGTCTTAGTACCTGCTTTACCAGTTAAGTCTGTATCGACTACTGGTTTCGCTGGTGCTTCTGTATCTGGTGTGCTTGGTTTTGTTGCTTTCGCTGGGTCACTTGCTACTGATGTGTTTCCTGATGGATCTGTCGCTTTCGCTGTCACATTTCCTGCTGGAATATTAACAGTTGGCGTAACAGTTGCTTTACCGTTGTTATCAGCTGTACCTTCACCAATCTTGTTGCCGTCTTTATCGAACAACTCTACATTAGATCCTGGCTCTGCACTCACTACAACCGGAGTCTTAGTACCTGCTTTACCAGTTAGGTCTGTATCGACTACTGGTTTCGCTGGTGCTTCTGTATCTGGTGTGCTTGGTTTTGTTGCTTTCGCTGGGTCACTTGCTACTGATGTGTTTCCTGATGGATCTGTCGCTTTCGCTGTCACATTTCCTGCTGGAATATTAACAGTTGGCGTAACAGTTGCTTTACCGTTGTTATCAGCTGTACCTTCACCAATCTTGTTGCCGTCTTTATCGAACAACTCTACATTAGATCCTGGCTCTGCACTCACTACAACCGGAGTCTTAGTACCTGCTTTACCAGTTAGGTCTGTATCGACTACTGGTTTCGCTGGTGCTTCTGTATCTGGTGTGCTTGGTTTTGTTGCTTTCGCTGGGTCACTTGCTACTGATGTGTTTCCTGCTGGGTCTGTTGCTTTCGCTGTCACATTTCCTGCTGGAATATTAACAGTTGGTGTGATAGTGGCTTTACCATTTTCACCTGCAGTTGCTTCGCCAATCTTGTTACCATCTTTATCGTAAAGGGCAACAGTTGAGCCTGGTTCTGCGCTCACTTCAACTGGTGTCTTAGTTCCAGCTTTACCTGTAAGATCTGTGTTCACAACTGGTTTCGCTGGTGCTTCTGTATCTTTAGTTACAAACTCTGATAATGGTTTCTTATCTTGAGAACCATCTTTATAGGTTACAACAAGATTTCCATCAGCATCTTTTGTGACTGATTGAATCTTACCATCTTTATCAGCTACAGCTTTACCTTTTTTGTCTGCCAAGTTAGCATCATCGTTGTTTTGAGAGTACTCAAGTTGTAGTTTCTCTTTGATCTTAGCTAAATCATCATCTGTTACTTTAGATGGATCTGCTACAGTAACTTTTTCAGTTGGAGTTACAATATCATATTTTTGACTTTGTGCCTTAAGCATGACACGGAATGAACCTGGGTCAGTTGCGTTTGATGAACCTACGGCTTTATTCTCAATGAATGCACCATCAGCATCAGTTGCAGTTGCATAACGCCAGCCCAAAACCATACCGGCTGGATTTTCTCCTTTAGTCGCTGCTTCTAAGACTTCTGGTTTCAATCCATCTGTTGCTGCTGGAGTACCTCTATAAGTAATGACTGCTGGGGCATCTGCTGTTGCTGGTGTTTCACTAGAGATAACATTTGCTTTAAATCCATATTGAGTATTGATTGTATTCTCTTCACCTGCAACAGAACCAAACGCTCTGTTACCGCCTTGTTTGACAGTAGCACTTACAATTTTTCCGCTATCATCTTTGAATTTGATATCAAATGAGTTTTCTTCTCCAGCATAGACATAAACTTCTTTAGTATCTTTATTAGAGTAAGGAATCTCTACTGTTGGCGCTACTACTGTTGCTGTAGCTGTAGCTGGGTCACTTGCTACCGATGTGTTACCTGCCACATCTGTTGCTTTCGCTGTTACAGCGCCTGCTGGGATGTCTACTGTTGGCGTGATTGTAGCTTTACCGTTTTCTCCCGCTGTTGCTTCACCAATCTTATTGCCGTCTTTATCGTAAAGGGTAACAGTTGAACCTTTTTCTGCAGTAACCTCAACCGGAGTCTTAGTGCCTGCTTTACCTGTTAGGTCTGTTTCTACAACTGGTTTGGCTGGTGCTACTGTGTCTCTTTCAACATTGATTTCTTTCCAACCAACTGGGCTTGAGTACTTACCTTCAACGATGTTAGCGACAGCTTTAGCTTTACCTTCTTTGACAGGTTCTTTCATTTCAAGAACGATAGTATCTGTAAATCCGTCTGTTGAGCTTGACTTCACAACAGCTTTTGATTCATCTTTTGCATACCATGGTCCGTCAATTGAATCACGTTTAAGAGCGACTTCGCTGGCTTTATCAGTATCTTTGTTAGTGTATCCTAGATAAGCCATACCTGCATCGTGTGGTACTTTAACAGTAATTGTCTTAGTAGCTTCGATCAAGCTTTGTTTATCAGATGATTTTTCATCTGGTTGGATTACCGTTTCACCCAAACCTACTGGTACTTCTGTTTCAGCACTTGGCACACCGTTAAGTGTTTGAGTAACTGTAACTTTGTCTTTTGGAGTCAACTGTGGTTGAGTAGTGATGTTACTATTCAATCCTTTTGGAAGAGTTGCTGTCCAAGTTCCGTCTGCTCCAACAGGAACATTTTCAACAAGTGTGTTATCGCCTGACTTGATGGTAACAGTTGCACCTGGTGTACCAGTACCTGAAATTGTCTTATCAGTTGAGCTCACTCCTGCTCCAGGCATATTATTTGCAGTTGCTGGAATAGTTGGAGTGACAACAGGAGCTGCTGGGGCTACTGGAGTTGCTGCTGTTGCTTCTTTTGGTGCGCTTGCTACTGATGTGTTACTTGCCGCGTCTGTTGCTTTGGCTGTTACATTACCTGCTGGAATATCAACTGTTGGCGTGATTGTAGCTTTACCGTTTTCTCCCGCTGTTGCTTCACCAATCTTATTGCCGTCTTTATCGTAAAGGGTAACAGTTGAACCTTTTTCCGCAGTAACTTCAACCGGAGTCTTAGTGCCTGCTTTACCTGTTAGGTCTGTTTCTACAACTGGTTTGGCTGGTGCTTCTGTATCTGCTGCTGGTGTAACTAAGTATGCAGCAGAAATCTTATCTGTAGATTTATCAGCATAAGTAATGACAAGGTTTCCTTTTTCGTCAACATTATATGTTGCACTTGATGGCAAAGAGGTATTTGCAGCCTTAGCAGCAGCAATAATCTTTGTTTTCTCTGCTTCACTTACATTATTTACATCAGCAACCTCTACTTTTGCACCTGCAACTGGTTCATACTTCTTAGCTGACTCAAGAACAGTAACTTTAAGATCACGTGTTACAGTTACGTTTTTCTTACTTGTAACTGCAAATCTCACAACAGTATCACCTGCTGGTTGTGTCTCTGCAACAGTACCTTGGTAAGAAGCATTACGCTGTCTATAGGTCTTTGAACCAGCTGTCGTCAAGTAAGCACCTAAAGGAAGTACACCTGAGATAGCAGTAGGATTTTGAGGAACCCAGAAGTGTTCAATCGCTGTAGCAGCAGCAATAACATCAACGTTAACTTTGTCACCCGGGTAGACTATGATGTGTGATGCACTAACGAGAAGTTGAGTGTTATCACTACCTCTTGATAGCCCACCACCTGCACCAGTCAATGGTGATTTTGTAACCGTAATCGGTGCACTTTTAGCTGACTCACCTCCACCTGCTGGTGTTGAAGTAGCTGTAATCTCTCCTTCAGGAAGGCTGTTTGTAGGGTGAACAGTTGCTACACCTTGGTCGTTAGCTACAGCTTCACCGATCACAACGCCATCTTTGTTGTAAAGTTTGACAGTTGAACCTGCTGGTGCTTTAACTGTCACATCAGCTGGTGTACTTGCTTTACCTGATAGGTTTGAAGTGATTTCTGGACCACTAGTTGCAGCATCCACTGCTGGAGTAACTGGTTTTGGTGTTTCTGGCTGTGGTTGTGGCTGTGGTTGTGGTTGTGGCTGTGGTTTTGGTGTCTCAGCAGGGAGTTTTGGTTTAAGACTTACACCGACTGATGGAAAATCTGAAGTACGAACTCCAATAACAGCATGACCATTTAAACCATTATTTTTTAATGTATTTTCAATAAGCGCTGTAGAAAAACGACCAAAAAGATTGTGATTTTTCCCGTTTGTTACAACTTCATAAACTATATTATCTGGAATCCCTCCACCAATAGTCCTAAACTCTGACATATGGACTTTGTGATTAGCGAATGGCATCTTCTGTGGACGATTTGGAAGATACTGATCCTTTAGATTATCTCCAAATTTCCCAGACTTACCGATCATACGAATACTGCTAATAGTATCATCTGAAGTAACTGCCAAACCAGCAAAAGTATTCGCTTGCTTTTCAGGAACAACCTCAATTCTCCATGTAGTCTTATCGCCGTCAACACTGTAGCGAACTGATTTAAATTGTTTAACACCCTCACCAGTAAATTCACCTTCACCAAGTGATCCGTCAATTGAACGGTATGCCGCACGTTTTCCTCTTGGACGGGCTACTTCAGTTTCCGCTACTGCTGCTTCAGCTTCTTTAACTTCAGTTTTTTCTTCTGTTGCGACTGTTGCTGCTTTTTCTTCTTTGGCAGCAAGCTGAGCTACTGCATCTTTAAGGCTAGCAAGCGCTGCATCTACTTGTTCTTGGCTTGCTTCTGCATTGTCCAAAACCTTTTGTGCTTGATCAAGCGCTGTGTTTAAGCGAGCAAGAGAGTCTTCTGTCTTTCCTGCTTTATCCAAAACTTTCACTTCTTCGACCAACTGGGTCAAAGCTTCTTTGTTAGCTGTTTTAGCAGTAGTGTTTTCGACTACTACTGCTTTTTCCTCAGCCTCTACTGTAGCTGGAGCCACTGGTGTTGATGGAGCTACTTCTACAGCTGGTGCTGCATAAGTTGCATTCTCTTCAGCTGCAATTGGCTTAGCCCCATCTGTTGTAGAGCTAGTTTCTGGCTTAGCATCTACTGTGTCTGCTTTGACTGATGGAGCTACTAAAGCTGCCCCAACAGCAAAGACAAGCGAACAACCAAATAAGAAATGTTTTCCTTTTTTGATCATTCGCCAGTTTTTCTGTTCTGCATTTTTACGATTAAAATACATGAATTTTCTCCTAATTTTAAAATTATAGCATGTCTTTAACATACAATTTACATTATAAAACAAAGGTTCATTTTAGTCAATCATTTTGAATTATATATTTAAAAATTCTTTTCGTACAAAATAATTCTAAACTGACGATTTTTCTTTTAAAATACAATATAATAAGTGCAGGCATATTCTTTGTTTTTTTGATTTACTTGTGATATAATAACTAACATCTCTAAAAATATGATTTTTGTTTGTTATAATCAATTTTATTACAGGAGGAATAATTTATGAGAGCTCTATTAACTCAAAAAGAACAAAGGCAATTAAGAATTTTAGAATATTTATTTGAAAATTCAGACTGGATTCACCTAGATCCCCTGGCAGAAGCCCTAGACATCAACACTCGTATCATCAAAAGTGATATCAAGGAGATGCGCGAAGTCCTCTCTTGCTTCGAAATCCAATCTTCAACAGCTGGTATCAGACTTGCCAATAATAACAATTTAGGCATTGAACGAATTTACCGCCACATTTTGCAAGATTCTTCTAACTTCCAAGTTTTGAGAGCATTCTTTTTATTAGAAGAACCATTTACCTATGAACATCTAGCTCAAACTCTTGATGTTTCGCTTCCTGCACTTCGCAAAAAAGTCGCTGAGATTAATCATATCTTGCAAAATAAATACCGCTTCAAACTCAAGGTCACTCCAATCTCTATCATTGGAGACGAAAAAGACATCCGTTTCTTTTTTGCCCAGTACTTCCATGAAGCCTATGGTTACTTCAAATGGCCATTTACTGATTCTAAGAAAGACATTGAAGAATTTGTTGCTTTCTTTCTTAAAATGACAGGATTTCCTGCCAATTATGCCAACTTGTTGCAGCTAGAAACACAAATAGCTGTTAATTTGCACCGATTTAAGATCGGTGCTACCATCCAAACAACGAGCGATTCTACAAATGATCTTCCTTTATATGATCAACTGCCAGAGTTCAAAGATCAACTCGAACCATTGGCTAAGCGTCTGAATATCGAGGTTAACCGTCATACCTTAGAACAAATCTTTGATTCTTATACTCAAAAAGGAATCTTCTTTACTGTTGAAGATTTTCTAGCCGCCCGTTCAGATGATAAGGAAGTTGAGCACTCTTACCACGCTGCTCGAGATGTCCTCGATAATTTGACTCGTGAATTTGGAATTCACTTTACAAATACAGACGAGCTAGTCTGGCACCTACACAATACCGCTCTTCTTGAACGTCAAGAAATCAACTCAGAATCCATCATTTCTCATAATAAATCCTATACGCTCAAAAAAATCAAGAAATTCTTCCCTGAATTTTACGAAGCAGCTGTTTTCGAAATGATGCGTTATAAGTCTAGCTTGGGACAAAAAGAACTGGCGCACGCTGTCGTCCATCTGGTTTACACTCTCTTGACTCACGCTTCAGATTTGATGGAACAACTGTTAGAATCTCAGAATAAGGTTCGTGTCCTTGTTTTGAGTGAATTTGACTTTGCTCATCCTCGGGCTCTCATCTCTCTCTATAAATACTACACTTCTAAAAATATCCAGTTTGAAACATGGGACAAGGCTACATTGAATGTTGATGAGATTATGGAGGCTGGATATGATGCCATTTTAACTAACTTTGATGTCGAAGGTTTAAATCATCCAAAACTAATCAATATTGGACGTATGCCCCAGCTTCAAGTTATTAGCGAACTGAACACCATCTCGCTTGGTGATCTTTAAAATTACTTTTTTTGAAAGAATAATCATTTACAGTTTTATTTCTATATGGCCACTCAGCTTAACGATACAAAACGAAAAAGCTAGAATTCTGAATATCAGAAAACTAGCTTTTTTTGTTTATTTTTTTATCCTACCAAAGAATTCCCTTATAGGATAACAGAAGGGCAAGGATTAATAATCCATAGAAGAACATAAAGAGCCACTTTGATTATCCTTCCAGAATGACAGTATAAATGCTAATACAATTCCTATAACGAGTTACATTTCTTCCTCCTTTAATGATTCTATTTTATCATCATTATCCACATAAAAAAGAGGATCTAAGATCCTCTTATCCTTCTATCCTACTCTCTGCATCTGCCACCACTTGAGCAAGACTGGTTTGACTCAGCTCCTGCTCCATGGCTAGCTGAATCTTTTGTAATTTCTCATCTAAAACTCCATGGATATTTGCACCAACTGGACAAGCTGGATTGGGATTGTCATGAAAACTAAAGAGTTGACCTGTCTTTCCTAGACACTCAACTGCTTGGTAAACATCTAAAAGACTGATGTCCTCTAGGTCTTTGATAATCTCTGCTCCACCAGTTCCACGCGCGACTGAGATCAACTCTGCCTTTTTCAGTTGAGATAAGGTCTTACGGATAATGACAGGATTAACTCCAACGCTACTAGCAAGAAAATCACTAGTCACCTTACTTTCTTTCCCTTTCAAGGCTATGATAATCAACATATGGGTCGCGATGGTAAATCGACTTGAAATTTGCATAAGGTTCTCCTTTTTCTATTAGACTAGTTCGTTTTTTACTTATATTTATTATATCTCTTGTAGTTGTAATGTCAAGAGTTACCACTCAGCCAGTCATCTAGTTCTGCATCATGCCCTTGACTTTGAGCAATTTCATGAAGTAGTTCCTGATTATGGGTATGGTGAATCCCATTAACCAAGCTTTCATAATAAACTTGGTAGTAGGGTAAATTTAAGTCTTTGGCTAGCTGTAATTCTGCCTCAATATCATAATCGACCCGACGGAAATCGATATCTTTCAATCCTTTTTCGTCAAATTCTAAGATCATGTATTGGGCCCGCAAGTCTTTGCGTAAATTCCCAGATAAAAAGAAGGGTTGCCCAATCGAACCTGGATTCAGGATAAGCTGGCCACCACTACCATAACGAAGAAACTGCTGATGGATATGACCATAAATGGCAATATCGCAATCCGGATTGGTGACAAGACGATCAAAATCCTCTTGCTTACCAAGATGAATCAGCTCTCTTCCCCAGTTTTTATCAGGCAAGTGATGGCTAATCCCTAGCTTCAGATTACCAAACTGACGATGCACTTGCAAAGGATAGTCCTGCAGTGCCTCAATCTCTTGGCTACTAATTTCTTCCATAATATACTGACACTGGCGCAAGAGATAGCGATGGCTCGGTCTGCTTTCATCTAACTTGCGATGACAGGCTCGCCAAAGACTATCTTCCCAATTTCCCAGAACTCTAAGAGTAATGGGTAAAGTGTCCAATCTCTGGAGAATATTTTTTCGTCCTGTTCCAGGCATGAGAATATCTCCTAAAAGCCAATACTCATCAACCCCCGCCTTCTGGGCATCTGCCAGAACAGCCTCTAAGGCTGTTGTATTGCCATGTATATCTGATAATACTGCGATTTTTGTCATATCTTTTCCTCTTAGCTTTTCTATTTTTATTATAACAAACTCCAAGTCAAAGTCAAAAAGCACCTATCTTTCCTATCGTTTTTTACTTTACTTTTTTAGTGAAAAGGATTACAATGAAGGTAATAAGAATGAGGAGGTTTTTGCTATGACACAACGTTATGAAAATATCATGGTAGCAGTTGACGGTTCTAAAGAAGCTGACTTGGCTTTCATCAAAGGGGTTCATTCAGCACTGCGTAACCAAGCAAAACTAACTATTGCTCATGTCATTGACACACGTGCTCTTCAAAGCATCTCAACATTTGATGCCGAAGTTTACGAAGAGTTACAAGTAGAGGCCAACGATTTGATGGCAGAATATGAAAAGCGTGCAAGAGATGCTGGCCTCACAGACATAAAAGTTGTTATTGAGATGGGTAACCCTAAAACTCTCTTAGCTAAAACAATTCCAGACAAAGAAAAGGTTGATTTGATTTTGGTTGGAGCAACAGGGCTCAATGCTTTCGAGCGCCTGCTAGTTGGTTCTTCATCAGAATATATCCTACGCCATACCAGCGTTGACCTTCTCGTCGTTAGAGATAAGGATAAAACTTTGTAATAAAAACAGAAATGAGGTTGGGATTTTTCTCCTAACCTCATTTTTTTCATAAATTGTTGATGCAGTAGTTGGAGCCAGGAAATCAAAACAGCATTCAAGGCTTCCTTTTCTATCGCCTATTTCTTATCAGCTCTTTCCTTGTGACGTTCATAGGCCTTTATCTGACGCTCAATCTCCTTTTTAATGGCTGGTTCTGGAGCATATCTCTCCTCCCAGTCATCTGGTTTTAGGATCTTGTGGGTCACTGGATCAAAATGAGCTTTTCCATCAGGGAACATTTTACCCATATTGGCTTGATGGACAATATCAAAAATCCGTTCTGGATCCACTCCCATCAAAACAAAGCTACCATAGGTGAAATACAAGGTATCAATTAAGGCATCTACTTGCCCTACCAAATCTTGCTTAGCAGGTGTTTTCTTAGCAACTTTCTCTGCTGCTTGATCCAATGCTTGGTGTAACTGTCCAACTGCCCGTTCGAAGTCTTCTTCAGAAGAGCTAGCAGCTCGAACAAACTCGACCAGTTCTTCTATCTTAAATCCCGCTCTATGGGTGGCACCTTCTAAATCCCAAGCTTGTGGCTCTTCTTGAGTTCGTTCATCCATCATGTGGTGGAAGGTTTTGACCTTATTGAAATGATAGTCACGGCTGACAAAGACTTTCTCTGAAGCCAAAACACCAAAGTGTTCCAAGGCCTTGTGAATCCCATCTTGCTGGTTGCTGGTTGTGATATGCTTCGCCACTTCCTTGACACTGCTACTACCATTGCCCATAGCGACTGACATCCCAACACCTGCCAGCATCTCTAAGTCATTGTCCGAGTCACCAAAAGCCATGACTTGATTGAGATCAAAACCATACTCTTTTCCGACTCGGCGAATGCCTTCTAACTTGGAATTTCCTTGGTTGATGACATCGGCTGCAAAAGGATTACTACGAGTTAACTTCAAGTCTTTAAAATCAGCTGCTGCTTTCTCAGATTCTTCTGGCGTCATTAGCATCAAAACTTGATAAATGGGCTGATTCATCAAGTGAAGCAAGTCTTCTTCCTTCTGAGGAACAATCTTACTCACCATTCGATTAAAGGAATGACTAACTGTACGAGTCAACATAGAGGGGACAAAACGACTCACCCTTTGAGAAAAAGAACCTAGGCCAAAAGACATGATTTTCGAACCCAGCATGGCATCCTTGGTCCCTAGAGCAATCTCCTTGCCCTCTTTTTTGGCATAGGTGATCAACTGCCGTAAATGAGACTTGGAAAGAGGACTTGTAAACAAGACTCTGTTTTTATTAAAGATATATTGGCCGTTATAGGTTACGGCAAAATCCAGATCTAAATCTTCCATTAAATCCTTAACAAAAAAAGGTCCTCGCCCTGTCGCTACTCCAACAAGCACCCCCTGGTCCTTCACAATCTTAATCGCGTCCTTAGTGGATTTCAAAACACTCTTGCGATCGTTGACTAGTGTTCCATCGATATCAAAAAAAACAGCTTTGACTTCCATCCTACCTCATTCTCCCCTTTTGTGATACAATGATTATACCACATTTCAGAAAGAGTGAGTAAATCATGCCTAAGAAAATCCTTGTTTTACATACGGGTGGTACTATTTCCATGCAAGCCGATGACTCTGGCGCTGTTGTAACTAGCCAAGAAAACCCTATGAATCATGTATCCAATCCACTTGGAGGAGTTGAAGTCCACGCGCTCGACTTTTTTAATCTGCCAAGTCCCCATATTAAACCCAAGCATATGTTGGCCCTCTATCAAAAAATCAAAGAGGAGGCTGATCATTATGACGGTTTCGTGATTACACATGGGACAGATACCTTGGAGGAAACTGCCTATTTCCTCGATACCATGGAGATTCCTCACAAACCGATCGTACTAACAGGGGCCATGCGTAGTTCCAACGAACTCGGAAGCGATGGTGTCTACAATTATCTCAGTGCCCTACGCGTAGCGAGTGACGATAAGGCTGCTGATAAGGGTGTCTTGGTCGTGATGAATGATGAAATCCACGCTGCTAAGTATGTGACCAAGACGCACACGACAAATGTTAGTACCTTTCAAACGCCGACCCACGGCCCTCTTGGGCTCATCATGAAATACGAGATTCTCTACTTCAAAACAGCTGAACCCCGTGTTCGTTTTGACCTTGATAGGATCCAGGGCTTGGTTCCAATTATTCCAGTCTATGCTGGTATGACAGAAGAACTCCTTGATTTGCTTCCTGTTGACCAGCTAGATGGTCTTATTATCCAGGCCTTTGGTGCTGGAAATGTTCCCAAGGAAACATCACAAAAATTGAACGCCCTTATCCAAGAAGGACTCCCAATCGCCTTGGTTTCTCGTTGTTTTAACGGGATTGCTGAACCTGTTTATGCCTATGAAGGCGGTGGCGTTTGTCTACAAAAGGCTGGTATCTTCTTTGTCAAAGAGCTCAATGCTCAAAAGGCTCGTCTCAAACTCCTCATTGCTATCAATGCTGGCCTTACAGGGGATGAATTACGAGCCTATATGGAAGGATAATACTCTTCGAAAATCAAATTCAAACCTCGTCAACGTCGCCTTGCCGTACTCAAGTACAGCCTGCGGCTAGTTTCCTAGTTTGCTCTTTGATTTTCATTGAGTATAAAAAAGTCGGTGAGATAGAAATTACTAGATCAAGTCTTGTTTTCTAGTCACCCCCGCAAGCCTTCTACCATCACCTTGATTCTTGAACCATTGACCAAAAAGTTTTTACTACTAAAAAGCGAGAGTGGGACAGAAATCGGTAATTCGTTAGAATTCGATTTCGTCGTCCCACCTCCGCACAGTTGAGTAGGGCTGTAAAAGCTGATGAAATCAGCGTAGTAGGGCCCACTCAACCACTGCGTCTTGCTCGACAATCCAAAGACAATTGAGAGGCTAGGACTTTTGTCCCAGCCTCTTCTTGTTAATCTTTACGAGTTGAATGACGTTCTACCAAACCATGTGGCAAAAGAACTTCACGCTCTTCTAACTCTTCCTTATGCATAATCTTCGTCAACATACGCATACTAATAGCACCAAGATCATACAAAGGTTGCGCAATGGTGGTTAGGTTTGGACGAGTATAGCGCGCGATTTGTGAATCATCACTGGTGATAATTTCAAAGTCTTCCGGTACAGAAACTCCCTTGTCAGCAAGTCCGTTCAAAACACCTGCCGCTAATTCATCACCTGTTACAATCGCTGCTGTTGCTTTAGAAGAAATCAAGCGTTCTGCCAAGGCATAACCATCATCATAACGGTATTTTGATTCAAAAACAAGACCTTCACTGTAGTTAATACCCGCTTCTTTCAAAGCATCTTTGTAACCAGCTAAGCGAATCTTGCCATTAATATCATCCACTAATGGTCCACTAACGAAGGCAATTTTTTTATTTCGTTTCAAGAGATGGCGGACTGCATCAACAGTAGCATGTTTATAGTCAATATTGACACTTGGAAGTTGGTGTTCTATGTCAACTGTTCCTGCAAGAACCACAGGTGTGCGTGAGCGTGAAAACTCTGAGCGAATCTTCTCAGTTAAATGATAACCCATGAAGATAACGCCATCCACCTGTTTAGAAAAGAGAGTATTGACCACAGATACTTCCTTTTCATCATCCTCATCACTGTTAGCAAGGACGATGTTGTATTTGTACATTTCCGCGATATCGTCAATCCCCTTAGCAAGGGTAGAGAAATAAGTGTTTGTGATATCTGGAATAACAACTCCAACTGTTGTTGTTTTCTTGCTTGCTAGACCACGAGCTACTGCATTAGGGCGGTAGTCAAGACGATCAATGACCTCTAGGACTTTTTTACGGGTGTTTTCTTTGACGTTCTTATTGCCATTGACAACACGACTGACAGTTGCCATTGACACTCCCGCTTCTCGGGCAACGTCATAAATTGTTACTGTATCATCTGTGTTCATTCCGTTTCCTTTCTACTTTGAAAATTTTGTTTTCATGATTCAACTGTTTTCATTTTACCACTAATTGTAAGCATTTTCAAGCATTTGATGAAGATTCGTTGAAAAAATTTCAAAATCATTCCCATCTTTTTAAAGGTAGTTGACTTTTCTTGATTTTTCTAGCAGTTTGCAGTATGATAATAAAAAAATCAATTAGGAGATAGGGATGGCTTTTACAGATTCTCATAGACGATGCGCTAGTTTCGGTGTAGTGACCAATTTACCCGACGATGTTATCGATTCAATCTGGTATATAATCGATCATTTTTTAAAGCATGTTTTTGATCTAGAAGATGAATTGGAATTTCGGCTTTTGAATAATGAAGGCTCCATCACTTTTCGTTTTTCTAGTCAACATCTTCCAACAACGATTGACTTTGACTTCAACCATCCCTTTGACCCACTCTATCCACCTAAAGTTCTGGTGCTAGATATGGATGGGAAGGAAACCATTCTCCTACCAGAAGAAAATGACCTATTTTAAAAACTCTAGCTTCCCCTATCTACTTAGGAAACTAGAGTTTTCTTTTTGCTAATAAATAGAACGACTGACTACTATACCACTTGGTTTGGTATATTCTAAATCAAGATAATCCTGATAAGTTCCTGGGACGATAAATCCTTGGGGGCTGAGAATGTCTGTTCCAGCTTTACCCACGATAGAGTCAGCCAATAAGACACAATTTGTACTGAGAACAAAATAGGTCTTAAACTTAGACGAACTAAACTTATAAAGAGCGGCATCAGCCTCGTGTTTCAGCTGATAAGAGTAGGTATGCTTGATTTCTCCTTCTCTTCTTTTCATGAGTTGAGAACTTGGTTCCCAAGGAATTAAGAGTTCTTCAATTTCTCTCAGTTGTTCCTCGATTGCTTCTTTCTGTTGTTCAGACAAGCTTAAGCCATAGACAAAGAGAGTTTTCTGGCTTTCTCTCTTACAGAGTTCGATATACTTTTCTCGATTAGCCTTAAATAGAACCCCATCCCCAATCATCCCAAATAAACGCTCCGAGTGCGGATCATAAGAACCATAGGAAATAACCTGACCTTGATAGCAGATATCCACATGCCCCATGGCTAAAAAGAAAGAGGATTCTGAAGTATGGATAAAAATTTCCATATCAACTGTCTGGTCATTTTTTCTCTCTGAATGTACTTTCCCTTCTTCGGACTCATGATTAGAAAACCATTTATTCAATCGACGTAGGGTATTGATAGGAATTAGAGCTGTTACAAAAATGGGCAGGGTCATTCGTATCTTCCGCTTAAGCCTAGGATTACGGATTCCTTTTTCAAAAAAGAAACCATCTCTGAGACTACTTGCCCCTAACATCAGTAAGTAAAAACCAAGTAAGAGCAATTCAAAATTTGTTGCGTCATGAAAAGGGGAGATACTATAGAGACCAAATCCCATCATCCACAAAGCATCAAATAAGTAATTGAGCCTCGGATGGATATGATTATTTCGGTAAATCAACCAGGTAATCAGGCTAATCAAACCTGTAAACAATTGATAACTTCCAATAGCAATGACTAAGACATAGAGGGCTATCTCTTGCAGGATGACTGACTCAAATAGAATGACAGCAAGTCCTAACTTGGCTATGGTTACAAAAATATTTTCTCTACAGGACTTTTCCTGAAACCATCGTGTCAATAAATGCCAAACAGTCGACAAGGAAAAGTAGGCCATCAAGAGTTGATAACCAAGCCTCGGTACAATCTGTCCAAAACAAATCAAGAGAAGACCGAGGATAATAGCTAGCATTCCTTCCCCTAGACTTTTCCATTTACTATAAGTTTCGAAAAACTTAGGCATTTTCTTTCTCCAATTGACGATACAAGTGGCGGATCGGTTGTTTCAGTGTTGGATGGATGAAATGAGGTGCAATTTCCTGCAGAGACTCTAAGACAAAGAGGCGCTCAGCGATATAAGGATGGGGCAAGATAAGGTTGTCTGTATAGATGATCTGGTCCTCTACAAAAAGCAAATCCAGGTCAATCAATCGAGGTCCCCAATGAACCTCTCTGACCCGTCCCATTTCTGATTCAATCTCTAACAAGGTTTCTAACAAGATTGGAGCTGGCAACCAGGTTTCCACTTCAATGACTTGATTGGCAAAGCTATCCTGCTCCACACCACCCCAAGGCTCGGTCGTTAAGACACTAGACTCTTTGAGAATATGGATACCACGAGCTTTCATTTGGTCAATAGCTTGCTTGAGATTAGCCGCCTTATCCCCCATATTGCTTCCTAAAGCGATAAAGGCACACTGTTTGCGACGGTGGATGGTTACTGAACAAGTATCCAGCGGTAGATGGATAGGTGCCCAAGGTTTTTTTAGTTCCAGCTCAATCTCTTGAACGAGAGGGTAGGTCTCAAAAGTACGCTCTACTAGTTTGTAGGCTACTGTTTCAATCAAGTCTTCAGTATTTTCCTGAAACCATGTCGTCCATTGCTGGCAAAGTTCTCCGTAATGGACAGAAGCAGTTAAATCCAAGTCTGTCGCAGCCTTGGTCATATCATAGGATAGGGTGGCTGAAACGACAAACTTCTGCCCCAGTTCCTTCTCACTAGGAAAAAGTCCATGAAAGGCGAAAATTTCTAGGTCTTTAATTCGCATTTGATCCATAACTAGTCCTTTCTAGAAAAATCCGCCCAAAGCGGATTCTTTTTATACTCAATGAAAATCAAAGTGCAAACTAGGAAGCTAGCCGCAGGCTGCTCAAAACACTGTTTTGAGGTTGCAGATGGAAGCTGACGTGGTTTGAATTTGATTTTCGAAGAGTATTATAGTCCCATTAAACGATAAGCCTGATCACGAAGATCCTTATCTGTCTCAAATAGACCACGAGCCACTGTTGTCAAGGTTGCAGTTCCTGGTTTTCGAACACCGCGCATACTCATACACATATGTTCTGCTTCAATGACAACGAAGGCTCCCTTGGCTCCCAAATACTCCATCAAGGCATCAGCCACTTCGATATTCAAACGCTCTTGAATCTGTGGCTTTTTAGAGTAGACTTCCACCGTACGAGCTAACTTTGATAAGCCTGCTACACGCCCATCAGGAATGTAGGCAATATGAGCTCGACCATAAAATGGTAAAAAGTGGTGTTCACACATGGTGTGGAAAAAGATATCCTTTTCCACTACCATATTGTCATCAATAATCTCAAAGGATTTTGACAGGTGCTCTTCAGCAGTTTGCCCAAGACCTGAAAAAATCTCTTGGTACATACGAGCGACACGGGCTGGTGTTTCCTGCAAGCCTTCGCGATTTGCATCCTCACCAACTGCCTCGATAATCATTTTTACAGCTTCTTCAATCTTTTGTGTATCCATTCTAATTTTTCCTCTCCATTAGGTAGGTTCTCACTTGGGCTAAAAAGTATAATGAGCCCGTGATAATCCTAACTGTTTTTTTCTCTTCATTTTCTGATAATTTTTTGTCTAGAAATTCCTGCCAACTTTGGTAGTTGAGATTTCTAGAATCAGCCATCTCTTTCAAGACTTTTTCATCCGTCGCCCGACTATCCTCAAAATGAGTTAGTGTAATCTTAGTATTGGACAAAGTTTCTAGCAAGTCCAACATATCCTCCAAGGCCTTGGTTTTGATACAAGTAAAGAGGATTTCCTTCTGATAGTCCGTAAAGCGTTCTTTCAAAGTAGCCAACAAGGCCTTGATGGCATGGGGATTGTGGGCCCCATCTAAAATCATCAAGGGTTCCCTATAAATAACTTCCAAGCGCCCAGGCCAGCTTGTTTCTTCCAAAGCTTGAGCCACTAAAGCATTATCTGGTAATTTCTGACCAGTCTCTTTGCAATAGCTATCTAACAAGGCCAGCGCCATCCCAGCATTCTCTATCTGGTGCAAACCAAGCAATCCTGTTTGGAAACGACCTTGTCTGATTGAGCTTGAATAATCAAAAATTTCGCCCGTCTCCACACTCTCATGATGGCTAACTTGATAATCTTCCCCATAGGCAAGCCTAGAAGCTTGTTTCGCTTTCGCAATCTGATCGATAACCGACAAGGCTTCTTGGACAATGTGTCCTGTCACTAGAGGAACTCCTTGCTTGATAATCCCTGCTTTCTGCTCTGCTATGGCTTCCAAGCTATCCCCTAAAAGCGCTACATGGTCTAATCCGATAGTCGTGATGCCTGTTAGGATAGGTTGACAGACATTAGTACTATCCAAAAGTCCGCCCATACCAACTTCCATAATCGCCACATCGACTTGCTCAGAAGCAAAATAGTCATAAGCTATAGCAGTGATAATCTCGAATTCTGTCGTTCCTTGCAAGGCTTGAGCATGCTCCCCTTCAAGTAGTGAACGATAATCCACCATCAAGGACTCTAATCTCGCTTCTGGGATAGATTCCCCATTAATGACAATCTGATCGGTATAATGAATCAGATAAGGAGAGCTAAAGACACCAACTCTTAGTCCCATCTTTTCCAACAGATTCTTCAAAAAGGCTATAGTAGAGCCCTTTCCATTGGTCCCACCAATATGGATAACCTTGAGTTTAAGATGAGGATTACCACGTAAGGCTAATAGCTCCACCATCCTCTCCAGACCAAAATGCGGTTGATCTGTCCGGTAGTTTGCTATCCACTGGTTCGTTTCGTTTTTATTCATATTATTTATATTGTTTCAAATCTAAATTTTCCGCATGGTCTGCCAGACGGATGGCTGATGCAACTTCGATTGCCATCTTGTGGCTGGCTACATCATGCACGCGCACCACTTCTACACCCTGTCTAGCAGCAATGCTGGTCACATGAGCCGAAGCAATATCACGATTTCGGAAGCCAGCTTCAGTATCTGGCTTGACTTCAAATCCATTTTCTTCAAGGATATTGATGACAAAGCGCTTGCGAGAAACTCCTAAAAAGATAGGATAGCCCATTTTGTGCAATTTTCCAAGATCACGTAGGAGGATGAGATTTTCCTTTTTGGTCAAGCCAAAGCCAATCCCAGGATCCAGCATGATGTTTCCTTTCGAAATTCCTGCTTTTTCCGCTCTTGCTAGAGCACGGTCAAAGAAGGTTATCATCAATTCTTCTACTGGTAGTTGTTCAAAGTCTGCTAAGTCTTCCTTTGTAAAAGTCTCTCCAAATCCAAAATGAGGAAATATGAGTGAACTAGGGTGCTGAGGGCGTGCCATGACTGGATTAAACATGATGACTACCCGAGCTCCAGCCCTGGCAACCACCTCTGCCATCTTCTCATCACCCATGAGTCCTGTAATGTCATTGACTATATTAGCCCCAGCTCGTAAAGCCGCTTCTGCCACCTGGCTCTTCCAAGTATCTACCGAAATCCGAACATCACTTTCTTGACGAATAGCCTGAATGACTGGAACCACACGCTGGATTTCCTCTTCTATCTCAACATAGCTACTCCCAGGTCGAGTGGATTCTCCACCGATATCTAAGATAGTGGCACCTTCAGCTATCAATTTTCGAGCCTGCTTCAAAGCTTCCTCAACAGCAAAAAACTGGCCCCCATCAGAAAAAGAATCTGGGGTGACATTGATAATTCCACAAATAGCTGTTTTTGTAAGATTGTCTCTTTTTTCCACGTTCATCACTCAAATTTCATTTAGATTGGTATTCCTCTATTTTACTGTTTTTTTTGGATTCTGTCCAATTATCCCTCGGTACTCCCATACTTTAAAAGAGCGCAAAAAAAGGAGAAGCTGAGTTCTCCTTTTTTATATTCTTATTTTTCAGTCAAAGCTGCAAGTCCTGGAAGAACTTTACCTTCGAGAAGCTCCATTGAAGCTCCTCCACCAGTAGAGATCCATGAGAACTTGTCTGCACGACCAAGGTTGATAGCTGCGGCAGCTGAGTCACCACCACCGATGATTGATTTAACGCCTGGTTGTTTCACGATAGCGTCCATGACACCGATTGTACCAGCTTGGAAGTCTGGGTTTTCAAATACACCCATAGGTCCGTTCCATACAACTGTTTTCGCACCAGTCAAAGCTTCGTCAAATTTAGCGATAGATTTTGGACCGATGTCAAGACCAAGGAAACCTGGGTCAACTGCTTCACCTTCAGTGTCTTTCACTTCAGTGTAGTCAGCAAATGCGTTCGCTTCTTTTGAGTCAACTGGCAAGATCAATTTGCCGTTTGCTTTTTCAAGAAGAGCTTTCGCAACATCCAATTTATCTTCTTCCACAAGTGAGTTACCGATTTCGATACCTTGTGCTTTGTAGAATGTATAAGTCATACCACCACCGATAAGAACTTTATCAGCTTTTTCAAGCAAGTTTTCGATAACACCGATCTTGTCTGAAACTTTTGAACCACCAAGGATAGCCACGAATGGACGTTCTGGAGCTTCAACAGCTTCTTGGATGTAAGCAATTTCGTTTTCAAGAAGGAATCCAGCGACTGCTTTTTCAACGTTTGCTGAGATACCAACGTTAGATGCGTGTGCACGGTGAGCAGTACCGAATGCATCGTTTACGAAGATACCATCTCCAAGTGATGCCCAGTATTTACCAAGTTCAGGATCGTTTTTAGATTCTTTCTTACCGTCAACATCTTCAAAACGAGTGTTTTCAACCAAAAGAACTTGTCCATCTTCAAGAGCGTTGATAGCTGCTTCCAATTCAGCACCACGAGTTACACCTGGAAGGAATGTAACTTCTTGACCCAATTTAGCAGCCAAGTCAGCAGCTACAGGAGCAAGTGATTTACCAGCTTTGTCTGCTTCTTCTTTTACACGTCCAAGGTGAGAGAAAAGAATCGCACGTCCACCTTGTTCAAGGATGTACTTGATAGTTGGAAGAGCTGCAGTGATACGGTTGTCATTAGTAATCACGCCATCTTTTACAGGAACGTTGAAGTCAACACGAACGAGAACTTTTTTCCCTTTCAACTCAACGTCTTTAACAGTCAATTTTGCCATTTGGAAAGACTCCTTAATTTTTTTTACGTGTTAATTATATCACAAAATCAATAAAAGAGATAGCAAAACCTTAAACTTTTATCCACAACAATTTTTCTCGATTAATTCAGGACAGTGCTTGTAACTACGACAGAATACTCTACCATTTTTATTCTCCTCCCCTATACAAAAAGATTTGACTCTTAAAAGTCAAATCTTTTTTATTAAATATGAAGTCAGTGTTAGATACACTCTCTATCTTACTCTTCTTTTTTCTTTTGAGCTAGCAAGCCAAAACCACTTAAAACTCCAGCTAGGCCAAGAGCTACTAGATTTGCATCTACTTCTGTACCTGTACTTGGAAGTTGTTTTCCTTCAATTTTTTCAGCTTGTGCTTCTGTTTTTGCTGGTTCTTGCTTCGCTGCCTGGCTTGCTTGAACTGGCGAAACGGATGTTTCAGTCTTAGGCTCTGTTTTTGTAGTTTCCTTCTTAGTATCTTGAGTCGCTGGAGCAGGTGTAACTGGTCTGTCACCTGGTACTTTAACTATTTTTGTACCGACTTCAACAATCTCAGTTACGGCTTCCTTGAGAACTTCCGTTCCCTTAAGACTACGATGTCCTTCAGAATCAATCTCTACAAGGTTTCTACGAAGGCCTGCAACTCCTACTTGAACCAAGCGTCGTTCTCCTAATGGGAGGCTAGGATTTACTCCTTCTTCATGTCCATATGCAAGAACTTCTTCTTCCACAACTAAGCTTGGTTTCTTAACTTCTAAGACTTTTGGACCGTCTAGCGGTTGAACACGGCTTTCTACCTTCGTACCAACTTCAGTGATTTCTGCAACTGCTTCCTTGACTACTTCTGTTTTAAGAAGAGTACGGTTACCTTTGGCATCTACTTCAATCAGACGACGAGTCTGCCCTTCTACACCTACCTGAACAATACGACGTTCACCCAACAAGAGGTCTCCTGCTGGACGTTCTTGGCGTTCGAAGGTTTGAGTTTCTGTTTCAATCACTAACTCAGGTAGCGCTTCAACTGTTGGCGCAGTTTCTCCTTCTTCTAAGCTACCCACATGATGACTTTCTTCTGCAGGAGCTAGTTTCTTATTCAGCTTTTCTTTCATGTCCGCAAAGGCTTCTGGAGTTGGCGTTTGTGAAGATAATAAAGTCTCAGCTTGCGCAATCAACTCAGATTTAGGATCTTTTTCAAGGACAGATTCGAGCAAGCTTTCCAATTCTTCTCTAGCAGTTTGATAACGTTGATTGCCATCCAATTCAGTACCAGCTTGTTTCAAGTCATTCAAGGCCTGGTTGACTGCTTCTTGACTAGCATCATGATTTTCTAAGATAGCTTTCGCTGCATCAAGCTTCTCAACAAGAGCTGCTTGTTTTGCTGCATCAGCAAATGTATAAGCTATTGTTTCTTTGCGTCCTTGAGCAGATGTGATTTCTTGTTTCAGATATTCGTCGTTAATGGCTGCCTTAGGTGATACTAAAACATCAAAGTCGACAGTTTGTCCTTGATAGTGCAACTGAAGTTTTTGACGGCCTGTTTTTTGAGAATCATAGCCTGTAATTTCGACTCCTTGGTCTGTAAAGCTATGTTCAGTCTCCGTCTCATCATCATACAAGACCTTGAAACGTCCTTCTGATAAGTCTAGAGCATCACCTACCAAGAAGTCAATTTTCGGTTGCTTGCTAATATACAAGGCTGCGACTTCTTTTGGACCAGTTTCTTCACCAGTGACTTGAACCTTAAAGCTACCTGCAACTGGAAGACCAAGATAGGTTACTGTTAACTCTTGTTCGCCATGATGGTGAGCATCGTAGCCGTTGACTACAACACCAGCATGACTAAGGTTGATGACTTCATCTGCTTCTTCACCTTCGTATTTGACACGGAGAAGACCACCTTTAAGATTCAATTCCTCACCAACTTGATAAGTTGCCTTTTTAGGTGCTACTTCTAGACTGACAGCCTTAATCTTTCTTTCATCCTGAGGAATCGTCACAGCAAGAGTATTACTGATTTCTTTCCCTGGCAATTGTGTTCGGTAATAAAGAAGACTTGGACGTTTTTCAAAGCTCAATGGTTCTGTCGCCAAATCCCCTCCAACTGCTGTATTTAAGGTAGCTATTGGAGTTTGTGAATCTGCCTTGTCATAGACTGTGATGGTTGCCCCAGCAGGAGCTTCTGAGAAGCCGAGCTGAATCTTATTGTCAGTTAGAACACGCGCTGCAACTTTACTCATTGGAATGTTTTGGCTCTCCGTATCAAGAGTTTCATACATCTTCCAGTTGTAGATACGAATGGCTTTCCACGGTGTTCCATTGTCAGACGTGATGACATTCAAGCGCCAGTCTTGCGCAGTGATTGGGCTATCAAGGGTGATATCCGAAACATGGGCTTTATTGCCACGAACAGCTTTAGCTAGTTTCCATTCGCCTGCTTCATCTTTGTAGTAAAGGTCAAAGTCTTTGGTGTTCATCAAGCCATCATTAACAGACTCTCCACCAGCTCCTGCGTGGTCCATGACCCATCTAACAACACGGCGTGGTTGTGTCAAACGAATATCAACGCTACCACTCAATTGAGCAGAAGACCATTTGTCAGATAGACTGGTGATGGTCCCATTCAACATACCTTCGATACCTTCTCCACCTTCTGTATTTGGGAAGGTACTTCCGATAACAGTCGCTCCTGGAACGATGTTTGATGCTAATGGTCTTGGAAGGCTTGTATCTTGGACAGTCATTCCCCACTCGAAGTTTGTAGTTGCTGCTTCAGAGCGAAGTCCATTCTTCCCAACTGCGACAACCTTCAACTCTTGACTAGTACCAGTTGCACTAGCTGAACGGCTAACTTTTGGTAGGTAGATCGTAGTTGCAGATGAGCCTGTCAATAGGCGCCAAGCATCGCCATCCTTCTCATAAACTTCATAGAAATCAGCATCCTTGTTACCTGTAAATTGAACAATGGCTTCCGCTTCTTGAGCATTTTTCAGAGATTGTTTAGCTACTTTAAGAGCAGTTGGTGCTTGGGGTGCCTCTTGATTATCTGACACTGTCAACTCACCCAAGTTAAATTGGTAATTCTTAAGAGCAGCAGTATTTTCAAAAGTAAGTTTGATACCGTAAATGGTCTGACCTGCCAAGGCACTCAAGTCAAATTCGTCTTTTGTCCAATCGTCTGATAGAGTCAGTTCTTTACGAGCATTCTCGCCACCATAAGTATAGTTTTTCTGAGTCGCAAATTCTACATAGACCTTGCTTCCTTTACCACCTTTATGGGCGACACGGAGTTTCGTTTTATCTGTTACTTCCAGTTTTGTAGAGTAGAGACGAACATCTTGGTTGGTATTTTCAGCTAAATCACCCGCAAACTTGAGTGAATTTCCTCCATTGTAGGCATCTTCAAAGTCATAGTCAGCTTGGAGTTTAGCAGCTGAGGATGTTTGCCACCAACGCCATGTAGGCAAGATACCTGATACAGAACGGTAGTTCCATTCAGAATCCTTAGAGACTTTACCGTCTACAAACCATTTTTTACCATGTCCAGTGTTAAAGGATGTTGTGAAGCTACGTCCAACTGCTGGTGTGCGGTCAGCTACGAGGTTGGCAATCCCGTACCAGTCCTTGTCCTCTGGTTTTTGACCAGTTGGATCTCCTTGATAACCTGTAAAAAAGATGTTCTCATTCTTATGATAGTCTTCGCCTGTCTTACCAAGACTCGTGATAGTATCAGGTGCAAAGAGTCCAAGTGATAAGCGGAGCTTGCCATTTTCATCTAGAAGGGCATCCCATTTCACTTTTGTCTTGTAGGAACCACCTTGTTGCAATTCCAAACCTGCAAAAACATCATACTGACTACGTCCAAGCCATTTTGCCATAGTTACAGAGTAATCATTTTTCTCTTTGGTCCAGTTAAAGTTGGCAAAGAAGTGATCCGCAGGAACCTTGTCCCCCTCTTTTTCCATGAATTGGTAATTGTATTCACCCAAACCATCTTCATGATAACGACCATATTCATAGGTCATGGCGTCATACCAAGAATATTTGACTGGATGATTAACTTGAGCTGCATATTCCTTGGTATAAAGCATGAAGTCACGCATTTTCTTACCAAGAGGCGTCACGATATCACCTGTTGTTTCTTGGTTGATAAAGTAGCCATCAAAACCATAGTATTTAGCCAAATCAACCAACTTACGAGCGATAGGGAAAGTTCCGTCCTCATCTTGTTGAAGGGCTGCAGCAAATTTTTCTTGGTCTGCAATGCTATTTGACCAGTTGAAGAAGAGTGTACCCAATACAGGAACACCATTACGGTGACCAGCATCAATCACGTCTGGAGTTGGGACGAGCCCTTCCCAGAAGACCATGGAATTCAGGTACTGCCAGTAGTCAAAAGCGTAGGCTTTAAACTCTTCACCACCTACAGAAGCATGGTCTTTAGCCTTAGAGTTAGTGTTAGCAAGAGCTTCAACCTTAGCGTCCTTATTAGCTTTTTCGTTAACTACATGTCCACGATAGCGCTTGGCTAGTTCTACTGAAGAGCGGTTAATAGCATCGTCTTCGCGAGCACCTGGTTCCCATTTCAACAAATCTTCCCATGTGTCAAACTTAATTTCTTTTGGTCGAAGACTTTTTTCTTCTTTCTTAGGAACGTCAGAGACTGTTGCTTTTTCTTCTGGCTTATTTTCTGTAGTAGCAGGCGTTTCTTCAACCTTAGGAGTTTCAGCATCTGTGCTAGTTGCTTCCTTATCAGCTGCAGTCAATTGATCCAAACTTGGTTTCTCTTCTGAAACAGGCTGCTCGCTTGTCTTATCTTCCGTCGCTTCCAGCTCCTTCAATACTTCTGGTGCTGGTGTGGTTGCTTCTGCTGGAGTAGTGGTTGACGGTTGCTCTGAAGCTACTGCTGTAGTTGTTGCCCCATTTTCTGGAACGACAGACTCTTCAGCCAAAGCTGGACCTGCAAATAGAACTGAACCAATCATCAATGAGCAGGCACCCACTGACAATTTCCGAATACTATAGCGACAATGTTTTTCAAAAAATGGATTCTTCATCTTTTTCTCCTTTGACTTTCTTATGAAAGTAAGCGCTTTATTTTTGAATTAAAAAAGTAGCTGTTCCAAAAATACACAGAACAGGTCATTTTTATTTTACGATATTTAGAAAAAGAGTCAACACTAGCCCTTCAAGAACTATAAAGAAGTGAAGAATTAATATAAATTAGACAATCATTGACCATTTTTCAAATAAAATCAACATTTTTCTCAAAAAAAGGCATTTACTACTTGTTAGATTTACTTTTATCCTTTAAAATAGAATGGGAGAAATTCCGCGATTATTTTTCGGAGGAAAAAGAAAATGTCCATTAATTGGCAGGAAATTATTTTTCACTTTTTAGGTGGTCTGGGACTATTTTTATATAGTATCAAGACCATGGGAGACGGTTTGCAACAAGCTGCTGGAGACCGCCTTCGATATTACATTGACAAGTACACAAGTAATCCCTTCTTAGGGGTTTTAGTGGGGATTGTCGTCACTGCCCTAATCCAGTCAAGTACAGGTGTAACGGTTATTACGGTTGGACTAGTCAGTGCTAGTCTCCTCACCCTTAGACAGGCCATCGGGATTATCATGGGAGCCAATATTGGAACGACCGTAACGTCCTTCATCATCGGTTTCAAACTTGGCGAGTATGCCCTACCCTTGATTTTCCTTGGAACCATGTTCTTATTCTTTACAAAAAACCGTACTGCAAATAATATTGGACGTATCCTTTTTGGTGTGGGTGGTATCTTCTACGCCCTCAACCTCATTAGTGCTGGTATGAGTCCACTTAAAGACTTACCTCAGTTCAAGGAATACATGGTTACCTTGGGTCAAAATCCTATCTTGGGAGTTGTGGCTGGTGCTGTCATTACCGTACTGATTCAGGCATCTTCTGCAACTATCGGGATTCTACAAGGTCTCTATGCAGGTGGTTTCCTCGACCTCAAAGGTTCTCTACCAGTCCTATTTGGGGACAATATCGGTACAACCTTAACAGTTATTATCGCAGCAGCCGGAGCAAACGTTTCTGCTAAACGAGTTGCAGCATCACATGTTACCTTTAACGTTTTGGGAACTATCCTCTGCTTAATCTTGTTGGGCCCATTCACTTCGATGATTGAGTACTTCCAAGCTTTACTTCACCTCTCACCAGAGATGACTATCGCTTTCTCACATGGTGCCTTCAATGTAAGTAATACCATTGTACAATTCCCATTCATCGGTGCCCTAGCCTACTTTGTTACCAAGCTAATCCCTGGTGAAGATGAAGTTGTTAAATACGAACCTCTTTATCTGGATGAACAACTAATCCAACAAGCTCCTTCTATCGCCCTAGGAAACGCCAAGAAAGAACTTCTCCACCTTGGAAACTATGCTGTTAAAGCATTTGACCTTTCTTACGACTACATTATCAATTCTAACGAAAAAGTAGCTGAAAAAGGACACAAGACTGAAGAAGCTATCAACACAATCGACGAGAAATTAACACGTTACCTCATTAGTCTATCTAGTGAAGCATTGAGCCAAAAAGAGAGTGAAGTCTTAACCAACATCCTTGACTCTTCTCGAGACTTGGAACGTATCGGTGACCACGCTGAAGCTTTGATTAATCTTAACGACTACTTGCAACGCAAGAATGTTCAATTCTCTAACTCAGCCCTAGAAGAGTTGGAAGAGATTTACCGTCAAACAAGCGATTTCGTTAAAGATGCTCTTGAAAGTGTTGAAAATAATGACCTTGAAAAAGCTCAGGCTCTTATTGAACGCCATGAAGCCATCAACAAGATGGAACGTGTCCTTCGTAAGACTCACATCAAGCGCCTCAACAATGGTGAATGTTCTACCCAAGCAGGTGTCAACTTTATCGATATCATTTCACACTATACTCGTGTTTCAGACCACGCTATGAATCTTGCTGAAAAGGTTTTGGCTGAACAAATCTAAGATAAAAAAATGCTTTGATTCTTTCGAATCAAAGCATTTTAAATAGCTCTCCAATCATAATGGAAGAGGCAGCTGCACCCTTGTACCTTGCTTCTTCCTTTTGGATAAAACTGGCCAGATTGACTAACTCTGGCGCAGGTGTTCTAGGATTCTTGAGAAGTTCAAGAGTGACTAATCCTGAAAGTCGAACTGCAAGCAAGCGCTCATTGGTGCTGGGTAATTGCTTAGCAGTCTCTACAAGTGCAACCACTAAATCTTCACTCAAGTTTTGACGGGCATGATTGTAAAGATCCCGAATCAAGGTTTCTAGGTTTGGTTCTTCCATCCCTATTCCCTCCATCTTTTCTGTTTAATAGTTTTTAATCAAATCTACAGTTGAGCGATCTAATTTTTTAACTAAGGCTTGTAAGAAGGCTTGGGCTTCAAGGAAATCATCCATAGCGTAAAGGGTTTGGTGAGAGTGGATATAACGGGCACAAACACCGATTGTTGTTGATGGTACTCCACCATTTTTCAGATGAGCTGCCCCAGCGTCAGTTCCACCTTTTCCACAGTAGTATTGGTACTTGATTCCAGCTTCTTCAGCTGTCGTCAAAAGGAAATCCTTCATACCTGGGAGAAGCAAGTGACCTGGATCGTAGAAACGAATTAAGGTTCCATCACCAATCTTACCTTGACCACCATAAACATCACCTGCTGGTGAGCAATCCACCGCAAGGAATACTTCTGGATCAAATTTTGTTGTAGATGCATGGGCACCACGAAGTCCAACTTCCTCTTGGACGTTAGCACCGAGGTAAAGTTCATTTCCCAGTTTTTGACCTGACAAGTTTTCTGCCAACTCGCTAACCATGAGAACTCCATAACGGTTATCCCATGCTTTTGAGATGATATTTTTTTCATTAGCAGTTAGGATTGCGCTACTATCTGGAACGATAGTATCTCCAGGACGGATACCAAAACTTTCAGCCTCAGCCTTATCTGCAAAACCACCATCAAAAACGATATCTGAAATAGCTGGCATGGTTGGGCCACCTGTGCCTCGAGTCAAATGTGGAGGAACTGAACCTGAGATGACTGGAATTTCACGTCCTTGGCGCGTAAAGAGTTTAAAGCGTTGGCTGCTGACAACCATAGGGTTCCAACCACCAATGCTGACTACTCGGAAGGTCCCGTCTGGCTTGATTTCACTAACCATAAAACCAACTTCATCCATGTGAGAGGCTACCAAAACACGAGGTGCATTTTCAACTTCTGAGTGTTTAACCCCAAAAATACCACCCAAGCCATCAGTCACAACTTCATCTACGTGAGGAGTAATTTTTTCACGAAGATAAGCGCGAACAGGTGCTTCATGACCTGAGATAGCGGAAAGTTCTGTTACTTCTTTGATTTTAGAAAATAATGTTGTCATTTCTATCCCTTCTTTCTTTCAACCATTTTACCACTTTTTATAGGAGAAAGGTAGTGGAAATCAACATTTTACCAAGTAACTTACTCTTATAACAATAAAAGAATCACAAATGTGATCCTTCTTCTCTTGTATTTCGCTTTAATGAAAAATGGTCTGGCACTGGATCTTTACCCGTTTCAGACCAAGGATGGCAACGTAAAATCCGAGCCAAGCCCATCAAAACTCCCTTGAAGCCATGTTTTTCAATAGCCTGAATCATGTAGTTGGAACAAGTCGGTTCAAAGCGACAAGAGGGTGGAAAGGCTGGGGAGATAAAACGTTGGTAAAAGCGCACTGGCGCAATTAAGATTTTTTTCATTATTTATTATTTGTTACAGCCATGGTGTGTAGCTGGCTGATTTCTTTTTTATTGAGACGGCGTGATTCTCCTGGACGAAGTCCTGTCAAGTCTAAATGTCCAAAACGTGTCCGAGACAACTTATCGACTTGGAGCCCAACTGCTTCAAACATCTTTTTAACCTGATGATTGCGTCCTTCATGAATGGTTAGCTGGACAACCGAACGGTTTTTTACAGGATCTACTTTTAGAATTTCGTAAACAGCTGGCTTGGTTTTCTTGCCATCAATCTCAACTCCACGAGTCAAGGGACGAAGATTTTCCTTGTTAGCCACACCTTTAACACGCGCGACATAAACCTTGTCAATCTCATTACGAGGGTGAATCATCTCATCTGTAAAGTCCCCATCATTGGTCAAAATCAAGACACCTGATGTATCCCAGTCCAAACGTCCCACAGGGTAGATACGTTCTTTCACATTAGGCAAGAGGTCGACAACAGTCTTGCGCCCTTTATCATCTGTCACGCTGGAAATCACACCACGTGGTTTATTGAGCAGATAATAGACCTTTTCTTCGTTGTAGATGGGTTGACCTTCAACTTCTACCTTGTCACCAGACTTGATGGTCGTTGCGAGTTCACGTACTACATCACCGTTGACAGTCACCAAGCCTTGCTTGATCAACTCTTCTGCTTTTCTCCTACTGGCCACACCTGCGTGGGCAATATATTTATTGATTCTCATCTTCTTCTATCCTTTCACCAAATAATTGGCTTTCTTGTGCTTGAATGTCAAGCTCATTTATCACTGGCAATTCTTCCAGATGATTAATTCCCATGTAATCCAAGAAATAATCTGTGCTTACATAAAGATTTGGGCGACCCAAAACCTCTTTTTTCCCGTCTTCCTTTATCAGATCAAAAGCCTGCAACTTTGCTAAGGCTCCACTTGAATTAACCCCACGGATGGCATCAATTTCTATCCGTGTGATAGGCTGCTTATAAGCAATGATGGACAAGGTTTCTAGCGCAGCTCGAGATAGACTCTGGTTGATGGGCGCCTTAGAATATTCTTTCAAAATAGCTGCAAATTGAGGCTTGGTTACCAATCTGTAGGCACCACCTGTCTCAATCAAGGCTAAACTGGAATCTGGGTCTTTTTCATACTTTTGGACTAACTTTTCTAAGCTTTGCTGAATCCCAGTCGGTGGCAAAGAAAGGAGCTCAGCCAACTGACGAATCCTTATCCCCTCTTCACCCGCTACAAACAAGAGCGCTTCTATTTCTGCTAAAGTACTCATATTTCCTCTCTATCAAGATCGACTCTGCTCTACTTGATTTTCGTCTTTCTTTTTCATGAGATAGATATCTCCAAAGCTCTCTTTTTGGATTAAGAGAATTTCTTGGGTTTTAATCAACTCCAAGGTCGCTAAAAAGAGCGTGATGACCTCTTGTAAATCCTTGGTTTCTTTAAACAAATCTTGCAAGCATAATTGTTGACCTTCAACCAAAGCTTCTCGGACGATAACCATCATATCCTCAATCTTGTACTCATCTCGTAAAATGGTTGTATGATTTTGCGAGAATTCTTCTTTTTTCTTAGAAAGCAAGTTTGAAAAGGCTAAGAAAAGATCGATAGTAGTCTTATCGTGGACAAGTTCAGCATCCTCATAAATCAACTCTGTCGGCGCTTTTGAGTAATACTGAGCTCGTTCTTGATGCTTGGCTTCCAACTGCTCTCCCAAAAGTTTAAACTTGCGGTATTCTTCGATTTGAGAAAGGAGGTCCTGCTCCAGGTCATCCTCTAGGTCTGTCACTTCTGCAACCTTTGGCAAGAGCTTGCGACTCTTGATCAGCATGAGTTGACTAGCCATGACCATGTACTCACCTGCGACTTCCAAACGCATAGCTTGTAATGTCGAGATATAGGCTAGATATTGCTCGATAACCTCTGTAATCGGCACATCATAGATATCCATCTGGTACTTTGAAACCAAGTGCAAAAGAAGATCCAAAGGCCCTTCAAAATCTTTTAATTTAATATCCATTATCTATATTTTTCCAAGGTCATGACTGTCTTTAATCCTAATTTTTTAGCAATTTCGTACAAGTCAACCTTTTCTTCGATTTGTCTTAAGATGAACTGTTCTCTCAATCCTTGGGCAGATAAGTCTGAAAAACCATTTTCCTTTAGAAAGGCTTCTAACTGACGAAAGGCCCACTGACGGGAGTATGGCTTCCCAGATTTTTCAAAGAGATAGGTCTGCCCCATCAAGGGTTCTAACTCTGCAAGCAAGTTTGTGGGAAGGCTCAAGATTCTTTGTTGAGAAGCTTTATTGATTCTCAATACTTGAAAGTCTAGATTCACATCACTTGTTTTTATGGCTAGAATTTCACTAGGCAAGAGGCCCAATTCAACTATCAATAAGGCTATTAAACGCCCTTCTGGATAGGTACTTTCTTGCCAGAAAGAACTGAGGTCTAAAAGTTCTGACTGAACTTGCTTTTTCTCAGCCTGTTTTGGCAATTCTAAACGATAAAAGGTAGCAATTTTCCCCTTCTGGTATAAAAAGTAAAGAAATTGATTGCAAGCAGAAACCTTGCGCTTTTGGGCACTAATTTTAAAATTTGATAGTTGAGCTTGGTAGATTTTTAAACTTGTCTCAGAGATTCGTTCTCCAATCAAATCTAAAAACTGCTCCAAGTCATACTTATAGGATTGCTTAGAATTCACAGACAAACCTTGTTTTTCTTCTAAAAATGCTGAAATTCCTTCTCTCATTTGCTTCGAATCTCATATTCCTTACTAAAGTCATGCAAGAGAGCATTGACAGCCTTTAGGATTGATTTCCGTGTGATAATGCCTTGGAAGATACCATCCTTGTCAACGACTGGTAGGAAAGACTCATCCACTAACTTATGCAAAACATCCGTCAGTGTATAGTCTGGACTGACAACTGCTACGTCCTTCTTGGTCATGTGTACGATATCCGTATCTGCCATGGCTTCCTGACTCAAGTCCTGCTCCATCTGGTAGGCCAGAATGTCTCTAAGTCCAATGGTTCCGACAAATTCTTTCTCATCAGTCACTACTGGCACTCTGGTATAGGTCATCTGGCTAAGGAGGAGAATTGCATGATCTGCATTGTGGCTATCAATGAGTACAGCCAAATTTTCAGCAGGAGTTAAAAAGGTTTCCTCTTGCTCCAGTAAAAACTGTTCAAATTCTTTGGCAATCATCGAGCAAACTCCTTGGATAAGCCTGGATAGACCTCATGGTTACGGGTCAAAAAGTCCACTTTAAAGTAGCTATCATCAATCTCTACACGGGCATAGAGACATTCTCTGATGGTCCCACGTGGCTGACTGATAGAACCAGGATTTAAAAAGAGGGTCTTTCCTTCCATCCAAGCATTCGGAACATGCAAGTGACCATAAAGACAAATATCCGCATCTTCTTCCTGCGCCCAGAAATCAAGCTTTTGGAAATTGAAGTTAATATCAAATAAGTGTCCATGGGTCTGGATGATCTTGGTAGGACCCAGTTGAGTCACCAAGCGTTCTGGATAATCTGAATAAAAGTCCATATTTCCTCTGACGACCTGGATTCCTTCCCAGAGGGGTGAATCTGGGCGAAGCTCAGAGTCACCATCGTGAAAAATGGCATCGACTTTCCCTAGATAACGGTCACGGATTTCTTCTACAATCAAGCTATCTCCGTGGGAGTCACTCATTACAATGATGGTTTGCTTTGCCATGATGGAAACACCTCCAAAAGTTTCTTAACGGCTAAGGCACGGTGAGATTGACTATTTTTTTCTTCAAGGGTTAATTCAGCTGATGACTTGCCTGTTTCTCCTACTAGGAAAAGAGGATCATAGCCAAAACCATTTTCACCCTTAGGTTCAAAGTTAATGTAGCCTGGCCAATCAGCTTCGACCACCAAGCTTTCCTTACCTGGGCTAGCTACAACCAGGGTGGTGTGGAATTGTGCCGAACGGTCCTTTAGTTCAAAGACCATGGCTAATTCGTGCAAGAGTTTAGCATTATTTTCTTGGTCAGTAGCCCCTACTCCTGCAAATCGAGCCGACCAGACACCTGGTAATCCACCGAGGACATCGACTTTAAGACCAGAATCATCTGCTAGAACCATCTTGCCTGTCAATTTGGAGATGGTTTCAGCCTTAAGGCGAGCATTTTCTTCAAAGGTCATACCAGTTTCAGCAACTTCAGGTAGATCAGGATAGTCATTGAGATTTTCTACATCATAACCTAGCTTATCAAAGATAGCACGAAATTCCTTGGTCTTGCCCTCGTTACGAGTCGCGATCAACAAGGTTTCTCTGACCTTATTTGTCTCAAAGAAATCTTGAACGTTGACTCCTTCTTTAGGCAATTCGACATGCAGAAGTTGACCATTTTCAACTAAGAGCAAGGCACCCTGACGTTGAATGACTTCTAAGTTTCGGTCCGCTTCTTGGTTGAGAATATCTACCACAAAGGAGAGTAGTCGATAGGCTGAACCATATCGTAAAACAGTGACTGAAAGCGGAAATCCTCGCTCCTCATCTCGAAAGATTTTGGCTAAATCAAACAAAGGAAACTCTAAGTCATCATCCGTCAAAGTCCGAATGCCACCAAAAACACTGTAGGACCCGACATACCAGTCCTGGTCGTCCTTGTATTCATAAATTTTGTTTGTCATAATGTTACATGCTCCACATGAATCTCTTTTTCCAGCCATTCTGCTCCTATCTGGGCAAAACTTTGGCTATTTGCAGTTGTATAAAAACGGTGTTGAAGGGGCGCCGCATCTCGGCTACGGTTAATCTCAAAGTAATTGAGCAAGACTGAGATATCACGTACACACTCAGCTCCACTATCGATCAGCTGAACCTTAGGTCCCATGACATTTTGGATGATAGGTCTAAGGAGCGGATAATGGGTACAGCCCAAAATTAAGCTATCTACTTTTCCGACTAAGGGACGCAAAGTTTCATAAACAACTTTCTTGGTCACACTGGTCGATAGAGCACCTGACTCGACCAAGGGAGCAAACTTAGGACAAGCCAAGCTTTCCACTTGTAAATCTGGGTCTAGATCATGAATCTTTTGTCGATAAATATCTGATTTTACCGTCATCGGGGTTCCAATCACACCGATTTTCCCACCTTGACTTGCTTTAATAGCTGCTGATGCACCAGGCAAAATCACACCCAGCACCGGAATATCCAACTTAGCTTTAATCTCTTCCCAGACGACTGCCGTTGCTGTATTACAAGCAATGACAATCATCTTAACATCCTTGGTCAAAAGAAAGTTGACCAGCTGCCAAGTATATTCACGAATCTGCTCAGCAGGACGGGGACCATAGGGAGCCCGTGCCGAATCTCCAATATAGACGATTTCTTCATGGGGAAGCTGGCGCATGAGTTCACGCACAACCGTCAAGCCTCCGACACCCGAATCCAAAAAACCAATCGGTCGATTATCCATACAGTCTTCTTTCTAGTATTTTTTCTGATTGATAGTTCATTATCATTACATTTCTTCCTGAAATTTCTGACAGACTGGGTAGCTCCCGACTGTCTCCCTCTTAATCATAATCAAATATCAATAGAATGCAAGGAAAAAGTCTTGTCTCTAAATATCAGTCAAACATAGTGAGAAGTCTGGAACTTTCATCCCAGACTTTTCCTATTTATTTCTTTTTATTGTTAGCAAGGGCTGCTTTTTGTTGGCGAATGATTTGGTGGTAAACTTGTTGTACTTTAGCTTCGCTTGGCTTTTGACCGCTTGCACTCAACAGAGTACGAACTGCTTCTGCATTCAAACGTGGGTTATCCGCAAATTCTTTTTCGATTTGCTTGCGCACCAAGTACATACCTCCAAGAGCTCCTCCTAGAAAAGCTAAAAGAATCAATACAATTGCTAAAATAAGGTTCATAACATTTCTCCTGTTTCTTTTTGAATCTTCTATATTATACCATAAAGTCCCACGCCTGACTAGTTTGAGTTACGCTTTCATAAGGGTTGGTAATTACTCAGATTATTTTTTATCTCTGATCTTTTTCAATAGAATTAAAAAGAACTAAAATTTGGTAAAATAAAGTCATTTCTCCTGAAAGCCCTTGCAATAGTTTTGTTTATTTGTTATATTAAGATTATCTGAAAAAATCACACATATTTCTGCAAGACTTATTTTTTTAAAAGAGAATGTATGCGCTTACAGATTTGAGAAAGGAGAATTTTGTGGATAAGAGATATTGGGAAAAATCCTGTAAGTATAGCATCCGCAAACTAAGTGTCGGAGCTGCCTCTGTTTTACTTGGTGCTGTTTTTTTAGCAGCACAGGGTGTAGCCGCTGATGGTGTCGAGATTCCGGAAAGTGAGGCAACCATTACTGAAACCTCTGCTAAACCGGATACCAAAGTTGAGGAAGTTGTTACTTCTAACACAGAGACTCAGCCTGTAGCTGAATCAGCTGAAAAGCAAACAAACCCAGGGACAGAACTACCTCAAACTAGTAGTCAGTCAGAGACAAGTGCTACTACCGCCCCTGCTGACAATAAGGAGAGCGAGAAACCAGAATTTCCTGTGAACAAGCAAGAACATTACGAACTACATTACAACCAACCAACTGCTCCTTCCTATGATGGATGGGAAAAACAAGCCCTGCCAGTCGGAAATGGAGAAATGGGTGCCAAGGTTTTCGGACTCATCGGTGAAGAAAGAATCCAGTACAACGAAAAAACACTTTGGTCTGGAGGCCCACAGCCAGATAGTCAAGACTACAATGGAGGAAACTACAAGGACCGCTACAAAGTCTTAGCTGAAATCCGTAAGGCCCTAGAGGACGGTGATCGTCAAAAAGCCAAACAACTAGCAGAGAGAAATTTGGTTGGGCCAAATAATGCCCAATACGGTCGCTACCTAGCCTTCGGTGATATCTTCATGGTCTTTAATAACCAGAAGAAGGGCTTGGAAAATGTTACTGACTATCATCGTGGCTTAGACATTTCTGAAGCTATCACAACTACCTCCTATACTCAAGATGGGACAAGTTTCAAACGAGAAACCTTCTCTAGTTATCCAGACGACGTCACTGTTACCCACTTGACTAAAAAGGGAGATAAGACGCTTGATTTTACCCTTTGGAATAGCTTGACTGAAGATTTGATTGCTAACGGAGACTATTCTTGGGAGAATTCTAAGTACAAACAAGGGACTGTGAGCGTTGATTCTAATGGTATTTTACTCAAGGGAACTGTCAAAGATAATGGTCTGAAATTTGCTTCCTATCTTGGTATCAAGACTGACGGACAAGTCACTGCTCAAGATGGTTATTTGACTGTCACTGGAGCCAGTTATGCAACACTGCTACTCAGTGCCAAGACTAATTTTGCTCAAAATCCAAAAACCAATTACCGCAAGGATATTGATATAGAAAAAACTGTCAAATCTATCGTAGAAGCTGCTAAAGCCAAAGACTATGAGACTCTGAAAAATGATCACATCAAGGATTACCAAAGCCTTTTCAATCGTGTTCAACTAAACCTCGGCGGTAGCAAGTCTAACCAAACTACAAAAGAAGCTCTCCAAACCTATAATCCAACAAAAGGTCAAAAGCTAGAAGAACTCTTCTTCCAATACGGACGTTACCTACTGATCAGTTCTTCTCGTAATCGGACAGATGCCCTCCCTGCCAACTTGCAAGGAGTCTGGAATGCTGTAGATAATCCACCTTGGAACTCAGACTACCACCTCAATGTCAACCTACAGATGAACTATTGGCCTGCCTACATGAGCAATCTCGCAGAAACAGCTAAGCCAATGATCAATTATATTGATGACATGCGCTATTATGGTCGTATCGCTGCTAAAGAATACGCAGGTATCGAATCCAAAGAAGGTCAAGAAAACGGTTGGTTGGTTCATACTCAGGCGACACCATTTGGCTGGACAACTCCAGGCTGGAATTACTATTGGGGTTGGTCTCCAGCTGCCAATGCTTGGATGATGCAGAACGTCTATGACTACTACAAATTCACCAAGGATGAAACCTATCTCAAAGAAAAGATCTATCCAATGCTCAAGGAAACAGCCAAGTTCTGGAATTCCTTCTTGCACTACGACAAGGCTAGTGACCGCTGGGTTTCTTCTCCATCCTACTCACCAGAACATGGAACTATCACGATTGGGAATACCTTTGACCAATCTCTAGTTTGGCAGCTATTCCACGACTATATGGAAGCAGCCAATCATCTGAAGGTCGACCAAGCTTTGGTGACAGAAGTGAAAGCTAAATTTGATAAGCTCAAACCACTTCATATCAACCAAGATGGTCGTATCAAGGAGTGGTTTGAGGAAGACAGCCCACAATTCACCAACGAAGGCATTGAAAACCATCACCGCCACGTTTCTCATCTAGTTGGACTCTTCCCAGGTACTCTATTTGGCAAGGATCAGCCTGAATATCTAGAAGCTGCACGCGCAACCCTCAACCACCGTGGAGATGGTGGTACTGGTTGGTCTAAGGCCAATAAAATCAACCTCTGGGCCCGTCTCCTAGATGGAAATCGTGCCCACCGTTTGTTGGCAGAACAGCTCAAATCTTCAACCCTAGAAAACCTCTGGGATACCCACGCGCCTTTCCAAATTGATGGAAACTTTGGTGCAACCAGCGGTATGGCAGAAATGCTCCTTCAGTCTCACACAGGCTACATTGCCCCATTACCAGCCCTTCCAGATGCATGGAAAGATGGTCAAGTCTCAGGCTTAGTTGCTCGTGGTAACTTTGAAGTCAGCATGAAATGGAAAGAGAAAAATCTTGAAACGCTATCTTTCCTTTCTAATGTTGGTGGAGACTTAGTCGTAGACTATCCAAATATCGAATCTAGTATTATCAAGATTAATGGCAAGGAAGTTCAAGCTAGTCGCCTCAAAGATAACCGTATCCAACTTGCGACTCAAAAAGGTGATGTCATTACCTTTGAAAACTTCCCTGGACGAGTGACTCGCTTATCAGCCCTTCGAAAAGATTCCGTCACAGCTGAACTCGACTTTAACACAGTTGAGGGAGCAAGTCATTATGTCATCCGACGAGAAAGTAAGGATGAAAACAGTCAAACTCCTAGCGTTCGTGAGTTTATCACCAACCAAACTCACTTCATCGATCGCTCGATTGATTCTAGCCATGCCTATACTTATACCGTTAAGGCTATGCTAGGGGATCGTACAACACCAGTTTCAGATCCTGCTTCTATCGATGCCTTCAGTGAGTTGATGGATGACCGTGACAAGCGCATCCAGTACGGCTCAGCTTATGGAAACTGGGCTGACGCAGAACTCTTTAGTGGAACAGAGAAATACGCCGATATTTCAAATGGAAATTACTCCGATAAGGATGCGACTGCAACTATTCCTTTCAATGGACCTGGTATTGAAATCTACGGTCTCAAGTCTTCTCAATTGGGACTTGCTGAGGTTACAATCGATGGCAAATCTGTTGGAGAACTTGACTTCTATACAGCAGGAGCAACTGAAAAAGGTGTATTGATAGGACGTTACACAAATCTTTCTTCAGGTTCTCACCTCATGACTATTACTGTTAAACGCGAACATAAGGGACGAGGAAGTGAACGCTCAAAAATTTCTCTCGATTACTTCAAAGTCTTCCCAGGCCAAGGAGCAACTGTTGAGAAAATCGACGACCGTGACCCTCGTATCCAGTATGGTTCCATGTTTAAGGATTGGAGCGATGCAGAACTCTATGCTTCTACAGAGAAGTATGCTGACATCAACGCTGATGATAGCCTCGCTTCTGAAGCCACTGCAACCATTCCATTCTCTGGAACAGGTATCCGAATCTATGGATTAAAAACAGCATCACTAGGCAAGGCACTTGTCACACTCGATGGCAAAGAAATGCCAGCCCTTGATTTCTACACTCCGGGAGCGACTGAAAAAGGTGCATTAATTGGCGAATTTACCAATCTAGCAGATGGCGATCACGTTCTTACTTTGAAAGTCGATCCAAATTCTCCAGAAGGACGAAAGAAAGTTTCTCTCGATTCCTTTGATATCTTAAAAGCTCCGTCCGTATCACTCGATAGTCCAAGCCTTGACCCTATTAATTCCAAAGATAAGACTGTTACCTTAACCCTACCAACTGGCAATTGGGATGGAGTCGCTGTGACCTTCCCTGGTATCAAAGATCCTCTTCTACTCAGAAAAGTCGATGATGGCCATCTTGTCACATCAGGTGAACAAACTGTTCTAACCATTAAGGATAACAAGGTCCAACTAGACATTCCTGATGCTACAGATCGTAAAGCTGGTAATTCGATAGAAGCTTATGCCATCCAAGATACAACAACTACTAGTCCTGTTGTAACTGTCTTTCCTAAGGACGAAACTGCTCCAGTTGAAGAAAAAATCTTTACAAGCAAAGGGGATGAGCCTGCTCCAGTAGTAACCATTCCTGAGTACACAGATCCTATTGGTACTGCTGGTGAGCAGGAGGCACCTACTGTGAAAAGACCTGAATACACTGGTCCTATCGGAACTGCTGGTGAGCAGGAGGCACCTACTGTAGAAACTCCTGAATACACTGGTCCTATCGGAACAGTTGAGGATCAAGAGGCACCTACTGTGGAAAGACCTGAATACACTGGTCCTATCGGAACTGCTGGTGAGCAGGAGGCACCTATTGTGGAAATTCCTGAATACACTGGTCCTATCGGAACTGCTGGTGAGCAGGAGGCACCTACTGTGGAAATTCCTGAATACACTGGTCCTATCGGAACAGTTGGAGATCAAGAGGCACCTACTGCGGAAAGACCTGAATATACCAAACCTATTGGAACAGGTAGTGGTCAAGCCTCGCCAAGTAACACAGTTCCTGAGTTTAAACTCAAAGTATTGAAAGACAAGACTACAAGAGTTCAAGTTATTAGTGGCACAACTGAACTAGGAGGCGCAAGCTACCTCGACAGTCAAAAAGTTGAAAATAAAGAACTCTTGGGCAAGAAATACGATGCTTTCGCTCTTCAACTCAAGGATAAAGATGGACAGCCAGTTCAACCAAAAGGTGCTGTACTCGTTCGACTACCAGTATCCGGTGATATTCAAGAACTCTATCAATTAACTTCAACAAATGAATTAAAACCACAAGAATTCACCATTCGAGACGGTATGATTGAGTTTATTACTTTTGACGTGAGCACCTACGCTATTGTCTACAAGACAGAAGGCTCAACTGTTAAACCTGTCCCAGCTCATACGGAAGAAAGAAATCTAGAAACCACAAAACCATTGGTTGAAAGTAATGAAGCCAATGATCAGGTCTCTACGAATGATAAACAACTCCCAGCCACAGGTGAACAAGCTAGCTCTCTCCTCTTTATAGCAGGTCTCAGCCTAGCCCTCTCAGCTACTTTCTTACTAAAAGGTAAGAAAAATTAAACATTGTCCCCCTAGGAATATAGATTTATTCCGCTATAAAAAAGGATGGACAATGTACTGACCCCAAAAAGTTAGACAATTAATTTAATCAAAGGATTTAGTTCTGTATTGTACAGGACTAAGTCCTTTTAGTTTTACCTTAATTCGTTTGTTGTTGTAGTAATCAATATAGTCTACAATAGCTTGTTCCAAGTGCTCAAGTGACTGAAACGTATTCTCATAACCATAAAACATTTCAGACTTAAGAATGCCAAAGAAAGATTCCATCATACCGTTATCTGGGCTATTTCCCTTACGTGACATAGATGGTTGGATTCCCTTATTCTTTAAAAAATGATGATAGAAATCGTGTTGGTATTGCCATCCTTGGTCACTATGGAGAATTGTATTTTCGTAATGGTTCTCTGTAAAGGCTTGTTCTAGCATAGCTTTCATTTGTACTAAGTTCGGCGAAGTAGAAAGATTGTAGGAGATAATTTCGCTGTTAAAGCCATCTAAAACTGGTGATAAATAAAGTTTCTGGCTGCTTGCTGGAATGGCAAATTCTGTCACATCTGTGTAGCACTTTTGCATTGGTTTGGTTGCTTCAAATTGACGTTGAATAAGGTTATCTGCTTTCTTGCCAACCTCTCCTTGGTATGAAGAATACTTCCGTTTACGGCGAATTCGAGCCGTTAAACTAAGTACTTTCATAAGACGCTGCACCTTCTTATGGTTCACTACGAAGCCACGATTTCGTAATTCTAGAGTTATGCGACGATAGCCGTAATTTCCGTTATGCTCAGTATAAATTGACTGAATTTCAGCTTTAATATCATAATCCTTATCGCTTTGATCCAGCTGTTTTAAGTGGTAATAATAGGTTGAACGGGCAAGCTTAATAATCTTTAGAAGGATATCTAAAGAAAACTCTGTTACCAGTCCTTGAACAATTTCCGTTTTTCTTCTTGCTCCTTTTCGTCCCTCAATCGGAGTTCTCTCAACTTTTTTAGAATGGCATTCTCCGCTCTCAAGTACTCATTTTCTGCTTGAAGACGTTCTAATTCTGTCATATCTTCAAATCTCTTCTTTGGCTTACATCCCATTTTAGGCGGTCTCCCTCTTGTTTTCTCAACAATAGTATACCCGTTTTTCTTATATTGTGCCAGCCAATTCGAAAGTAATCCACTACTTGGAAGAGCATAATCCAGAGACACCCTAATTTGTGAACGTCCCTCAAGAAGAACTTTATCAATGATCTCTTGTTTTAGTTCAGAAGAATAGTAACAATTCTTTCCTTTTTTGACGATTTCTATTCCATAACGATTAATCAATTTAATCATGTACTGAAGATTAGAAATGTTTATCCCAAATTGATTTGAAAGTTGTCTAAAGCTCTCTCCTTTCTTTCTTAATTCATATATTTGAACTTTATCTTCATAAGTTAATTTCATAATAAAAACACCCCAAAAGTTAGATTTTTATGTCTAACTTTTGGGGTGCAGTTCAAAATCATTCCATCCTTTTTCTATTTCAATAATATACTACAAATCAAATCCTATTCACATCTTTTGTAAATGATTTGGTGGGGTAGATAAGTGGTAGAACAAGTCTTGATGTTCTACCGTTTTTTTATAATCACTATTTCCGTTTTCTTGCAATTAGGTGAATCGGTGTTCCTTCAAAGACAAAGGCCTTGCGGATTTGATTTTCCAAGAAACGCAAGTAAGAGAAGTGCATGAGCTCTTCTTCGTTGACAAAGATGACAAAGGTTGGTGGTTTGGTTGCAACTTGGGTCGCATAGAAGATTTTGAGGCGTTTTCCTTTGTCTGTCGGTGTTGGGTTGATGGCGATAGCATCCATAATCACATCATTCAAGACAGCTGATGGAATACGGGTATTTTGACTCTCGCTGATTTGCTTAATCATCTCAGGCAACTTGTGGAGACGTTGCTTGGTCAAAGCTGAAACAAAGATAATCGGTGCGTAAGGCAGGTATTGAAACTGCTCACGGATATCCTCTTCCCAGTTTTTCATGGTGTGGTTATCTTTTTCAAGAGTATCCCACTTATTGACCACGATAATCATCCCTTTACCAGCTTCGTGGGCAAATCCAGCGATACGCTTGTCATACTCACGAATACCTTCCTCGGCATTGAGAACCATCAAAACTACATCTGAACGGTCAATAGCACGCATAGCACGCATAACCGAGTATTTCTCAGTATTTTCATAGACTTTACCTGACTTACGCATACCAGCCGTATCAATCATGGTAAACTCTTGACCGTCAGCATCTGTAAAATGGGTATCAATGGCATCACGAGTGGTACCAGCAACAGGGCTGGCAATGACGCGATCTTCTCCCAAAATGGCATTAATCAAGCTAGATTTTCCAACATTTGGACGACCAATCAAGCTGAATTTAATAACATCTGGATTTTCTTCTTCAACTTCATGTGGGAGGTTTTCCACAATAGCATCCAGCACATCCCCTGTCCCGATACCGTGAACAGATGAGATAGGCAGCGGTTCACCCAATCCAAGAGCATAGAAATCATAGATATCATTTCGCATCTCTGGATTGTCCACCTTGTTAACGGCTAAGATGACTGGTTTATGAGTTTTATAAAGTTTACGGGCAACGTATTCGTCCGCATCTGTAATTCCTTCTTTACCAGACACGACAAAGACGATAACATCAGCTTCTTCCATGGCAATTTCTGCCTGGTGCTTGATTTGTTCCATGAAAGGCGCATCGACATCATCGATACCCCCAGTATCAATCATACTAAAAGAACGATTGAGCCACTCACCTGTGGCATAGATACGATCTCGCGTTACACCTTCAATATCTTCTACGATTGAGATGCGTTCTCCCGCGATACGGTTAAATAGGGTTGATTTCCCAACATTGGGACGCCCTACAATGGCAACAGTTGGTAAGGCCATGTTTTCTCACTTTCTACAATAACTTCTTCTGCTCAAGATTTTCTCGAGTCGAGCTTGGTTCTGGATTGCCGAATTGCTCCGCTAAACGTTGACTCCAAGTGGTAGTCGCACGCGCACCTGCATATTCAGTCTGTACACGGTCATAGGCTTTAATTGCCTCAGTTGACTGTTCTTGGTATTCTTCCTCAAAGACAACATTCTCTAGGGGCAGTCTTGGTTTTACATCATGCTGTTGATTTGGCACACCGAGTGCAATCCCAAAGACTGGATAGGTATAGTCAGGAAGCTTGAACAATTCTGCTAACTCAACAGACTTGTAACGCACCAAACCGATAATCACTCCACCATAGCCTAAGCTTTCTGCCGCAAGCAAGGCATTTTGTCCAGCCAAAGCCGCATCTACTGAAGTGATGAGGAGTCCTTCCACCCCTTGAGGTTGGAAAACATCCGTATGAAGACGAGCCCCTTTTTCTGCACGGTTTAGATCACCAACAAAAAGTAAAAATGCTGCAGACTGGCGAATCGCTTCCTGAGGAACTAGCTCAAATAAGGCGTCCTTCTTTTCTTGACTTCTGACAAGAATGACCGAGTAGGATTGGAAATTTTTCCAAGAAGAAGCCATTTGGGCAGCTGTCAAAATCTCATTTAAGTCTGCTTGGGGAATCTCTTGCTCCTTAAATCTGCGCACGGAAGTGTGAGCTTTCATTACTTTGATTGTTTCTGTCATCGGCGATTTTCTCCTTCAAGTCTTGTTTCCTCTGCTAAATAACGAATGCGTTCCATGACGCGTCTAGCTTCCCAGGTTTCGTCATTTCCGTTTTTCCCTTTAGCGAAATGCTTCTCCAAATCTTCAAAGTTGAAGTTGGAGGTAAAAAAGGTTGGCAAATCTTCCTGCATACGATATTGGAGAATGACCTGCAGGATCTCGTCACGCACCCAAGCTGTTGATTGCTCAGCACCAATATCATCCAAAATCAAGACTTCAGCAAGCTTAATCTCATCCACCAAGGTCTTGACATTGCCATCACCGATGGCATTTTTGACATCGATGACAAAGCTCGGATAGTGGAGGAGCGTTGATGAAACACCACGTTTTTCTGACAAATCATGGGCTAGGGCAGCCACCATGAAACTTTTACCCACACCAAAGTCTCCATATAAGTAGAGACCTTTTCGAATAGCTGGATATTGCTCCACAAAGGCTAGGAGCTTTTCAAAAACTGGCAAGCGCCCCAAATCATCCAAGTCTACTTGAGCTAAACTAGCCTTCTTGAGACTAGCTGGAAGATTGATTAGCTTGAGACGGTTTTTAATCGCCGCTTCTTTTTCTGCTGCAATTAGCTCTGGAGTCTCTTCATAAGAGACATCTGCATAGCCATGGTTCATGACTAGGATAGGTTTGTAGCCACGCGCGATATAGTCTGTATCTCCTCGGAGGAACTTATCTCTCTCAGTGATGTATTGGTTAAACTTGGAAATACTACGGTTTAACTCCTCCTGACTGAGTGATTCTTTCTGGATAAAGGCTGCAACATCAGGGTCCTTCACAATTTGCTGGACTAAATCCTGATACTGAAATCGGCTTGGTTGACGCTTGAGCACGTCTCCGACACTTTCCATCTAGTCTCCTCCTTTTTCTAATCGAGCTAACATTTCTTTTTTCTTACGTTCTAGTTCTAAGCGAGTTTCTTCGCTAGTTTCATTCTTATATTCAGGATTGCTCCATTTAGGCACATTGGTTTTTGCTGGGGCAGTCTGATTCTGCTTTTGCGTTTTTGCTTTTTGGCCACGTTCACGAATTCGGAGGACAGCCTCCTCAGCACTACGGATATTTTGATAGGCGTAGTCATTAGCTACCTTCATGGCGTATTTTTCATTGATATTGGCCGAATCAACCTTATTAAAGGTCAGGAGCAAGATAACATTAATCACTTCATCCAGCAAGCCCAAGGCAGCCATCTGCTGGAGCAGGTCCCGTTCAGTCTGAGTAATACTTCCCTTGCGGGTCTGCTTAATCTCAGCAAGGAACTGCAAGGCTGTCTTTCTCTTAGCCTCTCGGATAATGGTTGCCTCCTTGGGACTAAAGTCAGAAGTCACAGGCTTTTGCGCTATCTTTTCACGGATGCGTTTGACAGAAATCACTTGCGACATTGCTGTCGCTTTGGCTACTTGATAAGTTTCAAACCAAGTCCACCTCTGCTCGTCTGCTATTGCAAACAAGGCCAAAACATCCGAAGTCTCATCTTGAAAACGAAGACCATCACGGGCCATGAGCTGACGAAAATGCTCCAAATCAAAATCATCTGCTAGAGGCTGACTGCTAGAGGTTTCTTGACTAGCAGACTCGGATAACTGAGGGAAGATTTGACTCAAGGCCACCGAGATAGGTTCCCCTTCAACACTTTCCTGTCTCATGGCTGCAACCGCACTATCCCCAATCATTTTTTCTAACAAGGTCCGATAAACTGTATGTTGTAAAAATTCTTGAGTCGATAGGGGAGAATGAAGTAACAAGTTATAAGACTCCCCCTGTTGATAGAGGGTCACCAATTTCATGGCTGTCAGAGTTTTAAAAGCCTTTAAAAGACTATCCATCCCAAAATTCAAATGATTGAGCATGGCTGCAAAGAGATGCTCCTTTTGACCATCATCCCAAAAAATCACAGCATAAAGATAGAGGCTCAGCGCCTCCTGACCGATAATCGGGAGGTAGCACTGCACCATTGATGAGGTATCTTGCGACACCCGATTATTCTTTACAAAAGAAAAACGGTCATTTGGCTTCATTTATTTTTCCTTTTTCTTTTTAGAGGATTGTGTAATCTGCTGGAGTAGGCTTTCAAGCTCACTCACATCCTTAAAACTACGGTAAACACTGGCAAAACGGACATAAGTAATCTCATCTAGCTCTGCCAACTCTTCCATAACCAAGGAACCAATAACCTCACTCTGAATTTCATTTTCATTGCGACTACGGAGTTTTTGTTCGATGCGATTGACCACCATGCCAATCTCATCACTAGACACTGGACGTTTCTGGGCTGAGCGAATAATCCCGTTAAAGATTTTATCTCTTGAAAATTGTTCCCGTGTACCATCTTTTTTGACCACAACCAGCGTTCTCTCTTCAACACGTTCATAGGTTGTAAAACGATGCTGGCACTCTTCACACTCACGTCTTCTTCTGATTGTATTTCCTTCTTCAGCCTGGCGACTATCGATCACACTTGATTTTGTAGCGCCACATTTTGGACAACGCATGCCTTTCCCTCCTTGTCGTTTTCTTTTCATTATACCATTTTTTAAGAGATTCCCAAAATAATTCTCCTTTTGGCTTGACAAGTTTTTTGTTTTGTTGTATTATTGAATTAACACAAAGGTAATTAGAAAGGAGATCGTGATGTCTTGGACATTTGATAACAATAAACCCATTTATTTGCAGATTATGGAGAAAATCAAATTGCAGATTATTTCCCATAAACTCGAGCCCAATCAACAGCTTCCAACCGTTAGAGAATTAGCTAGCGAGGCAGGGGTTAATCCCAACACCATCCAGCGTGCCCTATCGGACTTGGAGAGAGAAGGCTTCGTTTATACCAAGCGGACGTCAGGACGCTTTGTCACAGAGGATTTGGACTTGATCCTCCAATCCCGTAAGCAACTGTCAGAAGAACAGCTGCAACAGTTTGTAACAGGCATGGTAGAATTTGGTTATGAAAAAGAAGAACTACCGACTGTTTTGAGAGATTATATTGAAGGAGTTTAAACTATGACCTTGTTAGCATTAGAAAATGTGTCAAAATCCTATGGAGCAAGCCCTGCTCTTACAAATGTTTCCCTTGAAATTCCAGCTGGAAAAATCGTTGGTCTCCTTGGCCCAAACGGTTCTGGAAAGACAACCTTGATTAAACTAATCAACGGCTTGCTACAGCCAGAGGAAGGGCGTATCCTTATCAATGGCATGGAACCAAGCCCAGCAACTAAAGCGATTGTTTCTTATCTGCCTGATACGACCTATCTAAACGAGCAAATGAAGGTCAAGGAAGCTCTCACTTATTTCAAGACCTTCTACCAAGATTTTAATCTGGAACGTGCTCAAGGTCTTCTTCGTGACCTTGGCATCGATGAAAATAGCCGTTTCAAGAAACTCTCAAAAGGGAACAAAGAAAAGGTTCAGTTGATCCTTGTCATGAGTCGCGATGCTCGTCTATATGTGCTTGATGAACCAATCGGGGGTGTCGACCCCGCAGCTCGTGACTATATCTTGAACACCATCATCAACAACTACTCTCCAACTTCAACTGTCTTGATTTCAACCCACTTGATTTCAGACATTGAACCAATCTTGGATGAGATTATCTTCCTAAAGGATGGAAAAGTCGTCCGTCAAGGAAATGTTGATGATATTCGCTATGAGTCTGGAGAGTCTATTGACCAGCTCTTCCGTCATGAGTTCAAAGCCTAGTTAAAGGAGATTATTATGTTTTGGAATTTAGTTCGTTATGAATTTAAAAATGTTAACAAATGGTATTTAGCCCTCTATGGTGCTGTGTTGGCTCTTTCTGCTCTTATCGGGGTTCAAGCTAGTTCCCTAAAATCCATCGATACACCTGATCAACAAATGATTATGTTAGTATTTCTAGGTCTGGTTTTTGGCGGACTAATCATTACCTTGAGTATTTCAACTTTGATTTTGATCATCCGTCGCTTCAAAGGCAGTGTCTATGACCGACAAGGTTATCTCACTTTGACCTTGCCAGTTTCCGAACACCAGATTATCTTAGCCAAACTCTTGGGGGCCTTCATTTGGTCTCTCATCAGTTCAGCAGTCTTGGTTCTGAGCATTTATATCATTCTTGTGATCATTGAGCCTAATTTCATTGATTTGCTTACTTTTAAAGACTTGTTCCAACAGTACCTAGACAGTATCGGCTTATCTCTGATTTCATATATCCTCAGCACAGTTTCAGGAATCCTTTGCATCTACTTGGCAATCTCTATCGGACAACTCTTTAATGAATACCGTACAGCTCTTGCCGTTTTAGCCTATATTGTTATCCAGATCGTGCTCGGTTTTGTCGGTCTCAACCTTCGCATAGATACTAATTTCAATATGATGCTTACATTTGAAATCTTTACAGATTTAATCCTAATTGCTGGATTCTACCTCGGTACTTACTATATCTTGAAAAATAAAGTTAATTTGCAATAAAAAATGCCCAGCTACTAGAGCTGGGTTTTTGCGTTAACTTAAAATCAAATTGGCTACGATCGGACTGACAAATACGTAGAGAATACCTGTAACACCGATGGCTAGTCCTCCCATAGCACCTGCAACTGGTCCATAGCGAAAGGCCGTTCCAGTTCCAACTGCGTGACCTGTTCCACCCAGGGCTAGTCCAGCCGCTACTGGATCGTCTATTTTTAGCCACTTTAGAAGTGTTGGGCCGATCACGCTGGTCAAAATCCCCGTCGCTACTACAACTACTAGGGTCACGGTAGTCAAGCCCTGCAACTTTTCTGTAATCCCTACTGCCATAGCGGTCGTTACTGACTTAGGAAAGAGGGAAATGGCTAGGAAAAAGTCCATGCCAAAGATTTTTGCGACTAAGGCTGTAAAAGAGGTATTGACGATGACAGCTAGGAAGCACCCCAGCAAGATACTTCTGACATGATGCTTCATCAAGTGGAAACTCTTATAAAGGGGAATTCCTAGAGCCACTGTTGAAGGAACAATCAAGTTATTAAGATAAACCCCACCTTGGTAGTAATCTTGGTAGGAAATGCCAGTTACCTTTAGAAAGATGATAATAAAAATAGCTGACAGCAGCAAGGGAGTCGTTAAGGGATGAGGATAGCGTCTGAAAATCATCATTCCCCCAAGATAGGCTAAGATTGATAAAGCAATCCCAAATAGGGGATTAGATACAAATTCGCTCATTTGGCACCTCTTTCTTCATAGTCACCTTCATAGCGTTTTTTGATAAATTGAACCACAAGCGCAATCAAGATGATATTAATCACTGCTGCAAAAAAGACAATCAAGACAATCGGCAGAAGATAGGGAGCAATCACATCAAATTTTTCCATAATTCCAACCGCAGGAGGTAGAAAGAGAATGGTCATGTTAGCTAGGAGAAAATTTCCAACCATGTTGACATGGCGAATACGCAGCCATTTGAACTGCAAGGCTAGAAAAAGAATAATCAAGCCGATGATACTTCCAGGGATGGGCAAATGAAAAAAACTGGAGATTCCTTCACCGATTAAAGAAATCACAAAGAGAATCATTAACTGAACATATAACTTCATTGTAAACTCCACAAATAGACTTTCTGCATACCAGTTTACTCTTTTTTCAGAAAATTTCAAGGAAATATAAAAGAAACATCCTTCTTGCTATCCAATCCAAAAAGGTGTATACTAATTGCGTGCGCAAGCATCATAGATGCACTAGTATGATTACACTATTATAGAGGGAAAGGAGATGGACATGACTTACTTAGAAAAATGGTTTGACTTCAACCGTAGACAAGTAGAGCTAGAAGCTATTTTAGAAGAGACCATCGCTGAGCAGAGTGAACAAACCTTGACACTCAAGGAATTTTACCTCTTGCACTTTCTAAATCAAGCTGAAGGCAAATCCCTACGACAAATCGACTTGCCAGACAAGCTCCACCTGAGCCCTAGTGCTGTTTCACGGATGGTGGCTCGCTTAGAAGCAAAAAACTGCGGCTTACTTAGTCGGAGATGCTGCGACCAGGACAAACGAGCTAGTTTTATCTGCCTGACAAGCGAAGGACAGACTACCTTGGCTTATTTACAAACAGCTGTCGAAGAGAGCTTAGAGACAAAAGCTAATTGGTTAGCCTAACATATTTTTTAAAAAACTTGCGTGCGCAATCATTTTTCTTGACATTCTTTTTTTCAAGGAGTAAAATGAAAACATGATTTAGCAAAGGAGAATCCTATGATTGAAATCACCTATCTTGATGCCAGCAAGCAAGAGAGAACCATGACCTTTGAGTCATACGAAGAATTTGAACGTTCTCAACAAGCCTGCCTGATTGGTGTCGCAGACTACTACCCTGTCCAAAAAGTAACCTACAAGGGGCATGATTTGGACTACCATGGGACTTACGGAGATGTTTTCTTCTATCTCATGAAACAAGATTTAAGCCAATATAACTAAAAAGGAGAAATACTATGGCAAAAGCAATTACAGACGCAACATTTGAACAAGAAACTAAAGACGGATTGGTCTTGGTTGACTTCTGGGCAACTTGGTGTGGTCCATGTCGTATGCAAAGTCCAATCTTGGATAAATTGTCTGAAGAACTTTCAGAAGATGTCTTGAAGATCGTTAAAATGGACGTTGATGAAAACCCAAACACAGCTCGTTCATTCGGTATCATGTCTATCCCTACTCTTCTTTTCAAAAAAGATGGACAAGTGGTTAAACAAGTTGCTGGTGTTCATACATCAGAACAAATCAAAGCTATCGTTGCTGAATTGAGTTAATCATACTAGAGACCAAGTGCATTCATTTGGTCTCTTTTTTCTTGTCCTTTGCCATTTTTCAAAAAATATGCTAGACTGTAACTAGAATATCACGATGTTTGGGACATGCCATCGCTAAAAAAAACCTCTACTTGGTATTTTTTAGCTCCCTCTAGGGAGCTTTTTGCGTGCTCTGAACATTTCCCATTTTGGAAGGAGTACTATGAAACGTCAATCAGCCTTGGTCGTCTTTAGTGGCGGTCAAGATTCAACAACCTGCCTTTTCTGGGCCAAGCAACACTATGAAAAGGTCGAAGTCGTTACCTTTGCCTATGGCCAACGTCACCATCTCGAAATTCAAGTGGCTAAAGAAATCGCTGAGGAACAAGGAATTCGTCATCATATCCTAGATATGTCTCTACTAGGACAAATTACTGAAAATGCCTTGACTTCAGATCTAGAAATTGAGCAAAAAGAAGGAGAGGTGCCTAATACCTTCGTTGACGGTCGCAATCACCTCTTTCTGTCCTTTGCTGCAGTTCTTGCCAAGCAGCGTGAAATTGCGGATATCGTGACAGGAGTGTGCGAAACAGACTTCTCAGGCTATCCTGACTGTCGGGATGTCTTTGTCAAATCACTCAATGTGACGCTCAACCTTGCCATGGATTACGACTTTGTAATCCAAACGCCTCTCATGTGGCTAGACAAGGCTGAAACTTGGGAATTGGCTGACCAACTCGGTGCCTTTGACTACGTTCGTGAGAAGACCTTGACCTGCTACAACGGGATTATTGGTACTGGTTGTGGAGATTGTCCTGCCTGCCATCTACGCCAACATGGTTTAGAGGTTTATCTCTCTCAGAAAGGAGAGGCCTGATGTTTTTTGCCCCCAAAGAAATCAAACAAGAAACTGGGGAATCTCTTGTCTACAATCCTCACAGAACCTTAGTCTCAAAAGAATTTACCTTTGATGCTGCCCACCACCTCTTTCACTATGAAGGAAAATGCAAATCCCTGCACGGTCATACCTATCATCTGCAAATCGCTGTCAGTGGATTTTTAGATGAACGTGGCATGACCTACGATTTCGGAGACATCAAAGCTATCTACAAGGACTACTTAGAGCCCCACCTAGATCATCGCTATCTCAATGAAACCCTGCCCTACATGAATACGACTGCTGAAAATATGGTTTACTGGATTTTCCAAACCATGAGCCAAGAGTTGCCAGACGAGCGCGGTCTCCGTTTGGAATATGTTCGCCTCTATGAAACTCCGACTGCCTTTGCAGAGTTTAGACGGGAGTGGTTAGATGACTAAGGAACGTGTCCTCAAACTACCAGTTCTAGAAATTTTTGGGCCTACCTTTCAAGGTGAAGGTCGTGCTATTGGCCAGAAAACCATGTTTGTCCGCACTGCTGGTTGCGACTACCACTGCGACTGGTGCGACTCTGCCTTTACTTGGGATGGTTCTGAAAAACCAACTCGCATGACAGCTGATGAAGTAATCGCTGAGTTAGATAAACTAGGAAGCTACGACTATGTCACCCTATCTGGGGGAAATCCTGCTATCCTAGCAGCCAATATGGCTCAACTGGTCACCAAACTCAAGGAACGTGGGGTCACTCTGGCTGTTGAGACCCAGGGATCCCGCTGGCAAAATTGGTTGAAAGATATCGACCAAGTCACTCTGAGTCCTAAGCCTCCTTCCTCCAAGATGGAAGTCAACTTTGAAACCTTGGACTTTATCGTTTCCCAACTAGACCCAGACAAAGTAACCTTTAAAATCCCTGTCTTTGATGATGCAGATCTAGCCTTTGCCAAAGGCATTCAAGAACGCTACCAACCAGATGTCCTCTTCTTATCGGCGGGAAATCCTGAGCCCAAGGCTACAGGCAATATTGTCCAAGACCAACTGGACCGCCTCAAAGAGCTATGGGAACGCGTCGCTGCTGATGATAGCTGGGGCAATGTCCGCGTCCTTCCTCAACTCCATACCCTCCTCTACGATAACCAACGCGGTGTTTAAGATTAGAAAGAAAAAAACATGTCACAACAAGAAGAAATGAAAAACCTAAGCCTACTGGGCAATAAAGAAACCAACTACATTTTCGAGTATCAACCCGAAGTCCTCGAGTCCTTTGACAATCGTCATGTGGAAAATGATTATTTTATCAAATTCAACTGCCCTGAATTCACCTCGCTTTGCCCTATTACCGCTCAACCAGACTTTGCGACTATTTATATTTCCTACATTCCTGACAAGCTCTGTGTTGAGTCAAAATCCCTTAAACTCTACCTCTTTAGCTACCGAAACCATGGAGATTTTCATGAAAACTGTATCAACACTATCGGGAAAGACTTGGTCAACTTGCTAGACCCTCGCTACTTAGAGGTGTGGGGGAAATTTACACCTCGCGGTGGCATTTCAATTGACCCTTACTACAACTACGGTAGACCTGGAACCAAGTATGAAGGCTTGGCAGAACAACGTCTCTTCCAACACGACCTCTATCCAGAGAAAATTGACAACCGCTAATACTCTTCGAAAATCTCTTCAAACCGCGTCAACGTCGCCTTGCTGTAGGTATGGTTGAGGCTGGGCAAAAACTCAATTTCAGGAGAAAATGAAGTAAATATCCTCACAATAAAACGCATAGCATCAAGTTTTTTCAATACCTGATACTATGCGTTTTTCTAATTCCAAAGACTTTTTTCCCAGCCTCTTCATCTACAACCTCAAGCAGTGCTTTAAGCAACCTGCGGCTAGTTTGCTCTTTGATTTTCATTGAGTATCAACAGATACAAAAAAGCCCTGTTCCTCATCATGAGGAGCAAGGCTTTTTGAGTTTCGATTATTCTTCAGTTCCAAGGAAGTTTTTAGCAACTAGAGCTGCAAGAACTCCACCAACGATTGGTGCAAGGATGAAAATCCAAACTTGTTGAAGAGCTACACCACCTACCAATACAGCAGGAGCCAAGCTACGAGCTGGGTTTACTGAAAGTCCAGTGATGTTCAAGCCAGCTAGAATCAAAGCTGTCAATGACAAACCAATCACAAAACCAGCAATTGCGCCATTCCCTTTGCTTGCTGAAGTTACAGTCATGATGACCAAAACAAACAAGAATGTTGCGATTGTTTCAAACAAGAAACCACCAAAGACAGTTACTCCGTTTGCCAAGGCATTTTCACCAAGACTTGCAGTTGACATACCTGAATTTGCCAAGAGGAAGAGTACAGATCCAGATGCAAGGAAAGCACCAACCACTTGTCCGAGGATGTAGTTTACAAGCTCTGAAGATGACAAACGTTTGTTAACAAACATAGCGATAGAAACAGCTGGGTTCAAGTGAGCACCTGAAACAGTTCCGATTGAGAAGGCTGCGACTACGATTGCCAAACCAAAAGCAAGAGCAATCCCAAGGTGTCCAAGACCTTCAACACCATTTCCAAAAACAACAGCTCCTGTTCCGATGAACACAAGCATAAAAGTACCAATTAATTCAGCAACAAATTTTTTCATGATAAGTCTCCTTTTTTCAAACTATGTATTAGTCTATCAGAAGAAGGAAAGGGTTTCAAGAAATGTGCTTGGAAAATTTTGTGTAAGTTTTCACATTTAATAGTCGAAATCTAATATTGAAAAGATTGAATGACTTCTTTCAAGTCAGCTTGTAAACTATTTCTCTGGTCGAGTTGAACATAGACTTCTAAGAGACAGGATCTAAAATTGGAAAATTTATAAAAATCTTCCGTCTCTTCTATCGGGAAATCAAGTGACTTTATCCAAGAGGTTAGTGTCGCTTGATCCACCTTGCCTTGCAAAATAGGTTCGTAAAGAACTCTGGCTAAGCGCCATTCCTCATCATCTATAAATCGAACCGTAATTCTTTTAAATAGTTGGCCAAGTATGTCAAATACTTCATGAACTCTGTTTTTAGGAAAGTCTGGATGACAAACAACTTCAGTCAAAAGATCAGCCCCATGAGCAAAAGCATGCACCCAACCATATTGAGTTGAAAAACCTGTCGTATCCTCTTCTTTTTCAAGGTAATGCAACCCTTGATTGAGCAACGTATTTCTGATATCAGTTTTAAGCACTTGATAAAAAAGAGACTGTTGGTTGCCATCGGCAGATAAGAGATTGGCATAAATAAGTGCCCTAAAAGAACGTTCAAGCGTTGAAGCTCCTGCCTTATCAATCTCTTTATCTAGGCCACCATCAGAAACAATCATAGCAGCAATCAACTGAAATTGCTCCTTGGTAAATAACTCTTCTTGAATCCCTCTAGCCAGACTGGTAAAAACCAATTCATCGCGAATCTCTGGACTCGGATCCCCTATGTGCTCAAGCAACCACAGGATTTCTTCTTGACGATAGCTCGGTTTTGCTTCTACTACTTTTCTTTTCAATTCTGGATACATCTGCCTACCTCCTATCATACACATCTATTATACAACATTCTTTTCTAGCTATCTTCATTATAAGAAATAAACATGTTAGTCTCAGATAGTTTTTTCACTCTTAGAGGGTTAATTTTTTCCAAAAACCAAGTATTTGTTTGACACAAATTTCACAAAGGTGTATACTGAAACGTGATAGGACTTCTTTTAGAAACCTATCACGACTCACTTATAAACCTTTTGCTGTTCTTTTATGAACGTTTGAATGGTATCACGGATACCGAGGAGGAATCATATGTCTAAAGTAGCTATCGTTACAGGTGCAGGTCAAGGGATCGGTTTTGCAATCGCAAAACGCTTGGTTCAAGATGGTTTTAAGGTTGGAGTTTTAGACTACAACGCTGAAACAGCTGAGAAAGCAGTTGCTGAATTGTCAGCAGATAAAGCTTTTGCTGTTGTAGCTGATGTGTCTAAACAAGCAGAAGTTGCTGCAGCTTTCCAAAAAGTTGTCGATCATTTCGGAGACTTGAACGTTGTGGTAAACAACGCTGGTGTCGCTCCTACTACACCTCTGGATACAATTACAGAGGAGCAATTTGCTCGCACATTTGCTATTAACGTCGGTGGTGTGATTTGGGGAGCACAAGCTGCTCAGGCTCAATTTAAAGCACTTGGTCACGGTGGTAAAATCATCAATGCTACTTCTCAAGCAGGTGTTGTCGGAAATCCAAACTTGACTGTATACGGCGGTACAAAATTCGCTGTTCGTGGTATTACTCAAACATTGGCGCGTGATTTAGCAGAGTCAGGTATCACTGTCAACGCCTATGCCCCAGGTATCGTTAAAACACCAATGATGTATGATATCGCTCATGAAGTTGGAAAAAATGCAGGAAAAGATGACGAGTGGGGTATGCAAACATTCGCAAAAGATATTACATTGAAACGCCTATCCGAACCAGAAGATGTAGCTGCAGCAGTTAGCTTCCTTGCTGGACCAGATTCAAACTACATTACAGGTCAAACCATTATCGTTGATGGTGGTATGCAATTCCATTAAGATATATAAAAAGAGGTTGGAAAATGATCCAACCTCTTTTATCATCTCCACGATTCCAATTTTCGGAGTCGTTTTTTGTCATTTAAAACAATCTTTCTGTCCTATTCATGCTTCAGAAATGAAAGGATTTCTTCAAGACTAGCGGAACTTCCTTGCTCTAAATAGCGTGATTTACTACCATTTTGATAGACTGAAAGATTCGGAACGGTTTGGATATCCATTTCTTTTGCAAAGGCTGTAATTTCATCCTTTTCATCAGAATCACTATCCAAATAATAGACCGTCTGGTGACTTTTTTGAATCGCTAGAGCCAAATTGGGCACAAACTTTTGACAGTAGGGACAGGATTCTCTTCCAATGTAGACGACAAACTCGTCGCCATTTGCAAGTTTGGAGCGCATTTCTTTCATATTGATTGCTTTGGTATACTGAATAGCTTCCTGATAAGTTTTTGGAAGAACAGGCTGACTGAATTTCCAAATCATAAACAAAATCGGCATAGCAATTCCAATGATAAGCAAGCTAAGTTTTTTATTGACACGCACTAGCATCTCCGTCCTTTTCTAAGTATTTTCCCTAGTCTAATCGCCCACGACAAGATATAAAATCCAACCGATAGATCTATAATATCGCACATTCTGAAGACAAAGTCTTTAGTAAACTTTATTAAATAAATGTCATTCTAAAATCTCAACAATATAACTCTATTGTTGCACTTTTATGATTTTATTCTCCCAACTGGGCACTGTAGTTGATAATTTGGTCAACTGTATCAGACAAGAATTGGATGGTATCACGGAGTGGTTTATCCGTTGAGATATCGGCTCTGATAATCATAGCTGATTCAAGTGGTGTTTTGCTACCACCTGATTTGAGGAGATTGAGCCAGTCTCTAGCTCCATTCTCAGAGTTTTTAAGATGAAGGTAACCAGCAGTCGAGATGACAAGTCCTGCTGAATAGGTATAACTATACAAGCCCATGTAATAGTGAGCTTGGCGCATCCAAGTCAGTGCTGCATCATCATCAATCTCAATAGCATCTCCCCAGAAATCCGTCAAGACTTCTTTCATAATACTGTTGAGTTTGCTTGCCCCAAAGGTTTCTCCTTCTTCAATCAGTGTATAAACCTTACGTTGGAAGGCTGCTTCCAAGAGGTGGGTGATAAAGTTATGGAAGTAGGTATCTGTCAAGCGGTGAGCAAGAGCGAATCGTTTCTGACGTGGATCATCAGACTGGTGTTCCAAGTAATCACTTAAAAGCAATTCATTGAAGGTTGACGGTGCTTCGACATAGTAGGTAGACATGTGAGCATTGAAGTAACTTTGGTGATTGTCAGAAAAGATGAATTGACCAGAGTGACCAATTTCATGAATCAAGGTATAAACATCGCTCAAACGACCTGTCCAGCTCATGAGAACATAAGGATGCACACGGTAGGGATCAGCTGCATAGCCACCAGAATCCTTACCACTATTAGCAGCAAAGTCCACCCAGCGTTCTTCTTGATAGCGAGCAACTTCTTGACTGTATTCTTGACCCAAAGGTTCTACCGACTTCATAACCAAATCGTAGGCATCATCAATAGTCACTTCAGGATTCAGAGCACTGTCCAAGTCCAATTTCCAGTCCGCAAAGGTCATCTTCTCAAGACCATTGACCTTGGCAACATGCTTGAGGTATCTCTGAGCGACTGGCGCAAAGTCCTTCATGATGAGGTCAATCTGGCGATCAAACATGGAACGATCTACTTCTTGCTCAGCTAAAAGATAGTCAAATACTGAGTCGTACCCCTTCATATCTGCCAAGAGTTTTTCAGACTTGACTTGGGCTAGATAGGCTGCCGCAGCCGTATTTTGGTGCTTACGAAGTCCTTCTGAAAAGGAACGGAAGGATTTCTCACGAACTTCAGCATCCTCGTGATTTTGGTAGAAATTTTCATAGGTCACAAAGCTATTTTTGTAAGTCTTCCCATGGGCTTCAAAGTCAGCCATTTCAAAGTCGCCAGCTCGCATCTTAGTATAGATATCCTGTGGACTATAGAAAACTTCACCCAGATTAGTCAAGGCCTTCTCCACATCAGCCCCAAGATAGTGGGCTTTTTTGATTTTCGCCTGACGAATAGCCGACGTCAAATGTGGTAAGTTACCCAAACGGTCCAAGACTTCCTCATCTGCAGCCACTAAGGCATCATCAAAGAAGGTTAAGGCGACACTGGCATCTGTCTCAAAGTCCATTCCAGCTTGGGCGATATTGGCATAATCTTCATTACCATAGTCTGTCGTCTGAGGCATAAAGGCGTAATTACCGATATGGCTCATCTGGATATAGATTTGCTCCAATTCTGCAAAGGCCTTTTCAAAATCTTCAAAAGTGTGAAGATTATCCTTGTAGTCACGGCTAAATTGATTGATGTCTTCACGCGCCTTCTCAATCGCACGCAAGAAATCCTCGCGGTCTTGGTATAGGGCTGTTAAGTCCCAAAGTTCCTTTTCAGGAAATTCTGAACGGTGTTTTTGTTCCATCTTTTTCCTCTTATTTCTCTAATTCTAATAAAACACTAAGGGCTGACAGGGCATAAAGCGGTGCTGTTTCTGCTCGCAAAATACGAGGACCAAGACCTGCCAAGACTGCTCCTTTAGCTTCAAAACTCTCGATTTCTGCAGGTGAGAGACCACCTTCTGGACCAAAGATAAAGAGCAATTTAGCTCCTTTTTCCAGTCCAGCAACTGCTTGTATAAGTGCGGCTGATTCTCCTTCTTTAGCCGACTCTTCATAAGCCACCACGATGCGATCAAACTGGCTCAGTTGTGCTAGAAAGTCTGCCTTTTTCTCAAAAAGCGTAATACTTGGGACAAAGTTGCGCTTGCTTTGCTCGGCTGCTCCAAGGGCGATTTTTTCTAGTTTCTCGACTTTTTTCCCTAGTTTTTTACCGTCCCATTTAGCAACTGACCAGTCTGCAGGGAAGGCCCAAATCTGACTGGCACCTAGTTCCGTCACCTTTTGAGTGATAAACTCCAACTTATCTCCCTTGGGAAAACCAGATGCGATAGTCACTTGGACTGGCAGTTCCACATTGTCATCCAATTCCTCAACCAGCTCAAACTGACGCGCCTCCACATTGACCACGCGCGCCAAACGCTTAATGCCATCATCAAATACTAAAGCGACCTCATCATCTTCTTTCAGGCGCATAACCTGAAACATGTGCTTGCTGGTCTCCTTGTCCTCGATGGTGACAGGAGAGACTGCACTGCCCTTGACAAAATACTGTTGCATACTAGCCTCCAATTACACCAGAGATATCCTTGGTCTTCTTGAAGACACAGGCATTCCATTCCCCTTGAATCATATGGGTTTCAAGGAAAAATCCAGCTGACTCAGCTGACTCACGCACCATGTCCCACTTGTCCTTGATAATGCCACTCATGATGAGATAGCCTTCATCCTTGACCAAGCGATAAGCATCCTCCGTCAGATGAATGAGGATATCCGCCAAGATGTTGGCCACGATGACGTCTGCCTCAATCTCCACGCCTTTAAGCAAATCGCCTGGGGCTACATGGATGTTTTCCATACCAGGATTGAGCTCAATATTTTCCTGAGCGACGCGAACCGCCACGTCATCTAGGTCATAGGCAAAGATTTCCTTAGCGCCAAGAAGAGAACTAGCAATAGAAAGAACACCAGAACCAGTCCCTACATCTAGTACTGTTTCGCCGCCACGAAGAACCTGCTCCAAGGCAAAAAGGCTCATCTTGGTTGTTGGGTGGGTCCCTGTCCCAAAGGCCATACCAGGATCTAGCTTGATAATCTTCTCGCCAGTTGTCGCCTCATAGTCCGTCCATGACGGCACGATAGTCAAGTCATGAGTGATACGAGCTGGCTCATAATATTTCTTCCAGTTGTCAGCCCAGTCTTCCTCAGCCAAGGCAGTCGTGCCAATCTTGACTTCTCCTAAGTCCATAAAGTCTGTCAATTCTGCAAGACGCGCCTGCAAATCCGTTTCAACAGCTGCTACATCAACTGTGTCAGGGTAGTAGGCAGTCACCACGATTTCTTCCTGTTGCTCGACTTCTGGGAAAATCTCACCGAAACGGTCGACATTGCCCACATAGTCCATGCTATCTTCAATTGCTACCCCTTGGGCACCTAACTCAATCAAGAGGTTGGAAACCAACTCCTCTCCCTCACGCTTCACTGTAACTTTTAACTCTTGCCATGTTTCCATCATTAAGATACCAAGCCCGTAAAACACAAAGCCAAAATAGGAAACTCTCTGAAGACGTTTGTGTATATAAGAAGTTTATCTTTTTGGCACCGTGTTTAGGGCGGGTTCAGTTTAGAAATTTAACTGAACCATCCTTTCTATTTCTCTATCAATTTTTTCATGTAGACCATATCCATGCCTTCTTTTTCAGGCTCGATATGAGTTTGACGGTAGCCATTCTTCTCGTAGAAGGCAACCATTCCCGCATCCTGTAATACCGTACACAAATCCCATTGTGTGATGGTTGGAAATTCTTTTTCCAGTAAGCTTAAACCTTTAGATCCATACCCTTGTCCTTGATACTGAGGCAAAATCGCTGCCGTTCCCAACCAAGCATTCGTTAACTCGGCATTGGTCTGAACTCGTAAAAATCCGATGTTTTCTTCATCTTATTTTACAAAGTAGTAATAGCTATTGGGACGCTCGACTAATTTCCATTTGATTCGTTCGCGGTCCTCGAGATAAGGGTCATATTCATCATGGTATTTTTCATAAACAGCCTTAAAGCTGGCTCTCTGAATTGCAATAATAGTTTCTAAATCCTCTGCTCCCGCTCGAACAAGTGTTATCATAAACTTTCCTCCAAATAATCCCTCAATCTCCCCTGTAGCTGAGGCACTGCCTGTTTAGAAGTGAGAAATTCTTCAACGGGCATCAGCTTATAAGCCTGACCTTCATCTCCAAAGGTGATATTGTCAAATTGTTCTTGTCTTAGCTGACCAACCATAAAGACCGATTGCTTGTCTTTAAAGATTACGCTAGGATAAATCTTGCTCCAAAGCAGACAGTCTTCATATAAATGAATTCCCAATTCCTCATAAACTTCACGCGCTGCGCACTCGAAAGGGCTTTCGTTTCCTTCACGACCACCACCTGGCAACTCCCACATGTTGGGACAAGGGATATCGTCCTTGTCATCACGTAAGATAGTCAAGACCTTATCCCCACAAATCAAGGCAATCTTGCAACCTTGGAAATCCATTCTGCTATCCAATAATTCCATGATATTTACTCTTTTCTATGATAACAATTACTCTCTAGGAAAATACGAGCTAGCTTTCTTCGATTACTTTTTGGCACTCTGCATCCCAGTATGCTTGCCATCTGCCATGTTTTTTAGCAAAATAAACCGTAAACTCATCGTTTACATAATCTGCAACATAGCGAAGATTAGGCGGGTTTTCCTCACCACTTAATATCCAAGGATGGAAGTAAAAGGTTTTCTCCCACCTATTCTGAGTATAGCCTAGATCCTTAGCATACTGAGGGATGGGTTGTTGCAACTCGCTTTCCAAATAGGACTGAATAGCATTATCAATACTATTTAAACGAGCTAATAGTTGCTGAAACTGCTCTTCTTCCTCCGTCTTAAAACCAACTAGAAATTCAAATTCCACAAAATCTTCAGGAAATTCAAGTTCTGTGATTTTCCCATCCTCAGCATAGCGTCCTTCCTCATTAACAAGGCGACGAGTTCCTGACTTCAATACTCTCTCGAAATCTAGATCCGCAAAGCGATTGCGGGGAAGGAACGACTCACGTTCTTGGGATTTTTTACTAAATAACCGCTTAAATTTCTGAAGCATCGGACAGCTCCCTTTTCTATTTCTCAGCTCACTGAGTCTCTTCTTCCTGTATGGCTTGTTCCAACTCATCTAACCACTGCTGGTAGTAGGATTTCTCATCCCGTAACATCCGGCTGCTATTCATTTTTTGTCTAGCAATCTTCATAGCCTTGTGAGTTTGAACTACATCTTTCTTTGCCTTAAATTGATACCAAGCTTGAATGACCTGCATATCTGCTGTTTTTAGAGATAAAAAGGATTTGACCCCTCGAATACTTGCATATTCTTCCGCCTTCTTATTATCTCCTTCTATCAGAGCAATTTGAAGAAGGTATAATTGAGAAATAGATTTAGACATTGGATTATCTGTTTTCTCTAACACAGACTGAAACTGTTGCTTTGCAAGCTCTATATTATCATCCAATATGAATACCAATCCCTGAAGAGTCTGAACACTTTCTGCAAAACTCCCTCTCACATCCTCATCAACAGACATGATAAAGTCTTTTAAATCATATTCTTGAGGAGCTAGCAAGGTCTGGGCAGAATGCCTCAACATCAGGTAGGCGTATTTCGTATTTTCAGGGTGTTGTAGCAATTCCCAAATTTTTGCTCCATCGGTAATCCCAACTGGCAGAGCATTGAATAAAAGAAGAGATAAATTTAGACAAATCCAAGTGCCTGCAAAATACCAGTTTGTTGTCAAAAAACCAAAAAGTGTTGCCAATAATATCAAGCAAAGGTGAACTATCAAGCCTCCTGAAAGCATCAAGATGATTCTTTGATCACTTTCATTCTCTTTTAAACCAATATACTGAGCACCAACATTTTTTATAACTGCTGTTCGACTAAGATGAAGCCTTCCTGACTTTTTGGTTAAAAGAAAGTTCCCTAATCCAAAAGCCACCAGCCGATAGCCTGTCAAGTAGCCACAAAAAGCATGTCCCAACTCATGAAGAATAAAGATTAAATACATACTTAGAAGAGCGAAGGCATAACCAAAAGTAAAGACTAAAACTGCGGAATACCCCAACTCTGCAAATGCGATTGTTCCACAAGCAAAAGCTAGCATAATAAATACAAAAGCTAGCACATAAACCAAATAAATCCCAATTTTCTTCATAAAATCTCCAACCAACTCCTAGTATCTCGGATAAGGGTAAAATTCTCCTTCTTCCAATCCAACTTTTCCTTCTTCAAAGACTTCTTGGTTCCATTCCATGACGAATTCTTCTGCTTCTGGGTCTTCCAAAAAGTCCATGAGGGCATCTAGTCCAACCTCTGCAGTATCTTTAAGAAATAGCGCAAAATAAGCTAAAAACTCACGAGAAAAACCTTTCTTCGGCAAATAAGGGATGACTGTGAGATAGTCTTCTGCATTAACTGTTGACTTGGCAGGGTTGTAAAAAAGTACCGCTTCTTCAAAAAGGATATCATCTGACGAAACCTCTCCGTCTTCATCTAACATCTCCACCCCTGCAGCATTTTGTGCCTCTAATAGAAAACTCACTTCAACCGCATGATTACGCTTGTCCCAACTAATCTCATAATCAAAAGGAAAGTTCTTTTCCAACTCTTCTTGTAAAACATCTAAAAATCCGTATGTTGCCATTTTGTCCTCTTTCTATACGACTCTTAAATCGCCCCGAATGCTCGGAAATATGCTAAAATAGATACTACCATCTTACCACATTCGTATCAGAAAATCCATGTTAGAAAGGACTGCTATGCCAGACAATCTCGCGCTTCGTATGCGCCCCAAAACCATCGACCAGGTCATCGGTCAGGAGCATCTAGTTGGACCAGGCAAGATTATCCGCCGTATGGTGGAAGCAAATCGCCTATCCTCTATGATCCTCTACGGACCTCCAGGCATCGGAAAAACCAGTATCGCTTCAGCCATCGCTGGAACGACCAAGTATGCTTTTCGGACCTTCAATGCGACAGTTGATAGTAAAAAACGCCTCCAAGAAATCGCTGAGGAAGCTAAATTCTCAGGTAGCCTTGTACTGCTACTAGACGAGATTCATCGTCTTGACAAGACGAAACAAGACTTTCTCCTTCCTCTTTTGGAAAGCGGTCTAGTCATCATGATCGGGGCGACAACTGAAAATCCTTTCTTTTCTGTCACTCCAGCCATCCGCAGTCGTGTTCAGATTTTTGAGTTGGAACCCTTGTCTAACCAAGATGTCAAAGAAGCCATTCAAATAGCCATAACTGACCCTGAACGAGGTTTTGAGTCCCCTGTTGAGTTAGATGATGATGCCCTTGATTTTATCGCAACATCTACCAACGGAGACCTCCGTTCTGCCTTTAATTCGCTTGATTTAGCAGTTCTCTCCACCCCAGAAAATGATGACGGTGTCCGCCACATCACCCTCGACATCATGGAAAATAGTCTTCAGAGAAGCTACATCACTATGGACAAGGATGGAGACGGACACTATGATGTTCTATCTGCCCTGCAAAAATCCATCCGTGGATCCGATGTCGATGCTAGTCTCCACTATGCTGCTCGCTTGATAGAAGCTGGTGACCTTCCTAGCCTAGCTCGTCGTTTGACTGTGATTGCTTATGAAGATATTGGCTTAGCTAATCCAGAAGCGCAAATCCATACCGTAACTGCTTTGGATGCTGCGCAAAGAATCGGCTTCCCAGAGGCTCGTATCCTCATTGCCAATGTCGTCATTGATCTGGCACTTTCACCTAAGTCTAACTCAGCCTACGTGGCTATAGATAAGGCCTTGGCTGATCTTAAAACATCGGGGCATCTACCGATTCCACGTCACTTGAGAGATGGACATTATAGCGGCAGCAAGGAATTAGGTAACGCCCAAAATTATCTCTATCCACATAATTATCCTGGTCACTGGGTCAAGCAAGAATACCTACCAGAAAAAATCCGTGACCACCACTACTTTTCTCCAGAAGATAGTGGAAAATACGAACGGGCCCTGGCTCAACGCAAGGAAACCATTGATAAATTACGAAACTTATGAAATCCTTTTCAAAATTTTTAATTTTCCCTTGATTTTTTTTGAAAAAGTGGTATCATATAATCATAGAAACGCTGTGGTGTACGACTTCACATTTAAGTGTTGACCGACTATTTTTTGTATTATTAGGGAAACAAAAGTCTTCTAACAGCATGTAGGCCGTCTCACACGGAAACAGCTTCAGTTAGAGCGAGTTGCCCACCTGCTTAATTGCGCGGGTTCAATACAAACCGTGAAGTTTCGGCACCAATACAGCTTTTTATTTGCCTCCTTAGCTCAGTTGGTAGAGCAGTAGACTCTTAATCTATGGGTCGCAGGTTCGAGTCCTGCAGGGGGCATCTAAATCAACAGGAAGAAGCCTTGATTTACAAGGCTTTTTTGCTTGTCTGTAACTGATTTGCCCCATCATTTGCCCCACTTTTAAATCTATCTTTTCTTTTTGAATCAAATTACATCTTAACAAATAGTGTAAAGCCAGTTACTTTTGCTTTGATGCCATACAATATTTTCATGTAGAGAAGACAAATTTTATCTTCTCTTTTTATTTTCAAAATAATAAAAACTGATTTTCTTTTCATGAATCAGACTGAAACTTCCAAATTTTCCATTTAGTTTATTGATATTTCCTCTAAAAAGGTGTATAATATTTTTACTATTAAACTATACTATATAACAGGATGGTCTTGAAATGAAATTTTCTAATCGTTTATCGCTATTCCTTGCAGGAGTTATTTTTGTCCTTTTAGCACTCTTTCTATTTACAGACCCAGTAGCTAATCTTGTTGCTTACAGCTGGTGGATTGCATTTGGTTTACTGGTTGCTTCCATAGCAGCTATTTTAGGCTATTTCTCTGTACCAAAAGAGCTTCGCTCACCAGCTCATCTTTTCCAAGGGATTGTTAATCTTCTCTTAGCTCTTTACCTCGTTGCCTATGGCTTTGTGACGCTGCCAGTTGTCATTCCAATTATTTTAGGGATTTGGTTAATTGTAGAAGCCATTATAGTTTTCTTTAAAGGCAATCGTCTGGGATTGATTTTCCCTATTATTGGCAACCATATCATGTGGATAGCGTTGCTTGCATTTTTACTAGGTCTAGTGATTTTGTTCAATCCAGTAGCTACAAGTGTCTTTGTCGTTTATGTCGTTGCCTTTGCATTTTTAATTGTTGGTTTCACCTATATCCTTGATGCCTTTCGTAAATAATCTAGCTGCCATTTTGGGCATATTAAAATAGCTGGGAAGTTACATTCTCAGCTTTTTCTGTTGCCTCTTTAGCTAAGTTGGTAGAGCAGTAGACTCTTAATCTATGGGGCGCAGGTTCGAGCCCTTGTAGGGGCATCTAAATCAACAGGAAAAAGCCTTGAAATCAAGGCTTTTTTACGTCCAATAGCTTTTTGTAGCAAAGTATTTAAAAATAAAAGAGAAGAGAATCTCTCACTCTCTTCTCAGTATATCTTATTAAATTCAGTCTTTCTTAATCTACCTGATTTTCCTTTGCAACGACAAATTCTTTAACCAGTCGATAGATAACAGCAAATACGGGGGTAAAGAATATCATTCCAAGCAGTCCGAAAAGATTCCCTCCGATACTAGCTGCTGCAAGTGTGAAAAGAGCTGGCAAACCAATAGACTGACCTACAACTTTTGGATAAATAAGGTTTCCTTCAATCAGCTGTATAACTTGATATAGAAGAAGAGAAAGTAAGGCTTGAGTAGGACTCACTGTGAAGATAAAAATCGCTCCCACAACACAAGCAATCATAGGCCCTACATAAGGAATGAACGATAGCACTCCTGCAAAGATACCTGTCATTACTCCATAGGGTATCCCAAACATGCTGTAACCAACCGCTATCATAACTCCTATGATAACTGCTTCAATCAGCTGACTCATCAAAAATTGGTCATAAGTCTCTAGTGCTACTTGTCCAATGTAAGTCAACTTTATCACCACCTTCTCTGGAAGAAAAACTTTTAGAAGTCGACTCGTCATCGCTGCCAAATGTTCCTTACTGGATAAAAATGAAAAGGTGAAGACTATAATCAAAAAGGCATTCATCAAACTTGAAAAAATATTGCCGATATTACTAGTCAGACCTGATAAAAAACCTATCAAAGCTTGGCTAATAGAACTAGATTGTCCCTGTATGCCTGATACGATAGTTGACAACATGTCTTTGGTTACAAATTCCGAGCTGCCTAGCAATTTCCCAAGTTGAGTAAGGACTGTTGAAAGGACTGTTCCCAGCTGACTAATAGTCTGAGCTAGGGTTGGCAGCACCAAAACCAAAAGAGCAATCACGATTAAGATAAGAGCTAGGAAAACAAGTACCATGGCAATCGGACGGCGCAACCCTGCCTTTACCTTCATTTTAACTAGGAATTCTTCAATTTTTTTCATGGGAACATTGAGCACAAAAGCAATGACAGCACCATAAATCAAGGTAGAAGTTACTTCAAAGAGAGATACTGCCCCTGATATAAAGCTTGATGCATTCAGAATTACAAGAGTAACCAGCCCTATAAAAAGTATTAATGGGGTGTATTTTTTTACTAAATTCATAAATTCTCCTTAATAAACATGTTTAGATACGACTATACTATTTGGTTTTTCAAACTCTCGGTCAAGGTAAGCTTGGTAAGTTCCTGGTGCGATAAATCCTTTGGGTGAGAGGATATCTGTTCCAGCCTGACCGACTATGGTATCTGCCAGGAGCACACAATTTGTGGATAAGACAAAGTAGGATTTAAACTTAGATTTGATAAATTTATAAAGTTCCCCATCCGTCTCATGTCTGATTTTATAAGCGTAGGTGTAGTCTTCCTTACCATCACCTGTCGTGATTTTATCCGCACTTGGCTCCCATGGAATCGTTAGTTGTTTTAATTCAGCTAATTTTTCCTGAACCGCTTCTTCCATTTCCGGTGTCAAATCTATTCCGTAACCAAATAGCGTTTTTTGACTCTCCCGTTTACATAAGTCAATGTACTTATCACGGTCGCAAAAATATAAAACACCATCTCCAACCATACCAAATAAGGTCTCAGATGACGGATCATAGTTTCCATAAGAAATCACACGTCCTTGATAACAAAGGTCCACATGACCAATAGCTGAAAATAGAGAAGTCTCCGCTGTATGAACGAAAATTTCAAGCTCCGCTGTCTTACCAGACTTCACCATTCCAAGATGGATATCTTCTTCCTCATCAGCATTTTCCAGCATAAATTTGTTAATTTTTGCTAAAGTTCTTGCAGGGATGAGAGCGGCTAGGGCAATAGGTAAGCTCATTCTGACACGACGTTTGAGATGGTTTTTCCCAATTTCCTTTTCAAATAAGAAACCGTCACGGATATTGGACACACCATAAAGGCAAAAATAAGCCCCTAAAACAAAGAGTTGAAAGACAGAATTTCCCGTAGAGGACAAAAGACTAGTCCCACCAAGAAAAACTAGTACGAGACCATCTAGTAAGAAACGAAAACGAGGTCGAATTTTGTTTTTGCGGTAGAGAACATAGGTGACAAGGTTGATACTAGCATGAAAAATCTGATAAATTCCAATCACAAGAGCCAAAATATAAATTGGCACATCAGTAGCAAGATTCGAGCCTAGCAAATATCCCATCACTAACAATTTAACCAGTGCAACTCCCAAGGTGTCCGTTGACTGACTTTTTTTGAAAATACGTAATACTAAATCTAAGACCGTTGCTATCCAAGCTAAAAACAGAACCAGTCGAATAACCGTCACTGGCAACCAAGTTCCCGTGACCATCAAGATAAGACCTAGCAGAACAAACAAGAAACCCTGAACAAGTAATTTCTTACCTGTCAGACCTAAAGAAAGAATTTTTTCCATAAAAGACCTTTCAAAAATAATAATTAAGCCCTTTGATCAAATTGACTGGTAAATAGCTGACGGCACAAACAGCCTGTGCCAGCAAGACATGGCGACTGACTGTAGCAATGTCACCATCTTGTCTTTTGCACTTCTGAAATTTGTTTTATTGAGTCGAAATCAGAGCTTTTAAAAACTAGCTAAACTTGAGAGATAAGTACAATTGAGACGAAAAAATGTCTAACCAATACTACTTGTAAAGGTAAGAAAATATTATTTCTATTCTATTAATGATTTATATACTATCTATTGTGACACAAAACTCACTATAGTTCAACATTTTACTAATTAAAAATCATAAAAGAAGTTTCAAGTCCTCATAACGCTTTGAAAAGAACAAAAAAACGGAATGAAATAACATATAATTAGATTATTAAACAAAGTTTACTAGGCACAAACTAAGATATGTTTGATCAAGCAGAGAGGGGAGATGCTGTTTCTTTAAAACAAGTTTATCTCACTATTTTTTATGAACTGCCTTTCCAGACATCTCTAATCTGATGACACTCTTCAAAAATATTTTAAAAATTTAAAACAAAAGTCTTGCTTTTCATTTTATTTGTGATATACTTGTTCTCGTATTAGATACAAGTTATCCAAAGGAGTTTATATGGATACAAAATTTTCAGTAGCCTTACATATCCTAACCATGATTAGCGAGAGCAAGGATACCTTAAGTTCACAAGCTCTGGCTGAGAGCGTCGGAACCAACGCTAGTTATATTCGTAAGGTGATTGCCTTATTGAAAAACGCTGGCTTAATTACTTCCCATCAAGGAAAAACAGGCTATCAACTCAGTAAGTCCCCAAAGGAAGTGACCTTACTTGAGATTTATTTTTCCACACAAGAAGTCAACCACATCAGCTTATTTCCCGTTCACCAAAATAGCAATCCGGATTGCCCAGTAGGGAAACATATTCAAGCTGCCATTTCGCCACTATTTGCTAGCGCTGAAGCTCAACTTGATAAGGAACTAGCCCAGCAAACCTTAGAAGATGTCATTAACAATCTTTATAAAGATGCCAAACAAAAACGAAACTGATTTGCATGCAGATCAGTTTTAAAAAGACTATGCTTGTATCTCTATCGGATACAACAAAAAATAGAAAAGGGTAGACAATGAAAGTCGCACAACATACTACTTATAACAAAAACAATATCACACTAAACATCACAGAAATCGCAAAACCAAGCATCACAGACAAAGAAGTTTTGGTCAAAGTCACCGCAGCTGGTGTTAATCCTCTGGATAACATGATTTCCCGTGGTGAAGTAAAGGTGATCGTCCCTTACAAACTTCCACAAACTGCTGGAAATGAAGTGGTCGGTATCATTGAAGAGACAGGTAGACAAGTCAAAAATCTCAAAGTCGGAGACCGAGTTTTTGGGCGTTTACCACTTAATCATATTGGTGCCTTTGCAGAATACGTAGCTGTCGATAGTCAGGCTCTAGCCAAGGTTCCAGACTATCTGTCTGACGAGGAAGCCGCTGCTGTTCCTTTGACTGCCTTAACCATTATGCAAGCCTTAGAACTCATGGGGGCTCAAGCTGGCAAAACCATCTTTATCTCTGGTGGTACAGGCGGTGTCGGCGGTATGGCCATTCCGATTGCTAAGGCTAAAGGTTTGAAGGTCATTACCAATGGGGCTGGAGATAGCGCTGAGCGTGTATTGAACCTAGGAGCAGACCGCTTTATCGATTATAAAACAGAGGATTATACAAAAACTGTTAGCCAGGTTGATTATGTCCTCGATACCCTTGGTGGCGCTGAGACTGAAAAACAAATGTCTATCATGAAAAAAGGTGGTCAGCTTGTTTCCCTCCGTGCTATGCCAAATGGTGACTTTGCCAAACGCATGAACCTGCCAAAATGGAAACAGATGATTCTTGGCTTAGCTGGTCGCAAATTTGATAAGATGGCTGACAAATACGGCGTTCACTACCATTTTATCTTTGTGGAAAGCAATGGTGCTCAATTACAAGAGGTAGCTGACCTCTTTAGCAAATTAGAAATCAAGCCATCTATCGATACAGTCTATCCATTTGAAGAAGTGAATAGCGCCTTAGACAAGGTCGCTAATGGTCGCTCACGTGGAAAAACTGTCCTCAGCTTTAAGAAATAAAAAGGAAAAGACAATGTCATATCTTACAACTAAAAATCAATACATCACTGTTGAAGGGAACAAAATTGCCTATCGCGAACTCAGCAAAGGCAAATCAAAACTACCTCTTCTGATGCTGGTCCACTTGGCAGCAACCCTCGACAACTGGGATCCAAAACTTTTGGACTTGATTGCTGAAAAGCACCATGTGATTGTGGTCGACCTTCCTGGTGTGGGAGCCAGTCAAGGAAAAGTGGCCCCAACCATTTCTGGAATGGCTGAGCAGACGATTGCCTTTATTCAATCCCTTGGTTACGATAAAATCAATCTCCTAGGTCTTTCTATGGGAGGGATGATTGCCCAAGAAATGGTCCGAATCAAGCCTGATTTGGTCAATCGTCTCATTATAGCAGGAACAGGACCTCGAGGTGGAAAAGAGATTGATAAGGTCACAGGGAAAACATTTAACTATATGTTTAAAGCTGGACTCGAGCGCATCGATCCTAAACGCTATATCTTCTATAACCATGATGAACAAGGAAAAATCGAAGCTTTGAAAGTTCTCGGACGAATGGGAATGCGAACCAAGGAATTTGCGGACAAAGACATGAGTGTGCCTGGTTTCTTGACTCAACTCAAAGCCATTAAACGTTGGGGGAAAGATTCTCAAGACGACCTAAGATTTATCACCCAACCAACCTTAATCGTCAACGGGGACAAGGATATGCAGGTTCCAACAGAAAATTCTTATGATATGCATGAGAAAATAAAAGATAGTAAGCTGATCATCTATCCAAATGCTGGTCACGGTTCGATCTTCCAATATGCAGAGGAGTTTTCAAAAGAACTCATTGCTTTCTTGGAGGACTAATATGGTCAAAACGATTCTGATTACAGGTGCTACTGACGGTATCGGTAAACATTTGGCAAAGAAATTAGCCAGTGAAGGCCATCAGGTCATCCTCCATGGTCGCAATCCTCAAAAACTTGAGCTGGCGCTTCAAGAGGTTCGGGCCGTTTCCTTGAGAGGCAGAGTTTCGAGCTACTTGGCAGATTTTTCAAAATTAGACGATGTTTATCGATTTGTAGGGGAAATCAAGCGAGACTTTCAAAGGATCGATGTCTTGTTTAACAATGCAGGCCTGTATGCAGGAAAAGAACGAAAAGCGAGTGCTAAAAATGTCGAGTTGACTTTTATGTTATTCGTTCTCGTTCCCTATCTGTTAACAACTGAGCTAAGCCCCTTGTTAGAAAAATCGGCTGACAGCCGTGTCATTAATACTTCTTCCTATATGCATCATTTTGCCAAGGTCAAGGATTTGGACTTTGGATTTGAGAAAGAATACAATCCAGGATTGGCCTATAATAATTCCAAACTCTATACCATTTGGATGACACGCTATCTAGCAAGAGATTTCTTTTTAAAAGGTTCAAACATCACCATCAATTCTTACCATCCTGACTTGATTTCAACCAACTTGGGGAATGATTCCAGTGATGAAAAGACGAAAAAGTCTCTCTTCGGACGCCTGATGAAGTCTCTCTCGAAAGATTTAGATCAGGGGATTGAAACAGGCTATTATCTCACCTTATCAGAGGAAGTCAGGGGCTTTACTGGCTTCTATTTTGATGAAAAGAAAGTGAAGTCGGTATCTGAAAAAGGCTATACAATTGAAAAAGCTCGAGATTTAATCAATTACTGTAATGATAAAATTGAATTGTTTAAACAGAAATATGATCTGCTTAATTAGAAAAAAGTTCTCTTTCCATTTTGCTAGAAAGAGAACTTTTTCTTTAAGAGAAATAACTTATACTCAATGAAAATCAAAGAGCAAACTAGGAAGCTAGTCGCAGGTTGCTCAAAACACTGTTTTGAGGTTGTGGATAAGACTGACGAAGTCAGTTACCTATATCTACGGCAAGGTGAAGCTGACGTAGTTTGAAGAGATTTTCGAAGAGTATTATTTTTTAATCAATTCGTGATAGCTCAGCTGGCACTGTTAAGTAATAAGTTGCCGTCATGCTTGCTTCACCTTGATTGACAAAAATCTCGATGGAATTTTTATCTACAAAAACTTCCAATTCTTTAGCTTCTACATCTACATAGCGGTGGCTCGTATCCTGTTCTTCTTCACCGAGGATTTTCTGAGCCAGATGACTACGATCAATATAGACTTGCTTGGCTGTGCTATCATAACCAAACTCTAGATAATCTGTATCGCTTCCCAAACGGTAACGCTGATCACCATCAATTTGAATGTGATGGCCCCCTTGCTTGATAGGAGTTTGGAATAACTTCCCATCCTTCAATCGAAGTACACGAGGTAAGGTCATGACACCAGCCCACTTATGATCTTGGTCATGAGTTGGAAGTGTACGCCCCCACATCTGCATCCAAGCAATCATGATACGACGATTTTGGCCATCCAACAATGTTTGAGGCGCATAGAAGTCCTGGCCATGGTCGATTTCTTCTACTGTTTCTGGAATGAACTGTTTAGCTTCCCAGTCTACCTGACCTGTAACCAATACAGAGGAATTGATATTGTGGTAAGAATCACCCTCACGTTGATAACGCATTGGTGACATAATGATGCAGTCTTTTCCATCTAACTCAAAGTAGTCTGGACATTCCCACATAAAGCCTTGGTGTTCTACCCCTTTTAAAAAGATGGATTCGAACTGCCACTCTACTAGGTTATCGGACCCTAGTAGAACGACACAGCCCACATTATCTTTGTGTTTGGCAGCAACTACCGAATAATAGCGTCCATCTTTTTCAAAGAGTTTTGGATCGCGGAAATCAGCAGCGATTAGCTCATCTGGCAAGTCTGCACCTGTCGCAACTGGATTTTGGGAAATCTTTTCAAAGTGAATCCCGTCGTCTGAAAATGCCATATTTTGCACTTGACGGACACCGGATTCTTCTTCGATATGTCCAGTATACATGAGCCAGAGGCGATCGTCTTTGACGATAGCTGACCCTGAGAAGCAACCATTGCGGTCGTAGTCTTGGTCAGGAGCAAGTGCCACTGGCAAGTGCTCCCAAGTCACCAAGTCCTTACTTTTAGCATGGCCCCAGTGCATTGGCCCCCAAACGCTATCATAAGGATAAAACTGATAAAAGAGATGGTATTCTCCACGAAAATAGACGAATCCATTTGGATCATTAATCCAGCCAATCTCAGCAGAGAAGTGGTCCTCAGGTTTATATTGAGTATTAACCAGATGCTTATTTTCTTCTATATAGCGATTGGCCCTCTCTACTGTGTATTTTTTATCTCCCATAATCAACCTCTATTTCTTGTTTGCTTGATATTGATCATAGTATTTTTGTTTGATAGCGAGATAGTCAGAAAGTCCGTATTTCTCAAGTTCTTTCTTATAATCATCCCACTCAGCATCAATATTGCCGTTGACAATCCATTCTGCACGTTTGCGGTAGATATAGTCATTCATATCTGCTTCAATGTGGGCAATCTTATCCAAATCTTCCTCAGTCATAAAGACTCTTGGATAGTTGTTGTCATTACTCATATAAGGAACATAGTATTCTTTAATAAGGTCCAAACGCCATTTGGCATCGTCTGGCATAGTTGTCACTTTACCATAGTAAGAGTCCAAGATAGCAAGTGGTCCACCAACTTCAGTTTTTTGACGAAGTTCTGCTGGTGCTGTTCCGTTTAGTGGCAAGTGTTTGAGGCTATTAGTTGCTTGGTCAAATTCAAAGATATTTTGTTGCTTGTCATCTCCATAAGTTCCCCAGTTGTTTTGGACAGATTGAAGAGGTGCGTATTGGGCATCAATCCATTTAGCTGTCAACTCAAGGTTTTTGTTGACGCTAGTGATAACCATCTTATCACGCGCAAATCCCAAACCATTTGTACGAGTTACGTGTTTTTGTCCACTTGGACCAGCAAGGACAGGTAAGACATCATAGTTTTCGTTGCTTCCTGTGACATTGTTCTTGTCCCATGTGAAGTAAACACCGTATTTTTGATCATGACCTTTGGCAATATAGGTATTCCAATCGTGTTCGAAAGCTTCCTTATCGATCAAGCCTTTTTCTTGCAATTGACGGATGAATTTCACACCTTCTTTATAGTCGTCGTTATCTGCTGTAAAGTCAACTTTACCATCGTTTCCAACTACTAAGTGATCATCGTTATCCCCAACACCAAATGCTCCAAAGAGGAATTTGAAGTCTTCGTTTCCGTTACCGCCGATGAAAGTAAATGGAATTTCGTCTGCTTGACCATTTCCATTTGGATCTTGAGTTTTAAATGCTTCTAAAACTTTGATCAAATCATCTGTTGTTTTTGGCATTTCAAGGCCAAGTTTATTAAGCCATTCTTTGTTAATCCAAGCCATATCATTGACACTATGGATAGATTCTTTGCCTTCTCCAAGCTCCTCAATCCATGGGAATGAATAGATGTGTCCGTCTGGTGCTGTCATCATGGCCTTGTATTCAGGTTTTTCCTCAAGAACTTTCTTGAGATTTGGCATATATTTATCAATCAAGTCTTCAACTGGAATGATTACACCTTTCTTAGCCCAGTTCATCAAGTCTACATCTGAAGCACCGTCATTATGGATGGCATCTGGAAGGTCACCACTTGAGATGTCTAGATTTCTCTTTTCAGCAAAATCTGATTGGTAGTTGGTCCAGTCAATATGAACTCCTGTTTCCTTCTCCAAACGTTGCAAAATTAATTTTTCATTCGGGTCTTTTGGTGCTAGAGGTGAACTAGCTGTCATAAACTTCAAGGTTTTCGTTTCTTTGAGTGGGAAGGTTACTCCTTCCAATTTATAGTCTGGACTAGAAGCTGTATTTTTTGAGCCGCAGGCTGCAAGTACTGCTAAACTAGCTGTCAACAAAACTGCTGATTTTGTGAATGTTTTGAATTTCATGAGAAAACTCCTTATATTTTTTTCTATTATATTAACCTTTAAGTGATCCCGCCATAATACCTTTATCAAAGTATTTTTGGAAGAATGGATACATAACAATCAATGGCAAGCTTGAAATGACAATGGTTGCGTATTTGATCAATTCAGCTAAACGTTTCATTTCATTCATAGCTGCTTGCGCTCCAATCATATCTTGACCAGGCTGACTCTGAATGAGAATTTTACGAAGAACAAGTTGCAATGGTTCCAAGTTTGGATCTTTGATATAAATCATTGCATCGAAGTATGAGTTCCACTGACCGACAAAAGCATAGAGGAAGAGAACGAACATAATTGGTTTTGCAAGAGGAAGCATGATTTTGAAGAAAATCTGTAAATCATTTGCACCATCAATGACGGCTGCTTCTACCAATTCTTCAGGCAATCCTTGGAAGTAGGCTCTGGCAAGAATGATATTCCAAACATTGACTGCACCTGGAACAATGATAGCCCAAGGAGTGTTGAGCATACCCAGATCTTTAATCAACAAGTAAGTAGGAACTAGACCACCACCAAAGAACATGGTTACAATCAAGAAGTAGTTAATCCAACGACGTCCAACCAAATCTTTCTTAGATAAGGGATAGGCTGTAAAGACTGAGATCAAAACTGTTAAAGCCGCAAAGCCAAATGAGTATAGTAGAGAGTTGATAAAACCTCTAAGAATGGACTGGTCGCTGAATACACGCTGGTATCCTTCTACTGTCCAGTCAGCAGGATTAAAACTAATCCCTCTACTAACTAAGACCTTAGGATCCATGAAGGATGCTACGACGATATAAAGTAAAGGAAGCAAAGTAATCAAAACGATAAAGACGATAATGATTTTATTCAAAAGCAAGATTCGTTTATCAAATTTTGTATCCATGATTGAATTTTTCATGTTTTCCTCCTTAAATACCTTCGCCATTATTCATGCGTTTAACAACTTGGTTGACTGCAACGAGCAAGACAACGTTAATAACTGCGTTAAATAAACCGACGGCTGTTGAGTAAGAATAGTCACCTGACACAAGACCCACTTTATAAACATAAGTTGAGATAATTTCAGATGTTGGTAAGTTTAGTGATGTCTGCATCAAGAAGGCTTTCTCATAACCGACATTCATAATCCCACCTGCGGCCAAGACAAACTGGATAACCATGATGGGCTTCAAAGCAGGAAGGTCAATATGCCAGATTCGTTGGAAAATATTGGCACCATCTAGTCTTGCTGCTTCGATTAAGGCTGGATCAACGTTAACCAAGGTCGCTGTGTAAAGTGTTGATGCCCAACCCATTCCTTGCCAGATCCCACTAAAGATATAGAGGGGTCTGAAGTAGTCAGGGTTTGTTAGGAAATCAGCTTTGATCCCAAACATGGAAAGAAAACTATTGATTGGCCCTCCAACTGAGAAGAAGAGGAAAATCATACCAACAATAACAACGACAGAAATAAAGTTAGGTGCGTATAAAATAAGCTGAATCCGTTTTTTAGCTTTTTCACTCAAGAGTTGGTTGAGCATAATCGCTAAAATAACCGGTGGCAAAAAACCAAGAAGCAAGCCATAAACACTCAATTTAAGAGTATTGGCTAACAAGATTCCAAAGTTGGGTGAAGACAAGAATTTTGTAAACTCAGAAAATCCTACCCAGTCACTTCCCATTATTCCTTTTAGAGGATTGTAATCTTTAAAGGCGATCAAAACTCCGTACATGGGAATGTACTTAAAGATAAAAGTCAAAACCAAACCAGGGACGGTCATCAATAACAAGAGTTTTTGTTTCTTAATCCGTTCCCAAACAGAAACCTGCTTCGCTTTGCTATTCATAGCAACCTCCTTTTTGAAACGTTTCAATTTTGTCTTAGAAAAGATAGCGCATGGCGCTCTCTCATCATTATTTGAAACGTTTCAATTTTTGTTTTAAAAAATAAATCTCTTTGATTTGACTCTATTTTAACATTGATAGCGCTTTCTGTCAAGACTTATTTTTAATTTTTTGTTGTTTTTCCTTCAATAAATGTTACTGGTAAGATTGTCTGTAAATTAACAGTCTTTCCATCAATGATCTCAAACAAGATACGAACAGCTTCTTGAGCCATTTCTTTCAACGGTTGTTTAATAGTTGAAAGCAGATAATCTCGATCCCCAGCCATTTTTATACCATCATATCCAATGATTTGCACATCATGAGGTATTTGTTTACCATTTGCCTCTAGTATTTCAATAACATCTAAAGCCGCAAAATCATTAATAGCGAAAATACCATCTATGGCAGGATTCTCTGTCAAGAACTGCTCTAACTTCTCATGATAGTCTACAACCGTCTCATCTAGGTCAAAGATACTAAAAGGTATATTTTTGTCTTGGACATACTTCTCAAATGAAATTCTACGTCGTTTAGTCTCATTAATGGTTGTGTTGTGTCCACCTACAAAAGCCAAATGCTGACACCCTTTTTTGATGAGTTGTTTGGCAGCTTCTCGTCCTCCTGCATCATTATCAGACGACACACATGCAATCTCTATATCTGAATAAGTCCGGTCGATACTAACAAAAGGAATTCCTGAAGTTAGGTAGTTCTCGATTGGACTATAGGTAATGGCTACAACTCCATCAACCTTATTATGACGTAGCATCTCAAGATATTCTTGCTCACGGTTGGTTCCATTTATTGAACATAAAAGTAGTTTATTATTTCTCTTGTAAACTTCATTTTCCACATGCATCGCGAATTCAGAAAAGAATGGATGCCAGATACTTGGCAGAATTAGTGCTATCGTCTCTGTTCGATTTTTTTTCATTCCCCTTGCGTAGTAATCTGGGATATAATTCAAGGTTTTAATCGCTTGTTCAACTTTCTGTAAGGTCACTTCTTTGATTCCTTTTTCTTTGTTGATCACACGTGAAACAGTTCCAACACTAACTCCCGCTTCCAGAGCAACATCTTTCATAGTAATGGATTTTTTTTGCTCTACCATATTCTCACCTCCTTGCACTATATAGTAACATGCAACCGCTTTTTTAGCAACTATTTCTTAACGGAGATAGGAAAAGCCTTGAAATTAAGGCTTTTTTTTGATGCTTTTTTAGAAAATTGTTCCATGAAGTTGAGATAGATTTATAAAAAAGACTCTCCAACTATAAGGATTATTTCCGATGTTGATTTTTAACAGCTATTATAAGTTTAATAATTCATTAATCAACATTTCAGTTCTTTGGTCAATCATAGAAGGATCCCATTTTTCATAATCTTTAAGTTCTCGTGTCATCCTTATGTCAGATTGGGCATAGCTTTGTTTTTTAATATCAAAACTACTGTTTCCAATTGATGAGTTTTTTGTACCTAATAACAACGTCAAATTCCCTATTTTCCATAAGTAGTTAGCATGTGCCTCCTCATCTACTGACCATTCTGATAAATCAATAGGAGATTGTGGCATAATGTGCTCTATATGAACCTTTTTATTATCGAATATAACTAATCCTTTCTCAAATTCTTTATTATTTTCAATTCTTCTAAGTATATATCTTGCTAACTTTATGTCTGTTGAAAAATCAAAGCTATTTAACTTGGTACTGATTATTATATCGTCAGGTTGTTCACTTTTTAGTTTGTCAATAATAGACTTCACCAAATCATCAGTCGGCTTATCAGAATTATTTAATTCGTAAGCCAAACTTGAAAATAGTTTTTCAAGCCAGTTTGTACCTTGATTCAATATTTTATTTCGGATTAAAATATTTGCAGAAGCTTCTACGAGGGCTAGTATATTTTTGTCAGATGCATCTTTATTTATAGCTGCTAAAAATAGTGGTTGAAATGTCTTAAATTTTAATTCTTTTAATTCTTGTAGAATATAAATAGCTTGTCTACCATACTCACTCTCAATAAGAAATGTTGGTTCTGAATCTCCATTCAACTCGGAGTATGGAATGGAGAGTTTTTTTAACATTTTCATAAACTTAATGATTTTGCTTGAGTCATTAATTGTTTTTGAAACTGATTTATATAATCCTCTTGCTGTGGTAAAAGCGTACTTAGAATTCCATGAATATCTAATAAAATCTGAGAAGTTTAAATCTCCTAAATCCGTTACAATTTGATTCCACATATCAGTTACTTCTTCTGTATTTTCACCACTATTTCCAAAAAAATCTGATTTGATTAAATCTGCAGCTGATAAATCTAATCCACGTGCATTAATTGTTTGGAATATTTGAAATGCTTCAGTTCGATTTGTAGCAGAAATTTCTACAACAAAAAATTGTTTTGTAAAGACATTACATATCTCATTGATAAAATTGTACTTCTCTTGATCACTATATCCGTCCGTTTTATTAGTGATATAGTCTAAAATTTGGTTATAAGCCCTTAAAATATTATTAACTTTGCCCATTCCCTTCGATTTCTTACCAGCATATAAAGTCTTGGGCTCTAGTGTCTCTATATGATTATCTTTTTGAATTTTATTTCTAAAATCGTCTGCAATTGACCCAATCTGTGTGAGTTTATACTCATAATAGGTGGTGCCATCTCCAATAAGGTCTCTTTGAATGATACCTTTTAAATCTATACTCCCCTCGATTGTCTTCAGGGTATTTAAAATATCTCTTAAAACTGCTAAAAAGATGGTAGAAGTTGTTAAACGTTGCTGGCCATCTATTACCTGAGTTATACCATTCTCATCTTCCGTTGTAATTATAGGTCCAAAGAAATATCTTGATTCACTATCAACTCCTCTTTCCCACTCAGAGTATAAATCTTCTAAGAAATCCAATATCTGATCTTGTCCCCACTCGTAACTTCTTTGATATGTTGGTATTGTAGCATTTAATTCCCTTAAATATCCAAACATTACACTATCTTTTGTCTTAACATTTAGAGCCATTATTTCTCTCCTGTATATTTTATAACCTTATTATACCATAAAAATATACGAACTTATTCAATATAAATAAGGGATTAATTACTCACTGAATTATCAAGCTTATAACGATAAAATAGAATTCCTTATGCTATTTTCATTTGAACAATAAGTTTCTATTTACATATTGTTTATTTATCATAAATTAGAATTAGTTCATAATCCACCTAAATTTTAATTAATTATGATTTTATTATTCTTCGCTTTATTCTTTTAATAGCTCTCTCGTTCTTTTGATTACTCTCCATTGTTCACCATCAATTAAGCTAAGGTTGGCAGCTTGCTAAAAGGTTGACAGAACTTTGCTCCATAGGATATGATGGGAATACCTAGAATTTCAACTCTGCACGACCTAGACTCCGTCTTCTGAAAAAACATTTGCGAGTTCAATTCTATATCTGGAGGTTTCTATGAAAATCTATTATTCAAAATATGTCGGTGTCGGCTATCTAGTCTTTGCAGTGGGTGTATTCTTTCAATTTTTCTTTTTTCTCGCGCATGGATTGATCGACTTTTCCCAGCTTAGTCTTCTCACCGTGGTTCCAACCATTCTCTTTTTTGCTGCCATCTACGCAACGATTGCAGGTATCAAAAGACTTTCTAGTCGCAGACTCTCCTTTGAGTTCACCTTTGAAGGTATTTATGTCTATCCCGGGCTCTTCTTTTCCAAGGAAATCTTCATCCCAAAAGAAGAATTGTTGCGAGCATCGTATGTTGAAGTGGATGTCAGTGACCCTGACCATGCCAACAGCAAGGCTTACTATTTAGATTTTGACCTGAGAGAGGTCACCCAGCTAGAAGATATTTCTAAGTCAAATGTTATCGTCGATACAAGCGTCCTGATATTGCGGCTCGCCCTTAGCCTCTGTCGATTTAGAGAGGAAGAAAAAGCCGAGTTAGCGACCTATCTAAAAGAAAACTACGGCATTGATTTCTTATATTAGCAAGTAAAGAGAGAGTGGGACAGAAATCGGTAATTCATTAGAATTCGATTTCGTCGTCCCACCTCCGCACAGTTGAGTAGGGCTGTAAAAGCTGATGAAATCAGCGTAGTAGAGCCCACTCAACCACTGCGTCTTGCTCGACAATCCAAAGACAATTGAGAGGCTAGTACTTTTGTCCCAGCCTCTTTGATATTATCCTTATTATCTTTCACTTTAACGTGAGCTTGCTAATTATCCAACTTAAACGTCGTATAAACTCGAATGATTTAAAATTTATGCTTCGAGAACATTAAAAAAGCAAGGGCTACTCTCCACCCTCACTTCTTCTTTTCACTCTTAATTACGGTAAAAATGACTATCTTTATCGCTTGGTGATTGGCCGATTGCCAAGACATCTTGGCTACCATCCGTACCAGTCAATTCATTTGCTACACCTGCTGGTGTAAAGATGAGGCGTGCACCTTCTCCACCATCGACAAGATGGATTCCTGTTGAGTAGTAGCCATCTTTTTCCTCTACTTGCCCCATTTCATACTGGAAGGTTCCTTTTGAACTTTGAATGGTCACGATTCCATCCGCTGTGACTGTAGCAGTTGTTCCAGCATAGTTTTCCCACGTTCCAAGGAATTTTGCGTAAGCTTCTGGAGTTTTTTTCTTCTCTTCCTTCTTATCCGTTTGAGTGCTTGCGGAACTTGATGGGCTCGTCTCAGACTTTTGCTCCTCTTTTTGACTAGCTTCTGTTTTACTTGAAGACTCCTTAGTTACTTTAGAAGAAGCCTCTTTGCTTGAAGATGCTGTAGTTTTTTCAGTATTTCCTCCACAAGCAGCAAGTGTCACCACAGCCAACAAGGCAAGAGCTGAAAGACTAGTGTAGCGCAATGTTTTTTTCATGATAATCTCCTTTTAAAATGATGATACAGTCTCATCTGCATCTAAAATAGCTAGCCTGAAATTACATATATTTTTGACGTCTAACCTGTAGTTTTCAGTGTATCATTTATTTCCATATAATTCAATAGCTATTTGACATCAAAAAAGGCTAATCCAATCAGGAATTAGCTCTTCTATTTTTAGTAGATAAACATGGCATCGCCAAAGCTAAAGAAACGGTACTTTTGGTCGATAGCATGTTGGTAGGCTTCTAAGACCAATTCACGGCCTGCAAAGGCAGAAACGAGCATGACCAATGTTGATTTAGGCAAGTGGAAATTAGTAGAAAAAGCATCCACAACCTTCCAGTCATAGCCTGGTTTGATAAAGATATTGGTCCAACCAGAGTCTGCTTGGATTTGCCCTTCAAACTTGCTTCCGATAGTCTCTAGCGTACGGATAGAGGTTGTCCCCACAGCAATGACACGACCACCATTTTCTTTGACCTGACGCAAGGTCGCTGCAGCTTCCTCAGACAATTGATAAAACTCTGAGTGCATCTCATGTTCATCTAGATTATCTACTGAAACAGGTCTAAAGGTCCCAAGTCCAACGTGCAAGGTCAGGTAGACTAGATGAACTCCTTTTTGCTGGATTTCTTTCAGTAATTCCTTGGTAAAATGCAGGCCTGCAGTTGGGGCAGCAGCTGAGCCACTCTCCTTGGCATAGACTGTCTGGTAACGTTCACGGTCATCCAATTTTTCGTGAATATAAGGAGGCAAAGGCATTTCTCCAAGGCTTTCAAGCACTTCAAGGAAAATCCCCTCATACTCAAAGCGAACAATACGACCTCCATGGGTTAATTCCTCGGTCACAACTGCGCTAAGTCGACCATCACCAAAGATAACGCGGGTGCCGACCTTGAGACGTTTGGCTGGCTTCGCCAACACTTCCCATTCGTCTCCTGCTGTATTTTTCAAAAGCAAGAGTTCAACATGGCCCCCTGTTTCTTCTTTTTGACCATGAAGTCGAGCTGGCAAAACGCGGGTATCATTCATAACCAGGGCATCTCCTGGCTCTAGCATTTCAATAATGGAGTGAAAATGGCGATCTTGAAATTCCCCTGTTTTGCGATTGACCATCAAAAGCTTAGAAGCATCGCGCTTTTCCAAAGGAGTTTGAGCAATTAGCTCCTCTGGCAAGTGGAAATCAAAATCATTGGTATTCATTGTAGTCATTTTTCCTTTTCTTTTCTAATAGAGTTTCAATTAGCTATCAAAACGAACTTCTTCAAGCAAATACTCGATGAAGCGTTCACCCATCTTGGACAAGCTTGTTTTCTCATGCTGGATATAAACCAGCTCAATGGGATCATCAATATCAAGTGGAATCGAGACGATATTGTCTCCATTAAGATTACTATTGAGGATACCTGTCGCTATGGTATAACCGTCCAAACCAATCAAGAGATTGAACAAGGTCGCACGGTCACTAACAACGATGGATTTCTTGTGGTGTTCCTGAGATAGAATCTCCTCTGAGAAATAGAAGGAATTATGGGTACCTTGGTCATAGCTCAAATATGGGAAGTCTTCTAGGTCTGCCAATCGCACCTTGTCTCTCTTAGCAAGAGGGTTGGTCTTGCTGACAAAGATATGGGGTTGGGCTGTAAAGAGATGGTGGGCAACTAGATGGTTGTCGTCTAACATCTTTGAAAGAACGTCCCGGTTATAGCTATTTAAAAAGAGAACTCCCACTTCACTTCGGAAGTTCTTGACATCATCGATAATCTCCCAAGTTCTGGTTTCACGCAAAAAAAGCTCGTACTTTTCCATATCGCTTTTCTTAAGCAAGGAAACAAAAGCATTGACCACAAAGGCATAGTGTTGCGAAGACACACTAAAAAGCTCGCGATGAGCGATTGGATTCTTATAACGTTCTTCTAGAAGTTGCGTTTGTTCGACAACCTGACGGGCATAGGATAGAAACTCCATCCCATCACGTGTAAGGGTAATTCCCTTAGGATTTCGGATAAAAATCTCAATTCCCATCTCATTTTCTAGGTCACGAACAGCATTTGATAGACTCGGTTGTGTAATGAAAAGTTGCTTGGCAGCCTCATTCATCGAACCAGTCTCTACGATTTTGATAATATAGTGTAATTGTTGAATTCTCATGCTTTTATTGTACCATACTTGAGGCAATATAAAAAGAACCAGTCACTGAAAGCTCTGTGGCTAAGCTTAGATGAGTGCTTTCAAAGGACTTTATATAGCGACCTAAAAAGAGAGAGTGAGACAGAAATCGGTAATTCGTTAGAATTCGATTTCGTCGTCCCACCTCCGCACAGTTGAGTAGGGCTGTAAAAGCTGATGAAATCAGCGTAGTAGAGGCCACTCAACCACTGCGTCTTACTCGACAATCCAAAGACAATTGAGAGGCTAGGACTTTTGTCCCAGCCTCTCTCTTATTCTTTAAAGTTAATCTGCCTTACATAGCGAAACTCAGCTTCCTCTTTCCCAGAAAATGGCTAGCAAAATCATAGCCCCCAGAACTGATGGGATAATGGCTGTACCGCTTAGGCTTGGTCCCCAAGAACCAAAGATTAATTGTCCTAAAAAGGCACCAATCCAGCCGAGAAACATTTTCCCGAAGCAACCCATACGTTCGCCACGATTGGTGATAGCTCCTGCTAGTAGTCCGATTAAAAGCCCGACAAACATACTTCCAATCATAGTTTCTCCTTAAATTGCCCAATCTCCATTGCGGAAGAGTGGTACGCGTGTTCCATCCTCACGGATACCATCGATATCCATTTGGTTCGAACCAATCATAAAGTCAACGTGAACATCAGAACGGTTAAGTCCTGCAGCTTCAAGCTCTTCTTCACTCATCTCTGCTCCACCAACAACGCTAGTTGCGTAAGCTGCACCAATAGCCAAGTGGTTAGAAGCATTTTCATCGAAAAGGGTGTTAAAGAAGGTAATACCTGACTGAGAAATTGGACTTGGATCTGGTACCAAGGCACACTCACCCAAGGCACGCGCACCAGCATTCTTAAAGACAAGGTCCTTCATAACCTGGTCACCCTTTTCGGCTGTGATATCAACGATTTGACCATTTTCAAATGTCACTTTGATCCCTTCGATAATATTTCCATTGTAGCTAAGAGGTTTTGTAGAAGTGACATAACCATCTGCGCGACGGAAGTCAGGAGCCGTAAAGACTTCTTCTGTTGGTATATTTGGCAAGAATCCTTCACCTTGAGCATTGATTGCTCCAGCAGATTCCCAAACGTGGTTCTTCGGCAAGCCAAGTGTCAAATCAGTTCCTGGTGCTGTGTAGTGAAGGGCTGAGAATTGCTCTTTATTGAGCATTTCCGCCTTGCTCTTGAGGATAGCAGCATGTTTTTCCCAAGCCTTAACTGGATCTTCTTCGTAGATACGGCAAGTTTTGAAGATTTGGTCCCAAAGGAGATCTACTGCTTCTTCATCGCTTGCAGCATTTGGAAAGACCTTCTTAGCCCACTCGAGTCCAGCTGCAGCAGCTACAGTCCAGCTCACCTTGTTGGATTGAGTTGCGATACGCATTGGCTTCATGGCAATTCCCATAGCTTTGGCAGAAGCTGAGAGCTTTTCCGCATCCACTCCGTTCAAGGCACCTGGATCAGAAGAACGAACACCGAGACGACTTGCTTTGTTTTCAAGAAGGTAGTTCATCTCAGCGATCTTGTATTCTGGTACATTGTCCAAACGCTCCATCGGCGCGTGAAGGAATTTCTCACGATTTACAAAGTCATCTGCCCATTGAACGATAACTTCGTGAGCTCCAAGTGCATAGGCTTCTTTGACGATTAAGTGAGCCAACTCGCGTTGCTCCACATCGATAGAGAGAGCCAAGGTGTGACCAGGTTGCACGTTCACTCCGTTTGCAACCAAAAGCTTAGCGTATTTTTCTAGATTTTCTTTAAAATTTGGTAAAACCATTCTGTTTTCTCTTTTCTATTTTATTTTTCTTTCAAAGCAGAAAATAATCCTGCTAAAGCAATAGCACTAGACAAGAGTGCTGTCGATAGAAGAATTGTCTGATCAGCAAGTTCTAACTGATATTCAAAAACCTTTTGAGCTGGCTTGTTTTCCGCAAAAATTCTAAGTTTCATCAAATGTCCTTTCTTATTCTTCGTACTCTCCTAGATAGAGACGTTGAGCCTCTGGGCTGTTAGTGAGGATATCTACATAAGTTTCATAGTCATCAAGCATGGGCTTTCCCAAAGAGATATCTTGTTCTGGATTTATATTTCTCCCATATAGAAAGCAAAGGTAGAGACGCTCATTGAGTGTTGGAAATACTTCAATAGACATGAGTTCAGCCTGACCTACTCGTTCCCAATCCTGTTCTTTGATATCTGGTATGATATAAGCTTGGAAGAGGCCCATAAGTGGATTATCCTCCGGTTGACCACTGTCCTTATCCGCTAGAACTAAAGAACAGCGTCGACCAAAACCAGCTACTTGGCGCTCCCGTCCCTTTACCGAAACAGTAATAGGATGCCCTCCAATATGGCTATAGATCCATTCTTTGGGTAGTTCATAATCTAACAGGGGGTTAACTTCTTTTACAATCGCTACAGGACTATAGCGTAGAAACTGACGAGTAACTGCTTTACAAAAAAGGATATCCTCCTCTTTCAAGGTCACTCCCTTCCAGTTATTTTCTTCGTTAAAATGGTTGAAAAATACCAGATAGGGATCACGCACCATTTGTGCTAATACGTAAACGCCATTTCGCAAGCGTATGGAAATAACTTTCCCTGGTTTCCAAGGTGTTGCTCTGTTTTTCTTTAGCATCATTAACTAACCTCAAACCTACATAAGACATTTCAAACTCTTAAAACAAATCATCAAACAGACTCAACTGGTTATCCTCTGGCATATTGCCGAGAATCCCCATTTCATCCATCTTTTCAACCAAGGTTGATGAGAGTCCACCACGCTTGCGAAGTTCTGTTTTAGAGAGGAACTCACCTTCTTGACGAGCACGAACCAATTGCTTAGCAACGTTCTCTCCCAGTCCATCCATAGCAACAAACGGTGGGATGAGAGTATCTCCATCGATGATAAATTCAGTCGCATCACTGCGATAGAGGTCTAACTTTCCAAATTTAAAACCACGTTCCCACATTTCATTGACGATTTCAAGCGTTGTGTAAAGGTCGATTTCTACGTTGGAAGCTTCATTGTTCTTGCGCTTTTCAGCAATTTCTTGCATCTTGCGTTTGATAGCATCCAAGCCTGCACCCATGGTCTTGATATCAAAAGCTTTGGCACGGATGGAGAAGTAAGCACAGTAATAATAAATCGGATGGTGAACCTTGAAGTAGGCTACACGCAAGGCCATCATAACGTAGGCAGCCGCGTGGGCTTTAGGGAACATGTACTTGATTTTCCCACAAGATTCGATATACCATTCAGGTACATTGTTAGCCTTCATGGCTTCGATATACCCATTGCGCTCTTCTTCAGAGATTTTGAGCCACATTCCCTTACGTACACGCTCCATGATGGTAAAGGCCATCTTTGGATCTAGGCCAGCGTGCATGAGGTAAACCATGATGTCATCCCGACATCCGATAACAGTTGACAAGTCCGCAATTCCAGCCTTAATCAAGTCTTGGGCATTTCCCAACCAAACGTCGGTACCGTGAGACAGACCAGAAAGCTGGAGCAACTCCGCAAAGGTCGTCGGATGAGTTTCATCCACCATTCCGCGAACAAAGTTGGTCCCAAACTCTGGAATACCAAGCATACCGGTTGAAGTCCCGATTTGTTCAGGCGTCACTCCCAGAATATCGGTTCCTGAGAAGAGGGCCATGACACCAGGGTCATCCATAGGAATATCATTTGGATCAATGCCCGACAAGTCCTGAAGTTTCCGAATCATGGTTGGATCATCATGACCAAGGACATCGAGCTTGAGGACGTTCTCATCGATATCGTGGAAGTTAAAGTGAGTGGTCTGCCATTCAGCAGTCACATCATCTGCAGGATACTGCACAGGGGTAAAGTCATAAACATCCATATAGTTTGGAATAACAACGATTCCCCCTGGGTGTTGACCGGTCGTCCGTTTAACACCTGCAGCTCCTTGGGCTAGGCGCTCTACTTCAGCTTCACGGTAGAACTTGCCATAGTCACGCTCGTAACCCTTGACAAATCCATAAGCTGTCTTAGCAGCCACCGTACCAACCGTTCCTGCACGGAAGGCATATTCTTCCCCAAAGATATCACGAACATCCAAGTGGGCGCTCGGCTGGTCCTCCCCTGAGAAGTTCAAATCGATATCGGGAACCTTGTCCCCGTCAAAACCAAGGAAGGTCTCGAAAGGAATGTCCTGTCCATTCTTGCTGAGCTTGTGCCCACAGTTAGGACAGTCTTTATCTGGCATATCAAATCCTGAACCGTAAGAACCATCTGTGATAAACTCACTGTACTGACACTGACCACAGACATAGTGAGGCGAGAGCGGATTGACCTCGGTAATCCCAATCATGGTCGCGACGAAACTGGATCCAACAGACCCACGAGAACCAACCAAGTAGCCTCGTTCGTTGGAGCGCTGCACTAGCATCTGTGAAGCCAGATAGATCACGGCAAATCCATTCCCCAGAATAGAGGTTAGTTCTTTTTCAATCCGCAAATCGACAATATCTGGCAGTGGATTTCCATAAATTTCAAAAGCTTTTTTATAGGTTAATTCGGCAACTGTTTCTTCGGCTTGGTCAATGAAAGGTGTATACAAATCACCTTTAACGACCTCAACAGGCTCAAAAATTTCTGCCAAGGAATTGGTATTTTCAATGACAATCTTACGAGCCAAATCTTCCCCTAGAAAGGCAAATTCATCCAACATTTCATTAGTTGTTCTAAAGTGTGCCTTGGGTAGTGGAGCTGGTTGGGCAGCTTCTCCATGGCCGATCGTTCGGTTAATCATGGCTCCCTGACCTAGACTGCGGACGATGATTTCGCGATAGATTTCATCCTCGGGTTCGAGATAGTGAACATTTCCTGTCGCAAGAACCGGCTTGCCGAGGCAATCTCCAACCTCTATCAAACTCTTGATGATGGTGTGGAGCTCCTCCATGTCCTTGACCTGCTCTTTGGCAATCAGAGGTGCATAGATAGCTGGAGGCATCACCTCGATAAAGTCGTAGTATTTAGCAACTTCGACTGCTGCATCTACACCTTGTGATACGACTGCATCAAAGACTTCCCCTTCCGTACAAGCGGAGCCCAAGATTAAACCTTGTCGATGGGCATCCAGTACTGTACGTGGAATCCGTGGTACCCCTTCAAAATACTGGGTATTGGAGAGAGAAACCAACTTAAAGATATTTTTCAAGCCTACTTGATTTTTCACATAGATAGTTGCATGCTTGACGCGAGCTTTTTTATAAGAATCTGGACTGATTAAATCAAGGTTTAATCGCGCCAAATCTGTCACACCGTGTTTTTCTGCCACTTCCTTGATAAAAATAAAGAGCAAACGGCCAGTTGCTTCCGCATCGTAGTTGGCCATGTGATGGTGTTCTAGGGCAACACCAAAACGTTTAGTCAAAGGCCCTAGACCGTGGCGCTTGTATTCAGGATAGAGATTTCTTGCGAATTCTAGCGTATCTATGACAGGCTGAGTGATTCTTGGTAAGCCATGACGTTCATAGTTGGCATTCATAAAGCCAACGTCAAAGGTTGCATTGTGGGCTACAAGAACGGTATCCTTACAAAATTCTTGGAATTCTTTCAGAACTTGAACCAAGGGCTTGGCATTTTTTACATGGTCATCCGTAATTCCTGTCAATTCAGTAGTAAAGGCTGATAAGGGGTGCCCAGGATTGATAAATTCATCAAATTCAGCGACGATATTGCCCTTATACATCTTAGAAGCTGCGACCTGAATCAAGTCATTATAGATAGCCGAAAGTCCAGTCGTTTCCACGTCAAAGACTACATAAGTAGCTTCAGAAAGGTCCATCTCCACTTCGTTATAGACGATAGGAACACGGTCTTCTACGATATTAGCTTCCATCCCATAGATCAGCTGGATGCCTGCTTTCTTAGCAGCCTTATAGCCATGAGGGAAGGATTGAACATTCCCATGGTCCGTGATTGCTACCGCCTTATGTCCCCATTTAGCAGCTTTCGCAACGAGTTCTTCGACTTCAGGAAGAGCATCCATGGTCGACATATTGGTATGGGCATGAAACTCAACACGACGCTCTCCCTCTGGCATCAAGTCTTTACGCTCATAGTGGACGACTTCCTGAACATCCTGTACATTCATGGTCAAGTCTCGCGTGAAATTATTGACCTCAACATTCCCACGAACACGGAGCCAAGAATTTTTCTTGATCATGTCAAACTTCTGGGCTTCTTCTTCATTTTTAACCCATTTTTGCATGGAGAAGCTAGAAGTGTAGTCTGTCATCTTGAAGTTAATCAAAACACGACCCGTTCTAGTCACCTTCTGCTCGACATCAAAGACAACTCCTTCAAAAACCAATCTATTTTCTTCGGTATTGACCTCGATCATAGGAGTAATTTCTGCCTTGTCAAGTTTAGGCTTAGCAGCTGCCTTCTTGGCTTGAAAATCAAAGACAGGTTTGTCCTCAACTGGAGGAGGCGGGGCCATCTGTTCTAACTGTTCCATAGCCCGAAGAGTTTCTTCATTGGCTGCTTGGATAATCATTTGATTTTCCGTCTGAAAGGCTTCTTGTTCTTCCCTTGTGAGATCTTCATTTTTTTCTAAGATGCAAGAAAGTTTAGGAAAACCAAAAAATTCCAGCTGTTTGCTAAGATTTGGCAGATGATTTTTTCTAAAATGCTCTGTATCTGCCGCTTCTGAAGCTTCAATGATTAACTGGTCATTTTCAAAGCGAACCTGAAAATTCTGATAAATAGAACGAAAACCTTGACTAGCACAAGGACCTTCCGAAAAAGCCTCTCGATAGTAGGCTTGTAAAAGTTCTCTAGAAAATTCCTGATTTCTCGTTTTTATCTCAAAACTAGCCTGATTTCCAGTTTTTGAGAATTCATCCTTCAAACCTCTTTTCAACTCTAAAAAAAGTTCAAAAGGCAAGATATTTTCAAAAACAAAATGAAACTCCCAAACTTTGCTTCGTTTATGAACAATAACTTGTTCTATTTCAGCCTGAGAGAAGGCCTCATGATTTCTCATTTCAGCGGGTATTCCCAACTGATTCATTAAAATTTCAAAAGTGGTTGACATCCATTTTCCTCACAATATACTGCTTCTATTTTACCATATTTGAGGCACTTTTTCCTATTTCTACCAAACAGAAAAAGAAGCCACAAAGTGACTTCTTTTAAAGTGACGGTGAATTATTCTTCACCTTTGTTTTTCTTAATGATTTCTTCTTGTACTGACTTAGGTACATCTTCGTAGTGGTCGAATACCATCATGAATGTACCACGTCCTTGAGATGCAGAACGAAGAACTGTTGCGTAACCGAACATTTCAGCAAGTGGAACGTAAGCACGAACGATTTGGCTGTTACCGTGTGCTTCCATACCATCTACACGTCCACGACGAGCAGTTACGTGACCCATAACATCACCAAGGTTTTCTTCTGGAACAGTGATTGTTACAAGCATCATTGGTTCAAGGATAGCTGGTTGTGCAGTCTTAGCAGCTTCTTTAAGTGCAAGAGATGCAGCGATCTTGAAGGCAGTTTCAGATGAGTCGACATCGTGGTATGAACCATCGTAAAGCTTAGCTTTAACGTCAACCATTGGGTAACCAGCAAGAACACCGTTAGCCATAGATTCTACCAAACCTTTTTCAACCGCTGGGATAAATTCACGAGGAACCACACCACCGACGATTGCGTTTTCGAATTCGAATCCTTTTCCTTCTTCGTTTGGAGTAAATTCAATCCATACATCACCGAACTGACCTTTACCACCAGACTGACGTTTGAAGAATCCACGTGCTTGAGTAGAAGCGCGGAATGTTTCACGGTAAGATACTTGAGGAGCACCTACGTTCGCTTCAACTTTGAACTCACGACGCATACGGTCAACAAGGACGTCAAGGTGAAGCTCACCCATACCAGAGATAACTGTTTCACCAGTTTCAACGTTTGTTTCAACGCGGAATGTTGGATCTTCTTCAGCCAATTTTTGAAGGGCGATACCCATCTTGTCTTGGTCTGCTTTAGATTTAGGTTCAACCATCAATTGGATAACTGGTTCTGGAACGTTGATTGACTCAAGGATGATTTTAGCTTTTTCATCTGTCAACGAGTCACCAGTTGTAGTGTCTTTCAAACCAACGGCAGCAGCGATATCACCTGAGTAAACAGTGTCGATTTCTTGACGGCTGTTAGCGTGCATTTGAAGGATACGTCCGATACGTTCACGTTTACCTTTAGAAGTGTTCAATACGTAAGAACCTGATTGAAGAACACCTGAGTAAACACGGAAGAATGTCAAACGACCTACGAATGGGTCAGTCATGATCTTGAAGGCAAGAGCTGCAAATGGCTCTTCATCAGATGCTGGACGAGTTTCTTCTTCATCTGTATCTGGGTTGATACCTTTGATCGCTGGGATGTCAAGTGGGCTTGGAAGGTAGTCGATAACCGCATCAAGCATCAATTGAACACCTTTGTTCTTGAAGGCAGAACCACACAATACTGGGAAGAATTCAACGTTGATAGTCGCTTTACGGATACCAGCTTTCAATTCTTCGTTAGTGATTTCTTCACCTTCGAGGTATTTCATCATCAATTCTTCATCAGTTTCAGCAACTGCTTCGATCAATTTTTCACGGTACTCTTGAGCTTGGTCAAGGTATTCAGCTGGAATATCTTCTTCAAGGATATCTGTACCAAGGTCATTAGTATAGATTTCAGCTTTCATCTTGATCAAGTCGATGATACCACGGAAGTCATCTTCAGCACCGATTGGCAATTGAATTGGGTGTGCATTCGCTTGAAGACGATCGTGAAGTGTGCTTACTGAGTAAAGGAAGTCAGCACCGATTTTATCCATTTTGTTGGCAAATACGATACGAGGAACTCCGTACTCAGTTGCTTGACGCCAAACTGTTTCAGTTTGAGGCTCAACACCTGATTGTGAGTCAAGAACTGTAACCGCACCGTCCAATACACGAAGAGAACGTTGTACTTCGATTGTGAAGTCCACGTGTCCTGGTGTGTCGATGATGTTTACGCGGTGGTTGTTCCATTGAGCTGTTGTCGCAGCAGATGTGATAGTGATACCACGTTCTTGCTCTTGCTCCATCCAGTCCATTTGTGACGCACCTTCGTGAGTTTCACCGATTTTGTGGATTTTACCAGTGTAGTAAAGGATACGCTCAGTTGTAGTTGTTTTACCAGCATCGACGTGAGCCATGATACCGATATTACGAGTTTTTTCAAGTGAAAATTCGCGTGCCATGAGGTTTGTTTCTCCTATATTTTTTATTTCTATTCTATTATAACACGATTTAATAAAAACGGATAGGCAGGACCTACCCGTTCTCAATGTTTTCCTGTTATTGTTGGTTTCAACTTGCGGAATGGTAAGTTGAATTGTACTCGGGCTAAAGTTAATTAGCCGATATTAGCTCAATTGAACCCGGGCTAAAAGCTCAAGTTAACTGATTTGAACCCGAGCGAGGCCCGGTGCAAAAAAGATAAACTGCTTTGTGTTCACGGAACACTGCATCAGTTTCCTATTTTTGCCTTGGGCCTTTTCCGCTCTTGGTATCATTTTATTACCAACGGAAGTGTGCGAAGGCACGGTTAGCTTCAGCCATACGGTGAGTGTCTTCACGTTTCTTAACTGCTGCACCAGTATTGTTAGCAGCATCCAAGATTTCTTTTGCAAGACGGTCTTGCATTGTGTGTTCACCACGAAGGCGAGCGATTGTTACCAACCAACGAAGTCCAAGTGTTGTACGACGTTCTGGACGAACTTCAACTGGGACTTGGTAGTTAGAACCACCAACACGACGTGCACGTACTTCAAGTACAGGCATAATGTTTTCCATAGCTGTTTCAAATACTTCAAGTGCATCGTTACCAGTAACTTCTTTGATTTGTTCAAAAGCACCGTAAACGATTGAAGCAGCTGTACCACGTTTACCGTCAAGCATAACGCGGTTGATAAGACGAGTAACTAATTGTGAATTGTAAAGCGGATCTGGCAATACGTCACGTTTTGGAGCTCTATTTTTACGACTCATTTCTCTTTATCCCCTTTCCTTATGCTTTTTTCGGACGTTTAGTACCGTATTTAGAACGGCCTTGTTTACGATCGTTAACACCTGCAGTATCAAGTGCACCACGGACGATATGGTAACGTACCCCTGGAAGGTCTTTTACACGTCCACCACGAAGAAGCACCACGCTGTGCTCTTGCAAGTTGTGTCCGATACCTGGGATGTAGGCAGTAACTTCGATAAGGTTGCTCAAACGTACACGAGCAAATTTACGAAGGGCAGAGTTAGGTTTTTTAGGTGTCATTGTTCCAACACGAGTTGCAACACCACGTTTTTGTGGTGAAGAAACGTTTGTTTGAACTTTTTTATGACTGTTGTAACCAACGTTCAAAGCTGGTGATTTAGATTTTTCTACTTTTGATTTACGCGGTTTGCGAACCAATTGGTTAATTGTAGGCATCTACATTCTCCTGTGTTTTTTTTATTTTTGGTGATGATACACTTGGTGACAGCTATCATCTGTGTGTACTTTTGCAACATTTGTCAGCACGTCCCTGTACACTCTTGAGAGACCAAAAGTAAAAAGTACCGTCTATTATTGTACCACGTTTTTTCTATTTTTGTCAATATATTTCTTCTTATTTTTTGACTTCTTTGCTCTAAAAATTCTATGAAAACGGTCACCTGCCAGATAGACTCTTCAACCGACCACATAGACAAAGCTTCTTGTAATTGTCAACAAAATGGTGTTTAATAGATTTGTAAGTAAGAGATCTCTATTACAACTTTTACAAAGGAGAAAATATGAAAGTTAGACTTGACATTGATCAACAATACGCCGAAGAACAAATCATCATAGAAGCACCATCTTTGTCACCTAGAGTTCAAAAAGTTCAAGACTTTGTTCAATCACTGGATCAAAACGAAACTCTTAAAGGAAAATTCCAAGACCAGGTCTACTTGATTCAGATTAGTAAGATTCAACGTATATATATTGAAAATCGCAAAGTCTTAGCTGAAACGGATAGCCAAACCTATGCGCTCGACATTCGTCTTTACCAAGCAAGTGAAATTCTACCTGCTTCCTTTATCCAAATTTCCCAATCGGAAATTGTCAACATCGATGCTATTAGTCATCTAAAACTAACCTCTAACGGCTTGATTGAAATCTATCTAAAAAATGACAGTTTCACCTACTCATCTCGCCGTTACCTCAAAGCTATTAAGGAGAAATTAGAACTATGAAAAAACAAATTTTCCACGATGCCGCAACCGGTATCCTCATCGGCCTCATCCTATCCATTATCTTTTCTTTTATCTATTCACCAAGCAACTATGCACCACTTAGCCCCAACTCTTTGATTGGCCAATTCATGATCCAACAACAGGTACATGGCGCTCTAGTTTTGCTCTACTGTTCTATCATCTGGGCAGCTATCGGAGTCCTCTTTAGTTTTGGTAGCCGTCTCTTTGCCAAAGACTGGAGCCTTCTTCGTGCGACTGTCACTCACTTCTTCCTCATGCTATTAGGTTTTGTTCCTCTAGCAATTCTGGCAGGTTGGTTTCCACTTCGCTGGACTTTCATCCTTCAACTCATCCCAGAGTTTGCCATCGTCTATCTCATCATCTGGGCGATTCTCTATAAAAGAGAATCAAAGAAGGTTGCCCACATCAACCAATTATTGGCTCAGAAGAAATAATGCAACAGAAACCCACTCATAGGACTGAGTGGGTTTTTGCTTATAATTTTTGCTTCCATTCTAACAAGAGGTTCATGGCTTGCATCGGTGTCATGTTGTACACATCTACTTTAGCCAATTCTGCTAGGATAGGATTTTCTTCCGCCGAGTCAAATAGGGAAATTTGTTCAGAGACTGCATGTGTTTGTTTCATTGGAGCAGGACTTTCCTGACCTTGACTCTCTAAGTGCGTTAAAATTTCATCTGCTCTTTTCAGCAAGTCTACCGGTAAACCTGCAATCTTAGCTACGTGAATACCGTATGATTTATCAGCTGGTCCTGCTTCGATCTTGTGAAGGAAGGTAACCTGTCCATTTTGCTCAAGTGTAGCCACGTGAACGTTAACCAGATGTCCCAGACTAGTCTCCAAACTAGTCAATTCATGGTAATGAGTCGCAAAGAGAGTCTTGGCTCCGATATGTTCATGAATATACTCGATAATTGCCTGGGCCAAGGCCATGCCATCATAAGTTGCCGTTCCGCGTCCAAGCTCATCAAAGAGAATGAGAGAATTCTCAGTCGCATGCGCAATGGCATTATTGGCTTCCATCATCTCGACCATAAAGGTTGACTGGCCTGAAACCAAGTCATCTGCCGCCCCGATACGGGTAAAAATTGCATCAAAAATTGGTAAATGAGCACGTTCTGCCGGTACATAAGAACCCATCTGAGCCATGACCGCTGTCATAGCTAATTGGCGCATATAGGTTGACTTCCCGCTCATGTTAGGCCCTGTAATCAGTTGGATGCTAGTATCTTCATCCATTTGGATACTATTGGGAATATAGGTTTGGGCTCCCATGACCTTCTCAACGACTGCGTGACGTCCCTTTTGGATGTCAATTCGTGAATCCTCTCCGAACTCTGGCCGAATCAAGTGCTGATTTTCTGCTACCACTGCCAAACCTTGTAAGACATCGACAGTAGCGATTCCTTGGGCTAGGGCTTGCAGGCGTTGAATATACTTCCCAACCTCCTCACGGATCCGCATAAAAATTTCGTACTCTAAGTTTGCTGATTTCTCACGTGCCTCTAGCATTTCTCCCTCGATACGCGCCAACTCCTCTGTCCCAAAACGCTCCGAGTTTTTCAGCGTAGCCTTACGGAAAAAGTGGGCTGGTACGTTACCAAGCTGCGAATTGGTCACATGGAAATAGTAGCCGTCTTTTTTATTGTAGTCAATCTTGAGCGTACTGATGCCAGAGTTTTCTCTTTCCTTGGCCTCAATCTCAGCAATCCAGCTGGTTCCCTCTCTCAGCACACGACGATACTTATCCAAGGTCTCATCAAAGCCAGTCCGAATAATACCACCTTCGGTAATCACGTGAGGAGCCTCAGGAGCAATGGCTGCGCTAATAAGACTTTCCAACTCAGGAATAGCATCTAATTGTTCAATCAGATAGGCAAGAGCTGGTTGCTCCATTCCTTCTAAAATTGCTCGAATTCGTGGAACACTTCTCAGAGTAGTCGCTAATTGTAAGAGGTCTTTAGGATTGCTTTTCCCAAAAGAAACACGACTAGCCAGGCGCTCAATATCGTAGACTCCCTTAAGGCTTTCCGTCAAATCACTGCGTTCAAAGAAATAATCCAGAAAGACCTGTACAACCTCCTGACGTTCAAGGATACGATCCTTGTCAATCAAGGGACGGTGGATCCAAGAGCGCAAAAGACGCATTCCCATGGCAGTCTTAGTTTCATCTAGCAACCAGAAAAGACTCCCTTGTTTCTTGCCAGAACGAGCATTTTCTACTAGATCTAAACTAGCCTTGGTTGCATAATCCATCTGCAAGAAATCCTTAATTTCATAACGGACAACTGGCTTCAAGTGATTCAACTCTCTCATCTGAGTCCGATGAACGTACTGAAGAAGCTTACTGCTGGCAGCTTGTTCAATAGGCGCCAAGCGTGGATCCAACAGATGTATGTCTTCAAATGATTCTTTCTCATAAGAAAGCACCAAATTCATTTGACGGCTGAGAATCTGTTCTTCCTCTTCAGTTAAGGCATAGCCGATGACAACTTCTCTTGCCTTAAGATTTCGGATTTCACCACAGACCAGGGTAAAATCCAATAAACCTGTCACATAGAAATCACCCGTCACTAAGTCCATGTATGCCAAACCAAATTGCTGACCGTCACGGTCGATAGCCACCAAAAAGTTGTTTTGACTATCTGGTTTACTACTATCGACGACTGTACCAGGGGTAATCACCTGCACAACCTCGCGCTTAACAACCCCTACTGCCTGCTTAGGATCCTCCATCTGCTCAGCAATGGCAACCTTGTAGCCACGCTCCACTAGGACATCAATATACTGTTGTGCTGAGTGATAAGGAACTCCAGCCATGGGAATAGGATTGTCAGCATTCTTATTGCGACTGGTTAGTGAGATTTCTAGTATCTGGGCAGCATTGACTGCATCTTCGTAAAATAACTCATAAAAATCACCCATACGAAAGAGCAAAAAAGCATCTGGATATTGTTTTTTTATATCCACATACTGTTGCATGCCAGGTGATAATTTTTCTGTCATCATCCATTCTCTCCTTGTTAAAAATAGAGAGTGGGACAGAAATCGGTAATTCGTTAGAATTCGATTTCGTCGTCCCACCTCCGCACAGTTGAGTAGGGCTGTAAAAGCTGATGAAATCAGCGTAGTAGAGCCCACTCAACCACTGCGTCTTGCTCGACAATCCAAAGACAATTGAGAGGCTAGGACTTTTGTCCCAACCTCCTTATCTATCCTTCATCAAATCTAACAAACGATCTTCCATGAGTTTAGCAACATGCTGATCTCGGCAGATTACCAAGAGAGTATTGGCACCCGCAACTGTTCCTAAAATCCATTCATCCTTGTTGGCATCGACAACATTGGCTAAAACTGCGGCTTCACCCAATTTAGTGTGCAAAACTAAGGTAAACTCAGCTCTTGCTACACCTTCCAAATGATGGGACAAGAACTCAACCAGGTCAATCTTCTCTGTCTCATTTGCTAGTACATAGTAAACCTTATCATTTTTCTTAACCTTGGTCAAGCCCAGTTCGCGGAGGTCACGCGACAAGGTCGTTTGCGTCACAAAAACATTGCGTGCTTCCAACCGATCCTGGATCTCTTTTTGAGTCCCTAATTTTTCCTCAGTGATCATCTGCTTGATCAACTGATGACGTTCTCTTTTTCTCATAACATCCTCTCGAGTGAATATTTATAACATTTTACAACTATTTAATAAGAACATTATACCAAAAAAACTGAATATTTCAAAAAAATTCTTATCATTCCTCAAAATTGTGATAAAATAGAAGAAAAGTCCAAAGGAGTTTATAATGAATACAAAACAATTGATTGCTAGCGAATTGGCTAGCGTCATTGACAGCCTGGATCAAGAGGCTATTTTAAATTTACTAGAACAACCCAAAAACTCTGACATGGGAGACATCGCCTTCCCTGCCTTTACTCTAGCAAAAGTTGAGAGAAAAGCTCCACAAATGATCGCAGCAGATATCGCTGAAAAAATCAATAGCCAAGCCTTTGAAAAAGTCGTTGCTACTGGACCTTATGTTAACTTCTTCCTTGATAAAAATGCCATTTCTGCTCAAGTATTACATGCTGTTATCACTGAAAAAGAACACTATGCTGACCAAAATATTGGTAAACAAGAAAATGTTGTTATCGACATGTCTAGTCCCAATATTGCTAAGCCATTCTCTATTGGTCACCTGCGCTCAACTGTTATCGGAGATAGCTTGTCACATATTTTCCAAAAAATCGGTTATCAAACGGTCAAGGTCAACCATTTGGGAGACTGGGGTAAACAGTTTGGGATGCTAATCGTTGCCTACAAAAAATGGGGCGACGAAGAAGCTGTAAAAGCTCATCCGATTGATGAACTTCTTAAACTCTACGTTCGCATCAATGCTGAAGCTGAAAATGACCCTAGCTTGGATGAAGAAGCACGCGAATGGTTCCGTAAACTTGAAAATGGAGACGAGGAAGCTCTCGCACTTTGGCAATGGTTCCGTGATGAAAGTTTGGTGGAATTTAACCGCCTTTATAATGAATTGAAGGTTGAATTCGACAGCTACAACGGGGAAGCCTTCTACAATGACAAGATGGATGCAGTTGTAGATATCCTTTCTGAAAAAGGACTTTTGGTCGAATCAGAAGGTGCCCAAGTTGTTAATCTTGAAAAATATGGAATTGAACACCCAGCTCTTATCAAGAAATCTGACGGTGCAACTCTCTACATCACACGTGACTTGGCCGCTGCCCTTTACCGTAAAAACGAATACCAATTTGCCAAATCGATCTATGTCGTTGGTCAAGAACAATCTGCTCACTTTAAACAACTCAAGGCCGTCTTGCAAGAGATGGGTTACGATTGGAGTCAAGATATTGTCCATGTTCCTTTTGGATTGGTAACAAAAGAAGGCAAGAAACTCTCTACTCGTAAAGGGAACGTTATCTTACTAGAGCCTACTGTCGCAGAAGCCATCAGCCGTGCCAAAGCGCAAATCGAAGCCAAAAATCCGGAACTTGAAAATAAAGACCAGGTTGCTCATGCTGTTGGAGTTGGAGCCATTAAATTCTATGACCTTAAAACTGACCGTACAAATGGATACGACTTCGACCTTGAAGCTATGGTATCCTTTGAAGGTGAGACTGGTCCTTATGTTCAATACGCCTATGCTCGTATCCAATCTATCTTACGCAAAGCGGATTTCAAACCAGAAACAGCTGCCAACTATAGCTTGAATGATCCTGAAAGCTGGGAAATCATTAAACTCATCCAAGATTTCCCACGTATTATCAACCGTGCGGCGGATAACTTTGAACCTTCTATCATTGCTAAATTTGCAATTAGCTTAGCGCAAGCCTTTAATAAATATTACGCTCACACTCGCATCTTGGATGAAAGTCCAGAACGCGACAGTCGTTTAGCCCTCAGCTATGCAACTGCAGTTGTCCTCAAAGAAGCCCTTCGTTTGTTGGGTGTAGAAGCACCAGAGAAGATGTAAATCGCCAAAGTTACTTGATTGCGAAGCAATCTAAGTAACTAACGCCAAATCCTATAAGGGATTTGGCTAGGCGCTTCACTAGTCTTTCGATAGAAATATGATCGATTTCTACCGAAAGACGTCGTAATCTTAAAGTTACTGGAACTAAAGTTCCTAATTGTTGGACGCTAGCCGCTTTTATGCGGACTAGCTAACTGCTTCACTAGTCATGGTTCCTAAATTAATCGATTTAGAGGGCCACGACGTCGTAAATGAGGCGAATTGCCTAAACGCTTCACTAATTCACCTAACCAAATAATATCGATTTGGTTAGGCTCATGTCGTAGACTTTTAATCACTTTATTGTAAAGCAGTCTAAATAACTAACGCCAAATCCTATAGGGGTTTTGGCTCGGCGCTTCACTAGTCTTTCGATAGAAATATTATCGATTTCTACCGAAAGACGTCGTAATCTTAAAGTTACTGGAACTAAAGTTCCTAGTCTCTTGACGGCAATCGCTATATGGTGAATTGCCTAAACACTTTACTAGAATGACTTGAAAAGCGGAGACTCTTCGCTTTTCTCTTGCTATTCATTTCTTTATCACTTAGGGAGAATTTTTATGAGCCAATACGCTTATATCTTAGTTGTTATTAGTCTTCTTTTTCTCTTTCTTGTCAACAAATATGAAAAAGAGAAACTTCAAAGACTGCTTCAGGACCAACTATTGAAAGATCAAGATTTTCGTGCAACTATCAAAGAAAAAATCCAAACGATAGAAAATATCAACGATGTCATTGATTACGTGAATAAAGGCTACCGTTTAGGGATCCCCATTTCAAAAGAAATCGTTGACGAAATTCGCAACTAACAAAAAGACTCGAGATGCATTTCTCGAGTCTTTTTATTTATTTCTGACAGCTAAGATTTCTACCAGGATAACAATCCCTAAGGATACCATGGTTCCAAATGGTGCTGCATTTTCATCAAAAATTTTCTCAGAGAACCGTAGCAGAGCAATCGCTAATAGTAGCAAAGCACTGCATAGCATAATATCCTTGAAGCTTGGTTTGCGTTTTATATACTTTAAAAATGATTTCTGTAGTTTACTCATTTCGATTGTCCCCTTTGAAGTAAATCCTTTATCCATAGAATAAAACTCTTCCTCAGAAAATCTAGCCTCTTACAAAGCTTCTAATTCATAGAGTTCTGCAATAATCCCTGCGACCTTCTTGATATCTCCCAGCATTCCACGCATCTCAAAGTCAGCTAGAACGGGGAAACCAAAGCGCTGGCTGTATTGTTTAGCCGTCAAACAGTATTGGTTGTTAAAATTACGATTGCCTGATCCTACGACACCAAAACACTTACTGGCATTGTCTCCATAGGCGATAAAATCACCTACTGGAGTAGTCAAAATCTCCACATCTCCATTGTCAACACCATTGCCACCTTCTAGATAAGTTGGTAGGAAGGCAACATAGGGATTGGCCATCTCAAAGAAGGTCTCTCCTTCCTTGACTAGGTCTTTAATATGAATTTTTTCTACTTCAATGTTCTCATACTGTTCTAATAGGTAAGCCTTCAATCGTGTTACGAAACTCTCCGTATTTCCACTCAGACTGATGTAGACCAAGGAAATTTTTTTCATTTTCTCCTCCTTTTTTGAATCATAAAAAATAACTACCAAGATTGTATCTTGATAGTTATGCTTTGTCAACTCTTAGGCTAGTTCTTCCTCTTCTTGAGTTTCTGTTAATTCTTTTTGCTGACGCCACATTTTATAGAAGACGATTGCTAGGAAGATAACATTGAGTACGATCCCCAAAATAGCTGAACCTTTGGCACCAAGCTCCGCTCCCATACGGATGTTAGGGTCTGTAAAAAGTGAAACCGCATCCTGAACGCCGATAAAGTTGTAGATAGAACCAACGATGGCAACGAAGACATAAGCAAGATAAGTGTAGTTAGCCAATTGAAGGTTTTTACGAATAAGGAAAACCAAAGCCACAACAACTAGAATAACAGATAAGACAACCAAGAGAATGCTGAAGATTGAATGACCATGCTCCGATACCTTAATGGTGTAAGCAACGAGCTCCTTAGCATAAGTAGCATTAACACCTGATGCTGATGTTTCTAGATTGTTCATACCCTCCGCAGTAGGTACTGGAGATATGATTCCAAATAGCGACATTGCTGAGAGTAAGGCTGAAAAAATCAGTAATACCCATAGATAGATTGGTTTCTTTTTCATCAAAGCAACCCCCTTATATTTTTTTAGTTTATTATAGCATATTTTAACAAGCAAAACAAATCCTACAAGTTCGTTTCCACCTGTTTACGGTAGGCTTTAGGAGACTTCCCACATAGTTTTCGAAAGACCTTATAGAAATAACCAACATTACTGTAACCAACCGTATAGCAAATATCCTCAATACTATCATTAGTAGATAGCAAGAGCTGCTGAGCTGCCTTGATACGTTGCTTATTGAGAAGCTCAGCAAAGGTGGAATTGGTTTCCTTCTTGATCAACTGCCCCAAATAAACGGGATTGATAAAGAGATCCCTGCTGATATCCTTGAGAGAAAGCTCTTTTTTGTAGTCTCTACCAATAACTTCAAGCACACTGACTACATTTTCATTCATGCGGTATTGACCAAAGAAGGATGTCAATGTTTCCTTAGTATAAGCGACTAAATCCTCAAAAGTTGTAATGGCATGAATGTTCTTGACAATATCTGTCATATCGTCTGCTTTCAAATGTTCAAAAAGATGGAAAACATCCATGACAAACTGGGTAAAGAGCTGCTTGGTAATGGAAACCCTCGGTGTGTTTTCTAAGACAATCTTCTCAAGTAAGGTCAACTCCTCGATAATCTGCTGGAGATTTCCTTGGATGATCACTCGATAGATGGGCTCGTAATAAGAAAAGAGACTTTCAGACTGATTTAAATTGACCGATCCATAAAAGAGAGTCTTTTCAATATCACGCTTCCATTTTTCAAAGTTGGATTGATAAGGTGCTTCAAAAGGCATGACCAACAAGCCCTCAAATTCCTGATCAGCAAGGACGATCTGCCAGTCTTGACCTAGAACGTAGTAAGGAATGACAAAATTTCCTTGTTTTTCTTTTGAAAGTCCAATCCACCAGTTTTCTTTTTGGTTGAGATGAGTCTTGAAGGCTTCCTCATCGAGTTGCTGACTCAATATTTCGGGCTCATGAGATTTTTCACCAAGCTGACTGGCAATTTTTTCAAGCAAGTGTTCAAGCTCAACCTTATCGACTGGTTTGACCAGATAATCAACGACATTGAGATTCATGGCTTTTTTGACATAGTCAAATTCTTGGTAGCCTGAAAGGAGGATATAGTAAGCATTTGGCAACAACTCCTTCATCTCCCCAATCATTTCAAGCCCTGTCTTGTCAGGCATATTGACATCTGAAATAACAATATCGACAGGATGTTCTCGAACGTAGTCCAGAGCATCGTCAGCATGATTGGCTGTTGCAACGACTTCCATATCCCACTTATCAAAAGGAATCAAACGTTTGAGACCTTCTGTAATCATGTACTCATCGTCCACTAAAAGTACTTTATACATCTTTATCCTTTCTCTTCATTTTGAATGGTAATTCGATAGCGAACACCTTCTTTTTCAACAGATTCTACACTGATATCATACCGGTCACCAAAGTAGAGCACAAAGCGCTCATGCACATTGACAATCCCAATGGACTGCCGTTTCCCACTATAATCCACTGTATGTTCAAAGGTTCTTTGAGCTAATTTGTCCTGGAGCTCTGCTAATTTTTCGGCAGGCATTCCACGCCCATTATCGGTTACCAAAATCTCAACATAGCCTTCTTTTTTCAAGGCCTTGATACTAATCACATTATCTGTACGTCGATAATCAACTCCATGAGCAAAATAATTCTCCACCAAGGGTTGGAGGGTGAATTTTGGAATGCGCATTTCTTCCAAGCCAGGGTCGATCTTAAATCCGTAAGCAATGGATTTTGGATATCGAACCATACAGAGATAACTGTACTTCCGACAAAACTCCACTTCTTGCTTTAATGTTGTTTCTCGCTCATCAGAGATGTTGTTGCGAAGGAGACTACTGAATTCGTAGATAATATCCGCTAGTTCATTTTGGTTTTCCATGACCGCGTACATCCGTATAAACTCGAGGGTATTGTACATGAAATGTGGATTTATCTGAGCTTGTAGAGCGCGCATATGGGCATCTTTTTGACTCAGTTCAAGCTGGTAAATATCATGGATATTTCTCTCCAATCGGTCCAACATATCATTTGTCGTCTCAGCGATTACAAGCAATTCCTGGTCTTTTTTCGTGAGATCAATTCTTTTTCCCTGCTCCCCTTGCGCAATATCATGGATTGTTTCCACTAGGTCAACAACCTGTGTTTGATACTTCGAAAATGTTTTTTTCAAGGTTACATATAAAATAACGATAAAGAGAAGACTCAAAGCAAGAATAAAGACAGAACTAGAGATACTACCACTAAGGACATAACCTCGCGGAACAGCAACCTGAACCTGATAACCATGAGCAGTCTCATCTTGCAACCATTCCTCTCGATCACTTTTTTCACCTTGGTGAAACATTTCCGTTTCAAAAGGAGAGGTGATGCTCACAGCAATTGGGATATTTCCTCTGGTATTGTCAATAGCCTTATAAAAAACATCGGAAGATACAGAAACATAAATAACTCCAAGAGCTTGATCCGATACTGGATCGGATACGGGAACGGCAAAACTATTAGCATCTGGCTTAAAGGCGTCTGCAGAAACCTTGTAACCACTACGATTGTCCCTAGTCGAAACATAAACTTCTGTCGAGTCTTGCAAGACAATGGCTACACCCGTTACAAAATCATTGCGCACATAAAGGTCATCGATATTTTCATAAATGGATACAGAAATATAGGGTGATGCCTTACGTTCCAGTTGCCAGTAAAAATAATCCGGTGTACTAAGGCTAAAATACTTATAAATTCCCTCGATTCGCGCTTGATTATCTACTAAACTTTGGGCTGAACGCGCTGATTCTCGATAGTAATACTCAACCTCACTCACTGTCCGAGTCAAAACCCGCTGGGAAACCTGTCTTGCTTCTTTTTCGCGACTATCCCAGTTCACATAGGAAATCAACAGGGCAAAACTAGCAATGATGACAATCATCACCCAAGTATAGGTTCGAAGGAGCGAATGAAGCCAAAACTGTTTCATTCTATTTGGACGCCAATTTTTCATGAATGTTTTCATAAACAGGCTCCAATAAATCACTAATAAAGAAATGCCACATACCAATCCCTACAAAAATGATAAGGGCTGGCATATAGAAGCCAATGATGGCTAACAAGACGCTACCAAGAAGAACCTTGGCCACTGCTGACAAGCTCATAAAAATTCCGATAAAGGCAAGCTTTAAGGTATTTTGATAGGATAAGTCAAAATAAACTTGCAATTTTAGAGAAACTGTATAGGCCAAAAATACCAAGGCTACCAGAAAGATATTTAAAAATGTTGCTGCCAAGTGGATAATGGTCTGATGCGGCAATTGGATCATGAGATACAACCCATAAATCAAGATCAAGTCAAGTCCCATAAAGGTGTAGAAACTGAGATTGCTTTTAACAAAATTGCTCTTAAATAAAGCCCATGCTTCCTTGAAACGATAAGCACGGTAAGAATAGCCGTGTTCTGCAAATAAACTCATGAGAGTCGCACTAGCTGGCGCTATACCAAAAACCACACCTCCTGCTAGTGTCAATAACCAAAAATAAACCGTTGCAATCATCCCCAAAAAGAAACGATGAAAGACTAGCTCAATAAAATTTCCCACAGTTTGCCTCCAAAAAAATAATCTAGAACTATTATAACATATTTCAAGCGCTCTCAAAAATAGGAGGAAAGAAAAGGCAGTGAGAGTTGAACCTGCTACCTTTTAGAAGCAAGTTCGGAGCAGGTATCCATCCTTGTCAAATGGCCAAATGTTAGTTTATAAAGGATAAATATAATTGTTTAATAATGTTATTTGTGCTATAATAAATATAGATAGTGATACCGATCAATGACCAAAGGAGTTTTCAGAAAAGATAAACATATTTGCAGATTAAATACTTACTATTCAACTTATTTACTGGATTAACAAAATAACGAAAGGAGTATGAATCATGACTTTAAGAACTACTTTGTTTTGTGTTGCGCTTGTATTGACTCTTTTCTCTGATAAATTGTTCAAACAACAATATGTAAAAATCGTAAAAATAATTTGCGCTATAATCTTATTAGTCGCTTCATTATCATATCTGTTCTAAGTTATTTTAAGAATACAGGAATTTGTTTGTCCTGTATTCTTTTTTTCTCTATAAAACGTGCATTGATAAAAACGAATAACAAAAACACCCCCTAACTGGGAGTGTTTTTGAGAAAAATAGAAAGATTACCTAAATTTAATTATTTAGCATCATCTTTATGAAGCATGTTTTTTACACCTTCAACGACACCTTCTACAGCATCTTTTGCATCTTCAGCGACTTCTTTAACTTTAGAAACAACTTTTTCAGCAGCTCCTTCGCTTTCAAGTTCTTTGTCGCCGATCAATTTGCCAACGCCTTCTTTAACAGATCCTGCTGCTTGATTGAATTTTTCTTCTGTAGACATAAGTATGTCCTCCTTTTATTTTTTTCTAAATTAGTAATTATTGAACACGTGGTTCTGCTTTGGCTGCAGCGTCTTTAACAGTTTCAACACCTTGGCCAACTTTTTCTTGAACGAACTCAGCGCCTTCGCCAAGTTTTTCTTGTGCTACTGCAACACCTGAACCGATACCAGATTTCACTCTAGACAATTGTTCTGACGCGAACTCGCCTGTTGATTCTGCCACGTCAGTTACACGATCTTGAAGGCTAACTGAGTCTGTTTCATGTTGTTCTTTAGTTTTGATGTCAACAACATTAACGTTAACTTCAACTACTTCTAAATCAGTCATTTTCGCAACTTCTGATACGATAACGTCTTTGATTTCCTTGTATAGAGTTGGAACGTTTTTTCTGTACTCTACGATAACGTTCAAGTCAACTGCTACTTGTTCTTTACCAACTTCAACGTTAACACCGTGTGTTACATCGTTAGTATTAACAAGTTTTTCTGTAAGATTTGAGAAAAATCCGCCATCAACATGTAATAGTCCTGGAACTCTATCTAGTGAAAGGCCGATAATTTTTTGAATAACTTTATCTTCGTAAGTTAATTCTCCTCGAACATCTTTAGAAACAACATCTTGTTTTTCATTTGCATTTTTTTCTACGTTTGACATATGAAACTCCTTTATTTATTTAAATAATTCTTCTGTACATAGTATCCCAACCAAATTCCTAAAGCTCCACAAATTAAAACAAACATCGTTTTAAAGAAACCAAAGGATAGGATGAAGCAAGCTAGAATAATACCTACTACACCACATAGAATTGGGTATTGATATTTTTTAAACCATTCCATTTTTTACTTCCTTACTTTACACGACTAACAATTTTCTTAGCTGCTTTTTGAGGGTCATATTCTTTCACTGAAACTTCCAGTTTAACCTCTCGATCAATACCAAAGAATTCTTTCAATCCTTGAGTGATTTCGTTTTGAACTACTTCAAATTTGTTAGCAATGTTATCTGAAAGAACAGCTGTACCTTCTACAGAAACGAAACATTTCTTTTTCCGAGTATGTACCTGAATTTTGGGATTTTTGACCATCTTGTGTTCATCCAATAAACATCGAACAAAGCCTTCGATAGCTGAATTTTTTAGTTTTAATTTATCGTCTTTAGTTCCAAGTTTTATTTCCAGATATTGTCTAGGATAAAACAGGATTACTAACATCCATAATAAAACTAAGATAGACAGGCCTAGAAGCCCCCAAAATACATATCTAGCGAGATAATATTCAAATGATGTCTGTCGCCAGCTAGTCAATTGAATCCCTAAATCACTAACCTGGTGGTAATCTATCAAAATAGGAAGGAAAACTGTCAAGATTAAAATACAGAAAATAAACAATAATATTTTCTTTGATTTTGACATATAAAATCCTTTCAATTAAAGCACTAAACTATAGGTTTACCCGTCAATACTAAATTTAATCTATAGTTTATGATTGAGTAAAAACTTAACCTTTTTTACCCAAAAGGAATGATACTACAGCGACAACAATCACCGCACCAGCAATCGATGGAATAATTGACATTCCCGCTAGAGAAGGTCCCCATGTCCCAAAAAGCGATTGGCCGACGGATGACCCAATTAAACCAGCAAAAATATTAGCAATTACTCCCATTGAGCCACCTTTTTTAGTGATTGCTCCTGCAGCGAGGCCGATAAAACCTCCTACAATAATGGACCACAACATAATATGCACCCTCCTTTCACAACCCCAATATATTTGGGTTAAATATAGTATATCATAATGTGAGAGCGCACACAAATTATATGCTCACGAATATATGCTTTAATAAAATTGATGTTTGATTTTAAAAAACTACACGAAAAATGTAATTATTTAGTTAATTTTTATTGAAATTGGCAAAAAGAAAAAACGCTTGAAATCAGCGTTTTTCTTATGTATTGATTCGTATTGAATGCTTACTTCACTTCTATAAAAAGATTAAATAATTTCTATTTTAGCTGTTAGAAACGTTGGTACATCAATGTTTTTAGAATGCTACATAATAAAAGGTAGAGTGAATGGTAGAGTAGTAAAAATAGTTGTTATCCTAGTTGATTAAAAAAGTCTTTGATTTCCTCATCTTTTATAAAATAATATATAATTTTCCCCTCTCTTCTAGTATCCAAGATGTTTTGATTGGCTAGTTTACGAAGATGGTGGGAGGCAGATGCCATACTGAGATTTAGTAAACAGGCTATATCGCAGACACAGAGCTCTTCAACAGCAAGGAGATAAAAGATGATATTTATCTGTTTATTATCGGTAAACTTTGATAAAATACGAAGTGATTTTTGGACTTTTTCCTTTTCAAGGTAGTTCGTTGCGGTTGTAACATTTTGTTGATTTATAATATTCACTTGGCAGATACTATCTTTTTTCATAATTTTTTCTCCTAGCCGAACACAGTCCTTAGCATGTCAAAGCTGTTGTTTTCAATCAGGATATACATCCCCAATCCTAAATAAACAACAGCAATAAACCATCTGCTATATTTTTCCAAAGTTTCTCCAACAGAAGGGACTTGTGCCAATTTTTGGGCAGAAAAAACCAAGAGATAAATCATGACTAGAAAGGTAAGTAAAGCCACTATCAAATTCGCTAAATTTAAGGTAATAAAATATGGGACAAAAACACCAATATTGTCAGCACCACAACTTGCAAAAGTAATCATAGCGACTAAAAAAATCAGGTTTTTATTATCTTTGCGCAAACCATCTTTTGCAATAGCTTCTCCATCAGAATCTCCTAAAAGCAAAACTTTGAGTCCTAGGAAAATTGGAATCAAACCGAGCAAACCTAAAATCTCTTTACTAGGAATATAATTTAAGACAAATGCAAAAAGTAAACTTAGCAATATTAGACTAACAGAGCCTAGAAATTGTCCTAAATAGATGTTAATGATGTCTTTTCTGCTTTTTCTTTTGGCAAAAAATAACATTAGGATAATAAGTAAGTCTACGGCTGTCCCAGAATACAGGATTATTGAAGTAACAACATTTTGAATCATAAAACACCTCATTCAAATATATTTTTGAATGTATTTTAACATTAAACTTTGTAGATGTCAACTTCAGCTCCATCAAAATATAGATAAGAAGGTAGTGTACCAAACATTAAAAAGCCCTGCCATCGAAATGATAGCAGGGCTTAACTTCAATATCCAGATGATATATTTATCTAAAAAAGGTAGAGAAAAAGGTAGAGTTTGGACTGAAATATAGTGAAATGTATTGAAATCGAAAAAAAGAAAAAACGCTTGAATGCGTTTTTCTTCTGTATTGATTCGTATTGAATGATTATTTCACCTCTGTAAACACAACGTGTTTGCGAAGTTTTGGTGAGTATTTCTTCAATTGAAGACGGTCTGGAGTGTTACGTTTGTTTTTAGAAGTAAGGTACAAGCGTTCACCAGATTCTTTGTGTTCAAGTGTAATATTTACGCGCATGGTATCTCCCTTCTATTATTCAGCTGATGCAGCTTTAGCGATTTTACGTCCTTTGTAGTATCCTTTAAGTGATACACGGTGAGAACGTGAGTAATCTCCAGTAGTTTCGTCAAAGTTTACAGATGGAGCTGTTACTTTGTAGTGTGTACGACGTTTGTTTTTCTTCGCTTTTGAAGTGCGACGTGCAGGTACTGCCATTTTGATTTCTCCTTTAGGTATTTATATTCGATTCAATCTACTGATTTTCATCAACCATACTAGGATAACACATTTTTTTTGTAAAGTAAAGTTACTTGACAAAAAAAGATGAAAAAATTCTCCTGTCCGACCTAGCAGACAGGAGAAGGTGTTAAATATCAATCTCAAATGGTTCGTCAATGGTTTCTGATACGTATTTTCCGTCTTTCTTCCGTTGTTTGACACATTCTGTAAGGAGATATTCGATTTGCCCATTGACTGAACGAAAGTCGTCTTCTGCCCATGATGCAAGTGCAGCGTATAACTTTGTTGAGAGTCGAAGGGGAATCTGCTTTTTTTTAGCTTCAGCCATCTTTAGTAAAGACTTCCTGTGTTGACAATTGGTTGTGCATCATGATTGCCACAGAGAACGACTAGGAGATTTGAAACCATCGCTGCTTTTCGTTCTTCGTCAAGTTCTACTAATTCTCCTTCATTGAGACGTTCTAGTGCCATTTCAACCATTCCTACAGCGCCATCAACAATCATCTTACGTGCATCAATAATGGCTGATGCTTGTTGACGTTGAAGCATGACAGCAGCAATTTCTGGGGCGTAAGCTAGGTAAGTAATACGTGCCTCAAGGATTTCCAAGCCAGCATCCTCAACACGACTTTGGATTTCTTCACGGATACGGTTGGCTACAATTTCACTAGAGCCACGGAGGCTACCTTCATCTGCTTGCCCATCACCTGTAGTGTCTACATTAGGGGACACATCGTAAGGATAGATGCGAACAATATTACGAAGGGCGCTATCACACTGCAATGACAGATATTCTTTATAGTTATCAACGTTGAAGACTGCTCTGGCTGTATCGACAACCCTCCAAGTTACCGCGATGCCGATTTCTACAGGGTTCCCTAAGCAATCATTAATCTTTTGACGAGAATTACTTAAAGTCATAACTTTGAGGGAAATCTGTTTCTTGCCAATTTCAAGATTTACGTCATTACCATTTGATGATTTCATTCCTGAAAAAGGAGATTTTGTGCTAACATCACCACTTTGTCCGAGTCGAGTGTGGATTGCAGGATTGACCGCTATGCTGAAGGGATTGACAAAGTAAAAACCAGGTTCTTTGATGGTCCCAGTATAGTTACCAAAGAGGGTCAAAACCAGTGCTTCCTGAGGTTTGACAACTTTTAAACCAGCATGAGCTAGTGCTGAAATTAAGATTAATAAAAGCCCGATAATAATTCCAAAAATGTTTTCCGAACCAGCACCCATTATAAATATAAGGAAACCAAGTACGAGTGCCAACTCAATGAGTACCAATGCTACTACACCATTTGGTTTTGAATTGATTAGTTTTTCAGTCATCAGAATGACCTCCTGTTTTTGATATCTAAATGATATCACTTTAATTTTAAATGTCAACAAAAATATGCAATCTTTTTTAAGAAGATTTCAATGGTTTGAATTGTCTGAAAATTCAAGAATTTTCTTCTGTTCATTGTTTTTAAAATGTGCTATAATGGTAAGAACCGAAATGGGAGGGAACTTAATGACAGAATTAGATAAACGTCACCGCAGTAGCATTTATGACAGCATGGTTAAATCACCAAACCGTGCCATGCTTCGTGCGACTGGTATGACAGATAAGGACTTTGAAACACCAATTGTGGGAGTCATTTCGACTTGGGCAGAAAATACACCATGTAATATCCACTTGCATGACTTCGGTAAGCTTGCAAAAGAAGGGGTCAAATCTGCTGGTGCTTGGCCAGTTCAATTTGGAACCATTACGGTAGCAGACGGTATTGCCATGGGAACGCCTGGTATGCGCTTCTCTCTAACGTCACGTGATATCATCGCGGACTCTATCGAAGCTGCTATGGGTGGTCACAACGTGGATGCCTTTGTGGCTATCGGTGGTTGCGACAAGAACATGCCTGGTTCTATGATTGCCATTGCCAATATGGATATCCCAGCTATTTTCGCTTACGGTGGTACTATCGCCCCTGGAAAACTGGATGGCAAAGACATCGACTTGGTTTCTGTATTTGAAGGAATCGGTAAGTGGAATCACGGCGATATGACTGCTGAGGACGTGAAACGTCTGGAATGTAACGCCTGCCCTGGCCCTGGTGGTTGTGGTGGTATGTATACTGCCAATACTATGGCGACTGCTATCGAAGTTTTGGGGATGAGTTTGCCAGGTTCTTCTTCTCACCCAGCTGAATCTGCCGATAAGAAAGAAGACATCGAAGCAGCCGGTCGTGCTGTTGTTAAGATGCTGGAACTCGGTCTCAAACCGTCTGATATCTTGACTCGTGAAGCCTTTGAAGATGCCATTACTGTGACTATGGCTCTAGGTGGTTCTACAAATGCTACTCTTCACTTGCTCGCCATTGCCCACGCAGCTAATGTTGACTTGTCACTTGAAGACTTCAATACAATCCAAGAACGTGTGCCTCACTTAGCTGACTTGAAACCTTCTGGTCAGTATGTCTTCCAAGACCTTTACGAAGTTGGTGGTGTGCCTGCGGTTATGAAATACTTGTTGGCAAATGGCTTCCTTCACGGAGACCGCATCACATGTACTGGTAAGACTGTCGCTGAAAACTTGGCTGACTTTGCAGATCTTACTCCAGGTCAAAAAGTCATCATGCCACTTGAAAATCCTAAACGTGTGGACGGTCCGCTTATCATCTTGAACGGTAATCTTGCACCTGACGGTGCAGTTGCCAAGGTGTCAGGTGTTAAGGTTCGTCGTCACGTTGGTCCAGCCAAGGTCTTTGACTCAGAAGAAGACGCTATCCAAGCTGTCTTGTCAGATGAAATCGTTGATGGCGATGTTGTCGTTGTTCGTTTCGTTGGACCTAAGGGTGGTCCTGGTATGCCTGAGATGCTATCACTTTCATCAATGATCGTTGGTAAGGGACAAGGAGACAAGGTTGCCCTCTTGACAGACGGACGCTTCTCTGGTGGTACTTATGGATTGGTTGTTGGACATATCGCTCCTGAAGCTCAGGATGGTGGACCAATTGCCTATCTCCGTACAGGCGATATCGTCACTGTCGACCAAGATACAAAAGAAATTTCCATGGCCGTTTCCGATGAAGAACTTGAAAAACGCAAGGCAGAAACAACCTTGCCACCACTCTATAGCCGTGGTGTCCTTGGTAAGTATGCCCATACCGTATCTTCTGCATCACGTGGTGCTGTTACAGACTTCTGGAATATGGAACAATCTGGTAAAAAATAACTAGAAAATAAGCAGTCACTAAATGACTGCTTTTTCTAGTTATTTGTATTTTCTCATAGAATGTTATAAAATCTTTGCTCTAACTATGATTACAAAGGAGAAACAATGTTTTCACAAAATACAGGAATTATGCTCTACGTAGATGATGTAGCAGTGGAGAGAGACTTTTGGTCTGCCATTGGATTTGAAGTTTTTAATCAACCAGAAATAATGGAATTTGAAACTTTTGAGATGAAACCTCACGCTGACAGTACGCTGACTTTCACTATCTATGCTAAGGATTTTATTCGTCAAGTATCACCGGAGGTAGTTGATATGAAACCCAGCCTACTCTTTGAGTCAGCAGATCTTCACGGTCTTCATCAACGCCTAGCTGCAGTGACTGATACCACTAGTTCGATCAATACTCAACCTTTCCCTAACTTTAACTTTGCAAATCCAAACGAACACTATTTTGCAGTTAGAGGAATCTAATAACAAAAAGGCTCTCTGTTTATTAGCAGAGAGCTCTTGTTTTTTAGCGCGGTGGTAGTCCAAGTGCTATACGTCCATAGCGACTGATGCGTGTAATCTTCCAGGCAGGTGACCAGGTAACTTCAACCCTAACATCCTCAATTCCTTCAATCTGTTTCAGACCTGCCACAATTTCAATAGGTAAACTTTCTGCACAGTCACAGGCTGTATCGGTGAAGGTCATGACAATTGTACAAAGACCAGCCTCGTCCAAATGAATCTCGTAAATCAAGCCAAGATTATAGACATCTAATTCCACATCTGTATCGTAAACTTTTTCTAGCTTGTCAATGATTTGATTTCCTAATGCTAAAGCACGGTCATTAATCTTGATGTCTTCTCTCATTGCATTCCCTCCATTTTCTGACTGCACCTATTTTCTCATAATTCTGACAATTTGGCAAGTTTTTCCCAATCAAGACGTGATCCCCCATAAAAACGAAAGCCTAGAGATCGCCATCGTTGGGCCAAACCACCCAAAGATCTAATAACCTAGAGTAAGACGATATTGCCATAGGTTAGAGAGAGAAGCTTAGAGAATGAATTATTTTCTAAAAAGTACTTTCTAAAAAGTACTTTCTAAAAAGAAAAAGTAGAGAACGGTCATCTCTACTTTTTAAATATTATTTTGACTTCACAGGCTTATCTGCCAAGGCCTTGATAGCTGATGCTATCGTTTCTGCGTAGAGCTTAGCACCCTCTTCTAATTTGGTATTATCACTTCCAAAGTGAACTTGGTCCGTTCCTTTCCAGATGTCTGGATGATCTTTAGATACCTGATTCCAGTCTGCAACCTCAATGTAAGGATACTTTTGAGCTACTTCACGCACATAGCTAGCATACTGTTCTACATAAGGCTGAGTTGCTTGAGTTGTATCACCCTCATAAGGTGTCACAAGTACAAGCTGATGTCCCTTAGGTAGATTTGTTATCAAAGAATCGATATCAGCCTTATAATCCTCAGGGTTATTCACTCCAGTAGCAATAACAACTATTTTAGGGAGGACTTTATTCTGACTGTGGTTGAGCATAATAGCATTGGCTTGCTTGGTATTTCTGCTTACTTGACCATCTGTCTGAGCGTCTGGTAGAACCTCTTTAAGTCCAGGTGTTGCACGCAAGGTTACAGAATCTCCGATAATGGATACACCTTCAGCAATATTGTAGCGACTGGCTTCTGCTTGATCCGCCATGGTTTTTGTACGGGTAATATTGGTTTGAGCTTGATTGAGGCCATTTACCATCAAATCCGTTTCAAAAGCACCGACTTGAGGAGCTATGAGCATCACAATCAGTGTCAGCAAGCTAAGAAAACCGACGCTACCTGCAAAGATTGGTTGAATGTGCGGAATTTCTTTTACCCTTTGCAATAAGCTAGTGTTCTTCCCGGCAATGAAAGGTTCAATCACATAGAAAGAAAGGCTTGCAAAGAGATAAGAAAAGATAGTGGTGAGAATCACTGCCGGTAGGTTGCTCATCAACTGAGAGAAAATGATATAAAACGGCCAATGGAAAAGATAAACGGCATAGCTCGTATCAGCTAAGAAGCTAATTACCTTGGGTTCTTCAATCGTCGGAGTTTTCTCATGTAAAACTCGTGCTGCGACTATCATCAGAAGGGCAGCTAAACTTGCCAACAAGAAGCCAAGCAAGTAGGCAAAGAGATAATTAAATTTCACGAAGAAGGTCAATAAGAGTAAAACTCCGAGACCAGCCCCAAATACTAGCAAGGTCTGTTTCAAGTCTAGGGTTTGATTCAAACGTTTGAGAAGAGGTGTCGTATGACGAACTCCTATCAAGGTCGCAAGCACACTTCCTAAAAAGAATGGATAAACATGAGTCAAACTTGAAAAGTAAAGCGTTGAGTATGAGCTAACGATAAAGCTACCAATAAACATTGAAAGAAAGCTAACGACGAAGGTAGCTGAAGATAGTAGAAAGACCATTCCCCGTAGTTGCCCACCTGTTTTAGCTTGCTTAGACATGAGCCAAACTGCCAAGCCCCACAAGATATAGTAATGAACTTCAACCGCTAAACTCCAGTTGTGAACAAAGAGGTGAGGGATAAATTGAGATTCATAACTTCCTCCTGTCAGCATTTCATAGAAGTTAGTCATAAAACCAAGGACACCAGCAATCTGACCACCGATTCCTGCCACATAATCCTGTCGAACCAAGAAAGTAAAAGGCATAACGACCAGGATCATCAAGACGACTGGGGGAAAAATCCGATAGAAGCGTCTCCTGAAAAATCCTAAGATATCAATCTTCCCTTTTTGTCCAAATTCTTCTAACAGGAGTGACGTAATTAGGAAACCTGAGAAGGTGAAAAAGACATCAACCCCGAAGAAACCTCCTGGAAAAACCGTCTGAAAGAAATGGTACAAAAGCACCAAGAGTAAGCCTGTAATCCTGATCAAGGAAAACCATTTAATACGCATACGAGTTTATTCTCCGTTCATTAGAGTAGTAAAAAAACCATCTAATGTTCATTCCATATTACCTTTATTTTATCAAAAAAAGAAGAAAAATCCTAAGAGAAAACTTAGGATTTCAGCTTTAGATTGATAATCTTAGAAATTACGACCTGATTTATTGTAGCCATATTTTTCAACAAAATGCTCACGGAATTCCAAGAGATTGTCATCCATAATAGCCTGACGAACCTGCTTCATAAGATTGAGCAAGAAGTAGAGGTTATGATAACTTGTCAAGCGGATACCAAAGGTTTCGTCAGCCTTGAGCAAGTGACGAAGGTAGGCACGGGTGTAGTTCTTACATGTGTAGCAATCGCACTCAGGATCAAGTGGGGTAAAGTCCTCCGCAAACTGGGCATTCTTGACAACCAAACGTCCTTGGCTTGTCATACAAGTTCCGTTACGAGCGATACGAGTCGGCAAGACACAGTCAAACATATCGACCCCACGAATTACGCCATCAATCAAGCTATCTGGCGCTCCTACTCCCATCAAGTAGCGAGGTTTGTTTTCAGGAAGGAGTTGAGTGGTGAAGTCCAAAACTGCGTTCATCTCTTCATGAGTTTCACCTACTGCCAACCCTCCGATAGAGTAGCCTGGGAAGTCCATGCTGACAAGGTCATGAGCTGACTGACGACGAAGATCTTCAAATCCTGCACCTTGTACAATCCCAAACAAGCCTTGGTCATGTGGACGACGATGAGCTTTTAATCCACGCTCAGCCCAACGGCTGGTACGTTCGATTGACTTCTTCACATAATCATAAGGCTGATAAAATTGAGGACATTCGTCAAAGGACATCATAATGTCTGACCCTAGATTGTTTTGGATAGAGATGGCTTTTTCAGGTGATAGAAACATTTTAGAACCATTGAGGTGGTTCTTAAACGTTACCCCTTCTTCTGTGATGTTACGACTATCCGCTAGAGAGTATACTTGGAAACCGCCACTATCCGTCAAGATAGGTTGGTCCCAGTTCATGAACTTATGAAGCCCACCTGCTCGTGCAATCAACTCATCTCCAGGACGCAACCACAAGTGATAGGTATTAGAGAGGATAATCCCCGAACCCATCTCTTTCAACTCTTCTGGTGATTGGGTTTTGACCGTTGCTTGAGTCCCAACTGGCATAAACATAGGAGTTGGGAAGGTTCCGTGTGGCGTGATAATCTCACCCAGACGAGCTCCCGTGTGTTTTTCTTTTTTAATCAAACGATATTTGATTGGTGAATCTGACATTTTTACCTCCGAAGCTGGAAAAGACAGTCCCAGTTCTTACTTTGTGCCCAAGGGCATACTGTATGATTCTATCAAAAAAAACAGGAACTGTCACGAACTATGGTATAATGAAAGAATGAAATACCCAAAAATTGATTTAAAAGAAGTTCGTCAACAAGCTAAACAGTTTCAAGCTGAACATCCACGTTTATTGCTTGTCTTTTTATTACCAAGCATTTTCTTGATTCTATCTAGCTTCATAAGTCCGTTATCCCTACTTGATGAGGGAATTCTTGAGCAATCCTTCTTTACTTTTTTGATGAGCTTGATTCAGTCCTCACTCTTTCCTCTAGCAGTTGGATTCACAAGTTCTATTATCCTAGCTGGTGCTCTTTTTACAACCATTAATCTTTACAGAATTTCCGAGATAGAGCTTTCTTTTAAAGATAGTCTGTCCTTACTTGACAATCGCTTCTTCACCCAGACCTTTCTGACTCTCTTGCTCAAGCGTTTCTATCTCTTTTTGTGGAGCATCCCTAATCTTTTTGGAGTTTACTTGCTCTTTTACAGCAGTGCCATGGCTCGTAAATTTGTAGAACTTCATCCCGAATTTCCAGCTGTCGACGTCACCAATTCAGATATCGAACATTTTCTGCTCACTTTTGCACTTTACTTCTTTGGTAGCGTCTTTCTGATGATTTTGGGAACCATTGCCTATCTGCCGCAATACTACGCTTATTCCCAAGTAGAGCTGCTCCTTTGTGATACCCTTGCAATTGGAATTGCCAAGCCAAGTCGCGTACTCAAAACCAGTCGCTTCCTTATGAAAGGCTATAAGTTCCAACGCTTCGTACTTGATTTACAACTCCTACCATGGTATCTTCTTATCTGGATCAGCTTTGGAATTGCGAGCATCCCTTCTTTCCCTTATATCTATAGTAGTCAATTCTTCTTCTATCAAAGATTACTCGAAATCAAGCGGAGAAAAGTTTAATGTGAATGATTAAAACCAGCACCTTCTATGGAAAGTGCTGGTTATTTTTATTTTAAGAAAAGGATACTCAAGAGTGCTAGGATTGCTGCTCCGCCTTGCTTTAGAATGATTTTTTTATCTGCTGTTAAGGCACCATAAGTCGCTGCTCCTATGACAAACAACACAAAGATTGTTACGATTTCTAAGCTATGTGAGAAATAAATTCCGTAAATAAGAAATACCCCAATCAAAGCATTATAAATTCCTTGGTTTTTAAACAGTGAGGTGACAGAGGGGCGAGTCAACTCTTCCTTGTCCATATTAAAGACACGACTGGTTGTGTCCGATTGCGTTGCCATAGTCTCCAAATAAAAAATATAAAAATGTTCGAGGGCAACAAGTGTTGCTAAAATAGTAGTAATAATTGACATCGTTTTCTCCTTAAAATTCAATGTTTTCTAGACCTGACACTAGCTTGGTCAGTAAAGTCGTCAGCTCTTTCTGCTCAGCAGGCGATAAGATGCTCTCCATCTGTTCCTTCACTTTCAAGTGATGTTTAGGCGGATTGACCAAGAGTTGATTCTTGGCTTCTTGGGTTAATTCAACTAAGACTTCTCGTTGATTGACTGGATTTCGCTTACGACTGACATAGCCCTCTGACTCTAAAATCTTGAAATGACGGGTCAAGGCTGCCGGGTCAATCTCTAACTTCTCCTGAACGGCAATTTGGTTACAAGGTGAGTTTTGCAATAAAAACTGCAGGATTTGATAGCGAGTCAAACTGATTCCCAACTGTTTCTCAAAAAGTTGTGTGATGATTTGGTCTGTTAAGCGAACTTGATAAAGTAATTCGTGTATTTCTGCCATTTCTATCTCCTTGTGAATATTTGATTTATCAATGATTTATTAGTCAATAATTGATTAGTCAATTGTAAAACAAATAAATTCATAATGCAAGTCTTTTGCTCATATTTCTGAAACATAGACAATGTAACAAAAAGCGAAAGTCCTAGTCTGAATATACTATTCCAAGACCTCTCAAGCTTCATCAAGCTAGTAAAGTAGTCAAGGATATGGATTGAAAAAGGAAGTTTTCCTTAGACGAGCATGGTAACTATAAAGCGAGGCTGGGATTTTTTGTCCCAGCCTCTATTTCTTCTAAAATCTATTGAGAACCCAATTACTAGCCTACCAAATCTGCTCGAAGGATTTCTCCATCTTTATCTATGACAACTTCGATGGCATGGCCTGCAAAAATTTCTTCACGATCATCATAGTAGAGGGTCAATTCTCCATCTTCGTTGATCGATAGTTCACTCAAGGAAAGTGAGTTGGTAAAATACTCTTCTGTTAACTCCACATCATTTTCATCTGAATCTATCCAGTCTTGAGCTGTTTCCCACAGTTCTTTGACAATATAGTCTTTAATCCGAGTATCTTGAACTTGGAAAGTTCCCATAAATTTCTTTAGATCATCAAAAGATCTTGGAGGGAGACTTTCATCTGCACTCGCAGCAAACATAGCATGAATCTTACCGCCTTCATAGGTGATGAAGCCTTCAAACCAAGAATAGGCTCTGTTTAAGGTGAATTCGCCAATATCGTCTTGAATGATAACAGGTTTTTGATAGGTTTCAATCAAGGTCTCTAACCTAGCGTCTGTAGATTGGTCATCTAAGTATTCCAGCAAGTGGTAGCAGTTATTAGCTACTTCTGACATATATGGCTCTAACTCCATGAAGGGGCGTTTTTGGCATTTGATATGATGAATTTTGTAGGGTTCAAAACTAAAGCCCCAATGCTTTTCTTCAAATTCTTCTGGGGTCAGGAGCCATTCCAAACGTCCCTCACGTTCAGAGAACTCCTGAGTTTCAACATTGACACTAGCTTTAAAATGAACTGACGGCATTAGACAACCATCTTTTAAAGAAGCAGCCCCATTTACATTTTGGAGGGTAAAAATCAAGAGCTCAACAATTTCTCCAGTAAATTCCTGTTCAAAATCATCTCTTGTTTTCTCAAATGGAGTTTTCAATCGTTTTGTCATTCACTTCATCCTCTCTCTCTGCTTTTAATGCCTTAGTACTGTTATTTGTATACGCTTACATTTTATCATGTTTTAGATTTTATTTCACTTATCAATACTATTTTTACAAAAAAGAAGCCGAAACTAGATTAGTTTCAACTTCTCTTTCTATTAGTTCATCGATACGTGAACGTGGTCATAGTGGTTTTCTGTGATGCTTCCACGATCTGGCATTGGATTCCAAGTGTAGGCTGGTCCATATTTGCTATCGTATGGTGCGTAGAAACGTTGTTTCCAGATGATGTAGTTGATTCCACGGCTAGCCATATTTTGGATAGCATAATCTGCAATTTGGTCTCCAAGAGCTGAGCTTACTGGAACCATAAAGTCAATGGCAAGACCTTTTCCATGGTCGCCACTATCTCCTGGACGGTATCCGCTAAAAGATGTAATGCCGAACAAGTTAGCAATTTCTTCTTTAAAGGCAGCTGTTTGTGGTTGAAGTCCTGCATTCTCTGATTTTGCTGCAGCAAGTCCTGCATAGTCAGGAGCTGCTGGGGCTGCATAAGTATTTGAAGAGTGCTGACTTGGTTCTGCTTGATAGGTAACGTCTTCTGTATCAGATGAGCTTGTAGCCGTCTCTACAGCTGTTTCCTCCACTACTGGAGTTGAGTTCTCTACTACTGGACTCGCAACTTCTGCTACAGTTTCAGTAGTAGCCTCTGCTACCGGCTCTTCCGCTGGTGTTACAACTTCTGTAGTAACCTCTGCTACTGTTTCTTCAGTCGCTTGTGGTGCTACTGCTTCAACTTGAGCCTCTGTTTCTTCAACTGGTTGAGTTAAATCTTCAACCTGTACAGTTTGGTCATCTACAGTCACTTGATTGGTTGTCAAATCTGCTGTCGCAGTTGTCACTTCTTCACTAGAAGCCGCTTGAGGTGTTTGGATTTCAACTTCCGTCACTTCTTCCTCATCATTAACAGTTGTAGTAAGCACTGTCTCAGGGAAAATCAGATCAATATTGCTGATCTTGTTCAAGTTAGCAAGAACGGTCACATCCACTCCCAAAGCTTCGGCAATGGTACTTAGAGTATCTCCATACTGAATCGTATAGCTTGTTTTATTCTCATTCTTAGTAACATCGTTTTGAATTTGCTCAACACTACGCGCTGTCCATACTAGTTCTTCTGCTTGAGTTGCCAAGGTAGGGGCAAGTGATAGAGCCACTGTTGATGCTAAAATAATTCGTTTCTTCATACTATCAAACTCCTTTTCAAATGTAGTACCTGTCTATCATAACACAAAGAAAATAGAAAAAAAGCCCTTTTGGGGCTATTTAACAGAACTGTACATTCCTTGTAACAAATCGCACTACTTGAAATAGTTTGTTAGTTTCTTGTCATCAGGCTGACACATTCTTCTTGAAGAAAATTCTAAAAGGAAAGCGAGCTAATGTCTTCTAAATGCTCTATCTGTTGATTACAAGGTACAGGTGAGGCAAGGAAATTGATACTCTGAATCCCACTATTTTGAGCAAATTCGATATCCAAAATCCGATCACCGATATAATAAGTCTGCTGAGGATCTAGTCCATACTTATCTAGCAAATAGATCGCAGCTTCTGGACTAGGCTTCCGAGCAAAGCCACTTTGATTGGTTAAAATTTCTGTGAAATAGTGGGCCAAACCCAAGTTCTCTAAAATTGTAAAAGCATTATCCCCTTTATGGGTATAAACAAACTGCTCAATTCCTTGCTGGTCTGCCCAAGTTAAGATTTCACGCGCCCCTGGCATCAGAACCACTTGAGCATTCTTCTCAGCCAAGCTCTGAGCACGAACCTGATTGAGCATATCTGCATCCAAGCCTCTTTCTTCTCCCACCTTTTCCAACAGATCTTGAACGGAAGTTTGTAGAATAAAGGCACGAACCTTAGCCTTATCATAAGGAATGTCAAACTGGGCAAAAGTCTCTTCGATTCCTGCTAAAATAGCCTCATAAGAATCCAACAAGGTCCCATCTAAATCCCAGATAAATCCAATTTTTTTCATATGTCATCCTTTCAAAGAGATATATTGCTTATAACGATAGCGTAGGAAAATCCAACGGAAACCATTATCCAAAAGCGTTCCTGCCCAGATACCAGGCAAGCCCCAACCAAGAACAATTCCCATCAGATACCCTGTTCCGATACGGATACACCACATTCCGATACTTGTCGCATAAAAGGGAAGTCGGGCATTTCCCAAACCTTGCCAGACAGCTGTATAAATGACTGTCCCCGTCGTCATAGGAGTCCCTAGTAGAGAGAACAGCGTCACCATAACACTTGCTTCAATAGCCACAGGATCACTAGTGTAGAGGTGACTTAGGGGCGTTCCCAGAGCATAGATACTGAGTGTTAAGGGCAACATAAGAAAGAGGGAAAGACAAAAAGTTTGCTTACTTAAGTTGTATACCCTTGCCCAATCATCTTCTCCAACTGCTCGAGCCACCTGCATGACTGTTGCTGTAGCGACACCAAAGGCTGGCATATAGTTAAACTGGGTCAAGACTTCACCGATTGCATTTCCTGCGACTGCCTCAGTTCCGAAAGAAACAACTAAGGCAATAATGACCACATCTCCAGCTCGCATCATGAGACGTTCTCCCGCTGCAGGTAAAGCCAAAGTCAGCAAGTCTTTGTCCAGTCCAAAATTTGGTCTCGTATATGGAAGTTTTAATTGTGACCACAAAATCACAACCCCGACCAAACGAGACAAAATAGTCCCCCAAGCTACACCAGCTATCCCCATATCAAGAACAAAAATAGCTAGACTTGAAAAGAGAATATTCAGGGCATTGGATAAAAGACTTACATAGAGAGGAAGGCGCGGATTATGGGTGGCGCGAATCAAGGCTCCTAAACTAGTCATCAAGCCCAAGAGGACGATTGTCCCACCAACCAAAGCTAGGTATAGTCCACCACTCTCAGCCACAGCCGCTTCTGTCCCCAAAAGACCAATCATCTCTTGACCGGCAAAGATGGACAAGCCCCCTAAAACTAAACTCAGTAGCAGAGTAATCTTGAGCGCTTCTGTCACATGATAGGCTAGTTTAGATTGATCTTTCTGTCCCAAACTTTTGGAAATGACGCTGGAAATAGCCGCTCCCAAAGCAATAAAAATAGCCTGATAAATGGTGATAATATTGCCCGCTACAGATACACCCGAAATGGCTATCAAACCTAGATGGGCTACCAGATAGCTGTCCACCATTCCCATGAGCATCTGCAAGAAATTTTCACCCATGGCTGGCAGAGCTATGTTGAGAATGTCTTTATATTTCTTAAACAATCCTTCCTCCTGATGAAAAGAAACTCAGTTAGTTTCCCAACCGAGTTTACTTCCTCTCTTTTAAAGTCCTAGATAAGATTCTACTGCAGTCTGCATCTCTGATGTTGCAACAGTTGTCTTGTGACGAACTGGAGCTGTTTCAAGGCCATCCACTGCTGGTGGCACTGTTACTCCTGAGATTTCATGTAATTGAGCCAAGGCTTCAAAGTCGCTAAGACCTGATTTTCCTGTCACAGCTTCCACCGCAACCACTGGGAATTTGTAAGGACTAGCTGTTGAAGCAATCACCGTCTTAGTTACATCGCCTGTTGCTGCTTGGTATTTTTTAAATACGGCTGAAGCAACTGCTGTATGAGGATCCTCGATGTAAGAGTCTGACTCATAAACACGCTTGATTTCTGCAGCTGTTTCTGCTTCTGTCGCATATTCTGCTGCAAAGAGGTCAAGAATCTCTGCATCAAAATCTGTCAATTCATACTGACCTTGAGTGTTCAAAGCATCCATGAGTTCAGCTGTCTTAACCGCATCATTACCCAAAAGGTGGAAAATCAAACGCTCCAAGTTTGAAGATACCAAGATATCCATAGATGGGCTAGTGGTTACCTTAAACTCACGCTTCTTGTCATAGACACGAGTCTTGAAGAAGTCTGTCAAGACATTATTGTCATTTGAAGCACAGATCAGTTTTCCAACTGGTAGACCGATTTGCTTAGCGTAAAAGGCAGCCAAGATATTACCAAAATTTCCTGTCGGTACGGTGAAGTTAACCTTGTCACCAGCCTTAATCTCGCCAGTCTTAACAAGCTGAGCGTAAGCATAAACATAATAGACAATCTGTGGTACCAAACGGCCAATATTCATAGAGTTGGCTGATGAGAACTGGAGCTTGTTAGCTGCCAATTTTTCACGAAGAGCCACATCGTTAAACATATGTTTAACATTTGTTTGCGCATCGTCAAAGTTCCCATCAATAGCGATAACATGAGTATTGTCGCCAGTTTGAGTGGTCATTTGCAATTCTTGCACCTTGCTGACACCATCTTTTGGATAAAAGACGATAATTTCAGTTCCAGGAACATCCGCAAATCCTGCCATAGCAGCTTTCCCAGTGTCCCCAGATGTCGCTGTCAAGATGACAATCTTGTTTTCCAAGCCATGTTTCTTGGCAGCTGTTGTCATAAAGTATGGCAAGATAGACAAGGCCATATCCTTAAAGGCAATGGTTGAACCGTGGAAAAGTTCCAAGTTGTATTGGCCATTAAGTTTGACAAGAGGGGCAATGGCTGGTGTATCAAACTTGCTGTCATAGGCATTGGTGATACAGTAGTCCAACTCTTCTGCTGTAAAGTCATCCAAGAAAGCTGACAAGACCAGCTTAGCCACTTCTTGGTAAGAAGCATCTTTTAATGTATCAAAATCCAAATCTACCTTTGGATAGCTAACTGGAGTAAATAAGCCTCCATCTGTTGCCAAACCTTGCAAAATAGCTTGGCTAGCTGTTACGGTATTTTTCGCATCACGCGTTGATTGATAAACTAATGTCATAAATCTCTATCCTTTATCTATAGTCTCATCCATTATAACATGATTTTTCAGAAAATTCTTCCTTTATAAGAAAATTATAGAGTCATTTTTTCTTTCAAAGGCTCTAAATAGGTTGTTTCTTGCTGACCTCTCATTTCAAGACCTTGCTCTGCTATAGCTAGCAAATCTTTTGAGAATTGAACAATTCCAGCTGTCTCCTCATCTGAAAGGTGTTTCTGAGAAAACTGGCGTCTCAATGATTTGTAGTCACGACCAAATCTCTCAAAGAAAGGTGCTGTTTCTAGGTATGTTTTAAGCTTGTCTAGATTCACCAACAAACCTAGATGAAAGGCTGCTGAAGAAAAAGTTCGGTCTAACGGCTGTGTACAAACACTACGGAATTCAACCGTCCCTCTAGTCGTCAAGTCTTGATATTGGTAACTACGGTGCGTTTGAAAATCCTTCTCTTGAGGAACAAGCAGAGTTTCTTTTCCATTTAGAGTATAGGCCAAAACTTCCTCAGTAGCTAGGTAATCTCTAGCCCGAATCGGAGAAAAATAGTAAGTTTCCCCATCTCGTTCTGCTGTAAAAATCGCAGAGTGGTCTAGATAATCAAAGAAATCATCCTCATCTTTGAAGAGTCTGGCATTGACACCAACATTCTCTGGATAAATCCCATGCATGGAAGCTTCCCAAAAAATATCCCGTGAAATCTTAGTATCCCATTCTGCTCCCGAAAACTCAGAATTGGCAAATAAGTAAGCTTTTGCTGCTTCAATCTGAGTAAAAGCATTGATAACTCGTAGGTAGTTAGCAGTCGATACATCCAACTGAACTTGACTCCCACAGATAAAAGCACCGTATTGTGGAAAGTCATGCAAATCAGCTCTATCTTGGCGACTTCCCATATGCAAGTAATCCATCAGCATCTGGTAGCGTGGATAAGCCACCGGTCGATTGTCATTCTGATCCCAGTTTGGATGAATCCCCCAGCCCTGGATAGCATGGTCCTTCTCGCCTAGTTTTTCCTGAATGACCTTCATATAAGCTTGAAGTCGACCTTGGACCTCTTGGATTTTCTGGGCTCTGCCAAAGGCAAACTCCAAGGTCGTGTAGGAAACCTCAAACAGAATCCGATCCTGACTTTTTGGTTCTACAAGTTGAATCGGATTACCATCCTGGTCCTCTTTTTCAACTTCCAGATGGAGAGCATCCACCAAAAAGCGCATCAAATCCTTGCTGACTTCAATATCTGTCGCTTGCCCATTTACATGAACGATAGGAAATTCCAACTCAATACCGATGTAGAGGTCAGGATTTTCTTTGATATTTTTTAAATAACGGTTTTTCAATAACTGAACAGAAGGGGACATAGATACCTCTCACTCTAAATTCTCTTACTAGAAAGATCAATTGCTTTCTATATTATACCAAAATCCCATCGAGAAGAAACTCAGAAAATTTGCTGAAAACCTTAAAGAGGCGATCTAAAGTCAACTTTTCTAGCATTTATAGGTATTTACTTGCCAATGCATCAATCTTACTTGTTCAATTTTCACAGTCTCATCAACCAGTTAAGCGATTACATGGTTTTTTACCTAAAAACCATTGTACTATAGTAAATATCGTGATATACTTCACATATAAGTAAATAAGAGGGCAGTTCAAACTCGACTTCACTTGAAAACCTCTCAAGCCAAGCCCCTTTTCCACTGCACCTCAACGACTAATCAAGGAGGATAGCTATGAAAGCTGTTGTTGTAAATCCAGAAGGCACTGGTGTTGCTATTGAAGAAAAAGTTCTCCGTCCACTCGAAACTGGGGAAGCTCTTGTAGAAGTTGAGTACTGTGGTGTCTGCCACACTGACCTCCACGTTGCACATGGTGACTTTGGTAAAGTTCCAGGACGCGTTCTCGGTCACGAAGGTATCGGTATCGTCAAAGAAGTTGCTCCTGATGTTAAAAGCCTAAAAGTTGGTGACCGTGTCAGCGTTGCTTGGTTCTTTGAAGGCTGTGGTATGTGTGAATACTGTACAACTGGGCGCGAAACTCTTTGCCGCACAGTGAAAAATGCTGGCTACTCAGTTGATGGTGGTATGGCAGAACAATGTATCGTAACTGCAGATTATGCCGTTAAGGTTCCAGAAGGTCTCGATCCAGCCCAAGCTTCTTCAATCACTTGTGCCGGTGTTACTACCTACAAGGCTATCAAAGAAGCAAAAGTTGAGCCAGGTCAATGGGTTGTCCTCTATGGTGCTGGAGGACTTGGTAACTTAGCTGTTCAATACGCTAAAAAAGTATTCAACGCTCACGTTATCGCAGTAGATATTAACAACGATAAACTTGCTCTAGCTAAAGAAGTTGGTGCAGATATCGTGATTAACGGTCTTGAAGTCGAAGATGTCCCAGGCCTTATCAAAGAAAAGACAAACGGTGGTGCTCACTCAGCTGTCGTAACAGCTGTATCAAAAGTTGCCTTTAACCAAGCAGTTGACTCTGTTCGTGCAGGCGGTCGTGTAATAGCTGTCGGTCTCCCATCTGAAATGATGGACCTTAGCATCGTCAAAACAGTTCTTGACGGTATCCAAGTCATCGGTTCTCTCGTTGGAACACGTAAAGATTTGGAAGAAGCCTTCCAATTTGGTGCTGAAGGTCTGGTTGTACCAATCGTTCAAAAACGCCCTGTCGAAGATGCCATTGCTGTCTTTGATGAAATGGCTGCCGGAACCATCCAAGGTCGTATGGTTCTAGACTTTACTCATTAAGATAAATAATAAATGCCCAAACGAGGTAGGGACAGAAGATCCTACCTCGTTTTTTTTAGCAATAATACTCTTCGAAAATCTCTTCAAACCACGTCAGCTTCGCCTTACCGTACTCAAGTACAGCTTGCGGCTAGCTTCCTAGTTTGCTCTTTGATTTTCATTGAGTATAACATTTTGATACGACAACTAATTGGACTTAGGGCATTTTTTAGACGCTCAAGAGCACTAGTGAAGAAAACGTCATTTTTCTAGACAAATTCTACAAGCAAACAGCGGATTGTTGAAACATCAGGGACCGGGACTAGAAAGTCGTGAGTTAATTCATTGACCTCTGCTCACCCATTTTTTATATTAAATTTTTTTACCATTCTATAGACTATTCCACAAAAAGTTGATATATCAATATTTGCAAAAATAAAGCTTTGAGATTTTTTTCACTCTTTAGTATAATTAGTTGCTTTTTTTCTGAAAACGATTTATACTTAAGGAGTCTTAAAGTTTTCTTAAACTAAGAGTCAAACATTTTATAAGGAGGAATGACAATAATGAGTATCGGAATCATTATTGCGAGCCACGGTGAATTTGCCGCTGGTATTCATCAGTCAGGATCTATGATCTTTGGTGAACAAGAAAAGGTTCAAGTTGTAACCTTTATGCCAAACGAAGGTCCAGATGATTTATACGCCAAGTTCAACAATGCTGTGGCTGCATTTGACGCAGAAGATGAGGTTCTAGTCTTGGCTGACCTTTGGAGTGGGTCTCCATTTAACCAAGCTAGCCGCGTAATGGGAGAAAACCCTGAGCGTAAATTTGCCATCATCACAGGACTTAACTTACCGATGTTGATCCAAGCTTACACAGAGCGCCTTATGGACGCTGCTGCTGGAGTGGATAAAGTCGCTGCAAACATCATTAAAGAGGCCAAAGATGGCATCAAGGCTCTTCCAGAAGAGCTAAATCCAGCTGAGGAAGTTGCAACTGCTGCAGCTGCTCCTGTAGCCCAAGCTGCTATCCCAGAAGGAACAGTTATCGGAGACGGTAAATTGAAAATCAATCTTGCTCGTCTTGACACACGTCTTCTTCACGGGCAAGTCGCAACTGCTTGGACTCCAGATTCTAAAGCAGACCGTATCATCGTTGCTTCAGATAACGTAGCAAATGACGACCTTCGTAAAGAATTGATCAAACAAGCGGCTCCTAACGGAGTGAAGGCTAACGTTGTGCCAATCCAAAAATTGATTGAGGTTGCAAAAGATCCTCGTTTTGGTAACACACACGCCCTTATCTTATTTGAAACACCTCAAGATGCCCTTCGTGCTATCGAAGGCGGTGTGCCAATTAAGACTCTTAACGTTGGATCAATGGCTCACTCAACTGGTAAAACAATGATCAACAACGTATTGTCAATGGACAAAGATGACGTTGCTACATTTGAAAAAATGCGTGATCTTGGTGTTGAATTTGACGTACGTAAAGTGCCAAACGACACTAAAAAAGATTTGTTTGACTTGATTAGCAAAGCTAACGTTCAATAATTAAAACTAAATAGAAAAGGAATAAAACCATGTCAGATATTTCATTCATTTCTGCTATCTTGGTTGTAGTTGTTGCCTTCTTCGCAGGTCTTGAAGGTATCCTCGACCAATTCCAATTCCATCAACCAATCGTAGCATGTACCCTTATCGGTCTTGTAACTGGTAACCTCGAAGCAGGGGTTATGCTTGGTGGATCACTTCAAATGATCGCCCTTGGTTGGGCTAACATCGGAGCTGCCGTAGCTCCTGACGCTGCCCTTGCCTCTGTTGCCGCTGCAATCATCATGATTAAAGGTGGTAACTTTACTACTGAAGGTATCGCAGTCGCAACTGCTACTGCAATACCTCTTGCCGTAGCTGGACTTTTCTTGACTATGATTGTTCGTACAATCTCAGTTGGTTTGGTTCACACTGCTGACGCTGCTGCTAAAGAAGGAAACATTACAGCTGTTGAACGCGCTCACTACTTTGCCCTCGCTCTTCAAGGTCTACGTATTGCTATCCCAGCTGCACTCTTGCTTGCAATGCCAACTGAAGCCGTTCAAAGCGTATTGAACCTTATGCCAGAATGGCTTAAAGGTGGTATGGCTGTCGGTGGTGCTATGGTCGTTGCCGTTGGTTACGCATTGGTTATCAACATGATGGCTACTCGTGAAGTATGGCCATTCTTCGCTATCGGTTTTGCTCTTGCAGCAATCTCTCAATTGACTTTGATTGCCCTTGGTGTCATCGGTGTTGCCCTTGCCTTCATCTACCTCAACCTTTCTAAACAAGGTGGAAACGGCGGAGGAGGAGCTGCAACTTCTAACGATCCAATCGGTGATATCCTAGAAGACTACTAGAAAGGGGAACAATCATGGCTGAAAAAATTCAATTATCAAAATCAGATCGCCAAAAAGTTTGGTGGCGTTCACAATTCCTTCAAGGTTCTTGGAACTACGAACGTATGCAAAACTTGGGTTGGGCTTACTCTTTGATCCCAGCTATCAAGAAACTTTACACTAAAAAAGAAGACCAAGCTGCTGCTCTTGAGCGTCACCTCGAGTTCTTCAACACTCACCCATACGTAGCTGCCCCAATCATGGGGGTTACTCTTGCACTTGAAGAAGAACGCGCAAACGGTACTGAAATCGATGACGCTGCTATCCAAGGTGTTAAGATCGGTATGATGGGACCTCTTGCTGGTATCGGTGACCCAGTCTTCTGGTTTACAGTTCGTCCTATCCTTGGTGCCCTTGGTGCATCACTTGCTGCAACTGGTAATATCGTCGGACCACTTCTCTTTTTCTTTGGATGGAATGCTATCCGTATGTCTTTCCTTTGGTATACACAAGAGTTTGGTTACAAGGCTGGATCTGAAATCACTAAAGACATGTCAGGTGGTATCTTGAAAGACATCACTAAAGGAGCTTCAATCCTTGGTATGTTCATCCTTGCCGTTCTTGTACAACGTTGGGTATCTATCAACTTCACTATCAACCTTCCAGGTAAACAATTGTCAGAAGGTGCCTACATCGTCTTCCCAGAAGGTCCTGTTACAGGTGGAGAATTGAAGGGTATTCTTGGTCAAGCACTCAGCGGATTGAGCTTGGATAGCGTTCAACCACAAACCCTTCAAGGACAGTTGAACTCATTGATTCCAGGATTGATGGGACTTCTCCTTACTTTCCTATGCATGTGGTTGCTTAAGAAAAAAGTATCTCCAATCACAATCATTCTTGCCCTCTTTGTAGTTGGTATCGCAGCTCGTTTCTTCGGTATCATGTAATCTCGACGAGAATGTATAAACAAAAAAAGAATCAGGTTTATCACCTGATTCTTTTGGCTCTTTGTCAAATAGTGTTGATGAAGAACCTAATGAAAAAAGAATCCAACAAAAATTGGACTACCTGTCTCCGGTTGAATACCGAAGACGGTAGCCCTAGGGTGTTTTTATTAAATTCTCACTTTTTGGGGTCAGTCCCTAAGCCTGATAGTAATTTTTTGTTCGTACTATTCCCCTTTAGTCATTTACTACTTTAAGTTGCATTGCTTTAGCTACTTCTTCTGCCTTTGATCCCTTAGGTGTATGGATTTCTACATCTGGGTTACAGTTATCCACAAAATAGAAGTATTCTGTAATTTCTGTTACACTTGCTGGAATTGTAATAGATTTAATTGATGATGTCCCCCAGAATACTAATGTTCCAATACTCTTTGTTCCTTCTGGGAATACAACTGATTCTAATGAACTGTCAGAGTTGAAAACATCATCTTCTACTGTTTCTATTGACTTACCAAAGTGGACATACTTTAACTTATTGTCAATCGTAAACGCACCTTTTCCAATATATCGTACTGTATCTGGTAAAACGATTGCCTCACAATGTTTCAAGTTCGCAAGACCACGTTCTCCAATTGCGATAACAGGTTTACCTTTAATTTCCTTTGGTACACGAACAACCTTATCGTCAGAAGTACAACTATAGATGACATAACCTTCTTCCCACAAATATACGCATGTTAATATATTAATATCTTTAAGGATTTATAACTATAGTTCCTTAATTTTCCCAGTAAAAAAACGAAAGGCACCACAAGTTATTTATGTGTTTTCTTTAAACGATTCATGTACTTCTGTCGCAACTTCTCACCCGCCTTTAATTGCGGTTGCGATAGATTGAGGACCTAAATATGCATCCCCTGTTATTAGTTCATTTCTATTGTATTCTGATGTTGACCGAAAGTCAAATTTTTACCTTTCATCTAGAACACTAAAGTCTACTTTTGTTCAATTGCTGCAACGACAAGGTCACATGGAATAATATGTTCACTACCTGCCACTTCATGCGTTGATCTTCTTCCACTTTCATCTGATTCACCAAGTTCCATTGTAATAACCTTTACACCAGTTACTTTCCCACTCTCATCACGCAATACTTCTTTAATATTCTCTAAGAAATGGAATGTAACACCTTCATTGTGTGCATCTTTGATTTGTAGTGTAGCTTCTAGTATATTGTTCATATGGTCATTATCCTTTTGTTTTAGGTTTAGGCGCTTTTAATATAATGGATGTTGGCCTTTTTGTATACACTAAAATAGGGTTGGTAGAAAATTTCCACCAACTCTAAAAATTATAGAACCACACAAAACCCTGACCATCTCTGGTCAGGGTTTTGTATTTCAAAAATTATTCTGTAAATTCTATAGTTACTTTTACTTCAGAATCCATTGAAGAAAATATTGTTTTATAATAATTGATTGCAGATTCTTTAATTTCACTCTTAAATTTATCTAAATACTCTGCTTGTTTATCACTAGAAAGTTGGTTTGTGACCAATTTCCCAGTATCAACATCTTCTGTAGTCCCACTTAACAACTCTCCATGATCATCATACAAATTGTAAGGATTATCTTTTGAAAGTTCCACACCAATTACTTCAAATTTTGGAACAATAACCTTATATTCTTTTTCACCTATTTGTTCAATCTTTACACTACTTTTAATCCCAAATTTAGCTTTATAATTTAAAATTACTAATGCTGTTTTTTTAGAGAACGGCACATCAAACCCAAAAACTTGAGTTGTTTTTGTTTCAGAAATAATTTCATTAATTCCCGCATTCAAAAATACAACTTCATTCACTTTTTCAATACTTTCGATATTAATTGACGATTTGACTTCTGATTTATGTTCCTTAGGTAAGAAAAATAGCACTCCAATAGCTATAATAGCTATTAATACCAGATTCAATAGAACACTAAACTTATTAAATTTCTTCTTTAATATAGACAAGATAAAAAAACCTCACTTTAAATAATCTATCTAAATTTTACACATTCTAAAGAAAACAGTCAATATTTTTTCGTACTATCTTCTAAAATTAATTGTGCCTATTAAAAATGAAATTAGTTTGTTGCATTTGATTATATTTTTTGAACACCAAATCCATTTAAAATTGAGTGCTATTTTGAGCACTAAAAAAGGGCTCTTTGTCAAATAGTGTTGATGAAGAAATTTAGGAAGGGATTAAGCAACTAATTGTTGCTTAATTCCTTTTTGTTTTGGGCCAAACATTTTTGTTATTAAAATAATCCTATTTCTAAAATGGTAATAGTTTCTAAAGCCGTAGGCATTTCTTTTAAGCACTTTTATTTTATTGTTTATTCCTTCAATAGGGCCATTTGTTCTAGTTGGATACTCACAAGTATTTTGAATATATGGCAAGTAAGTCATAAGAGTCTTTAATACTCTTTTTAAACCAGGAGATAGGTCTAATTGCGTAGCTGCTTCAATCGTTTCCTTGAATTCTATATAATCTCTATCCTGTATACATTCACGAAGTGAATGTACAACCTCATAATCATTTTTTAGAGATGGATTGTTTTCTAAGATATAATCTACGATTCCTTTACTTGTTATGAAGCTTTCAAAAAGCTTATAACGATTATATTTATAGTTCTGAAGTTCATTAGGGTTCTTTAAAATTAACTTCCAATAATGTTTTAACTTTCGATATAATTTAGGATTTTTATAACGATGCTGATTCATGATACGTACCCGAGTTCGATTTAATTCTCTATTCAAGGCTTGTACAATGTGAAAAGGATCAATGATAATTTTTGCGTTAGGAAACATTTCTTTTATTAATTGAATGTATGGCAAGTACATATCGATGGAGATAGTTTTCACCTTTAATCTAGTCTCAGGCTCAAAACGATAAAAATATTGTTTCAAACTGTAAGATTTTCTACCTCGTACAACATCGACCAACTTGTGTGTAGTGCTATCACAAATAATGAAGCTCATATTGCTATCGGAAGATTTAACAGATTTAAATTCATCAAAACACAAATGCTCAGGTAAATCATGTAATGGTTTAATCGTTAATAATCGTGCTGTATCATCTATGATACGTCTAACGGTATGAATTGAAACATTTGTTTCTTTGGCAATATATGTTTCAGATACTGTTTCACTTATTTTTGCCTTAATTTCATTTTTTAATCGTTTCGAGATATGACAGTATTTTTCTACAATTCGACTAGTATCTGCAGTAAATGAAGAACCACATTCTCTACAGAGAAATCTCTGCTTTCGTAGATTTAAGTAGGCCGGAAGGCCTGAAACAGAACAGAGAGTGATACGAGAAGTTTTCGTCCCGTTTTTAACTATATTGTTATTTTGGCTAACGCACCCACAAACGGCACAAAATTCTGGTTTATGCGTATATGTAGCTGAATAAAAGAAAGATTTTCTATTTTTTATCTTCTCTTGAACATTATTATCCCAAATAATGTTTTTATCTTTGATTTGTAGTGTAGCTTCTAGTATATTGTTCATATGGTCATCATCCTTTTGTTTTAGGTTTCAGCGCTTTTAATATAATGGATGTTGGCCTTTTTGTATACACTAAAATAGGGTTGGTGGAAAATTTCCATCAACCCTAAAAATTATAGAACCATTCTTTTTATATCTCATTTATTCTGCCAAGGCACCCATTGGATCCCATGGTGCAAGGACGATTGGTTCTGCTTCATAGGCAGCTTGTTCTTCTTCTGTTAGTAATTCCTTACGAACAACGATTTGGTAAGTGTATTCATCCATCCAAGCGTCTGAGGCAACAAAGTATCCATCTGTACCGACCTTGTCTCCCCAAGAGTTTTCAACTTTCCACTTGACTGATTTACCGTTTTCGTCCAAATCAACACCTGTCAAGACCATAGCGTGGGTCATTAAGCTTTCGCTGTAGTCCAAACGTCCAGCCTTGTCTTGAGTGAGTTGAATATCCATACTTGATTCAAAGTCATAAACATCTGTCGCAAGGATTCCTGCTTTACGGTTGCTGAGCTGGCCGACATCTGAACCAAACCAAACAGTTTCTCCTGTTTGCATTTGGGCAATCGCCAATTCTTTCAAGCGTTCCATCGGTACGTTAATGTAACGAACTGCACGGCTACCAACGACATTTCCCAACATCTCAACTGTATAAGATTGACCGTAAGGTTTATCAGCAGTTGGAGCATTGATCACAGAAACATAGTCTTCTAATGGAAGAGCGACATATTTCTTGTAAAACTCTTGTGGAGTAATGCCTTTTTCGCTTTGGTAGTTATTATCTTTATCACGATAAGCAAAGTCAAACTGACGTGGTGGAAGTCCTAGTGACATAGCAAGGAAGTTAAAGATTTCTTGCAAGAGGTCTTCTTTCTTAGCCTGAACAGTCGTTTGATCCGCACCTGAAGCTAATAGGTCACGCAAGATTTGAGCATCTTGACGAAGCAATTTGTTAAGGATTGCATTGAGCTCACGACTGCTGCTAGATGAAACAGACTCTGGATAAACAGACTTAGGAACGACACCATATTTCTCAAAGAGAGCCACAACCATATCCCATTGACCACCATCTTGTTGTGGAGTTTGGAGTAGGAAGCTAACCTTGCGGCTTGTCAATTCTTGGTCTGCAGTCGCAATGACTTGCTCCAAGAACCAGTTTGATTTTTCATACTTGTCCCAGAAGAAGGTGTGGGCTTGTGACAATTCAAAGTTTTCAAGTTTGTATTGAGTGATGAGTTTGTGACGGAAGGTATTGAGGGCCGCAAACATCCAGCAACGACCAGATGCTTTCTGGTTAGTAACCTTGTCCTTTGTCAAATCAAGTGAGAAAACAGGTGTGTTGTCTACATGGCTTTGACGACGCTCAAGGGCTGCAAAGATTCCATTGTGGCTAGCAGCATTTTCGATAGCTTGGTATTTGACATTTGCTTCATAGTTGGCAAATAATTTATCTGTAAATGATTCTTGAATCGCGTTCATAAAATCCTCCTTTTATTCTACAGTCTATTATAACTCTTTTCACAAAGGAAGCAACCAAAAACTGAAAAAGCCAAGGATATTTTCCTCACCTTTTTCAACGATTACACAGTTTACCTAACACTTTCGAGCAAGCCTTCTAATTCCTCTTTGGTCAAGCGACGCCATTCCCCACGCTTTAGATTTTCATCTAAGGTCAAAGTTCCCATGGTCAGACGTTTCAAGTTCACCACTTCCTTGCCACAGTAGGCAACCATGCGTTTAACCTGATGGAATTTCCCTTCTGCAATAGTCACACGGATTTGGCTTTGATTCTTTTCTGGATCTATGGACACAAGCTCCAGTCTAGCAGGCTGACAGGTAAAGTCCTTGAGCGGAATGCCCTTGGCAAATGTCTCAATGTCTTCATCCGTCATGATTCCATCGACTTGCGCCAGATAAGTCTTATCCACATGGCGTTTTGGTGAAAGAAGAGCATGAGCCAACTGGCCATCATTGGTCAAGAGCAAGAGTCCATGCGTATCGATATCCAAACGCCCTACTGGGAAAACTTCCTTTGAACGAGCTAAGTCATCCAACAAATCCAACACAGTCTTATGTTTAGGATCTTCAGTTGCTGAAATAACACCCTGGGGCTTGTTCATCATATAGTAAACAAACTCCTCGTAGGTTAGCTTTTGCCCGTCAAAACAAATCTCATCTGTCTCTTCATTGATTTGCAGCTTGGCAGATTTTTCCTTTTTACCATTGACCGTCACGCGCCCAGACTTTAGAAAGTTTTTAACCTCTGTCCGACTTCCTACGGCGCAGGAAACCAAATATTTATCTAATCTCATAGCACTATTATACCATGAACAAGCTTAATCTTAGGACAAAAAAATAAGCCGCCTGATTGGGCGACTTTATTTTATAGGGAGATTATTATGAAAAATTTTAGGAGTTAAAGTTAAGGTCTTCTTAACTTATGCTTATAGTATAAGCTAGTTTCCTAAAAGTTTTCTTAAAATTTTCTCCTCAAACTTAAATTTCTTTAAATCTTCACTGTTAAAATCAAACGTTCTAGCAATATAGATAAAGATTAGTTAAAAGTTAAAACCATAAAGAGGAGCAACAACGCAAATAGTGATAAGCTAACAAGCAAGGTTAAGACTTTAACAAGCGTATTGCTTTGCCAATAGCTAGGCTTTCCGATATTACTAGTAGCATCCATAGAAAATATTTGAGTTTGCCGTGGTTGTATCGTTACAAGAATAATTAAGGAAAGAGCTAAAATAATGGTTAAAATTATCAATAATTCTGTCATTTAACTACCTCAAAAGCCCTATCAAGGTAAATAATAAACCGATCAAAATAATGAATCCTATCAAGAAAGAAAAGGTCTTACTAATTTTTTCACCACGTGTAGACTTTTCTTTTTTGATGGGTTGTTGTTTCATCTCTTCCATGCGACCTTCAACATCTTGATAAAATAGATCTTTTTTAGTCATGGCTTTCTCCTAAAATGGTTTCCATCCGCTCCTGATACATAATTGGATCTACATAATTGGCGTGGTACCCTTGATCTCCAAGAGCTCGTCCCATCTCTTTGACATGAGAAAGGGCTAACTCAATGGTGTGAATCATGTCGTCAACTGCTTCCTTAGCGAAAATATGATTCGGAGCTGTATAGCGACGGTTATGGGCGGTTTCTTCAAAAGCTAGGACCAGTTGGTTGTGTTCAAAAGCCTGTCGAACAGCCTGAAGCAATTCATTCCCATAGTTGATATCCAAGTAGATATCTGATAACTGATAAAGCTCCTGAACCTTTTGGGGACTCGCATTTTGATAGAGTACGACATTGGGATAGCGGAGCATATCCAGTAACTTGGATGACATCTCTGTCACTGCTGCTATTCGGAAAGTGACCCTTGGTAAACTCTCCACCAGTTTTTCAATTTGCTCGAGTTGGTCTGAATTGGTCACTATCAAGGCATCAGAACGAACAAAATTATCGCGCTTAAAGTGATAATGATAGCCTAGATGACTAAACTTATGATGGAATTTTTCATCGGTCAATTGCAGAGCGCGTTCATAAGTCGCATAATCTGGAATGATAATGGTCTTAGCTCGAAGCTGGTCATTCTCCAAGATCAGTTGCATATTTCCTGGAATATGATCCTGCAATGGTTCTTGCCAAACTAGAATATCCTGACCTGATTTTTCTGGGAAATGGAAGGAAGTCAAAAACGATGTAGACAGGGTATTAAAGAGAATGTGGTCAAGATTCACTTTCAAACCTTGTAAGAAGTCTATGATAAAGGCCACTCGACCAGAAAAATGGCGCAAACCTTGCCCTTCCAAGGTCAAAAGAATATCACCTGTGACATGATTTTCCAAAATAACTTCTTTTTGATCTACGTTCCGATAGGAAGTCATGATAGCTTGCCCCAAACCATCATAGGTGGTTTTAGCAAAGCAAGCTCCAAAACGATTGTAGTGATCTACTTGAAAGATCCGACCTGCTGGTGTTTTCCATTCGACTTTTTTTACCAAACGAGCCTGTAAGCCATCTGCAAAATGAATCACTGCTCGTTCTTGATTAAGGTCATTGATGGTCCCAAATTGATTATTACCAGCAATCTCCCAAAAATCTGGGACAGGAACTTGATTAAAGTACAAGGGTTTACCCCTGTCATAACCCAAATAATAGGTGAAGGGTGAGACAACTCCATCTGGTAAAAATCCATCGGGTTCAATAACCACAGTCAAATCAGACAGTCCTGCCGCAGTCAGACTATAGTGCAAATCTTGACTTTCTTGATTATATACATCAAATAACTGAATCATCCACTACCTCCTTGATTGTTTTTTCCCATTTGTTCAAAATCTCTTGAGTCAAGAATTTCTCAGCAATCTGGTAGGATTTTTCTCTCATACTTTCCAAACGATTTTCCAAATACAATTGGCAAATCTTTTCTGCATAGGCTTTCTTGATTTCATCTTCGACATGGTCAGATGAGCTTGGAATTAAGTAGCCATTTTCGCCATCTTCGATGAAGGTTTGATTTCCATAAGGAACATCAAAACCAATCAATGGCAAGCCCGAACCAATTGCTTCCATGAGTGTTAACCCAAATCCTTCACTTGTAGAAGCAGTTAGATAAACTTCATACTGTAAATAGATTTGAGAAAGTTCGGCATGGCCCTTGAGTTTAATATACTCTTCTGCCTGACCTGCAGCGATAATCTCATGAAGACGTCCTTCTTCACCACCACTACCGTAGATATCAAAGGTTAATTCTGGTAATTCCTTATGAGCCTCAATCACAGCCTTGACAAGCCAATCAATGTGTTTTTCCTTAGCCAAACGAGAAGCTGTAATGAGCGAAAATGGTTTACGGCTCTCTTGTGGTTTTGTTAATTGATCAACACTTCCAACTGGAATGGTCACAATCTTAGGTGCATGCGAGGTATATCGAGCAAACTGTTGCTCTAAGACTTCCTTTTGACGATCCGTTGAAACGATAAAGAGATCGACCTTATCTGCATTGGTAAACTGATAGTCATAATAGTTATTCCAAAGGATATAATCGTCATTTGTCGCATTTTCACTGTAATGCTCTGCATGAACAACTACCGCTAGATGTGCCGCTTGCGCTTCCTCAAAAACAACCTGACCAATCCCTGTCTCACGATCTAAAATTACTAGATCTGATTTACTTAACTGAAGTGTCTGCATGAAATAACGAATTAAGGCAGGCTTCCCGTATAAAATGCGATCCTTGAAACGATAAACTTCCTCAGTTCCTTGATTCATGAACATCTCATAAGCCGGAGTCCCATCTTCATTGTAGAAGGTTCTTTGGTAGAGGGTCGCTACATTGTCTTTAGGAGCAAAATATTCTGTGCAATAGCGTGTGTAAGAGAAGTAATCTTTGCGGATTAATTTACCAGCATACACATACTCCACATGTTGAACAAAATCTTTTTCCTCATCTACCAAATAACAAGTGATAAACTTGTCTTCATCTGAGAAGAAGATTCGTTCAATTTTCCCATTTCTTTCACGACGGCTTTCTACGCCTTCAAAATAAGCCAAAACATCAGCTACCGTCACACTGGTCGGTGCAATTTTGATATCTGTAAAGTGAGTGTAAAGCCAGATGATTTGATCGTCATCAAAGCCGATATTTGCGGTTAGGTGCTGGATATTATCTCCCAAAATCATGTCTGTAAAGATAAACTTCGACGGCAGATTCAGGCTGCGAAAAATACCCGCACGATAAGCCTGGGCATATTCAACACCACTGCTGGCCCAACCAATTCCTAAATTTATATTGTAAATTGTCATAAATTCTCCTTTTATGGAAAATGGGTTACGATTTCACCCTTAGGTCCCATCTGTACCAAGCCCATCAAGATATTTCGTACCATATCTGAACGAATTTGCTCTTTCATGGCTTCAAATCCCATATAGGCTTCTCGGTAGTATTCTACGATAGGGTTCATTTGACTGGCTGATTGTCCGCCAATTGCCATCATCAATTGTTGCAGGTAGTCCACCTGTTCTACCCAGTTATCATCAATGGCTTTAAGCATGGAAACTCTCAAAAATTGGTCATATAAATCATGAGGTTCTAACAAGGTCTTCTTATCATTTAACTCACTGTTAATGATCTGAATCAAGAAATTTCTCAACTCTTGTTCATCTTCAATGACTAGATCAAGAGGTAATTCTCGGATATTAAAACTGATATTCGTGACAATATAGTGAAATAATTCTTCTCTAGTTTTTATGTTTTCAGATAAAATTGTTTCAATATACTCGTCAATCATCTCAGATAATACATCTCGAAGATCCCTATCACCGTTTATTAAACGATTTCTTTCCTTATAGATGAGATCACGTTGGATATTCATACTCTCAGCATATTCTAGTGTTCTCTGTCTGTTGGCGCGACTAGCACTATCACTTGCATTTTGAGCCTTCTCAACCAGTCGGTGATATTTTCTTCCCTCAAGGATTTGTGGTTGAGTAATATCAGCAACACTATACTCCTTGTACATTCTGTGAACCCAGGATGGACCAAACTTCTTGATAACATCATCTTCTAATGATACAAAAAACTTCGACAGACCTGGGTCTCCTTGTCTACCCGAGCGTCCTCTGATTTGCAGATCGATTCGCTGGCTTTCCATTCGTTCTGTACCGATGACTACTAGGCCACCGAGTTCTGCAACACCCGGTCCCAATTTAATATCTGTTCCTCGACCTGCCATGGATGTTGCAACCGTCACGGCTCCCATCTGACCTGATTCTGAGACAATTTGTGCCTCACGCGCAGCATTATTGGCATTCAAGACGTTATGGGCAATTCCTTCCCGTAACAGTAGGGACGAATAGAGATGCGACATCTCAACAGATCCGACAAAGACTAGTAGTGGGTTTCCTTTGATATGGTATTCCTTGATACATTCAAGTGAAGCATAAACCTTTTCTGGTAGTGTTACATAAAGATTGTCTGGATAGTCTTTTCGGATTAAGGGACGATTGGTCGGAATTCGGATAACAGACATATTATAAGTTTCCAAAAATTCCTTCTCTGCGACCTTCCCAGTCCCAGTCATTCCTGATATCTTATTAAACATTTTGAAAAGACTTTGATAGGTGATAGAAGCCATCGCCCGCGTTTCAGGAGAGAGTTTCACATGCTCCTTGGCTTCGATAGCCTGATGAAGACCTCCCTGCAACTTGGTCATTTCCATCAAACGACCTGTTCCTTTATCCAAGAGAATCATTTCATCATCTCGAATGATATACTCCTTATCTTTCGTAAACAACTTATGAGCTCTCAAGGAATAGACTAGATGTCGTACATAAGTCGCGTATTCTTCCTTATACAAGTTATCAATCCCTAGGAAGTTTTCAGCAGTTTTAGCCCCCTTTGTAGTCAACCATATCTCTTCTTTTTCTTCTTTAAAGATATAGTCTTCATTTTCAACCATGGTCGTTACTAAAGTATCGATGATGCCATAGTAGTTGGACTGAACGCGAGGAGATCCCGCAATGATGAGTGGGGTCTGTGCACTATCTAGTAAAATATCATCAATTTCATCAATGATGACATAATCAAATGGGCACAAAAACTTTTCGTTACTACTGGAAGCCAGATTATCAGTTAGATAATCAAAACCTAGACTACTATTGGTCAAATAGATAATATCTGAGTTATAAATTTTCCTTTTATCTTCGGCTTTTAATTCTTCCTCAGGATCATCAGTGAATGGGATTCCTATACTCAAACCTAAGAATCGATAGACCGGCCCCATTTCCTCTGCGTCACGCTTTGCAAGATATTCATTGGTCGTAATCAACATAGCGCCTTTTCCAGTTAGCGCATTGAGATAAAGAGGCATGGTCGCAGTCAAAGTCTTTCCTTCACCAGTATTCATCTCCGCAACGTTCCCCTGGTGGATGACAATGCCCCCCATAACTTGAACATCATAAGGAAACATTCCTAGGATTCGCTTATCAGCTTCTCGTACAACTGCAAAAGCTTCAACAAGTAAGTCATCTAGGGTTTCCCCCTCTGCTAAACGTTGACGAAACTCTACCGTTTTTGCTGCCAAGGTTTCATCGCTAAGAGCTGCCATCTCATCTTTGAGACCATTGATCTTTTTTAAAGTAGCTCTGACTTTTCTGAGTTTTCTATTTTGATACAAACTATTAAACACGATCATACTCCTTAATTGAGAAAGAATAAAAATCGAGTGACTCAAACCCAGCAGCAATGAGAGAAACTCTATAGGTATAAGCATCCTCAGGATAAACGAAAGAAAAAGATAAGGTTTTTTCAACTTTTTCTTCTAGCACTTCGTCGTAACGGTCCAAGAAAACTAGTTTGATGTAAATGCTATTTTCAGGATAACAAGTCATATTCATGGTAAATTGATAGCGATGATTTCTTTTTAAGAGAGGTAGGCTGGGTTGACTTCTACCACCTTGATAATTCAAGCTTGAAAGCCATGATTTGAGAACTTCTCCTGGAGCTAGTAATGGATTTGAAAGACTGATATGGCCATCTTCCCAAAACTGAACTCGAGTTCCATACAGGTAAGTTGCTCCCATATCTCCCCAGAGTATGTCTTCTCTTTGATTTATAATCATGTCTCACCTCTTCCAAATTCTGCTTGTAATATCATATTATAAAAATGGATAAACCAGGTAACGTTGGTCCCTGTATCATCATTGTGTCGACCGGCTGTTCCCTTTGATAAGATCTTCGCTCCAGTTTGACAGAGCGTAGTGACTAGCTGATCATAAGCATGACTATCCATATCTTCATCCTTCATGTAAGAAAGACCAAACGTCGTTTGAGAAAAATCTGCTTGTTTGAAGGCAGACCAAAAACGGTTATCCAACTCATCCATGTGGGCTGGGCTGATTCCTCCAGTTTGATGATGAAGTACGTCGAATCCTGTTGGAAAGACACCTGGTGCTTCCAATCTACCACGTCTTGCAATTGTTCCCAAATTTGCTAAGGGTTTACCTACAACGATTCCTTTCGGTTCGAAGAATGAGCCATAGTAAAGAGAGGGGAAGGTTCCCATTGATAAACCTGATAAGATCAAATCTTTTTTATCAAAACCTAAGTATTCCTGATAATGTTCAATCGTTTGTTTGATTTTTTCTTCTAGTTCTTCACTACCTAGGTAAAATGCTCCACCTTCTAATCGAGGATCAGAGAACAGGATGAAGGGACACTTAAAATTTTGCATCATCCAGTATCCTTCAAATCCCTCGGCAGAACGAAACCCTGCGAAATAAACAGCTAATGGTGGTTTAAAATCGCCAGGATGGAAGAAGTAGTTAATCTCATCACGCTTGTTATCGTGTAAGATATTCCCTCCGAGAACAAATTTCCCAAAGTACTTCCGACTCCAACGTTGGTGTAAACTTCCTAGTTTTAGGATTCCCTGACCACGCGCCTCGACAGACATACAGAGGTAGGAATTGTAATCCTGATCCATGATTAGGGATGTCTTCAGGTCCTCTTCTGTATAGATCAAGTCTTCAACTACATCTGAAACCGAACCTTCAGGCATTTTTTTTACCCGAAACTGAAATTCTACACCTTCACTTTTTTCATACTCTAACCACAATTCGATTGGAAGTTTTGTTGAAGAGACAAAGTTATATTTCCAAGTAGCTACTGGAGAAAACTCAGAACCAAAATCCCCCTCTAAGAGCAGATACTCAAATCCTTGATAAGAAATAGATCCCTTAAAACTTGGATGAACCTCAATTGTAGCTGGTTTCATCTTGTCCCCGTATCCACCACCAAATAAGGAAGTAGATAAATCTTTTAAGAGCTTCTGTGGGTCTGAAAAGTCAATTGCTTGGGCACAGCGTTTTTTGATTAAATCCAAAATAAGAGGATTGCTTGTTTGAAACTCTTGGTTATAGAAAATCGTATAGGGCTCGATTATTTTAATAATTGGGAGTAGGTCAATCAAGTAACGGCCATCTTCGATGAGAATTGCATTGAACTTGCGAATCTCATCCATTTTTATCGTTTCCTTAAGAGCCTTAGGAGAATTAGGATAAATATAATACCATTCCAATTTCTTAGGGATCTCATAACGATGTTTCCAATTTTCTGTCCCTATCTGTAGGATTTTAAGATCCTTTGACATTTGTACTCTCCTCTATCCATTGATCTAGTTTTTCCACAAATTTTTCACCTGTATGTTCCTTGATCTTATCAATCGAGTAAATCAAAGACTGATTCCACTCTTTTAGGGTATCCAGGTAGTAATGGGCTGCTTTCTTAAATTCTGAGATAGTAGAAAGCAGGTAGCCATTTTTCAAATGGTCAACATAGACAGTCTCTACTTGATTCACCTGAGGAATCCCTGCACTAATTCCCGCTATTTGGGTATATAGGTGAGGTTGGGGATTCAAATCAACAATCAAACGAACATATTCTAAGGTCTTAATCATTTCCAATTCATCATTGATGTTTAACAAGCGGTAACGGAGTTTCTGCTGAGCATTTTCCGTTAAAGGATTTTCAGCCCCTTCAAAGTCGATTGCTTTCTCAAAAATTTCTGCTGAGAATTTTTCATCTATAATTTCCTGAATTACCTCTGCGACTCTCTCCATCTGATCGTTATTGGCAGCAAAAGCACCAAAAATTACCTCAGTGTCTTTGGTCTCTGCAAGGAAGGATAAGATTTGGAAAAGTCCTTCTTTGTCCACTTCTTCTTCAAAATTAAGTTGATAGTAAATAATGGATTCCCTCTTTGTCTGACTTTTTCCTAATCTCAAACGAGTATCAAATGGCGATAAATGTTTGAACAGATTGTATTTATCTGGATACAAGTCCTGCAAAAGCTGAAGGCTATCCTCCCTATCAACCAAAACCAAATCGACCTTGGATATAGGATCAAGTAGGTCTCTCATAGCCTCCTTTGGATTACGACCGATGAAAAGGCTCAAGATTTTTGGATTTGCTTCGGGTAAACGTTCTAAGATGAAATCGTTATGTCGCGAATCAGATGGGACAATAAACAAATCACCACTCTCATGAATCTTTTCGAGTCGTCTCTCGAAAAATTCAGCAACTAACTGCCCCATATCACTATAATGGAGCGAATGAAAACGAAAGGCAAAAATAGGATTAATCTCTACCCTACCATCCTCTTGCAAATACTCTCTGAATTGCCAAATTCCTTCAGGATTCAGGTAATCTTGATAAGCTGGATAATTGTCCTGATAATAAATGACGCTCGAAACAAAGCCTCGATCATCCATAATATAGTGACTGGTCATCCGACCTAGGGTATCAAAATACTGGATATCACTAATAAATCCTTCCACACCATGCTCAATCTGGGCATAGCGTTTTCCATCTTTTTGGACAATAATGGCGAAAGGACTGTACATAAATTCACAGTCCTTATCCCACTCAATATCTCTGATATTTAGTACTCGTGGAGAAATATCAGTAATATCCTGCATCTCATCAAAAATAGAATATACTTCCGCCTCTAAAACACCATGACGATGTAAAAAATAGCGAAGATGTGGTTGATAGGCTAAAAGCAATAGACATGTTGATAGTTCCTGTCTATGCAGCATCCGAATCTGATTAAAGGTATCGTCAAATTCTAATTTAAAAGAAGCACGATACCATGGAATGAGATCAGCATGCCACTGCCGATGGCTACCATACCAAGCCGGAATAAAATAATACATTACACTCTCCTAAATCAGTGGTTTATAAGTTTCGTTTAATTTCAGTGCTCTAATTTCATCTTTAATGTTAAAGATCATACCACTTAAAATCATAAATAAACCTGGTATCATACTCACTCTCAATAATTGTTCATCAACTAAAACAAACAACATCGGTAGACCTGCGAACAACACATTAAAGATACCACCTACAATAGCAAACTTGAATACTAGATTATTGATATATTTACTAGTGTCCTCACCTGGATAGATGCCATAAATATACTCGCCAGATTTTTTCATCCGTTCCGCCACCTGTTCTCCACTAATATTGACAAAAGCAAAGGCAATACTAAAGACAAACAAGGTCGCTATATAGGTATAAATCCACAAGGGTTTCCCCATCGCATATTGGATCGTTATTTGTTGATAAACTGGATTTCCTGGATCAAATAATTGCAACAAAAGAAGCAAGTAAGTTGGTAAGTTAATTAAACTCATCACGTACATGAAGGGCATCCCACCTGCAGGATTCAGCATTATATCAAAATAAGAATAACGCTTAAAGCGAGAGTGAAGACCAATCTTATTGACTGGAATCCGATAACGAGCACGATAAAAAATTGCGATGAGATAGGCAAATACGATCCCCATCGCTCCAAGTATTACGATAATCCACATAGGAATCCCTAATTTTTGTATGGATTGTACAATGTCTTGGGGAATATAAATAATCATACTGGTCAACAAGATGACAATAGAGCCACCAACACCTATCACCGAGTTAATATCTGATAACCATATCAAGAAAAAAGTTCCGGCTATCAGCAAGGTCGTGTTGAGTATGAGTACCAAGAGTGTATTATAATTGTCCTTGATTGGTAGATTTACCGCTAAAGCTAGCGATTGAATCAAAGCGATTGTCAAGGTTAGATACATCTTTCTCCGATCTTGAACCTCTGCCGAACCAGAGGCAAGATTCAAACGCTTAGAAAAGGAGAACATCTGCCATAAAATCATCGATGACATCCAAGGAGATAAACCGACTGAAAAGATTGACAAGCTCCGTAAATTTCCACCTGTAATTGCGGTTGAAAAGGCCAAATAGGCGGTAGCACCACCAAGGAAATCCCTGCTATTCAAATCGATAAAAGGAAGAGTAATCCGACTCCCTAATACATAAATAAAGAGCAGAAACAAGGTTCCTAGGCCTTTCTTTACTGCTATTGATGAAAAAAATCGTTTCACGAAATACTCCTTTTCATTAGTTATAGGTTGCGGTCAAATCACTCAAGCTGTTGTTACAAATGAGATTTGAAAATTATATCATTCTTCACTCATCCTCTAATCTTACAGGTAACTCTCAATCACTTGGTAATTAGTTAGTATCCAAGTTTTTCATAGCAGCTACCAAGTCCTCTGGTTTATCGATAGAGAAAATGCCATCATAGATACTATCTTCAGCTTTTTTTCGAGTGTCTTCAAAAGCAAAAATTTTCTTTCCTCTTTCTTTTGCTCTTGAAACTACATCCAAGACTTCATCACCCCTATTAATATCCAAGTAAACACTAGAATCATCCAATAACCAATCAATTCTTTGATGAAGGATAGACTGGTACAAAGTCATATTAGGATAAGAGGATAGCTTTGTGACCGACTCAATACAGTAAACTGGAGCTGCTAGATGGAAATGCCAATCTGGTAGGCTACTAATCAAATACTCTAAATGCTCTACATTAGCACTCCAAGTCACAATCATCGCTTGTTTTTGAGATTGATTACTCCGTTTAAAGTAGTTCAAACTAGAACGTTTAAAAGCAATCTCTGTCCAATCCAAATCTCTATAAGTCCACCAGAGTTCACGAAGCCGTGAAATACTGTAGGTGTTCCATGGCTTATCATGACTAGCAAAATGAACAATTACTGGTGGCTGATCGTCCAGACGTTGACACTTCTGAGTTAGGTGATAGATATCTACACCTACCATATAATTATAAGTTTGGTCTAAGGGCAGCCATTTGTTTTCAAAGTAAATATTTAAAATACTTTGGTCCCCTAGATGCACAGCCTGATTCTGTTCTGCTGCTAATTCTAATAGACTATTAACAATTGAGTGCTCTTTCCATTTTGCGACATCCATGATTAAAACACCAGAATTAAATCCTGATTCCCTACCTTCGTAGGCATATACATCATCGACAGCACCTACATAATAGCCTTGAAGATCCATTGTATATAAAGGCGACAAGTCCCCTGTCACAATGATATCTGAATCAAGATACAGAACTCGTTCAGAATGAACCACTTCCGTAGCAAAAAAACGAAAGTATGAAGCGTAATTTAAATGAGGGCCGGTCTTATAACCTTCAAATATCTCTTTGCTCAAATGGACATTGTGAATAGTAGAATTCACAACTGTCATTTTCTTTGCTAATAACTTGAACCACTCTGGTGCGATATCACTATTTAGTATATAAAAATCAACATCTTGATTATGATACAAAATCGATTTAATGGTTGTTTCTAACTGAATGAGATAGGCATTATCTGCTGCTAGTACAATTGACTTTCTCACAATTCTCTCTCCTTCATATAGCACTTAATTGCTTCTACCAATTCTTCTGGTCGACTTTCAGAGTAAATACCTGCATAGCAATTATCAGGCAAATCTGGACAACGACTACTATCAAAACTGAGCATCGGCTTTTGGTGTTTTTGAACCAAATCATAAATGTAAGTTAGTTTTTGGTCCATGTTTAGGTCTAAATAAAGATCCGCTTGTTCAAGAACATTCTCCACTAAAAGAGGGAAGGAATTTGGATAGAGGGTCACATTTTGAAAAGCTGATAAACGCTTCAGTTCATCTGCCATAAATGTCTGAGCAGCAATGTAAAAATGGACCTCAGGCAAGTGTTGAGCCAGATAATCTATTTTCTTAACACACCAAGAATTTGTTAGGTTCATGCACTTTAACTTGGGTTTGTATATATCTGTAGCATAAACAAGATTCTTTTCTCTCCAAGTAGATATGATATATGACCACTCCATCATGGAATAGTGCCACCATTGGTCTCTGAGACGACCAACAGAAAATTGGTTCCAAGGTTTGTCTGGAGAGATATAGTGTAAAATTTTTGGAAGAGGTGTTAGCGGAAAATCAAAGACAAAACGATGATTCATTTCAGCTGCACCAGCATCAAAACCTATTTGAAAATTATAGGTATCTTCTAGCTGATAACAACTATCCCTAAAGAGAATATTGAGAATAGACTGATCTCCTTCTCCCACGTTTTCATGCTCTCTCTCAGTTAAATCAACCAATCTCTGTCTGATATTATCTGATTTCCACTTTTTATTATTGATTAATAATACTCCTGCATTAAAACCAACTCCTGCACCAAAACAAGAACGAGCTGCTGCCAAATAATTTTCTTCTAGATCTATTTCAAACAGCTGACTTAAATCACCAGTCACAACTAAATCACTGTCTAAGTAGAGGACCTTATCTTCTTCGACAAAATCTGGAATAAAGTAGCGGGCAAAGGTCATGTGATTGATATGAGGCAACTGATTAGTCCAGTTCATCTTATATTTTGCTCCAATAACCTTGCAATCAATCAAATTCCCACCCATTTGTTGAATATAGGTTCGAATATTCATAAACCATTCTTGTGGAATATCTTGATTGAGTACATATATTTTCAAATGGCTATTATGGCGACAGATTGATTTTATAGCAGTTTCAATTTGACGAATATAGGCATAATCTCCTGCAAAGATAACTGACTGCTGTTTTTTCATTCGTTCTCCTTTTACTAAGTTGCCTTTGATAAGTCAGCAACTATTTGACTTGTATAGGTCTCATCTTCGATAAATTCAATATCTTGATCAAAATTATATTCAGCCGTATGTTTATGGGCAAATTTAACCTTGGTTTTAGCCCCCATTTTCATCCACTCATACTCTGAGTCGATGTGTCCAATGTCTAAGACCTGATGACCTTTCTGGCTTAGACGGTAAGCCAAAACCTTGGCTGTAGGCCCAAGCATACACAAAACAAGACGCCCATCTGCATGCTTTTCTATCTCTTGCTCAATCTCATCAACACGCGAATAGGCACTATGAGATGAACAAACGATTCGTTTAATCGATTTTGCTTCAGCAAATAAATCATTGCCGACGCCCGAACGCGAAGTAGCCCCTTCTACGATAAGTAGGTCACGATTTTTCCAAATACTTTTCAATTTATCAAATTGACCTTTGGCCTGACTCTTATCTTCGAAATCAATGTAGGGACGTGATACAAAGGTTGAACCATACCACGAATCCGTGCAGAGTTCACGATAGAAGTCCATATAATGATCCATATGTTCTTTCCAGAAGGGAATCGCCCATGATGTAAATTTAAAACGATCCGTAAAAGCATCAGGAAGGCAGACTACTAGGTCTTTCGTGCTTTCTAGACCTATAATCTCACGCATAGTAGACACGAGCTCTTCATCATAGAGTTGGTAGGGAATTGAATGCCCAGCAAGCATATTGATCTCGCCATCTCCAAAGCGGACTAAAGACGACTGGTTGTCAATGATATAATCCAGAGTTTCATCAATGCTCTTAACCTGAATAGGGTCTTCTTGTTTTGCTAGAGGTTCTCCATCAAGGAGTTTCTGTAGATCTCCTAACATCCGTTCAGGGTGCTCACTCGAATATAATCTTTGACCATGATAGCCATTTTGAGATTTATAAAAAGCAAAGACAGGCTTAGACAGTTGAGCTACATCTGCAACCATATATGAAGTCGAGGTTTCTAGGTTAATATCCAGATAAACATCCATCTGCTCTTTTAGCTCTTCGAGTTTTTCTTTTGAAATCGCAGGATGGAGGTGGATGTTTGGATAACGTTTAGATAGGTCATAGAGTTTTGGACCCATGCTAGTCCAGGCTGCTACATGAAAGGCTACATTTGGCAATTGTTCTGCTAAGTAGTCCAATTGTTCTAATTCTTGTGACGCTGTAAAGGTTAAACACGTTAATTCTGGCGCTTTATAAATTCTTGTAAAGCGTCCATTCTCCTTGAAATCTTTGATCGCCTCAACCATCAAAGCAGTTTTCCCTGTTTCGAATGAAACTTGGCCACAATTTCCATGTTGGGTGGATTGAAAAGCCAGCATAGGCTTCCCTTGTTTTTTCATGGAATCTAGCATGGTCTGATCCACATTGCCATGGTTAATATCAAGGTAGATTGAGACTATATTTTTAAGATTTTCTAATACTGGAGGAACAATTTGAGGATGTAGGCGGATATTATCATAACTTGCCAGTCTTTTTAGCTTTTCTCCCATATCGGTCCAGGCTGCGATATGGAAAATCACATCTGGTAAAGCTGTAAGCAGTTCTTCTATCCCTTCCAAATCTTGAGAATTTGTCAGTGTTAAACAAGAAAATTCTCTGGTTTGAGGGGAAACCAGCTCAAACTCGCCCATATGGTGCTGCAAAACTTGCGTCCATTCTAAATCATGAAACTCCCACCAGAGATCACGGTAGCGGTTAGCTACTAGTGTCGTCCAAGGTTTTCTATGAGATAAAAAATGTAAAACAACAGGTCTGTAGGATGATTCATCAAAAAAATTAGGCCAGTTACTAAAAAAAGCGACAGTATCATGTCCAACTTGCAAGTTGAATCGACGGTCCAATTCTAACCAGTTATTCTTAACAACCTGATTAAAAATAGTTTGATCACCATTGAAATTTTTAAAACGACCTTCTGCTACTATTTTTAGAGTATCAATTGATTGAGAAATTAATAACTCTTTAATATTCTCTTGTTTCCATTTGGCATTATTAATTAATAAAACTCCTGTATTAAAGGTAATTCCCTCTGTATCCCGAACAGCAGCCAGCCACTTATCTCCAAGATTATTAGTAAATAATCCCTCTAAAGAATCATTCACAATTAAATCCGAATCTAGATATAAAACCTTGTCTTCTGGAACATAGTCGGCGATAAAATAACGAGCATAGGCAATCGCACTGATATGATCATGCTTACTCCACTGCTGAAACACAGCTTGCTCAGGTAACTTCACATCGATGATATCACTTCCCAGCATTCGGGCTATTTTGCGAGGCTTCCGAAACCAGTCTGGCATGATATCTTGGTTTAAAATATAAATGTTAAGATCTCGATTGTGATATAAAATTGACTTGATAGTCGTTTCGAGCTGGGAAGTATAGGAACAATCTCCAGCTAGTACAATTGCTTTTTTCATATATTCTCCTAGTTAATTCCTAATTGATAGATGGCATCTACCAGTAATTTTTTTGTAAAGTATCCTTCTTTTATTAAATAACTGAAGGTCTTGATTCGCTCTGTCATGGCTTGATACTTTTCTAGTGTCATATTGTCGACTATTTCATGAACTTCTTGTAGGTTATTTGCGATAAATCCTAAACCTTGATCCACGATAAAGGAAGCAATCGATAAGCTAGGTGGCACAATAATTGGAAGACCAGCTGCTAAATAGCTACTTACTTTATGAGAGAGATTCAAACTATAGTAGTCTTGGCTTTCTCCTTGATTTTGGTAGGTTCCCCAGACTAAACCAAAACCACCTTTCGATAATTCCAAGAGCATTTCCTCATCTCGTTTCCATCCTTCAATGCTGAGATTCTTGGCTTGTTCATTAGCGACGCCCTGATTTGAAAAGACTCTAAGAGGCGTATCCTGGGACCAATTTTGCAGATCTGGAAATCTCTCCAAACTACCAGCAAAGAAGATTTCCTTTTTAAAGGCGGGTGTATAAAGAGATAAATCATGCGGATGATCCCACATCCCCTGAATGAGAATTTTCTTGGTCGTTAATCCTTCTTGAATTAAACGTTCCTTCATTCTTTCTGATGGAACTACCAGAACGTCTGATAAATTATACATCGAGATGTACTCTTTCATCAGATAGTAATTGCTCTCAAACATCAAAGGAGGTACATCGTGGATAAAGCAGACAATTTTGACACGTAAATCCTTTAATTTAGCAAGGAAGAGACGATCAAACTCAAAGCCATTCCAGGTCGGAGATTGAAAAACCAGAATATCCCCAAAAGAAATACTGGCCATGATACCATCCAAGCGTTTGTTCATTTCTGAGGGCGTATCTGCAGCTATGTTATAAAAGTAGATTCCCACTTCTCGGAAACCTAGTGTCATCGAAATTTTTTGAACGGCATTTTGAGCTAGAATAACGGTACTGTCTCCAGCCATACCATAAAGATTGGTTAAGTGTAGTTTCATAGTTTCTCTCTTTACGAATTCCAAGAAAAGAAGTTGCTCCTTCTTTTTATAATTTATGTCGTATTCTTCCAATATCTACATTTTTATACTATTCAATTCTCATCATCGATAGTTAAAGTTTGTTTAATTGTTATGCAAGATGAGAGCAAGAATATATACCTATTTGCAAAATAAAGATTTCAATACTCCAATTCCTTTTTAAGCACCTAAAATGGAGAACTATCTTATTTGCTAGCATATAGGGCAAATACAAAAATCATCATCACTGGTAAAATTCTACCATTAATAGTATACCATTTTTATACAATTTCATAAAGTCAGATAACCTTTGCATCATCCATTATAGAAAAAAACCTCCATGAGAAATCGAACTCATGGAGGTTTTCACATCTTACTAATCTATTACAACTAGTTCAGATAGGTTTTATTCTTCATCATCACGTTTTCGACGTTTAGCTACTAAACCTAGCCCTGTTAGACCTGCTACAACTCCAAGGAGAGCATTTGTAGCTGAAGCTGTTTCACCAGTATTTGGTAATTGCTTACGGGCCTTAGTGGTATCAGTTTGTGGAACTTGACTAGTTGAAGTCGAATGAATCATAGACGCGCTGGTTGACGCTGACTCTGAAGCGCTTGTGCTTGCTGAAGCTGAAGCACTGGTTGACGCTGACTCTGAGGCACTTGTGCTTGCTGAAGCACTGGTTGACGCTGACTCTGATGTAAGTATGCTTTCGATATTCAAACTTTCAATAGAATAAATCTCTGGCATTCCCTTACTTGTAACGATTGTGTCAGATGCTGATGTACTTGCTGAAGCTGACGCACTTGTTGAGGCTGACTCTGATGCTGATGTTGACGCTGATTCAGAGGCGCTTGTTGATGCTGATTCAGAAGCCGACGTTGACGCTGATTCAGATGCGCTTGTGCTTGCTGATTCTGAAGCCGATGTGCTTGCTGATTCTGAAGCTGACGTTGATGCAGACTCTGACGCACTTGTTGATGCTGACTCAGATGCGCTTGTGCTTGCTGACTCAGAGGCACTTGTTGATGCTGATTCTGAAGCTGATGTGCTTGCTGATTCAGACGCACTTGTTGATGCTGACTCTGATGCGCTTGTGCTTGCTGATTCAGAAGCTGATGTTGACGCTGACTCTGAGGCACTTGTTGATGCAGACTCAGAAGCTGATGTGCTTGCTGATTCTGATGCACTTGTGCTTGCTGATTCAGACACACTTGTTGATGCTGACTCTGAAGCGCTTGTGCTTGCTGATTCTGATGCACTTGTGCTTGCTGATTCAGACGCACTTGTTGATGCTGACTCAGAGGCACTTGTTGACGCTGATTCTGAAGCTGATGTTGATGCAGATTCAGATGCGCTTGTGCTTGCTGATTCTGATGCACTTGTTGATGCAGATTCAGAAGCCGATGTTGACGCTGACTCTGAGGCACTTGTTGATGCTGACTCTGATGCGCTTGTTGATGCTGACTCAGAAGCCGACGTTGACGCTGATTCAGAGGCGCTTGTGCTTGCTGAAGCTGACGCACTTGTTGAGGCTGATTCAGAGGCCGATGTGCTTGCTGACGCTGATGCACTTGTTGAGGCTGACTCTGATGCTGATGTGCTTGCTGACGCTGACGCACTTGTTGACGCTGATTCAGAGGCGCTTGTGCTTGCTGAGGCTGAAGCACTTGTTGACGCTGATTCAGATGCTGATGTGCTTGCTGAAGCTGAGGCACTTGTGCTTGCTGACGCTGACGCACTTGTTGACGCTGATTCAGACGCACTTGTGCTTGCTGAGGCTGAAGCTGATGTGCTTGCTGAGGCTGAAGCTGATGTTGATGCAGACTCAGAAGCCGATGTGCTTGCTGAAGCTGAGGCACTTGTGCTTGCTGAGGCTGAAGCTGATGTTGATGCTGACTCAGAAGCCGATGTGCTTGCTGACGCTGACGCACTTGTTGACGCTGATTCAGATGCTGATGTGCTTGCTGAAGCTGAGGCACTTGTGCTTGCTGAAGCTGAGGCACTTGTGCTTGCTGACGCTGACGCACTTGTTGACGCTGACTCTGATGCTGATGTGCTTGCTGAGGCTGATGCTGATGTTGATGCAGACTCAGAAGCCGATGTGCTTGCTGAAGCTGAGGCACTTGTTGATGCAGATTCAGAAGCTGATGTGCTTGCTGAGACTGACGCACTTGTTGACGCTGACTCAGATGCTGATGTGCTTGCTGATTGACTTGCACTTGTTGATGCTGATTCAGATGCTGATGTGCTTGCTGACTGGCTTGCACTTGTTGATGCTGACTCAGACGCGCTTGTGCTTGCTGATTGACTAGCACTTGTACTTGCTGACTCAGATGCTGATGTGCTTGCTGATTGACTAGCACTTGTTGATGCTGATTCAGATGCGCTTGTGCTTGCTGACTGGCTTGCACTTGTTGACGCTGACTCTGATGCCGATGTGCTTGCTGATTGGCTCGCACTTGTACTTGCTGATTCAGACGCGCTTGTGCTTGCTGATTGACTAGCACTTGTTGATGCTGATTCAGATGCTGATGTGCTTGCTGACTGGCTCGCACTTGTTGACGCTGATTCAGATGCTGATTGGCTTGCTGACTGGCTTGCACTTGTTGATGCTGATTCAGACGCGCTTGTGCTTGCTGATTGGCTCGCACTTGTACTTGCTGATTCAGACGCGCTTGTGCTTGCTGATTGACTTGCACTTGTTGATGCTGATTCAGACGCGCTTGTGCTTGCTGACTGGCTTGCACTTGTACTTGCTGATTCAGACGCTGATGTGCTTGCTGACTGGCTCGCACTTGTTGACGCTGATTCAGAGGCGCTTGTGCTTGCTGACGCTGACGCACTTGTTGATGCTGACTCAGACGCGCTTGTGCTTGCTGATTGGCTCGCACTTGTTGACGCTGATTCAGACGCGCTTGTACTTGCTGACTGGCTTGCACTTGTTGATGCTGATTCAGACGCGCTTGTACTTGCTGAGGCTGAAGCTGATGTTGATGCTGACTCAGAAGCCGATGTGCTTGCTGAAGCTGAGGCACTTGTTGACGCTGACTCAGATGCTGATGTGCTTGCTGAAGCAGACGCGCTTGTTGACGCTGATTCAGAGGCGCTTGTGCTTGCTGACGCTGAGGCACTTGTTGACGCTGACTCTGATGCGCTTGTTGATGCTGATTCTGATGCACTTGTGCTTGCTGAAGCTGAGGCACTTGTTGACGCTGATTCAGAGGCTGATGTGCTTGCTGAGGCTGATGCTGATGTTGATGCAGACTCAGAAGCCGATGTGCTTGCTGATTGGCTCGCACTTGTTGATGCTGATTCAGAAGCTGATGTGCTTGCTGAGACTGACGCACTTGTTGACGCTGACTCAGAAGCCGATGTGCTTGCTGACGCTGAAGCGCTTGTTGAGGCTGACTCAGATGCTGATGTGCTTGCTGAAGCTGAGGCACTTGTTGACGCTGACTCTGATGCGCTTGTTGATGCTGATTCTGATGCACTTGTGCTTGCTGAAGCTGAGGCACTTGTTGACGCTGATTCAGAGGCTGATGTGCTTGCTGACGCTGATGCTGATGTTGATGCAGACTCAGAAGCCGATGTGCTTGCTGAAGCTGAGGCACTTGTTGACGCTGACTCTGATGCGCTTGTTGATGCTGATTCTGATGCACTTGTGCTTGCTGAAGCTGAGGCACTTGTTGACGCTGATTCAGAGGCTGATGTGCTTGCTGACGCTGATGCTGATGTTGATGCAGACTCAGAAGCCGATGTGCTTGCTGAAGCTGAGGCACTTGTTGATGCAGATTCAGAAGCTGATGTGCTTGCTGAGACTGACGCACTTGTTGACGCTGACTCTGATGCCGATGTGCTTGCTGATTGGCTCGCACTTGTACTTGCTGATTCAGACGCGCTTGTGCTTGCTGATTGACTAGCACTTGTTGATGCTGATTCAGATGCTGATGTGCTTGCTGACTGGCTCGCACTTGTTGACGCTGATTCAGATGCTGATTGGCTTGCTGACTGGCTTGCACTTGTTGATGCTGATTCAGACGCGCTTGTGCTTGCTGATTGGCTCGCACTTGTACTTGCTGATTCAGACGCGCTTGTGCTTGCTGATTGACTTGCACTTGTTGATGCTGATTCAGACGCGCTTGTGCTTGCTGACTGGCTTGCACTTGTACTTGCTGATTCAGACGCTGATGTGCTTGCTGAAGCTGAGGCACTTGTTGAGGCTGACTCTGATGCTGATGTTGACGCAGACTCAGAAGCCGATGTTGACGCTGATTCAGAGGCGCTTGTGCTTGCTGACGCTGACGCACTTGTTGATGCTGACTCAGACGCGCTTGTGCTTGCTGACTGGCTCGCACTTGTTGACGCTGATTCAGACGCGCTTGTACTTGCTGACTGGCTTGCACTTGTTGATGCTGATTCAGACGCGCTTGTACTTGCTGAGGCTGAAGCTGATGTTGATGCTGACTCAGAAGCCGATGTGCTTGCTGAAGCTGAGGCACTTGTTGACGCTGACTCAGATGCTGATGTGCTTGCTGAAGCAGACGCGCTTGTTGACGCTGATTCAGAGGCGCTTGTGCTTGCTGACGCTGAGGCACTTGTTGACGCTGACTCTGATGCGCTTGTTGATGCTGATTCTGATGCACTTGTGCTTGCTGAAGCTGAGGCACTTGTTGACGCTGATTCAGAGGCTGATGTGCTTGCTGAGGCTGATGCTGATGTTGATGCAGACTCAGAAGCCGATGTGCTTGCTGATTGGCTCGCACTTGTTGATGCAGATTCAGAAGCTGATGTGCTTGCTGAGACTGACGCACTTGTTGACGCTGACTCAGAAGCCGATGTGCTTGCTGACGCTGAAGCGCTTGTTGAGGCTGACTCAGATGCTGATGTGCTTGCTGAAGCTGAGGCACTTGTTGACGCTGACTCTGATGCGCTTGTTGATGCTGATTCTGATGCACTTGTGCTTGCTGAAGCTGAGGCACTTGTTGACGCTGATTCAGAGGCTGATGTGCTTGCTGACGCTGAGGCTGATGTTGATGCAGACTCAGAAGCCGATGTGCTTGCTGAAGCTGAGGCACTTGTTGATGCAGATTCAGAAGCTGATGTGCTTGCTGAGACTGACGCACTTGTTGACGCTGACTCAGACGCTGATGTGCTTGCTGAAGCTGAGGCACTTGTTGACGCTGATTCAGAGGCTGATGTGCTTGCTGACGCTGACGCACTTGTTGATGCAGACTCAGAAGCCGATGTGCTTGCTGAAGCTGAGGCACTGGTTGACGCTGACTCAGAGGCTGATGTGCTTGCTGACGCTGACGCACTTGTTGATGCAGATTCAGAAGCTGATGTGCTTGCTGAGACTGACGCACTTGTTGAGGCTGACTCAGAGGCTGATGTGCTTGCTGACGCTGACGCACTTGTTGATGCAGATTCAGAAGCTGATGTGCTTGCTGAGACTGACGCACTTGTTGAGGCTGACTCAGACGCTGATGTGCTTGCTGAAGCTGAGGCACTTGTTGACGCTGACTCAGAGGCTGATGTGCTTGCTGACGCTGACGCACTTGTTGATGCAGATTCAGACGCACTTGTGCTTGCTGAGGCTGATGCTGATGCAGACTCAGAAGCCGATGTGCTTGCTGAAGCTGATGCACTTGTTGATGCTGACTCAGACGCGCTTGTGCTTGCTGATTGGCTCGCACTTGTTGACGCTGACTCTGATGCCGATGTGCTTGCTGATTGGCTCGCACTTGTTGATGCTGATTCAGACGCGCTTGTGCTTGCTGATTGGCTCGCACTTGTTGACGCTGACTCTGAAGCCGATGTGCTTGCTGACTGGCTTGCACTTGTTGACGCTGACTCAGAAGCCGATGTGCTTGCTGACTGGCTTGCACTGGTTGACGCTGATTCAGACGCGCTTGTGCTTGCTGACTGGCTTGCACTTGTTGATGCTGATTCAGACGCGCTTGTGCTTGCTGACTGGCTTGCACTGGTTGACGCTGATTCAGATGCGCTTGCTGACTGGCTCGCACTTGTTGACGCTGATTCAGATGCTGATGTGCTTGCTGACTGGCTTGCACTTGTTGATGCTGACTCAGACGCGCTTGTGCTTGCTGATTGGCTCGCACTGGTTGACGCTGATTCAGATGCTGATGTGCTTGCTGACTGGCTTGCACTTGTACTTGCTGACTCAGAGGCTGATGTGCTTGCTGACTGGCTCGCACTGGTTGACGCTGACTCTGATGCGCTTGTGCTTGCTGATTGGCTCGCACTTGTTGACGCTGATTCAGAGGCCGATGTGCTTGCTGACTGGCTTGCACTGGTTGACGCTGACTCAGAAGCCGATGTGCTTGCTGATTGGCTCGCACTTGTACTTGCTGATTCAGACGCGCTTGTGCTTGCTGATTGACTAGCACTTGTTGACGCTGACTCTGAAGCCGATGTGCTTGCTGATTGGCTCGCACTTGTTGATGCTGATTCAGATGCGCTTGTGCTTGCTGATTGGCTCGCACTGGTTGACGCTGACTCTGAAGCCGATGTGCTTGCTGACTGGCTTGCACTTGTTGACGCTGACTCAGAAGCCGATGTGCTTGCTGATTGGCTCGCACTTGTTGATGCTGATTCAGACGCGCTTGTGCTTGCTGACTGGCTTGCACTTGTTGATGCTGATTCAGACGCGCTTGTGCTTGCTGACTGGCTTGCACTTGTACTTGCTGATTCAGACGCGCTTGTGCTTGCTGACTGGCTTGCACTTGTACTTGCTGATTCAGACGCGCTTGTGCTTGCTGACTGGCTTGCACTGGTTGACGCTGATTCAGATGCGCTTGTGCTTGCTGACTGGCTCGCACTGGTTGACGCTGATTCAGATGCTGATGTGCTTGCTGACTGGCTTGCACTTGTTGATGCTGACTCAGACGCGCTTGTGCTTGCTGATTGGCTCGCACTGGTTGACGCTGATTCAGATGCTGATGTGCTTGCTGACTGGCTTGCACTTGTTGATGCTGACTCAGACGCTGATGTGCTTGCTGACTGGCTCGCACTGGTTGACGCTGACTCTGATGCGCTTGTGCTTGCTGATTGGCTCGCACTGGTTGACGCTGATTCAGAGGCCGATGTGCTTGCTGACTGGCTTGCACTGGTTGACGCTGATTCTGAAGCCGATGTGCTTGCTGATTGGCTCGCACTTGTTGACGCTGACTCAGACGCGCTTGTGCTTGCTGATTGACTAGCACTTGTTGATGCTGATTAAGACGCGCTTGTGCTTGCTGATTGACTAGCACTTGTACTTGCTGACTCAGAGGCCGATGTGCTTGCTGACTGGCTTGCACTTGTTGATGCTGATTCAGACGCGCTTGTGCTTGCTGATTGACTAGCACTGGTTGACGCTGACTCTGAAGCCGATGTGCTTGCTGACTGGCTTGCACTGGTTGACGCTGATTCAGATGCTGATGTGCTTGCTGATTGGCTCGCACTTGTTGACGCTGACTCTGAAGCCGATGTGCTTGCTGATTGGCTCGCACTGGTTGACGCTGACTCTGAAGCCGATGTGCTTGCTGACTGGCTTGCACTTGTTGATGCTGATTCTGAAGCCGATGTGCTTGCTGATTGGCTCGCACTTGTTGACGCTGACTCTGAAGCCGATGTGCTTGCTGATTGGCTCGCACTTGTTGACGCTGATTCAGAGGCCGATGTGCTTGCTGACTGGCTTGCACTGGTTGACGCTGATTCTGAAGCCGATGTGCTTGCTGATTGGCTCGCACTTGTACTTGCTGATTCAGACGCGCTTGTGCTTGCTGATTGACTAGCACTTGTTGACGCTGACTCTGAAGCCGATGTGCTTGCTGATTGGCTCGCACTGGTTGATGCTGATTCAGATGCTGATGTGCTTGCTGACTGGCTTGCACTGGTTGATGCTGATTCAGATGCGCTTGTGCTTGCTGATTGGCTCGCACTTGTTGATGCTGACTCAGACGCGCTTGTGCTTGCTGATTGGCTCGCACTTGTTGACGCTGATTCAGATGCGCTTGTGCTTGCTGATTGGCTTGCACTTGTTGACGCTGATTCAGACGCGCTTGTGCTTGCTGATTGGCTCGCACTTGTTGATGCTGATTCAGATGCGCTTGTGCTTGCTGATTGGCTTGCACTTGTTGACGCTGACTCTGAAGCCGATGTGCTTGCTGACTGGCTTGCACTTGTTGACGCTGACTCAGAAGCCGATGTACTTGCTGACTGGCTCGCACTTGTTGACGCTGATTCAGATGCGCTTGTGCTTGCTGATTGGCTCGCACTGGTTGACGCTGACTCTGATGCCGATGTGCTTGCTGATTGGCTCGCACTTGTACTTGCTGATTCAGACGCGCTTGTGCTTGCTGATTGGCTCGCACTTGTACTTGCTGATTCAGACGCGCTTGTGCTTGCTGACTGGCTTGCACTTGTTGATGCTGACTCAGACGCGCTTGTGCTTGCTGACTCTGAAGCCGATGTGCTTGCTGATTGGCTCGCACTTGTACTTGCTGACTCTGAAGCCGATGTGCTTGCTGATTGGCTCGCACTTGTTGACGCTGACTCTGATGCCGATGTGCTTGCTGATTGGCTCGCACTTGTTGACGCTGACTCTGAAGCCGATGTGCTTGCTGATTGGCTCGCACTTGTTGACGCTGACTCTGATGCCGATGTGCTTGCTGATTGGCTCGCACTTGTACTTGCTGATTCAGACGCGCTTGTGCTTGCTGATTGGCTCGCACTGGTTGATGCTGATTCAGATGCTGATGTGCTTGCTGACTGGCTTGCACTGGTTGATGCTGATTCAGACGCGCTTGTGCTTGCTGATTGACTAGCACTTGTACTTGCTGACTCAGAGGCCGATGTGCTTGCTGATTGGCTCGCACTTGTTGACGCTGATTCAGATGCGCTTGTGCTTGCTGACTGGCTTGCACTTGTTGATGCTGACTCAGACGCGCTTGTGCTTGCTGATTGGCTCGCACTTGTTGACGCTGACTCTGAAGCCGATGTGCTTGCTGACTGGCTTGCACTTGTTGACGCTGACTCTGAAGCTGATGTACTTGCTGAAGCCGACGCGCTTGTGCTTGCTGACTGGCTTGCACTTGTTGATGCTGATTCAGACGCGCTTGTGCTTGCTGATTGGCTCGCACTTGTTGACGCTGATTCAGATGCGCTTGTGCTTGCTGATTGGCTCGCACTTGTTGATGCTGATTCAGATGCTGATGTGCTTGCTGACTGGCTTGCACTTGTTGATGCTGATTCAGACGCGCTTGTGCTTGCTGATTGACTAGCACTTGTACTTGCTGACTCAGAGGCCGATGTGCTTGCTGATTGGCTCGCACTTGTTGACGCTGATTCAGATGCGCTTGCGCTTGCTGATTGACTAGCACTTGTACTTGCTGATTCAGACGCGCTTGTGCTTGCTGACTGGCTTGCACTTGTTGATGCTGACTCAGACGCGCTTGTGCTTGCTGATTGGCTCGCACTTGTTGACGCTGACTCTGAAGCCGATGTGCTTGCTGATTGGCTCGCACTTGTGCTTGCTGATTGGCTCGCACTTGTTGATGCTGATTCAGATGCTGATGTGCTTGCTGACTGGCTTGCACTTGTTGATGCTGACTCAGACGCGCTTGTGCTTGCTGACTGGCTTGCACTTGTTGATGCTGATTCAGATGCTGATGTGCTTGCTGACTGACTAGCACTGGTTGACGCTGATTCAGATGCTGATGTGCTTGCTGATTGGCTCGCACTTGTTGACGCTGATTCAGATGCTGATGTGCTTGCTGACTGGCTTGCACTTGTTGATGCTGATTCAGACGCGCTTGTGCTTGCTGATTGACTAGCACTTGTACTTGCTGACTCAGAGGCCGATGTGCTTGCTGACTGGCTTGCACTTGTTGATGCTGATTCAGACGCGCTTGTGCTTGCTGATTGACTAGCACTTGTACTTGCTGATTCAGATGCTGATGTGCTTGCTGATTGGCTTGCACTGGTTGACGCTGATTCAGATGCTGATGTGCTTGCTGATTGGCTCGCACTTGTTGACGCTGATTCAGATGCGCTTGTGCTTGCTGATTGGCTCGCACTGGTTGACGCTGACTCTGAAGCCGATGTGCTTGCTGACTGGCTTGCACTTGTTGACGCTGACTCTGAAGCCGATGTGCTTGCTGATTGGCTTGCACTTGTTGACGCTGATTCAGATGCCGATGTGCTTGCTGATTGACTAGCACTTGTTGACGCTGATTCAGATGCCGATGTGCTTGCTGATTGGCTTGCACTGGTACTTGCTGATTCAGATGCTGATGTGCTTGCTGATTGGCTCGCACTTGTTGACGCTGACTCTGAAGCCGATGTGCTTGCTGATTGGCTCGCACTTGTTGATGCTGACTCAGACGCGCTTGTGCTTGCTGATTGGCTCGCACTTGTTGACGCTGACTCTGAAGCCGATGTGCTTGCTGACTGGCTTGCACTTGTTGACGCTGACTCTGATGCCGATGTGCTTGCTGATTGGCTTGCACTTGTTGACGCTGATTCAGATGCCGATGTGCTTGCTGATTGACTAGCACTTGTTGACGCTGATTCAGATGCCGATGTGCTTGCTGATTGACTAGCACTTGTTGACGCTGATTCAGATGCTGATGTGCTTGCTGATTGGCTCGCACTTGTTGACGCTGATTCTGAAGCCGATGTGCTTGCTGATTGGCTCGCACTTGTTGACGCTGACTCTGATGCCGATGTGCTTGCTGATTGGCTCGCACTTGTTGACGCTGACTCTGATGCCGATGTGCTTGCTGACTGGCTTGCACTTGTTGATGCTGATTCAGATGCGCTTGTGCTTGCTGACTGGCTTGCACTTGTTGACGCTGACTCTGATGCCGATGTGCTTGCTGATTGGCTCGCGCTTGTGCTTGCTGACTGGCTTGCACTTGTTGACGCTGATTCAGACGCGCTTGTGCTTGCTGATTGACTAGCACTTGTGCTTGCTGATTGGCTCGCACTTGTTGACGCTGACTCTGATGCCGATGTGCTTGCTGACTGGCTTGCACTTGTTGATGCTGATTCAGATGCGCTTGTGCTTGCTGATTGACTAGCACTTGTTGACGCTGACTCTGAAGCCGATGTGCTTGCTGATTGGCTTGCACTTGTACTTGCTGACTCAGAGGCCGATGTGCTTGCTGATTGGCTCGCACTTGTTGACGCTGATTCAGATGCTGATGTGCTTGCTGACTGGCTTGCACTTGTTGACGCTGACTCAGAAGCCGATGTGCTTGCTGACTGGCTTGCACTTGTTGATGCTGATTCAGACGCGCTTGTGCTTGCTGATTGGCTCGCACTTGTACTTGCTGATTCAGACGCGCTTGTGCTTGCTGACTGGCTTGCACTTGTTGACGCTGATTCAGATGCTGATGTGCTTGCTGACTGGCTTGCACTTGTTGACGCTGATTCAGATGCTGATGTGCTGGCTGACTGGCTTGCACTTGTTGATGCTGACTCAGACGCGCTTGTGCTTGCTGACTGGCTTGCACTGGTTGACGCTGACTCTGAAGCCGATGTGCTTGCTGATTGGCTCGCACTGGTTGACGCTGATTCAGATGCCGATGTGCTTGCTGATTGGCTCGCACTTGTACTTGCTGATTCAGATGCCGATGTGCTTGCTGATTGGCTTGCACTTGTTGACGCTGATTCAGACGCGCTTGTGCTTGCTGATTGACTAGCACTTGTGCTTGCTGATTGGCTCGCGCTTGTGCTTGCTGATTGGCTCGCACTTGTTGATGCTGATTCAGACGCGCTTGTGCTTGCTGATTGGCTCGCACTTGTTGATGCTGACTCTGAAGCCGATGTGCTTGCTGATTGACTAGCACTTGTTGACGCTGATTCAGACGCGCTTGTGCTTGCTGACTGGCTTGCACTGGTTGACGCTGACTCTGAAGCCGATGTGCTTGCTGATTGGCTCGCACTGGTTGACGCTGATTCAGATGCCGATGTGCTTGCTGATTGGCTTGCACTTGTTGATGCTGACTCAGACGCGCTTGTGCTTGCTGATTGGCTCGCACTTGTTGACGCTGATTCAGATGCTGATGTGCTTGCTGACTGACTAGCACTGGTTGACGCTGATTCAGATGCTGATGTGCTTGCTGATTGGCTCGCACTGGTTGACGCTGATTCAGATGCTGATGTGCTTGCTGACTGGCTTGCACTGGTTGATGCTGATTCAGACGCGCTTGTGCTTGCTGATTGGCTTGCACTGGTTGACGCTGATTCAGATGCCGATGTGCTTGCTGATTGACTAGCACTTGTTGACGCTGATTCAGATGCCGATGTGCTTGCTGATTGGCTTGCACTTGTTGACGCTGATTCAGACGCGCTTGTGCTTGCTGATTGACTAGCACTTGTGCTTGCTGATTGGCTCGCGCTTGTGCTTGCTGATTGGCTCGCACTTGTTGATGCTGATTCAGATGCCGATGTGCTTGCTGATTGACTAGCACTTGTTGACGCTGATTCAGATGCCGATGTGCTTGCTGATTGGCTTGCACTTGTTGACGCTGATTCAGACGCGCTTGTGCTTGCTGATTGACTAGCACTTGTGCTTGCTGATTGGCTCGCGCTTGTGCTTGCTGATTGGCTCGCACTTGTTGATGCTGATTCAGACGCGCTTGTGCTTGCTGATTGGCTCGCACTTGTTGACGCTGACTCTGATGCCGATGTGCTTGCTGACTGGCTTGCACTTGTTGATGCTGATTCAGACGCGCTTGTGCTTGCTGACTGGCTTGCACTGGTTGACGCTGACTCTGAAGCCGATGTGCTTGCTGATTGGCTCGCACTGGTTGACGCTGATTCAGATGCCGATGTGCTTGCTGATTGGCTCGCACTTGTACTTGCTGATTCAGACGCGCTTGTGCTTGCTGATTGACTAGCACTTGTTGACGCTGACTCTGAAGCCGATGTGCTTGCTGACTGGCTTGCACTGGTTGACGCTGATTCAGATGCTGATGTGCTGGCTGACTGGCTTGCACTTGTTGATGCTGACTCAGACGCGCTTGTGCTTGCTGATTGGCTCGCACTTGTTGACGCTGATTCAGATGCTGATGTGCTTGCTGACTGACTAGCACTTGTTGACGCTGATTCAGATGCTGATGTGCTGGCTGACTGGCTTGCACTTGTTGATGCTGACTCAGACGCTGATGTGCTTGCTGACTGGCTCGCACTGGTTGACGCTGACTCTGATGCACTGGTTGAAGCCGAAGCAGATTCAGAACGATATTTCTTATCTGAAACAGTTTCATCTTGACCATAGACAGTTGGTGGATATGGTTGACTACCAGATGCCACTTTAGCATTATCTTTATAGTAGACTGTTGCAATACCGTCCTCACTTACGTCAATGCTAGAAATACGATCGCGACCGTTTGGAACAACCTTATCGTGAGCTTTTCTGATTTCTTCGCGAACTTTTTCCTTATCAGTATCCGTTAAGTGATTTTTATCTTTGACCTCAGTCACATCAATAGCAGGCTTCTTAAACAAGTTCTGCAACTGATCTTGCTGAATGCTAATTTCTCCTACATCAACGGTATTCCCACTCGGATCTGTAGCCGTTAGCCAACGTCCCCAGCGATTCCCTGAACTCCAAGCAAGATCTTTATTTGGCACTGCATTTATTGTGAAAGTGGTTTGGTCATCATTCGTTAAGGTATTGATAATGTTCGTGATTGGACCAGTTCCCCATTCAGGTCTATTTTCGAAGAAGTCCGTCAAGTCTTTTCTATTACCAGAGACCTTAAGTGTGACCAATTTACCACTATTATCTTTACCTGTATAAGTAATCTGGATATTGTCCCCAGCATAGAACAGGTATCGACCATTACTATCTTTCTTAGGTTCTTTACCATTTACTGTAACAGTATAGGTAATCGTTGGTTTTACACGTTCTGGAGTGATTGTTCCTGTCGTTACTTCTGAATTCAGATCATCTACTGTAGATTTAGCTGTTACATTACCTGTTGGAAGAAGACCGTTGTTACCGTCGTATGCTTTTTTCAGATCAGCAGGTTCAAAGGTAACGCTTGATTCGTTGTCTTTTGCTGTCTTGGTAAATGTATGACCTGCCAATGTGAGCGTAACAACTGCTCCAGGCGTTACATTCGTAACGACAATCGAACGATTTGGCAATCCACCTGTTTCATTGATAGAATCTGCAGAGATAGTAGGAGCTTGCGGATTTACTGCGTATTTGATTGGGACACGTTGTTTCACACGCACACCTGTACCATCTACAGGCAATTCAACTTCCACATCCTTTGTAAATCGTCCAACTCTAGAAAGATCTGGTGCTCCATCAATCCAAGTAAAATTAGTTTTATCTACATTATAATCAGGGCTTCCTGTCACCTTGGTGATAGAATCTTTCGGATTTGCAGCTACACGTTGATAATTAGGATCATCTGTTTTGTTTTGAGTAAAGATATAAGAACGGTTAGACTCAAACTTATATACATTATGAATAACATCTACAGTCTTGCTAAGTAATTTCGAACTATCTGTCTCACCAAGACGACCTTTAGGATATGTAAAGGTTAATTTGAAACGCTGTTGTCCAGCTTCTGTCGTAGTGATAGGAGCATCTGACAAGCGAGTTCCATTTTCATCTGTCCATGTTTGTCGAGAACCACTTGGGAACCAGTCATTCCCCGATTTATAGACATAGTCAAGCCAGTTTGAACCATTTCCGTTGTGAGGAGTCGTTCCTTGGATATCATTGATTGGAGCTTTTGATGCGATTGTAGTCATGGTACTATAAGTGACAGTAACATCATCTGTAGAACCATCTGAGTATGTGACTGTCGCCACAGCTTTTTTATTATCCCCAGAGTTAGTTGTGTCAATTGGTGTCTTCCAAGTAACAGTTGCACCTGGCGGTAATTGTTTACCACCTTCAAGCTGAACAAAGTTGGCAGCATTTGATAAATCGCTAGCAGTCTCACCGACATATGTATAGACAGTCGGAACCTTCGCTACAGCAGTATATTTATCCGTCTGATTTTTGATTACAAATTTTACATAACCATTGTCACCAACACCATTCTTCGCATGAACACTATCTGTAACGCCACGGTCATCCGTCGCCATCAAATAGCGTTCAAATGATTTGCCCGCCGGGAAACTTTTATCTAGTCTTCCTGTAATAGTAATATTTGCATTTGCTTGGTCTGTCAAACTTGTGATTGGATTTGAACGATTGATCCCAGTATATCCTGCGTAGTTGTTCCCGTTTGCATTATCCTCAGTATAATATTGCGACTCAAACTTCAATGAAGAAATCTTGCCAGAATCATCGGTTGCACCAAAGGTTACATTAACTTCTTCCCCGCGGTATAGATATATTTCCTTAGTTGTAGCATTATCATAAGGAATTACCAATTTCGGTCGTTCATTAACTGTAACTGACTGTGGTAGGACATTTTCCGTTAAATCCTTATAAATAATCGTTGCTGTCCCATCATTTGACACTTTAATGTCTTTGATACGGTGAGTTGTCTGATTATTCTTAGCGTAGATGGCATTCTTGACAGCTGTCTTTTCAGGTTCAGTCAAGTTACTCTTATCTGCAACCGGTGTGAGTTCTGGATTAGTCACTGCAAGACGGTCTTTCAGTTGCCCTTGGGTGATACGGACATTACCAGTTCCTACAGTTCCGTTTACATTTCCTACTTGGTCAGTTGCAACTGCATTCCGTTGCCAGGTATTGCCTGATTTCCACTCCAGATCATCCTTCATATGAGCATTGACGGTTATAGTCGCAGGATTTTCTGGTGTAGCAGTGATATCTCCTGTCAAGAGATCCACAGTTCCTGTACCATATTTAGGATCTTCAAAGAAGTTATCTCTCAATCCTGGTCGAGTCCCATCTGCCATTGAAACAATCTTAAACTCTTTTAACTTACCACTATTATCAGTCGCTGTAAATTTAACGGTGAAGTCGTCACCAGCATAGACGATATGTTCATCTCCTCGACCACCAACTGGGCTTGGAGTAGCTGGGATAGTCTGACCACCACGTGTCACTGTAACAGCAGGTACAGGTACTTCCGTTTCCGCTCTTACACTTGCTTGGACAACATCCACAGTGTTGTCACGGTAGGTAATGGTGATTTCACCAGTGTTAGACACTGTAATTTCTTTACCACCTTCAGAACCTTTTACGTAGTCAGTACTTGAGAGGATAGCAGCATTTTTGCTCTTGAAGTTTGCAAGGATTTGAGCTTTCTCAGTCTCGCTCAAAGATGACGGATTGTTAACTGTAACAGTATCACCACTTACCGGATCTTGACGTTCGTTAAATCCTCTGATTACAAATGTAGTAGTTTGTCGATCCCACTGAATCTTTGGATTATCACTTGCACCGTATTCGACATAGTACTCCCCAGGAACCATAGGATTCCAAGTGTTACCCGTTCTACCTACAGTTCCATAAACTCTTGTAGTCCATGTTTTATTATCAAAAACCCATCCAACTACTTGACCTTTATCATTTGTTTTAACCGTGGCGAAACCATAGTCACCTGGGAAATTTTTCCCCATCAAGCCTGTAATAATGGCATTATCTTTTTTATTTTCCCAAAAATCTCGCAAACCTTTGTCATCACGAAAAATGATATTGTAGTTTATTGCGTCATCATTAAATACTTCAATACGTGATGGCATTTCAATCGTAGGAGGGTTATCAGTTTGCCGAGAATTCCCTGGGTTTACAGGTTTATTTTCTATAGGACCTGTAGTAACTCTACTGCTGTTAGCTCTAGAGTAACTACCAGACCTAGAATCCCCATCAATCGGTTGACTACTTGTCCCAACTTGAGCTTGAATTGTAGCCGTCTTAGAACTATCACTTACTGTGGCATAAACAAGAACTGTACCTTCAAGATTTCTATTTTGATCATGCCTATAAGTAAAAGCATATTCATGATTGGAGTCCTTGCGTTTCTCCATCTCTTGGCCATTGAATGTTACTCTAGTAATAGTAGTATTGGCATCAACCTTAGCAATAATACCTGCATAGTTCAAGGGCGAACGCGAAGTCATATTAATATGCCAAACAACTTCACGTGTCTTAGAATTAAAATTACTAGATACAATTGCAGAATCAGTAACTTGTCCTAAATTCTGTTGGTTAACAAAACCTCTTAAACCGACCCCCTCGAACATTGCCTGTCCATTACGGCTATCACGTTGACCTGAATTTGCACGTAAAACAGCATTGGCGATTGAGTTACGAGCTGAAGTTGCCTTTTGCACGACTGCTGTCAAATCAGCTGTCGGATCTGCAAGTGCTTTTTCAATCTCTACTACAGCAGCATTCACCTTAGTGATAGCTGAATCGGCATTTGGCAAACCAGCAGCTTTAGCTAGATATTCACCCATCTCAGCTGAGAGTTTAGCTAGTTTCTTACGATCTTCTTCGACCTTCTTAGCACTTGCTTCTGTAGCAGCAGTTGTGGCTACAAGATCCGTTGCAGAAGCCGATAAGTTGGTCGTTGAATCTGCAACTTTCTCTACTTTAGATATTTGGTTAGCAAAGGTTACCTTGCCCTCTAAAGTTGTCGATGCTGTTTCTGATGATTCACCTGTTCTATCAGTTGGCGTGCTTGTATCGGTTACAGTTTCTTTCGCAGCTGTTTGTGATCCTACCACAGTAGATGAAGCAGAGATACTTGTTGAAGCCGATGTACTTGTACTCGCTGAGGCCGAAGCGCTCGTTGATGCTGACTCAGATGCAGAGGTACTTGCCGACTCTGAAGCTGAAGTGCTTGCTGATACAGACGCACTGGTTGAAGCTGACTCAGACGCACTTGTGCTTGCTGATACGGATGCAGATTCACTCGCTGAGACTGACTCACTCTCACTTAATGACTGAGAGGTCGTATCTGAACTTGGTGTTTCTTGATCATCTTGCCCAACTGTTCCTAAGGTAGCTTGATCTGCATTAGCAAGAACTTCCTTACCTTCAACTACTTTTTCAACAGCAGTCTGTTCATTAGCATAGACATGAGATTGGGTTGCAATCCCTCCACCTATGACAGTTCCCGCAGCAGCTATCCCCTTGAGGATATCAAGCCCAGTTAGGGATGTTGAAACACGATCTTCAACAACTTCTGTTGTAACTTGAGCTGTATCAATACCACCACGAAGAACCTTGAACAAACCAAAAAGAGAGGTAGATGCTCGAAGCCAGTGTTTCCCTGACTTGATCAATTTATACCTCGTTACTCGGTCTGTTTCTCTATATCGTCCTTCCTGACGTCTAAAAAACATTTTTATTCTCCTTGGATTCTGTTTTTTTATAAAACTCAGTCTGGTTTGTCTTTTTGCTGAAAAAACGTCTATAATTCGGTTTTTTCTTATTTTATAATCTTTATTAGCAAAAAAAATCACAAATTTATGATATGGACTAATGTTTTGGTCATTATATTATAGCACATTTTTGTCATATATGTCTAAACTTTTTGACGATTTTTTCCTTTATTTTAACTCACTAGATTTCATTTTCTCATTTTTATTGATAAAACGAATATCAGCAAACTTTGAATCCAATTTTTTTCAAACTTGTTTAGTTTCATACCCCGAGATTTTGTCACTCTACTATAATCTTAACAGTGATAAGATAACACTTTATTCCGCAACAAAAAAAGTCGCCTGATTGGGCGACTTAATTTTTATAGGGAGATTATTATGAAAAAGTTTTAGGAGTTAAAGTTAAGGTCTTCTTAACTTCTGAGATAAGTATACAACTCCTAACTTAAAGTTTCCTTAAGTTATTTTAAATGTAAGATTTTTCCATTTTTCTTGCCAATTTTTCTTAGATAAACGTTTTTGATAGAGCTTCATCCGGTCTTCATTTTCTAAGAAATGAGGGGTCGGAGCAACCTGAAAGTTCAAAATATCCTCCAAACCATAAGGGGCAAAGAGCTCCAAAGTTGCATCAGAATGCAAGCGAAGACCTATCGCCGTGCAACATTCAGGATATTTACTCATGGCATCACAGGAATTCACATAGGGAGGCGTATGGGGACTATGCTGATGCATATAGACTTGATTCTTCAGCTCCCATTGATACTGGGGAAAATCCTCTCTCAACTTACTTTCTATAGCCAACGTTTCTTCATAACTCACCTCTGGGTCAAAGAAAATGACGTCCACATCCGTTTCACGGTCAAAGGCTGGTTTATCTGACAAGAGATTCCAGATAAAATTTCGAACCGAACCAGCTGCTAACCAGGAATCATTTAATTCCAGGTCACGGATGATGGTCAAAATAGCCATCATTTCAGGATTTTCTCTGAAAGAGTCTAAAATTTCAGTCTCATTTTTCAATATATTCATACCCCAAATGCTCATAAGCCTTGGCCGTCGCCACCCGTCCTGAACGAGTTCGCATGATAAAACCTTTCTGGATCAGGTAAGGTTCATACATATCCTCTACCGTCTCACGCTCTTCCGCAATATTAACCGAAAGAGTACCTAGACCGACAGGACCACCACCGTACATCTCAATCATGGTGCGAAGGATTTTCTGGTCCACATAGTCCAAGCCTTCATGGTCTACATCCAGCATAGTCAAGGCCTTGTCCGTAATCACATCATCAATCAAGCCATCGCCCATAATTTGGGCAAAGTCGCGCACGCGCTTAAGGAGACGATTGGCAATACGAGGAGTTCCACGACTGCGTAAAGCCAACTCAGCAGCAGCTTCATGGGTAATTTCCATCTCAAAGATATCTGCCGTCCGCTCGACAATCTCTGTCAAGTCAGCATGCTCATAATACTCCATATGCCCTGTAATCCCAAAACGGGCACGAAGAGGATTTGAAAGCATACCAGCCCGAGTCGTCGCACCAATCAAGGTAAAAGGTGGCAACTCCAAATGAACACTGCGACTGCCTTCACCAGCACCAATCATGATGTCGATATAGAAGTCTTCCATGGCACTATATAAAACTTCCTCGACAGCCATTGGTAAACGGTGGATTTCATCGATAAAGAGGACATCTCCAGGCTCCAAGTCATTCAAAATCGCTACCAGATCACCGGCTTTTTCGATAACGGGACCAGACGTTTGTTTGAGATTGACTCCCAGTTCATTAGCAATGACAAAAGCCATGGTTGTTTTCCCGAGACCTGGAGGACCAAACAAAAGAACATGGTCCAGCGCCTCATCCCGCATTTTTGCTGCTTCGATAAAAATTTGAAGCTGATCCTTGACCTTGTCTTGACCGATATATTCACGTAAATATTGGGGACGAAGGGTACGTTCTACCAACTCCTCATCGCCCATGATTTCATTATCTAAAATTCTACTCATGCACCTATTATAGCAAAAATCCAGCCTACAAACAAAAAAGCCACCTGATTTGGTGGCTTCTTTAGGGAGATTATTATGAAAAAGAAAAGTTTAGGATTTCTATTAAATAAAGTTAGGAGGTCTTTACTTAATGATTACATAATACATGAGTAAACTTAAAGTTAACTTAACCTATAATTTTTATTTTTTTGCTAGAGATTTTAACTACTACCAGCCAAAGCAGAAAAGTTAGGAGGCAGATACTCACCACTATTAAGTATGTTTCTTCCTTTGTTAAAAGGTTCTGCCAGTTAAGCCGGATTCCTAATTTTTCTTGAAACTCTTCTAATAAGCTACTATTCCCCATAAATGTAGTTTCTAATTGCTCCTTCATTAAGACCTGTCTATAGAGAGAAGCAAGATAGGTAGCCGGTGTGCACTTCATGAGAACTTGAGCGAAGTTAGGAAGAATTCCCATTGGTACATAAGTTCCTACTAAAAATCCTGAAGCTGTACCTACAATGGTAGCCAATTTACCCAGACTATCTACTGACTGGAAATGATAAATCAAGAGTACATTTACCAATGTTGAAAGGAGACTACTTAGCAGCATGATTAAACTTATTTCAAATAGCTTACTCATAGCTGGAATTTCTTGAAAATAAAGGCTCATAACAATAAGCATAAAGGCTTGCATAACAAATGAAATGATAAGGCTACTAATAAGATAAGACAGTTGCAAGCCCCAGCTCCCTAAGTCTGTCAAAAAGAGATCCTGATCCACTTGATTTTCACGGTCTTGTACCATCTGGGTCAAAGCTGTAAAACTGGTTGTAATCCCAGTCACAGCCAAGGTTCCACCCATCAGCCAGTTATTTAAAAGGCTCTTATTATCAGGAAGTTGGGACCAGGCATCCATCAAATTTTTCTGCAAAAAAATGATATAGAGTAGAAAGGAAATCAAAGCTCCCAGTAATGAGAAAAAGACTCCTGAACGATTACGAAAATACAACAAAAAATCACGTTTTAATAAGGCTAACATTAGCGCACCTCTCTTCCTGTAAGGGCTATGAAGGCATCATCCATAGTTCCTGGACGAAATTCAAAGCTAGCAATCTTCTCACGAACTTGGGTCAAATAATCAATAGCTTCCAATTGGCTCTTAGGATAAAGACTATACTCAAACTCATTTTCCTTTTCCACAGGCATATTTTTAGGTAAGAATTTCTCCACCTGCTTGTCTTTAAAACAAATTTTTAAAAGATTGGAAGCGTACTCACTTTTAATTTCAGCAGCAGAACCTTGGGCAATAACCTTTCCATGATCTATAATATAAAGTTGATCTGCCTCATCTGCTTCATCCAGATAATGAGTCGTTAAGATAATAGTCATCCCTTCATCTCTTTGTAGACGATACAATAAATCCCAAATGGATTTGCGAGTCTGAATATCTAGTCCAGTCGTAGGCTCATCTAGAAATAAAATATCGGGATTGGATAGGAGAGCCCGAGCAATGTCAACTCGACGTTTCTGTCCTCCTGATAAAGTTCCATAAAGTTGTTTCTGAAAAGCAGTCAACCCTAGTTGATTGATTAAATCTTCCACACGACCACCTTTAATCCCCTTATACTGCTGGGCACGAATGGCTAGGTTTTCTTTGACCGTCAACTTTTCATCCAATACACTTGCTTGAAAAACAACTCCAATCCTAGTATTGGGCGCATAGATGATTTGACCATTAGTTGCTCGTTTAAGTCCGATTAACATTGAAATCGTGGTCGATTTACCAGCCCCATTAGGTCCTAAGATTGCGTTAAAACTTCCTTTTTTAAACTCTAAATTTATATCTTTTACTGCTGTATGGTCTCCATAGTTCTTAGTGAGGCCTTTTGCTTGTAAAATCATATTTCCTTCCTCCTTTTTACACCTTCAGTTTAACAAAAAGGAAAAAGAAAAAATATAGTTTGGTGCTATGTGGTCGAAATGGATGATTATGTGGTCAATTCTACCTTAAAACTTCTGCATTTGAACATAAAAAAAGCCACCTGATTTGGTGGCTTCTTTAGGGAGATTATTATGAAAAAGAAAAGTTTAGGATTTCTATTAAATAAAGTTAGGAGGTCTTTACTTAATGATTACATGATACATGAGTAAACTTAAAGTTAACTTAAGATAAAAGAATTATTGTAAGTTTTTTCGATCCACCCAAATCATTCCTGTACAATCATAAGTAGATAAGGTTTCAAACCCCAGAGAACGGTAAAAACCCAAGTTTTTTTCTGTCTGTTCAGTCGCTAGTTGTATTTGGTAGGCATCCTTATAGTCAGCTAAGGCTTGTTTCATCAAGTTACTACCAATTCCTTGGCGCTGATAGCTAGGCAAAACAATCAAATCCTGGACAAAAACGGATGAAAAACCGTCTCCAACCAGACGCACTAAACCAACGATTTCCTCACCATCACGGGCAAGATAAGTCGCTAGCGAATGAGACAAGGCCTGCTCCAACATCTGTGGCTGATTGGTATAGTTTGTCCAACCAACTGCCTGATAGAGATGTAAAACGTCATCAATTGAAACAGAGGATTCTTTTGTAATCTTAATCATAGCAAACCTTTCTAACATTCTCTAAGAGATTTCAACTGATGGCCTTCTTCATCAAAATTCTCAGATTTTAACCACGCTTCAAAACGTGCTTTAACCTTTGGCCAGTCCTTATCGATCATAGACAACCAATCCGTATCTCTGGTGCGACCTTTATAGATAACAGCTTGGCGGAAGGTCCCTTCATAGACAAATCCCAAACGTTCTGCTGCTTTTCTAGATGGAAGATTGAGGGCGTCGCACTTCCACTCATAGCGACGATAGTTGAGTTCTTCAAAAACATAACGAGCTAGCAAATAGTGAGATTCTGTTCCCATCTTGGTCTGTTTGAGAGCCGGAGAAAAGGTCACTGCGCCAACTTCAATGGTGCGATTGGCTTGGTCAATACGCATGAGAGAAAAAGTCCCCAACGCCTTTCCAGTCACTTTATCGATAATCGTATAATAGAAGCGATCCTTGCGCTCAATCATCTGCTTCAAAGCTACGATTAATTCTTCGAGATTCTCTACTGGTGGTTGAAAGAGATAGGTCCACATCTCACGAGGACTATCTGGGCCATAGACAGCCAGCAAATCCTCTGCATGCTTTTCCACCGATAGAGCTTCTATAATCGTATATCGCCCTTCTATCCGAACAAGTGAAGGCAAAACTCCAGGTGTATCATCTACAGGTTCACCAATCATCTGACCGTATTCATTTACTGGCATAGTTTTCTCCTTATCTCACTCTTATAAGTTTAAAGATGTGAATAGTATATCACATCTCACAGGTAATCTACAAAAAATCCTCCAGATTCTACTCTGAAGGACTTTTAAATTTATTTCGTTACGATATTTACAAGCTTGTTAGGTACACTAATCACTTTCACAATTTCTTTACCTTCGATCTCTGCTTTGACTTTGTCATCAGCCAGAGCTACTTCTTGCAGCTCTTCGCGTGATAGATCTTTAGCGACCATGAGTTTAGCACGGACTTTTCCTTTGATTTGAACGACGATTTCGACTTCGTCTTCAACCAATTTGCTTTCGTCCCATGTTGGCCAAGCTACGTAAGAGATAGACTCACCTGTTGCTGCGACGGTTTGCCAGAGCTCTTCTGCCAAGTGAGGTGCAAATGGTGCGATCAATTGGATAAAGCCTTTGGCGTAGTCTACATAGAGTTTGTCTTCCTTGTTAGCTGCGTTGACAAAGACCATGAGTTGGGCGATGGCTGTGTTGAATTTCATAGACTCGATTTGCTCTGTAACAGATTTAACGGTTTCGTTGTAAACCTTGTCAAGAGCGCCATTGTTTTCCGCAACAATTTCTTTACTTGTAATCAAACGGTAAACACGGTCAAGAAATTTACGGCTTCCTTCCAATCCTTCTTCAGACCAAGCGATGGAAGCATCGAGTGGTCCCATAAACATTTCATAGACACGAAGGGTATCCGCACCGTATTGTTCCACCACATCGTCTGGGTTGACAACGTTCTTGAGGGATTTAGACATCTTGGCTGGTGCTTGCTCCAACTCTTCCCCTGTTTCCACATGGAAGAAGGAACCGTCACGTTTTTCAACCTTGTCAGTTGCCACAAGTGCGCCACGGTGGTCACGGTAGCTTGTTCCCAAGATCATTCCTTGGTTAAAGAGTTTTTGGAATGGCTCCTTAGTTGGAACAACACCGAGGTCATAGAGGAATTTGTGCCAGAAACGAGCATAAAGCAAGTGAAGAACGGCATGCTCCGCACCACCCACATAGATATCCACTGGCAACCATTGCTTGAGGAGGTCCTCATCAGCCAATTTCTCTGTGTTGTGTGGGTCGATATAGCGAAGGTAGTACCAGCTTGAACCAGCCCATTGTGGCATGGTGTTGGTCTCACGACGACCTTTAACACCATCTTCACGAGTCACTTCCAGCCAGTCTGTCAAATTGGCCAGTGGGCTTTCACCAGTACCTGAAGGGCGGATGTCCTTGGTTACCGGCAAGACAAGTGGGAGTTCACTTTCTGGAACGGCTGTTGAAGTTCCATCTTCCCAATGAATGATTGGAATTGGTTCACCCCAGTAACGTTGACGGCTAAAGAGCCAGTCGCGGAGACGGTAGGTAACCTTCTCTTGTCCACAGCCTTTTTCTTCCAACCAAGCCACAATCTTGGCAATAGCGTCTTCTTTGTTGAGTCCATCTAGGAAGTCTGAATTAACGTGAAGGCCATCCTCTGTGTAGGCAGCTTCTTCAACATTACCTCCTTCAAGTACTTCGACGATTGGAAGGTCAAATTGTTTGGCAAATTCCCAGTCACGTTGGTCGTGGGCTGGTACGGCCATAACTGCACCTGTACCGTAGCTAGCAAGAACGTAGTCGGCAATCCAGATTGGAATTTCTTTACCGTTGACAGGGTTGATTGCATAAGCACCAGTCCAAACCCCTGTTTTTTCCTTGGCAAGGTCTGTACGAGCCAAGTCTGATTTAAGGCTAGCTTGGTGTTTGTAATCAGCCACAGCCTCAGCTTGTTCAGGACTTGTGATGGCAGCTACCAAGTCATGCTCAGGAGCCAGAACGGTGAAAGTCGCACCAAAAAGGGTATCAGGGCGAGTGGTAAAGACGGTGAATTCTTTGTCAGTTCCTTTCACCTTGAAAGTGACATTGGCACCAGTTGATTTACCAATCCAGTTGCGTTGCATGTCCTTGATAGACTCTGGCCAGTCAAGGTCATCCAAGTCAGTCAGCAAGCGCTCCGCATAGGCAGTGATTTTGAGCATCCATTGGCGCATTGGTTTGCGGACAACTGGATAGCCACCACGCTCAGATGTTCCATCTGGAAGAACTTCTTCGTTGGCAATAGCTGTTCCTAGTTCCTCAACCCAGTTTACTGGCACTTCCGCTTCATAGGCCAATCCTTTTTCGTAAAGCTTGGTGAAGATCCATTGTGTCCATTTGTAATAGTTTGGATCTGTTGTGTTGACTTCACGATCCCAGTCGTAAGAGAATCCAAGCGCATTGATTTGGCGTTTGAAGTTAGCAATGTTTTCAGCCGTAAATTCCGCTGGGTCATTCCCTGTATCCATAGCATATTGCTCTGCAGGCAAACCAAAAGCATCCCACCCCATTGGGTGAAGGACGTTGTAGCCTTGGGCACGTTTGAAACGGCTGAGGATATCGGTCGCTGTATAGCCTTCTGGGTGCCCTACGTGCAGACCTGCTCCAGATGGATAAGGGAACATGTCCAATGCATAAAACTTCGGTTTTGAAGCGTCTGTTCCTGTCTTAAACGTGTGATTGTCAGCCCAGTATTTTTGCCACTTAGGCTCGATTTCTTTATGATTGTAAAAACTCATGCTGTCTCTCCAATTTTCGTGATGCTCCTATTATACCATTTTTAGGGGAATTTAGTCTCTTTCTTTTCAACTCTTTTCTCTTTTCACCTTGCCTTCCATTTTTAATACTGCTATACTTACTTTAGCAAGCTCTTTATAAGAGGTGATTTATGGCTCATTCTTTCAAACATTCTCTCCAAAAAGAGATTCTTCACCGTAGTTCTTTGGCTGCTTTAGCGACCTCGTTTTTACTCCTCATTCTCTTGTTTGGTTTTTCCTATTTCCTTCAAAAGCAACAGCTCACCAAAGACACTCAACAGATTGTCCAACATGTTCGTAATATGAAACAAGCGAACTATCAATTATTGGAGACCATGAATCAAAAAATGGTCCCAGAATTTTTAGAGGGTAAACACACTGACCGAGAACTCTTTAGTCTATTTTATGAAACAAAAGCTCAACTAAAACTCAGTTCTGATTTTATCATCCTTGATAACACAGGAGAACTGCTCTTTAGTACCAATCGCAACCATCAAGAAACTATTTTAGCTCCTTATTATTTAAAATTGTTAATTCAAAATCCGATTCAAGGAGCCATTACAGAAAAGGTTGCTTTGTCAATAGATAAGCAACATTACGCACTATTCATTATGCCTATCGTTCAAAATCAACGAGTTAAGGCTTATAGCATTTCTTTTGTAAATGAAAATGAATTTGTGTCCAGTATCCCTCTCATCAATTCAAAATACGCCATTACAGATACTTTTGGAAACATCTACTCTAGCAATACCAATCAATTTACACAATCGACTCTGGAAAAATTTGATGAAAAGTTACTCCAATCTAAAACCCATTGGTATGTTGAAAATCCACTTCTGATTGAAAAACGTAAAATTGAACCGATTTTCTCAATCTACGCCTTTCAATCTTTCTTTCCCATTCCGAGTTTACTAGGGCTTGCTTCTGTCTTAACACTCTGTATCTTTCTGTTATACTTCTGGCAAGCGAGACGAATTGCTTATAAAATTGCGACGCATAATGCCGGCCCTATTGAAAGTCTAGTCTATCAACTGCAGGAAATCCCTAAGAAAAAGGACAAGAAGCTGATCCTCCAGACAGGAGACGAATTTGAACTGATTGCTGAGAAAATCACCGATATGCTCCAAGAGTTGGATGAGCTCCATCAAAAGATGTTGACCATTGAGAAGGAAAAGTGGATCTTTGAAAGAAAGATGCTGGAAGCTCAGTTTAATCCTCACTTCCTCTACAATACCTTGGAAACCATTAAAATCACGAGTATGATTGATGCTAGTATTACTCAAGAACTTATTCAAAATCTCACGCGCATCCTGCGATATAGTGTAACTGAACTAGAAAAAGAAACGACTCTTGGACAGGACCTAGAGATTATCGAAGCTTATCTGAAAATCCATCAGATTCGATTTGAACATTTTTCTTATCAGATTGACTGTTCTGAGAATCTACATTCCCAAACTATTCCGAAACTTTTCCTATTACCACTTGTGGAAAATGCTCTAAAATACGGAAGGCAGTATCGTATCGACCTTGCCATCTCTATTCAAATCACTCAAGAGCAGGAAGCACTGACCTTTATCGTTAAGGATAATGCTGGTGGTCTAACCAAACAAGAACGTCTACATATCTTAGAATCCTTGGACAGCCCACATACACAGCACGGTATTGTCAATAGTTACAAACGATTGAATAACTTTTTTGAAAATGTAGAATTAGATTTGGGAGTCAACTCCAAAGGGGAAACCTGGGTAAAATTTGTCACGAAAGGAAGAACGCATGTTTAAGTTAATCATTGTCGAAGACGAACACCTGATCCGAAAATGGCTTGAAATCGCCGTAGACTACTCAGCCTTAGGTATTCAAGTCGTTGGAACTGCAAGTCACGGACAAGAAGGCATGGAATTGATTCAAAAAGAGAAGCCACATATCGTCCTGACAGATATTACCATGCCCATCATGGATGCTTTTATGATGTTTGAAGCGACTCGTTCACTCTCTTATGAAAAAGTGATCCTCTCAGGATATAATGATTTCCAAAATGCTAAAAAGGCTATGCAATTCGGAGCAGTGGACTTCCTCCCAAAACCCATAAATGTCGCAGAATTAACAGAGTGTTTAGAAAAAATAACTCTGCGCCTCAAGATGGATCAACACCAAACCAATCCATTTTTACAAGACTATCAGACTTTTGTAACATCTCTTCAAAAAATCAATCCTCAAAACCAATTGATCCAACAAATTCTCGAATTTGTGCACCAACACTACTCCCAACACTTTACCATTTCTACCATTGCAGAGAATCTAGGTTATAGCGAAAGTTATCTCTACAAGGTTATCAAGGAGGATTTTCCTATCACCTTGAACGAATACATTCTTCAGTATCGTTTAAAACAAGCCGTTGAAAAGATGAGCCAGTATCCTGATTCTCCTCTTAGTCAAATCTCTGAACAAGTCGGCTTCTCAGACTATAAATATTTTGGTAAAGTTTTTAAGAAATACTTTCATATCTCTCCAAAAGAGTTAAAATCCATTGGAAGAATAGTTTAGACACTATTCTTCTTTTTTGTAGAGAATTTTACCCCATTAGGATAGAATTTTAAGTTTTAAAAACGCTTTCATTGCTTTACAATAGAGGTAACAAAACTATGGAGGTATCCATCATGAAAAAGAAATGGATGTATTATGCTGCGTGTGGACTTGCTATTTTTGGGCTAACCGCCTGCTCTTCTGACGACGCTTCGGGAGAAAAGGCAACTGAAAATGGAGGAAGCGATACTCTAGTAGTCTACTCCCCAAACTCAGAAGGATTGATTGGAGCAACTATTCCTGCTTTTGAAGAAAAGTATGGCATCAAGGTTGAACTCATTCAAGCCGGAACAGGTGAACTCTTTAAGAAACTAGAATCTGAAAAAGAAGCCCCTGTGGCAGATATCATCTTTGGTGGTTCCTATACCCAATATGCTACTCACGGAGAACTTTTTGAAAATTACGTATCAACGGAAAACGATAATGTAATCAAAGAATATCAAAATACAACTGGTTACTCAACTCCTTACACATTAGACGGTAGCGTTTTGATCGTCAATCCTGACTTAACTAAGGGGATGAATATTGAAGGTTATAGCGACCTCATCAAACCAGAACTCAAAGGAAAAATCGCAACTGCTGACCCAGCCAACTCTTCTAGCGCCTTTGCTCAACTAACAAATATGTTGCAAGCACAAGGTGGCTATACAGATGACAAGGCTTGGACTTATGTCAAAGATCTCTTTACTTTGATTGATGGTAAGATTGGCTCTAGTTCATCTGGTGTTTACAAGGCTGTAGCAGACGGAGAAATGGCTGTTGGTCTTTCTTACGAAGACCCCGCAGTGAAACTTCTAAACGACGGAGCAAACATCAAGGTTGTTTATCCAAAAGAAGGTACTGTCTTCCTACCGGCTAGCGCTGCTATTATTAAAAACGCTAAGAACATGGAAAACGCTAAGAAATTTATCGATTTCATCATTTCTCAAGAAGTCCAAGACACCCTTGGTACAACAACCACTAACCGTCCTGTTCGTAAAAATGCTAAAACTAGCGAAAATATGAAACCAATCGAACAAATTAAAACACTAACTGAAGACTATGACTATGTCATCAAAAATAAATCAGATATCGTTAAAAAATACAACGAAATCTTTACAGATATTCAATCTAAACAGTAAAAGAGGTTGACCATGAGTGAGATCAAGATTATTAATGCCAAGAAAATTTACCACGATGTAGCTGTTATCGAAAACCTAAACGTTACTATTCCTAAGGGGAGCCTTTTCACCCTCCTTGGGCCTTCAGGATGTGGGAAAACAACCTTGCTTCGTATGATTGCAGGTTTCAATAGCATCGAAGGAGGAGAGTTCTACTTCGACGATACTAAAATCAATAACATGGAACCTAGCAAACGAAACATTGGGATGGTTTTCCAAAACTATGCGATTTTCCCACATTTGACAGTGCGTGATAACGTAGCGTTCGGACTCAAGCAAAAGAAAGTTCCAAAAGACGAACTCATCGAACAAACAAATAAATACCTTGAGTTGATGCAAATTGCCCAGTATGCAGACCGAAAACCAGATAAACTTAGTGGTGGTCAGCAACAACGGGTTGCCCTAGCACGTGCCTTGGCAGTTAATCCTAGCGTTCTCCTCATGGACGAACCCCTCAGTAACTTAGATGCCAAACTTCGATTGGATATGCGTCAGGCTATTCGTGAAATCCAACACGAAGTTGGTATTACAACAGTCTACGTAACTCACGACCAAGAAGAAGCTATGGCCATTTCTGACCAAATCGCCGTTATGAAAGATGGTGTTATCCAACAAATCGGACGCCCGAAAGAACTTTACCACAAGCCAGCAAATGAATTTGTCGCAACCTTTATTGGTAGAACAAACATAATCCCTGCTCGTTTGGAAAAGCAAGCTGACGGAGCTTACATCGTCTTTGAAGATGGTTACTCTCTTCGTATGCCAGCATTAGACCAGGTGGAAGAACAAGCTATTCATGTCAGCATTCGTCCTGAAGAATTTATTCGTGACGAAAATGGACCAATCGACGGTACAATTAGTGATAGTGTCTATCTTGGACTCAATACTGAATACTTCATCGAGACAGGGTTTGCTTCAAAAATCCAAGTAAGTGAAGAATCTACATTTGAAGAAGATTTGAAAAAAGGAGATCGCGTTCGTTTGCGTATCAACACTCAAAAACTCAATGTCTTCTCTGAAGATGGTTCTCGCAATCTCATAAAAGGAGTCGGCCATGGAGCGTAAAAAACTAAATATCTGGACTGCGTCTTCCTTCTTCATCTTCCTTACTTATCTTGTTTTTCTGGTCTATCCAATTGTTACGGTATTAAAACAGGCACTGGTACATGAAGGTCATTTCTCATTAGAAAATTTTGTGACTTTCTTTAGCAAGTCTTACTATTCTGAAACCCTTATCAACAGTTTCAAGGTTTCTGTAACTGCCACAATTACCTCTGTCGTTGTTGGTACCTTGCTAGCTTATCTTTTTTCTATGTATGATTTCAAGGGAAAGAAGTTTTTACAAATTTTAATCATCATTGCATCCATGTCAGCTCCCTTTGTAGGTGCCTATTCTTGGATTCTACTTCTTGGTAGAAACGGGGTTATCACAAAGTTTCTAACCAACACACTTCACTTGCCAGGTCTTGACATCTACGGTTTCAAAGGTATTGTGCTTGTCTTTACACTTCAACTCTTCCCTCTCGTCTTTCTTTACGTAGCTGGGACTATGAAGAGTATCGACAACTCCCTCTTGGAAGCTGCTGAAAGCATGGGATCTTTCGGTCTAAAACGAATTGTAACAGTCGTTTTACCTCTCTTGGTTCCAACCTTACTAGCAGCTGCACTCCTCGTCTTTATGAGAGCCTTCTCGGACTTTGGTACTCCGATGTTGATTGGTGAGGGATATCGTACCTTCCCGGTATTAATCTATACTCAGTTTATCAGTGAGGTAGGAGGCAACTCTGCCTTTGCATCAGCCTTAGCAATTATGGCGATTACAATCGCCCTAGTTATCTTCCTCATCCAAAAATACGTTTCAAATCGCTATAGTTTCAGTATGAACTCGCTTCATCCAATTGAACCTAAGAAAACGACAAAAGGGAAGATGGCTGCTATTTATGTGACAGTTTATGGCATTATCTTATTCTCTGTTTTGCCTCAAGTTTACTTGATTTATACATCCTTCCTGAAAACATCTGGTATGGTTTTCGTCAAAGGATATTCACTAAACAGCTATAAGACTGCCTTTAGCCGTATGGGATCTGCTATTTTTAATACCATTCGTATCCCTCTCCTTGCCTTGGTTCTCGTTGTTGTCTTTGCGACCTTCATCTCCTACCTTGCAGTTCGCAAACGCAACCTATTTACCAACTTAATCGATAGTCTTAGTATGGTACCTTATATCGTACCCGGAACTGTACTCGGTATTGCCTTTATCTCTTCATTCAATACAGGCCTCTTCGGAAGTGGTTTCCTGATGATTACTGGAACAGCCTTCATCTTGATTATGTCCTTATCTGTCAGAAGACTTCCTTATACCATTCGTTCTTCAGTTGCAAGTTTGCAACAAATTGCTCCTAGTATCGAAGAAGCAGCAGAAAGCTTGGGAAGTAGCCGTCTCAATACCTTTACTAAAATCACAACCCCAATGATGCTTTCAGGGATCATCTCAGGAGCAATCCTTTCATGGGTAACAATGATTTCAGAACTTTCAACTTCGATTCTCCTATATAATGTAAAAACTAGAACAATGACCGTAGCTATCTACACTGAAGTACTTCGTGGGAATTATGGTGTGGCAGCAGCCTTGTCTACTATTCTCACTATCTTAACAGTTACTTCCTTGTTACTATTTATGAAAATTTCTAAAAATAACAGCATTACGCTCTAGTTTTTTTCCTACTAAAACAGCCAATTCCCCCTGGCTGTTTTTTATATCTCCACTTTTGATTTTCCCGAATCATCACCTTCGATAAATACAGATTCCTATCAATAGGACATATCTTAGCTAGTTATATAGATGCAAGATGGGGCTTTTTATGGTAGAATATAGGAAAGTGCTTTCTCAGAAGGAGGAAAATATGGACAAACAAACCATCGCTGTTTTAGGGCCTGGTTCTTGGGGTACTGCCTTGTCACAAGTTCTTAATGACAACGGACACCAAGTACGTATCTGGGGAAATATTCCTGACCAAATTGATGAAATTAATACACAACATACTAACAAACGCTATTTTAAGGATACTGTATTAGACGAAAAAATTGTTGCCTATCATGATTTGGCAGAAACCTTGAAGGGGGTTGATGCCGTCTTGTTTGTGGTGCCAACCAAGGTGACCAGATTGGTAGCTCAACAAGTAGCTGCTGTTTTGGATCATAAAGTAGTGATCATGCATGCTTCAAAAGGCCTTGAACCCAATAGCCACAAACGTCTTTCAACCATTCTAGAAGAAGAAATCCCTCAAGAGTTGCGTAGTGAAGTTGTGGTTGTATCTGGCCCTAGCCATGCAGAAGAAACGATTGTACGTGATATTACCTTGATTACGGCTGCTTCTAAAGATTTACAGACTGCTCAATATGTTCAAAAACTCTTTAGCAACCACTACTTCCGCCTTTATACCAATACAGATGTGATCGGAGTGGAAACAGCTGGTGCTCTTAAAAATATCATTGCCGTTGGTGCAGGTGCCCTTCATGGACTTGGATTCGGGGATAATGCAAAAGCTGCTATTATCACGCGTGGTCTGGCAGAAATTACTCGTCTGGGGGTTAAACTTGGAGCAAATCCATTAACTTACAGTGGACTTTCTGGGGTTGGAGATTTAATCGTTACCGGAACTTCTGTCCACTCACGTAACTGGCGTGCAGGAGATGCTCTTGGGCGTGGCGAAGCCTTGGCAGATATCGAAGCAAATATGGGAATGGTCATTGAAGGTATTTCAACAACCAAAGCTGCCTATGAATTGGCACAAGAACTTGGAGTTTATATGCCAATCACCCAAGCCATCTACCAAGTTATTTATGAAAATGTTAATATTAAGGATGCCGTTTCTGAACTCATGAGCAATGAGTTCAAGGCAGAGAACGAGTGGTCTTAGTCACCGTTAGAAAGGAAGCTCATGAAGCAAAAAGTTAGAAAAGCCGTTATCCCTGCTGCGGGACTTGGAACTCGTTTCCTACCTGCAACTAAAGCTTTGGCCAAAGAAATGTTGCCAATCGTAGATAAACCAACCATCCAGTTTATCGTTGAAGAAGCTCTTAAATCTGGAATTGAAGATATTCTTGTGGTAACAGGAAAGTCAAAACGTTCTATCGAAGATCATTTCGACTCAAACTTCGAGTTAGAATACAACCTCAAGGAAAAAGGAAAAACCGACCTTTTGAAACTAGTTGACGAAACAACTGGTATGCGTCTTCACTTCATCCGTCAAACACACCCACGTGGACTCGGAGATGCCGTCTTACAAGCCAAAGCTTTCGTTGGAAACGAACCCTTTGTGGTCATGCTTGGAGATGACCTCATGGATATCACAAATGACAAGGCCGTTCCATTGACCAAGCAGCTCATGAATGATTATGAGAAGACTCACGCTTCTACTATTGCCGTAATGCCTGTCCCACACGAAGAAGTTTCTTCATACGGTGTTATCGCTCCTCAGGGAGAAGGAAATGACGGTCTTTACAGTGTTGAAACCTTCGTTGAAAAGCCAGCACCTGAAGACGCACCAAGTGATTTAGCTATTATCGGTCGTTACCTTCTCACACCTGAAATTTTCGGCATCCTCGAAAGTCAAAAACCTGGTGCAGGAAATGAAATTCAACTAACAGATGCTATCGACACCCTCAACAAAACTCAACGAGTATTTGCTCGTGAGTTTAAAGGTGCACGTTACGATGTCGGAGACAAGTTTGGGTTTATGAAGACTTCCATCGAATACGCCCTTAAACATCCACAAGTCAAAGACCACTTGAAGGACTACTTGATTGATCTTGGAAAAGAACTTTCAGGAGAAAAATAAACAATTTGTCAAACAGTCAGATTTAACTTAAATCTGGCTTTTTTGATATCTAAATCTCAAGACCCAATCCCTATCCAAAGCCCTGTTCTAAGCCTAATTTCTTGCAAGAGATGCTTTTATGGTATAATAATAAAGAGTGAGGAATTCTATGAACAAACATGTAACAAGAATCAAACAAAAAGGACTGGCCTTACTTGGGTCTCTAAAATTAACAATTTCTAAAATGAATACAAAGAAAAAGAGTGGAAAAAATTCTAAGAAGAAAAAGCAAACGCAAACACCATTCGATATCTGGACTTTATTTTCAAAAATTTTACTTGGAATAAAGGCAACTTTTAACACACTTTTCATCCTAGCTTTTATTGGCGGTCTCCTTGGAACAGGGGTTGCCTTGGGGTATGCTGTTTCTCTCTTTGATCAGGTTAGTGTCCCTCAAACAGAAGATTTGATCAAGCAGGTCAATAATATTTCATCCATCTCTGAAATCCGCTATGCAGATGGTTCCATGATTAGCGCTATCGAAAGCGATCTACTTCGCACATCTGTATCATCAGATGCCATTTCAGATAACCTCAAGCAAGCTATCGTTGCAACCGAGGATGAACACTTTGCAGAGCACAACGGTGTCGTTCCTAAAGCGGTTATTCGTGCCAGTCTAGGAAAATTCATCGGACTTGGCTCTTCCAGTGGAGGATCTACCCTAACACAACAGCTCATCAAACAACAAGTAGTTGGTGATGCTCCTACGCTTGCCCGTAAAGCCAGTGAAATCGTTGACGCCTTGGCCTTGGAAAGAGCCATGAGCAAGGACGAAATCCTAACCACCTATCTCAACGTTGCTCCTTTTGGTCGTAACAATAAAGGTCAAAATATCGCAGGGGCTCAACAAGCTGCCAAAGGGATTTTTGGGGTGGATGCAAGCAAACTAACCATTCCTCAAGCGGCTTTCCTAGCAGGTTTACCACAAAGCCCTATTTCCTACTCACCTTATGAGTCTACTGGGGAGATGAAGAGCGAAGAAGATATTGAACTCGGTATTAAGCGCTCAAAAGATGTTCTCTACAATATGTATCGAACAGGAGTCCTCAGCCAGGAAGACTATGAAACCTACAAGGATTATGACATTAAGCAAGATTTCTTGCCAGCAGAAAATGCCAGCGTAACTTCTAAAGGCTTCCTCTACTTCACTGCACTCGATGAGGCTACCAAGATTATGTATGATTATCTGGTGCAAAAGGACAATGTTTCTGACCAAGAACTACAGAACGAATCTATCCGAAAATCTTATCAAGAATTGGCTGAAAAAGAAATCCAAAACGGTGGTTACCGAATTACAACTACCATCGATAAAACGATTCATACTGCTATGCAAAATGCCGTAACAAACTACGGATACCTTCTAAATGATAGCTCGGGTCAACCTGAAGTCGGGAATGTCTTGATGGACAATCAAACTGGTGCGATTTTAGGGTTTGTAGGTGGACGAGATTATCAGACCAATCAAAACAATCACGCCTTTGATACCAAGCGTTCCCCTGCCTCTACTACCAAGCCACTCTTGGCCTACGGTATTGCTATCGACCAAGGGCTTATGGGAAGTGCTAGCATCCTCTCAAACTATCCAACAAACTTCTCTAACGGAACTCCGATTATGCATGTCAACAGTCCTGGAACAGCCATGATAGACCTTAAAGAAGCTCTCAACTATTCTTGGAACATCCCAGCTTACTGGACCTACAGAATGCTCCGTGAAAAAGGGGTTGATGTCCGTTCTTATATGGAAAAAATGGGTTATGAAATCCCAGAATATGGCATTGAAAGTCTTCCTATGGGAGGAGGAATTGAAGTTACTGTAGCCCAGCACACCAATGGCTACCAAACGCTAGCTAACAATGGTACCTATCATAAGAAATACATGATCTCAAAAATTGAGAAAACGAGTGGTGAGGTTCTCTATGAACATCAGGCTAAACCCATCCAAGTTTACTCTAAAGCTACTGCAACCATTATGCAGAGTTTGCTAAGAGATGTGCTTTCATCTCGAGTCACTACAAGCTTCCAAACGGATCTGACTTCTATCAATTCCAGTCTAGCAGGTGCTGACTGGATCGGAAAAACTGGTACAACCAATGAAGAAGGGGATATGTGGCTAATGGTCTCTACTCCAAGATTAACCCTTGGAGGCTGGGTTGGACATGATGATAACAGCCCTCTAGCCCAGGGAGCTTACTACCGCAATGCAAAATATATGGCTCATTTGGTAAATGCCATCCAGCAAGCATCTCCCTCTGCTTGGGGTTCAGAACGTTTCAAACTCGATTCAAGCGTCACTTCATCACAAGTCCTCAAATCAACTGGTCAAAAGCCAGGAAAGGTGACTATCAATGGGAAAGAAATTAATCTAAGCGGAGAAACGGTGACTAGCTACTGGGCTAACCAAGCTGGCGCACCGACTACCACTTATAAATTCGCTATTGGTGGAAGCGATTCTGACTACCAAAATGCCTGGAACACCATTTTAGGAAGTCTGCCAAAAGTATCTTCTTCCTCATCAAACAATAGCAGTAGCAGTAACAGTAACAATAACAACAATAATAGTAATAATCGTAATAATACTTCTAATAGTAACGGGAACAATAATAGTAGCTCTAGTTCCAATAACAGAAGTAGCAATCAACGGCGCTAACTAGCACAATCATTGAGAGTGGGAAAGAAATGATTTTCTCAACTCTCTTTTTTCTTTCTTCGTTTCATGGTACAATAGCAATATGAATAAATATCAAAAGAATATTTTTAAGGGAACCATTTATTCTCTCCTATCTGGCTTGATCTGGGGGATCTGCGGAATTTTAGGAGAGTACTTTTTTTCACATTATCAAGTATCTTCAGGGTGGATTACTTCTATGCGTCTACTCGTCGCTGGTAGTTTCGTAATCGTCTTATCTAGTATAAAACTCCGGTTCCAGCTCTTCGAGATCTGGAAAAATCGAAACAATTACCTTCCTTTTCTGGCCTATGCTATCTTAGGAATCTTCTCCGTTCAGTATTTTTTCTATCTCTGTGTGGAGTACTCCAACGCTACAACTGCAACCATCCTACAATTTATCAGTCCTGTCTTTATCCTCTTTTACAATCGCATCATCTACAAGAAAAAAGCTTCTAAAAGTGCTATTTTTTATGTCTTGGTCGCTATGGTTGGGGTCTTTTTGATGGCTACCAAAGGCGATCTCTCTAAGTTATCCATCACTCCTATCGCTTTATTAACTGGACTTCTCAGTGCACTAGGTGTCATGTTTAATGTCATCTTACCCCAACGCTTTGCTAAAAAATACGGTTTTGTGCCTACTGTTGGCTGGGGAATGATTATCGCTGGGATTTTTAGTAATTTTCTCTACCCTGTTTATAAGATTAGCTTTCAGGTTGATGCCATCAGTATCTGTATTTGTTTGACTATTGCCTTTTTGGGAACAGCCTTTGCTTTCTTCCTATCGATGAAGGCTGTCTCGCTCGTTTCTCCCTTGGTGGTGTCAGTCGTCAGTGCAAGCGAACCTTTATCATCTGCTATTCTAAGCGTTCTCTTTCTAGGTTTAGTCTTGGATGGGTATCTGCTACTGGCTATGATTTTGATTATCATCCCAATGATCTTTCTATCCATTGAAGAATCAAAAAACAAAATGAAAGAATCTTCTTTTAACACTTAAGGCTTCAAAATTGAAGCCTTTTTTGGTAGAATAGTAAGCATTACAAAGAGTGAGGAGACACCTATGACTGCTACAAAAATGAATGCACAAGAAATTATCCAATTTATCGCCAATGCTGAGAAAAAGACAAGCGTAAAAGTGACCTTTGAAGGACAACTTGCTGGAGCTATCCCTGCCTCTGTTATCAAGCTTGGGAATGTTCTTTTTGGAGACTGGAAAGATATCGCTCCACTTCTTGAAGGACTTACAGAAAACAAGGACTATGTTGTTGAACAAGACGCTCGCAACTCCGCTGTACCTCTCCTTGATAAACGCGACATCAATGCTCGTATCGAGCCAGGCGCTATCATCCGTGACCAGGTTGAGATTGGCGACAACGCTGTTATCATGATGGGGGCTGTTATCAATATCGGTGCTGAAATCGGTGCTGGTACTATGATTGATATGGGAGCTATTCTGGGTGGACGTGCTATTGTCGGTAAAAATAGCCACGTTGGTGCAGGTGCTGTTCTTGCAGGCGTTATCGAGCCAGCTAGTGCAGAGCCTGTCCGTGTCGGTGACAATGTTCTCATCGGTGCTAACGCTGTGGTTATCGAAGGTGTTCAAATCGGTAGCGGTTCTGTTGTTGCAGCAGGTGCCATCGTCACTCAAGATGTCCCAAAAAATGTTGTGGTAGCTGGTGTTCCAGCTCGTGTTATCAAAGAAATCGATAGCCAAACCCAACAAAAAACAGCGCTAGAAGATGCGCTTCGCACCTTGTAATTAGTAACAGAGGCGGAAATATTTCCAGCCTCTTTATCGTATCAGTAGAAGGAAATTAGATATGTTAGATTTAATTCAAACTCGACGCGATCTTCACCAAATTCCTGAGATTGGTTTAGAAGAATTCAAGACTCACGCTTATTTACTCAATATCATTGAGAAATTAATAGCTGGTAAGGATTTTGTTCAGATTCGTACTTGGCAAACAGGTATTTTAGTGTATTTACAGGGAAGTCAGCCAGAACGTACCATCGGTTGGCGGACAGATATCGACGGACTCCCAATCGTTGAACAAACAGGTCTTGCCTTTGCCTCTCAGCACCCAGACCGTATGCATGCTTGTGGGCACGACTTTCACATGACCATTGCTCTAGGAAGTCTCGAACGTGCTCTAGAAAACCAACCTAAAAACAATCTCCTCTTTCTCTTCCAACCTGCCGAGGAAAATGAAGCAGGTGGCATGCTCATGTATGAAGACGGCGCCTTTGGCGACTGGTTGCCTGACCAATTCTATGGGCTTCATGTCCGTCCAGACCTAAAGGTTGGTCAGATTGCGACCAATACCCATACACTCTTTGCAGGAACTTGCGAAGTCAAGATTCGCTTCAAGGGTAAAGGTGGTCACGCTGCCTTCCCACATCAAGCAAACGACGCTCTGGTTGCAGCTAGCTATTTTGTCACTCAAGTTCAATCGGTTGTCAGCCGTAATGTTGATCCTATCGAGGGAGCTGTCGTCACTTTTGGTGTTTTTCAAGCTGGGACAACCAACAATGTCATTGCTGATACAGCCTTCTTGCATGGAACTATCCGAGCTCTTACACACAACATGAGCCTCTTGGTGCAAAAACGTGTCAAAGCCATCGCTGAAGGTGTTGCAGCTGCTTTTGATATGGAAGTGGAAGTTGAACTCAAGCAGGGAGGTTATTTGCCAGTCGAAAACAACCCTGAATTAGCCCGTGAATTGATGACCTTCTTTGATGAAAAAGAGGGAATTGAACTAATCGACATCGAACCTGCCATGACAGGAGAAGACTTTGGTTATCTTCTCTCCAAGGTTCCTGGTGTCATGTTCTGGCTTGGAATTGATAGTCCCTATGCTCTTCACCATCCACAGATGAGTCCTAAGGAAGAAGCTCTGGCAATTGGAGTCGAGGCTGTATCAAGCTTTTTAGCCAAGAAAGCTGCGGAGTAAACTATGAAAAAAAGCTTACGCAAGCAGGTCTTGCAAGAACTCAAATCTCTGTCAACCGAAGAAAAGGAAGTCATGGACGTTTGGTTGACTGAGCAACTACTTCTACATCCCTTCTACAAGGAAGCAAAAACCATCGCCACTTATCTGTCTTTTCCTCATGAATTTCAGACAGCTAGACTCATTGAACAGGCTCAAAAAGATGGGAAGACACTCCTCATTCCCAAAACCTATCCACATGGGAAAATGGACTTTGTTCTATATGAACCAGAGAAACTCGAAAGAAATTCTTTTGGACTTCTTGAACCTCAAGGAGATTTCACTATCCTTGAACCCTCTCAGATTGACCTGATTCATGTTCCTGGTTTGGCTTTCAATCCTTCTGCTTATCGGATTGGCTACGGTGGTGGTTATTATGATCGCTACTTAGAGCATTTCCCAGGCCACACCATCAGTACACTTTATTCTTGTCAGATTCAGGACTTCCAGCCTGATTCACATGATATTCCCGTTGAGGAGGTACTTATCTATGAAAGAGATTTTTAATCGTCGGTATCCTGTCACGAGCTTCTTTCTACTCGTGACAAGCCTGGTTTTCATACTCATGTTTCTAACCAGTGGTTTCAACTATACCAGTGCAGCCACCTTATATCAGTTTGGAGCTATTTATCCTCCTGCTATTAAAGCCATGCCTGAGCAGATATGGCGTTTATTCTCAGCAACCTTTGTTCATATTGGCTTGGAGCACTTTTTAGTCAATATGCTATCCCTCTACTTTTTGGGGCGTCAGATGGAGCAAATCTTTGGCTCCAAACAGTTTTTCTTTATCTATCTCTTATCAGGTATGATGGGCAGTCTCTTTGTCCTAGTTTTTAGTCCTAATACCATTACCGCGGGGGCTTCAACTGCTCTCTACGGAATGTTCGCTTCTATTGTCGTTCTTCGTTATGCTTCACGCAATCCCTACCTCCAACAACTTGGTCAATCCTATCTCTCCCTCTTAGTCATCAACCTAGTAGGTAGTGTCTTAATCCCTGGAATCAGCCTTGCTGGACATGTGGGTGGTGCCGTGGGTGGTGCATTGCTGGCTATCGTCTTCCCAGTTCGAGGAGAACGAAAGATTTACAGCCCAGGCCAACGGGGGCTTGCAACCCTAGCCTTTATTGCTTTATCAGCTCTACTACTTTTTATCGGACTATTCTAAGAACAAGAAAAACCATTGGAAGTTCTCAAATTGAGAAGTTTCAATGGTTTTTTGAATCTATTTGAAAAGTAGTTTAAAACCCATTATTGTCACTGAGTTCTTTGAACCAGTGGCCTGATTTTTTCAAGCGACGTTCTTGTGTTTCTAAGTCAAGCTCGACCAAACCATAGCGGTTTTTATAGCTGTTGAGCCATGACCAGCAGTCGATAAAGGTCCAAATCAAGTAGCCTTTACAGTTGGCACCGTCTTCGATGGCACGATGAAGCTCACGAAGGTGACCTTTAACAAAGTCAATACGGTAATCATCCTGAATCATTCCATTCTCACGGAATTTATCTTCACCTTCAACGCCCATCCCATTCTCTGTCAACATCCACTCGATATTGCCATAGTTTTCCTTGATATTTTGAGCGATATGGTAAATCCCTTGCTCGTAGATTTCCCAGCCACGGTGTGGATTGATTTTACGACCAGGCATGACGTAAGGCTCATAGAAATGTTCTGGCAAGAGCGGACTGTCAGGATGCTTAGCAAAACGTGGCGCCATGACACGCAAAGGTTGGTAGTAGTTGACTCCAAGGAAATCGACTGTGTGCTCACGAATAAGTTCCAACTCTTCGGCCGTGTACTCTGGTAACAAGTCATGCTCAGCCAAAATTTCCACTAACTCTTCTGGATATGCTCCTAAAACAGACGGATCTAGGAAAGATTGTGCCTGAAAGAGGTCGGCAATGCGAGCTGCTTTGACATCCGCAGGATGTTGACTACGTGGATAGGCTGGAGTCAAGTTGAGGACAATTCCAATCTTAGAATCAGGTAATACTTCATGACAAGCCTTAACTGCAAGAGTGCTGGCTAGTTGGGTATGATAGGCAACCTTTACTGCTGCTTTGGCATCTACCTTATGAGGATAATGGGCATCATAGAAATAGCCGAACTCTACAGGAACGATAGGTTCATTGAAGGTAATCCACTGATCTACCAAGTCTCCATAAGTTTCAAAACAGAAACGCGCATAGTCTTCATAAGCTTTAATGGTTGCCTTATTTTCCCAACCATCGCCATCTTCTTGAAGGGCAAAAGGCAAGTCAAAGTGATAAAGATTGACTAAAAGACGAATGCCCTTAGCCTTGATGGCTTCAAAGACCTGGCGATAGAAAGCCACACCCTGAGGATTGACTTCCCCACGCCCCTGTGGGAAAATACGTGACCACTGGATAGAAGTTCGAAAGGCTGTGTGGCCAGTTTCTAACAATAGTTCGATATCTTTTTCCCAATTTTCATAAAAGGTCGATGTTTTGTCTGGTCCAATCCCATTGTAGTAGCGATTTGGTTCTACTTGGTACCAATAATCCCAGAGATTATCTCCCTTTCCGTCACCAGGCACTCGCCCCTCTGTCTGTGGCCCAGAAGTTGAGGAACCCCAGACAAAATCCTTTGGAAATTTTAGCATAGCACTACCTCTTTTTACGATTTTAATGTTTACTTTCTCTCATTATAAAGAAAAAACAAGGCAAAAACTAGTTACATTTTTGTCTTGTTTTTCTTCTGATTATAGATTTTATTTGTTTGTTAGGATTTCAAGAGTTTCAAGCAAGTTATCTGCGTGAACTTCGATTGTATCCCCTGTCGCCTTGATCTTGACTTCTACGATACCATCAGCTGCTTTCTTCCCAACAGTGATACGGATTGGAAGACCAATCAAGTCGCTATCGCTGAATTTAACTCCGACACGTTCGTTACGGTCATCTGTCAAGACTTCGTAGCCTTTGTTGACCAAGGCTTCTTCGATACGATTAGTCAATTCAAGACTTGCTTCATCCTTGACATTAACTGGAATCAAGTGTACATCAAATGGTGCCAATTCTTTAGGGAAGTTGATTCCCCAAGCGTAACGGTATTCACCTTTTGGAGTTTTGTTAACAAAGAGGCGAGCGTGTTGCTCCATAACTGCTGAAAGGAGACGGCTGACACCGATACCGTAGCAGCCCATGATGATTGGCACGGCGCGACCATTTTCATCCAAGACATCTGCACCCATACTTGCTGAGTAACGAGTACCCAGTTTAAAGATGTGACCAATCTCGATACCACGCGCAAAGTTAAGAACACCTTGTCCGTCTGGAGAAATTTCTCCCTCACGAACTTCACGGATATCCACATACTCGGCAGTGAAGTCACGACCTGGGTTTACACCAGTCAAGTGGTAGCCATCTTCGTTGGCACCAACAACAGCATTGCGGCTATCTTGTACCTTGCGGTCTGCGATAATCTTGACATTTTCTGGAAGATCTACTGGGCCAAGTGAACCAAAGTCCGCTCCCAACAATTCTTTCACTTCTGCCTCAGTTGCAGGTTCCAAGAAATCTGCTCCAAGGTAGTTTTTCAATTTGACTTCATTGAGCTGGTCATTGCCGACAAGTAGTGCCACAACCGGCTCCTCATCTGCGATATAAACCAAGGTCTTGATTGTTTGCTCTTCAGAGACATTCAAGAAAGCGGCAACTTCATCAATCGATTTAACACCTGGTGTTTCCACGCGAGCCACTTCATCTTCAGTCACAACACGATTGCTTGGTTTGTACTCGTTGGTTGCCATTTCCAAGTTAGCTGCATAGCTTGATTCACTTGAGTAGGCAATGGTATCTTCACCAGAAACCATCCATTTCAGCAATTCTGCCTTGATTTCTTCTTGCACTTCTGAAGGAATTTCGTCAAATGATGCGACAGACTTATCTAAAACTACCCAACGGTCAAGGTCTGTACGAGCAGGTGTGATGGCCATAAACTCTTGGCTATCCTTACCACCCATGGCTCCACCATCACCGATGATGGCTTTGAAGTCCAAACCACTACGAGTGAAGATACGCTCATAGGCTGCCTTGTACTCATCATAAGTTACATCCAAGCTATCGTAGTTAGCGTGGAAGCTATAACCATCTTTCATGATGAACTCACGCGTACGAAGAAGTCCATTACGTGGACGTTTTTCATCACGATACTTAGGCTGGATTTGATACAAGTTCAAAGGTAATTGCTTGTAAGACTTGACAGAATCACGGACAATAGCTGTGAAGGTTTCTTCGTGAGTTGGACCCAAGATAAAGTCTGACTTCTCACGGTTTTTCAATTTGTACAAGTCCTCACCGTAAGTTTCATAACGACCAGATTCACGCCAAAGATCTGCACTAAGAAGGGCTGGAGCCAACATCTCAACAGCACCAATCTTGTCAAACTCTTGACGCATGATCTTCTTAGCTTTTTCGATAACACGGTTAGCAAGTGGTAGGTATGAGTAAACACCTGCTGATACTTGACGAACATAACCAGCACGCAACATAAGGGCGTGACTGATAACTTGAGCATCGCTTGGCATTTCGCGAAGCGTTGGGATAAGCATTTTACTTTGTTTCATAATGACTCCTCTATTTCTTAAAAGAAGGTACGCATGATGTCGTTCCATGTCACGGCGAGCATCAAAACGACCATAATGACAACTCCGACCAGAGTGACATAGGTTTCAATTTCTTGTTTTAGTGGTTTGCGGCGAATAGCCTCAATAATATTGAGCACGATTTTTCCACCATCGAGCGCAGGGATTGGAATCAGATTGAAAATTCCGATATTGATGGAAATCATAGCCAAGAAGTACAAGACATTTTCCAGTCCGTTCTTGGCAGCATCGCTACTTGCCTTAAAGATAGCAACAGGACCGCCTAGTTTATTCAAATCAGGTTGGAAAATCAAGCTTTTCAAAGCATTGAGAATTCGCAAGGCTGAATCAGCTGCAGTTGTAAATCCACCCATAAACATAGACCAGATATCTGATTTGAGCCTTGGCTGAACACCCAGTATATAACGACCTTGGCTTTCTTCAGGTGTCACACTCACTTGTTTTTCAGTTCCATTTTCAGAAACCGTCACATCCAAAACGGGCGCTGTTTTGTCCTTGGTTTCTGCATCGACCGCCTGAATCAAATCTGACCAGTTTGAAATCTCATAACTGCCGACTTTAGTGATTTGGGCCGTATTTTCAACACCAACCTTAGCCAAAGCGCTATCTGGAATAATACTGAAATTGTTCGTTTGCGTATCACGAACACCACCTTGCATGAAAATCAAAATCCAAAAGACGATAACTCCTAAGATAAAGTTATTCATAGGACCAGCAAAGTTGGTGATCAATTTGCCCCAGACAGTCGCATTTTGATATTGGACGTCTAGGGGAGCGATACGGACTTCCGTTCCATCAGCTTCCACAATGGTTGCATCATGGTCAACTGAGAAAGTCTTTTCCTCTTCCAAGACCAAGCCTCTAATAAAGAGTTTATCCTCAAAATCAAACTGAGTGACCTGCATGGGTAAAGCAGTCTGGTCAACCTTTTTCCCAGAGAGATTGATACGCTTGACCTTACCATCCGCTGCCAATGTTAGACTTGCAGGGGTTCCAGTCTTAATCTCTGTCGTATCTTCACCCCAACCTGCCATCCGAACGTAACCACCCAGTGGCAGGAGACGAATAGTATAAGCAGTCCCATCTTTTCCGATATGGGCAAAGATTTTGGGACCCATTCCAATGGCAAATTCACGCACGAGAATGCCAGACTTCTTGGCAAAGTAAAAATGTCCGAACTCGTGAACCACCACGATAATCCCAAAAACTAGGATAAATGTTAGTAATCCTATCATTTAATTTCTATTTACCTTTCCTTAAAATAAGCCAAAGAGGTGCATAATCGGGAAAACAGCCAGCATGCAATCAAAACGATCCAGTACCCCACCATGACCTGGGATAAACTTGCCTGAGTCTTTGACACCAAAGTGACGTTTCATAGCACTTTCGATCAAATCCCCCAACTGACCAGCTATACTAAAGAAAATAGCAAAGACCATCATTTTGTAAATCCCATAAGGTAAAGCAACGGTACTATCAACTAGCATAAAGATTAAGGTTACGAGCATAGCAGCCAAGATACCTCCCATAGCACCCTCTATGGTCTTGTTAGGGGAAACTCTCGGAGCTAGCTTTCTCTTACCAAACTTCATCCCTACCAGATAGGCGCCACTATCGGTTGCCCAGACCATACAAAGTCCCAAAAGCGCCTTATCCAAACCTGCAATACGAGCATCGACCAAAGCATTAAAGCCAAAGCCAACATAAAAACTCATGGCAATCGGAAAAACAGCATCCTCAATGGTATAGTTCTTGCTAAAAACTGTTGCTCCTAGCAAGATGAGAATCACGACACTATAAGCAACAACGTTCCCATCCACGGGCAAAAACTTCAGGTAGTTTTCCAAAGGAATAGTCAGAAAAAAGGTTGCTAGTAAAGTCAAGAGCCCTTCAGGCGTCATGGTATTTAACCCCTTCATACGAAGCAACTCATGTACTCCCAACATAGCTACAATCCCCATGGCAATCTGGAGCCATAAGCCGCCAATCGCCAAGATTGGGATAAAGATAGCCAAGGCCAAGATAGCAAAAAGGGTTCTCTTTTGTAAATCCTGTATCATAATATCTCCTAAACTCCTCCAAAACGACGGTTGCGACGATTGTACTCGATGATAGCTTCTTTCAAGGCTTCCTCATCAAAGTCAGGCCACAAGACATCCGTGAAATAGAGCTCGCTATAAGCAGCCTGCCATGGCAAGAAATTACTCAAACGAAGTTCACCACTGGTCCGAATAATCAAATCAGGATCCCGCAAAACTTTTGGCAAATGACCCGTAAAGAGGTATTCCCCAATCAATTCCTCTGTGATATCACCATGATTAATCTTAGCATCTAAAACATCCTGTGCAATCAACTTGACCGCTTGTGTAATCTCAGCTCGTCCACCATAATTAAGGGCAAAATTGAGAATCAAGCCTGTATTTAACTTGGTCAACTCCTCTGCCTTTTTCAAGGCATCAAAAGTCTGCTTCGGCAAACGATCAGTCTCCCCAATCATTTGAATCTTCATGTTCTTCTGATGCAATTCAGGAACAAACTTATCATAGAATTCAACTGGCAGGTTCATGATAAATTTGACTTCCTGATCTGGACGTGTCCAGTTTTCAGTTGAAAAGGCATAGACTGTCAAGGCTTTGACACCCATATCACTAGCAGCAATAGCTACCTTTCTCAAAGCATCCATCCCAGCCTTATGGCCAAAGACTCGTGGCTGCATCCGTTTTTTAGCCCAACGGCCATTCCCATCCATGATCACACCGATGTGGTCTGGCACCATTGTCGGGGTTTCTGTTGCTTTATCTTTTTTTAAAAATCCAAACATGATTGTATTCCTATTCAAAAATCTATCGTTTCATTATACCATATTTTTCACTTTTCTTCTATTATTGCCTATCATTCTACGGCGAAATTTCCCATATATCTCCTATATTTCCAGTATATCAAGCCTTGCAATTCATAAAGAAAGTTGATACAATAAAACCATAGAGATTCGATCCTTGTTCAGCCACAGGGATTTTTTATTGAAAGGATTTTATCATGTCAAAGACACTCCAACGTAAAAAACAATTGAGAAACAGCCTCCGTCGCTCAGGTGCATTTTCAAACACTGTAAACAAGGTTGTCGAAGAAACAAAAAAAGTTGTAAAACATGCTGAAAAAGCAGCAAGTGATGCAGGTAAAGCTGTCTCTAAAAAGGTTGAAAAAACTGTAGAAGCAACCAAAGAGCAAGCTCAAAAAGTTGCTACTTCTGTAGAAGATTTCGCAGCCAACCTAGGTGGACTTTCAGTTGACCGCGCTAAGACTTTCTACGATGAAGGTATCAAGTCTGCTGCTGACTTCAAAAACTGGACAGAAAAAGAACTCCTTGCCTTGAAAGGAATCGGTCCAGCTACTATCAAGAAATTAAAAGAAAACGGCATTAAGTTCAAGTAATCTTTCTTGTTCCTTGCTTTTCCGTCAAAAACTTGTTAAAATAAAGCCATTAGAGGTGTTTTGAGTCCCACATTTTACAGAAAGTGGCGGTGCTGAGAAGTCCACAAATGTGTCAAAACTGGTTGCTAATGGATGAAATTTAAAAATGAAATATAAATGTCTTTTTGTTTAAAAGACGAGAGATGCGGGCATCTGCCCGAAATTGGGTGGTACCGCGGATTAACACATTCGTCCCTGTCAGATTAATGACAGGGGCGATTTTTATTTTGCACCCCTAGCAAAGGAGGTTGTCATGAAACAATCTTTTAACACCAGTAAGCTCTACTATGGTTTTCCAATTTTCATCTTGGGATATCAGGACCAGAACTTTGGGCACAATATCACGACCTGCAGTTCCTCCTATAGCTTGGGAGATTGGCTCGTCATCGGTGTTGGTGCTGAGGAAAATGCAGCAGACCAGATTAAGCATTATCAGAAATTCACTGTGAACATCCCTGACGAAAACCTCATGCTTGAGATGGAGCAGGCTGGCTTTATCAGTCATCGGGAGAAATTGAAACACCTGGGGCTTGACTATGAGATTTCTGAACGAACTCAGGCACCGATTTTAGAGGCTTGTCCAGTTGTTTTGGATTGCCAGGTAGATCGGATTATCGAGGAAGATGGCATCTGCCATATCTTCGCCAAGATTCTCGAGCGACTAGCTGATCCAGAGCTCTTGGATGACAAGGGACATTTTAAAAATGACCGTTTTGCGCCGACTTACTTTATGGGGGACGGCCACCAGCGCGTTTATCGTTATCTAGATGACCGAGTCGATTCCATGGGAAGCTTTATTAAGAAAGCGAGGCAGAAGAATGACAAGAGCAGCATTACCTGAACGAACCGAAACGGAGCGACTGGTATTGCGAGCCCGAACAGTGGCGGATGTAGAGGATATCTTTGACTATGCCAGTCGTCCAGAAGTCTCTTACCCAGCAGGTTTTCCACCTGTCAAGACCTTGGAAGATGAGATTTATTACCTAGAACATATCCTTCCCGAGCGCAATCAAAAGGATAATCTCCCAGCAGGCTATGGAATTGTGATTAAAGGGACCGATACAATCATTGGTTCTGTCGATTTCCCCCATCGCCACGAAGATGATGTGCTAGAGATTGGCTATGCCTTGCACCCAGACTATTGGGGCCGCGGTTATGTTCCTGAAGCGGCGCGTGCCTTGATTGACCTAGCTTTTAATGAATTGGGTCTTCACAAGATTGAATTGTCTTGCTTTGGTTACAACCTTCAAAGTCAACGTGTCGCTGAGAAGCTTGGTTTCACCCTCGAAGCTCGCATAAGAGACCGCAAAGATGCCCAAGGCAATCGCTGTGATGATTTGAGATACGGATTGCTGAAGAGTGAGTGGGAGGCGGATTGATGCATGTTTTCATCATTGGAGCTCCAGCCTCAGGGAAAATGACCATTGGTCAGGAACTTTCAAAACTCACCGGTGCGACTCTCTTTTTCAACCATCAACCAATAGATTTCGCACTCGAAATCTATCAGGATTTTACGGAAGAAATGTGGGAATTTGTTCGTAGCGTTAACTTTTCTTTTCTTGGAATAAGCGCCAGGCATCATCGGTCGGTGATTTTAACAGGCGTAACTGATTTTTCAAATCAATACCATCTGATGTATTTGAAGGACATTCAAGATTTGTTAAATGAGTATCATCAAGAGATTCTTTTTGTTGAATTGGAAACAAGCCTTGAAGAGCGCTTACGTCGAAATCGGACGGAGAATCGGTTAAAGTATAAACCCTTGAAACGGTATTTTGAGGTATCTGAAAGAGAGATTTTAGAGACTGATAAAACGAATCAACTTAATTCTCAAAAGCAACCGAGTGCTCTTCACCACTACCTGAAAATTGATAATACGAATCTGTCTGCAGAAGAAGTCGCAAAGCAGATTCAAGAAAAAATGAAAACAATAGAGAAAGGACAAACACATGTCTAAAGAACTTTCACCTAAATACAATCCAGCCGAGGTTGAGGCTGGACGTTACCAAAAATGGCTTGACGAAGATGTTTTCAAGCCTTCAGGCGATCAAAAGGCTAAGCCTTATTCAATCGTGATTCCACCACCAAACGTGACTGGGAAACTTCACCTTGGTCACGCTTGGGATACGACTTTGCAAGATATCATCATCCGTCAAAAACGCATGCAAGGCTTTGATACGCTTTGGCTTCCAGGGATGGATCACGCGGGGATTGCGACTCAAGCTAAGGTTGAGGAGCGCTTGCGTGGTGAGGGCATTTCCCGCTATGACCTTGGTCGTGAAAAATTCCTCGATAAGGTTTGGGAATGGAAAGACGAATATGCCACTACTATCAAGGAACAATGGGGCAAGATGGGGCTCTCTGTAGACTACTCTCGTGAGCGTTTCACGCTTGACGAAGGTTTGTCAAAAGCGGTTCGCAAGGTCTTTGTGGACCTTTACAAGAAAGGTTGGATCTACCGTGGTGAATTTATCATCAACTGGGACCCAGCAGCTCGCACAGCCCTTTCTGATATCGAGGTGATCCACAAGGACGTCGAAGGTGCCTTCTACCACATGAACTACATGCTGGAAGACGGCTCACGCGCCCTTGAAGTGGCGACCACTCGTCCTGAGACTATGTTTGGAGACGTTGCCGTTGCGGTTAATCCAGAAGACCCACGCTACAAGGACTTGATCGGTAAAAACGTTATCCTTCCAATTGCTAATAAACTCATCCCGATCGTTGGAGACGAGCACGCAGATCCTGAATTTGGTACTGGTGTCGTGAAAATTACACCTGCCCACGATCCAAACGACTTCTTGGTTGGTCAACGCCACAACTTGCCGCAAGTCAACGTCATGAACGACGACGGAACTATGAATGACTTGGCCTTCGAATTCGCAGGTATGGACCGTTTTGAAGCTCGTAAGGCGGTCGTTGCTAAGTTGGAAGAAATCGGTGCCCTTGTTAAAATCGAAAAACGTGTCCACAGTGTTGGTCACTCAGAACGTACAGGTGTTGTGGTTGAACCACGCTTGTCAACGCAATGGTTCGTCAAGATGGACCAATTGGCTAAGAACGCTATTGCCAACCAAGACACAGAGGACAAGGTTGAATTCTACCCACCTCGTTTCAACGACACTTTCCTTCAATGGATGGAAAATGTCCACGACTGGGTAATCTCTCGTCAGCTCTGGTGGGGTCACCAAATCCCCGCTTGGTACAATGCTGAGGGTGAAATGTACGTCGGTGAAGAAGCTCCAGAAGGCGACGGATGGACTCAGGACGAAGATGTCTTGGACACTTGGTTCAGTTCTGCCCTTTGGCCATTCTCAACCATGGGCTGGCCTGATGTCGACTCAGCAGACTTCAAACGTTACTTCCCAACTTCAACCTTGGTAACAGGTTACGACATCATCTTCTTCTGGGTGTCTCGTATGATCTTCCAATCATTGGAATTCACTGGCCGTCAGCCATTCCAAAACGTTCTTATCCACGGTCTTATTCGTGACGAGCAAGGACGCAAGATGTCGAAATCCCTCGGTAACGGAATTGACCCGATGGATGTCATCGAGAAATACGGTGCCGATGCCCTTCGTTGGTTCCTTTCAAACGGTTCTGCACCAGGTCAAGACGTCCGCTTCTCTTACGAGAAAATGGATGCTTCATGGAACTTCATCAACAAGATCTGGAACATCTCTCGCTATATCCTTATGAACAATGAAGGCTTGACCCTTGAGCAAGCAACTGCCAATGTCGAAAAAGTTGCTAACAAGGAAGCTGGAAATGTCACAGACCGCTGGATTCTCCACAACCTCAATGAAACCATCGGAAAAGTCACTGAAAACTTTGATAAGTTTGAGTTTGGTGTGGCTGGTCACATCCTCTACAACTTCATCTGGGACGAGTTTGCGGACTGGTATGTTGAGTTGACCAAGGAAGTCCTCTATAGCGATAACGAAGAAGAGAAAGTCATCACACGTTCTGTTCTCCTTTACACTTTGGACAAGATCCTTCGTCTCCTTCACCCAATCATGCCATTTGTGACAGAGGAAATCTTTGGACAAATCTCAGAAGGCTCTATCGTCACAGCGGAATACCCAACTGTCAACCCAGCCTTTGAAGACCTTGCGGCCCACACAGGTGTCGAAAGCCTCAAAGACTTGATCCGTGCCGTTCGGAATGCGCGTGCGGAAGTAAACGTAGCACCAAGCAAGCCTATCACCATCCTTGTTAAGACAAGTGATAGCGACTTGGAAGCTTTCTTTAACAGCAATGTCAACTACATCAAACGCTTCACAAATCCAGAACACTTGGAAATCGCATCAACCATCCCTGCGCCTGAACTGGCTATGTCAAGTGTTATCACAGGAGCAGAAATCTACTTGCCATTGGCAGACCTCCTCAATGTCGAAGAAGAACTTGCTCGTCTCGACAAGGAACTCGCTAAATGGCAAAAAGAACTGGACATGGTCGGCAAGAAGCTCTCTAACGAACGCTTCGTAGCCAATGCCAAACCAGAAGTCGTCCAAAAAGAACGCGACAAACAAGCCGACTACCAAGCTAAATACGATGCGACAGTCGCACGTATTGATGAGATGAAGAAGTTGGTGAAATAAACACAGAAACACGGTGGTAAGCCGTGTTTTTTGGTATAATGAATGTGTTAAAAAGAATAGAAAAGAGAATGTCTATGCCAGAAGGCGTTACTTTATTTCAAGATACTTTGATCAAATCTTTAAAGTTTGGCTTTATTGATAATGTAAAATTTCAAGAAGGGGGATACTCTCCTCAAATTTTAATCAATGACCCAGAGTCTAAGCGTTATGTATTGAAGGATATTCAAGAAGAATTATCAAAATGCCAAGCCTTTTATATTTCTGTAGCATTTATTACTCAATCAGGGATTGCTCTGATAAAATCCCAATTATCTGATTTAATGGATAAAGGAATAAAAGGTAAAATTCTGATCTCTCCTTATCTTGATTTTAATGATCCAGTTGCAATGCAAGAATTACTCAAGTTAAAAAATGTTGAAGTTCGACTTACTCCAGAGAGTCTACAGATGCATGCTAAATTTTATCTTTTTGAGCATGAGGGGAAACAAGTTCTTATTTCTGGAAGTTCAAATTTAACTCATAATGCATTGAAGATCAATTACGAGTGGAATATAAAATTAACTTCAACTCACAACGGGGAGTTAATTCAAGCTACTAAAAAAGAATTCGAAAAAATTTGGAAAAAATCCGATATTTTAACAGTAGAGAAGATTGATTCTTATGCTAGAAAGCGTAAGAAAACAATTCTAGTGGAGCAGATTCGAGAAGAGGAGATAGCAGAATATCAGGTATCAAGCATTGAACCTAACAAGATGCAAAAAGAAGCATTGAAAGGTCTGCAGGCTATTCGCGATTCAGGGAAAAAGAAAGCTTTAGTTATCAGTGCTACAGGGACAGGGAAAACATATTTATCAGCTTTTGATGTTCAACAATTTGAACCGAAAAGAATGCTCTTTATTGTTCATAGGGAACAAATTCTCCAAAAATCTTTAAAGGATTTCCAAAAGGTTCTACAGTTCCCGGAATCAGAAGGTTTGATTTATCATTCTGGAGCAGATTTGACAAATAAGAAGTATATTTTTGCGACGATTCAAACATTATCCCGTGATTCACATTTGAATTTATTTACAGAAAATTATTTTGACTATATTTTAATCGATGAGGTTCATAAAGCTGGAGCTGATTCATACAAAAAAGTGATGGCGCATTTCAATCCAGAATTCTTTTTAGGAATGACTGCAACACCTGAGAGAACAGACGGGCAAAATATTTATGAACTATTTGATTATAATATCGCCTATGAAATTCGTCTACAGGATGCTCTTGATAATGACATGCTTTGCCCATTTATTTATTTTGGGGTAAAGGATATTGAGATAAATGGACATCTAATCGATGAAAAGACAAATATATCAAACTTAACATCTAACGAACGTGTTAAACATATTCTTCAAAAAATTGATTTTTATGGCGTAAGCGGAGAAAAAGTAAAAGGGTTGATATTCTGTTCCTCTAAACAGGAAGCACATGAGCTATCTTTAAAATTGAATCAACATGGAAAAGCTTGTCGAGCATTGACAGGCGATGATAATATTGAAACACGAAATGAGGTAGTTTCTCAACTCGAAAAGGGTCAACTAGACTATATTTTAACAGTGGATATTTTTAATGAAGGGATTGATATTCCTTCTGTCAACCAAGTGGTCATGTTAAGAAATACTCAATCTAGTATTGTTTTTGTTCAACAACTGGGACGTGGTCTTCGTAAACATGATAGTAAAGAATATGTCACGATCATTGATTTTATTGGTAATTATAAGAATAACTATCTAATTCCAATCGCTTTATTTGGTGATAAATCAATGAATAAAGATAATTACCGAAGAGAGCTAAGAGAGCCTAATATCTTAAATGGTCTAACAACTATCAATTTTGAAGAAGTGGCTAAAGAACAAATCTTTAGGTCTATTACTAATACATCCTTATCAAATATGAAAATATTACAGGAAGCATATAAAGACTTAGAAAATAAGTTAGGTCGTTCTCCTTTGCTGGTTGATTACTTAAACTATAACAGTATTGACCCCTTAGTTTTCTTTGAGAATACTCAGTTTAAAAATTACATTGATGTTATAAATAAATTCTCTAAAAATAATATCGTTTTATCTAAAAATGAAATTACTTGGTTAAATTTTTTGACTTTTGAGGTACTGACTGGCAAACGAAAACATGAATTAATTCTCTTATGTCATTTATTGAAAGACGGTAACATATCAAAAGAACATTTTATTTCTATTCTGAGAGATGAGAATTTACCGAATGATGCAAAAACTATTTCCTCGGTAGAGTCTGTTCTAAAATTAACTTTTTTAAAAGCACAAGAAATCAAGAAATTTGGAACCGACCCACTATTAATCTGTACTGATTTTGAATATATCTTGCAAGAGGAATTTGCCCAGTTATTAAAACGAGATGAGTTTAGGCATGCTGTGGAAGACATTATTCAAGCAGGATTGCTCAAATCTATAGAGTATCCATATATATTTACGATCGGTCAGAAATATTCTCGACGTGATGTTGCAAAACTGCTCAATTGGTCAAAAGACGAACCGCCATTAAATATTGGTGGTTACAAGATTGATAAAGCAACGAATACTTGTCCAATTTTTATCACATATCATAAGAATGATGAAATCAATGATACCATTAAGTACGAAGATGAACTTTTGAATGAGTCAACATTAAAATGGTTTTCTAAGAACAAGCGAACACTAGAATCTCCAGATGTAAAGGCTATTCTAAATTCACCAACTAATGGTTTAGATTTGAAATTATTTATAATTAAGGACGATGCAGAAGGAGGAGATTTTTACTATCTAGGAAATTTAAAACTAATTCCTTCGTCAGTCGAAGAAATGGTACGTCCATTAGAAAAAGGTGATGAAAGTATTGTAACTATGCAATTTAAACTTGATAGTCCGGTTTCCGACACTCTCTATCGTTATATTACAAACAAATAAGAACATGGTTTTATTCCATGTTCTTATTTGTTTGTTAATAATTCTACAGCTGGACGGTCAACTGGAGCCCAGTTGAGAGTATCTAGTTCATCGGGAGCTAACCAAGTTGAATTTTGGTGTTCAAGCAACTCTAGATTCCCTGATATCAGCTTTGCATGATAGGTCTTCATGACAACTGTCCCAAAATCATAATCATATGAAGCTTCATTGATATAAGAAATAATTTCAATTTCAGAATTTAGCTCTTCTTTAATTTCACGGACTAAAGCTTGTTCAGGAGATTCTCCTATTTCTAATTTCCCACCCGGAAATTCCCAAAAACCTCCCAAACTTTTACCTTCAGGTCTTTGTGCACAAAATATTTTACCATCTCGTTCTATGGCTGCTGCAACAACATTTATTATTTTTTTTGACATAAGTTATCTCCGATAATTTTCCCTTTCTCTCCCCCTCACAACCAGCCTTCTTCTTCGGCAGTTTTGGCTGCTTCGGTTCGGTTGCTTGCGCCTAGTTTGGAGAGGATATTGGTCATGTAATTACGGACGGTGCCGTTTGAGAGGTAGAGCTTATCCGCAATTTCTTGGTTGGACAGCCCCTGTGCAACTCCATGCAAAACAGCGACTTCTTGCTCGGTCAAGGGATTGGGATGGGTCATCATGACTTCCATCAGCTCTGGAGAATATTCCTTGCGTCCCTCTAACACCGTATGCAGGGTTTGCATGAGTTCGGCGATGCTTCGCTCTTTCAAGACATAGGCGTCGACTCCTGCTTTGACCGCTCGTTCAAAATAACCTGGGCGTTTAAAGGTCGTAACGATGACCACCTTGGTTTCAGGCACTTCTTCTTTGATCCACTCAAGAGCTTCTAATCCCGTCTTGACTGGCATTTCGACGTCTAGGATGGCAATATCTACTGCTTCTTTCTCCAAAACCTCGATAGCCTCGGCTCCATTTTTCGCCTGCAAGACAGTCTCCACATCTGGTTGGAAACTTAAGAGCTGGCACATGGCGTCTCTAAGCATACTTTGATCTTCTGCGACTAATACTTTCATCTACTTTCTCTCCTTATAAGGCAGATGCACGCGCACCTCTGTGGGATCTTTCAAACTGATCAGCTCTACTTGACCTGAGAAGGCTGCTGCACGGTCACGGACTGTATGGAGTTCATTTCCTTTTACAGTTGCAAATCCTTTCCCGTCATCTCTAACTGTCAGGACCAATTCCTGATCTGTACGTTCCAGTTTTAGATAGGCTTTTTCAGCTCTGGCATGCTTGATGATATTGGTCGCCAATTCTAACAAAATCATAGCAGCTGTCGACTCCACATCTTGGGTCAAACTAGCCTTGTCCAATTGATTCTCAATTTGAACCTCAATGCCAGCAATTTCCAGCATCTTCTTAACAGTCTCAAGTTCTGAAGCTAGGGTCCGTGATTTCAGATTTTCCACGATAGTTCGCACTTCATTCATGGAATCCTTGCTGATCTGGTGGATTTCTTTTAATTCCTTTTCCACCTGTGGGTAAGCCTCCATCTGAAATAACTGCAAGGCTAAATCTGTCTTGACACTCAGCATAGCAAAAGTATGTCCCAGACTATCATGCAAATCCTGACCGATACGACTACGTTCATTTTCAGCAAGCAATAGATTTATCTGGGCATTTTGCTTAGCCTGAGCTTCTTTCAAATCCTCCACAATACGAATCCGAATCAAACCAAAAGTCATTAAATCTACAAAAGCAAGAATTACAAGTAGATAGAATAGAAACTCAACTTCGATTCTCTGAAAAATCAAAAGTTGGCCCACAACAAGGACTTGAGCAAGAAGAAAAGTCCAGACATGTAAAGACTTTAAACCACTTACGCTGAAATGATAACTTAAGAGATTGGATAGGAAAAAGAAAAACCAGATATAATTAACAGTAACAAAGGCAGTATTCCCAACTACATAAGTCAGCATGATCCCCCAGAAAAGCCAAGATAGGCGCTGGCTCTTAGTTGTTAAAATACCCAAATACGCCACTACAAATAGAATATCAATCAATAAATGCCAGGCAGAAAGCCACCCAGTCACTACAGGTAGGATGGGGAAAATCATAAAAATTAAACTGACCCAAAACATATAATGTATGCTTTTCAGTCTTTCAAGCATTAAGCATTCTCCTTATGACCTTGAAGGTAAATGGTCAAACCAAACAAAACAGCTGAAAAAATAAGTAGATAAACTGTGGCTGATAGATTGATGCCACCCTCATTTAAGAAGGTCTTGATCAATTCCATCAACTGATAGCTTGGTAGGCGCTTCCCGATTGCTTGCATCCAGTCTGGAAATAAAGAGACAGGCATCCAGAGTCCGCCTAAAACAGCCAAGCCAAAGTAAAGAAGATTGCCCACGACAGACATCAGCTGACTGGACGGCAAGAGAGTCAGGGTCAAGCCAAGTGCTACAAAGGCAACACTTCCTACTATCAGCAAGAACGCAGCCCCAATCCAGTTTCCAAGAGACATATCCACACCTCTTACAAAATGCCCAACTGAGAAAACAACCAGGATTGAGACCAAATAATCAACCATCATACTTGTTATCTTTGATAGATAATATTCTACCATATTTACAGGGCTATGACGTAATATTTTCTGCCAGTTGTTGATCTTGTCGGTATGTAAAACAACTGGGAATGAAAAGATAGCTGTCGACATCATGGAAAAAGCTGTCATGGAGATGAGATAGTCGCGCATAAAATTAGCCGGTCCACCTGGTGTTTCCTGGTACATGCCTGAAAAGAATAAATAGAAGGCTGTCGGCATCCCTACTGATAATAAATAATAGACTAGTTGTCGTTTGGTCAATAGAAATTCTATCTTGTTTAGTGCAATCCATCGTTTCATCTTAGTCATCTCCCTTCTGTGTTTCTTCAAAGATTGTATCTAGCAAACTACGATTATTGACTTCAATTTCTTGTATGCTACATCCTGCTTGAACTAATAGTTCCCAGAAAGAGTCTGCTTCGCGTGTGACTACTTGTAGGGCATCTTGTTTTTGTGACCAGTTTTCAACCAAGTTTGACTGTTCGATAACTTCTTTATATGCTAGAGGAAGGATAAAGTGCTTTTCAATCTCCTCACTACGCATGGCTAGAGGTGTTGTATCGCGAATCAACTCTCCCTTATTCAAGACCAAGATTCGGTCCGCTGTATGCTCTACCTCTTCGATGTAATGGGACGAATAGAGAATGGTGACTCCCTGCGCTTTTAGATCCTGAACAATTTCCCAAAAGCGTTGACGGGTTGAGGTATCCATGGCAGCAGTCGGCTCATCTAAAAAGACAAGCTTTGGTCGCCCAATCAAGGTCAAGACAAAAGAGAAGAGACGCTTTTGCCCACCTGACAATTTTTCTGCCAATTGCTCTTTTTGTTGCTGGTCAAACTGCAATAGTTGATCGATCTCCTGATTGCTCAAGGGATTTGGATAAATACTTTGAAAGAAAGCAATCAACTCTTTGACCTTTAATTTCTGAACGATGACATTTTCTTGAGGGAGATAGGATCTAGTGTAGTCTAACTGAGAACTCGTCACTGGCAAGCCTTGGATGGATACTTGACCGCTGGTGACCAGTTTATCTCCAAGCAAACAGTCCAAGAGTGTGGTCTTCCCAGCACCATTGGGACCAATCAAGGCGACGCATTCACCTTCAGCTACCTCAAAGGAAATATTCTTCAAAATAGCCTTGCCCTTGATGTTTTTATTTAGGCTTTCTACCTTAATCATGTTCATGATACTCTCCTTTCAGCCACTCCTTTCCCATCGGAAAGGCGATAAAAATCATAAATCCTAATCCCCAGGCACCGCGAATGGCTTGGTGAAGGAAGGCTTGATCAAACCACCCTGTAAACATTTCGACCAACCATACCACTAGTGACAGTCCAATAAAGAGATAGAGAATCGCTTTTTTCATTTTTCAAACTCCTTTTTCACATCTGAGACCAATTTCAAGCCTTCTCGGATCAACCAAGACATGATTCCAAAGCTTGCAAACAACTCCCAAGGAAAATGATAGAAGCTTTCATCCAATCCTGAGAACATGAGATAAGTCATGACTCCTGCTGCTACTAAACTCATTGCGACAATTACTTTATGTTTCATTTTTTCTTCCTCCATTTGATACATCTAGTATAATTCTTTGAAGGTAGAATCACTAGAAGCTTCTGTCATGAGGAGATATGACAAATGTCATTAAAAATGATGGAACAGAAATTACTAGATTGGATTGATTTTCTAGCGCCAATCAGCTACTGGGGCCAAAACTCATTGCAAACCAAAAAGATCGGGAATCTTTTCCCGACCTCTTTCGTTTTCTATTTCATTCTTATTCCACACTGAAAAGATATGGATACACGGGTTGTTGACCGTGGTGGATTTCTACTTCAACATCTTCGAATTCTTCTGCGATTTCTTGGGCGATTTGGTTAGCTAATTCTTCGCTTCCATCTTCACCGATATAGAAGGTTACGATTTCACTGTCTTCATCCAACATATGTTTCAAGGTTTCAGTCAGAGTTTGGTGCATATCAGGGTTTGATACGAGGATCTTACCATCTACCATACCTAGATTGTCATTTTCATGGATTTCCAAACCATCGATAGTCGTGTCACGAACGGCTGTTGTTACACTACCGCTGACAACATCGCCAAGAGCTGCAGTCATGCGTTCTTTATTTTCTTCGATAGACTTACTTGGATCGAAGGCAAGAAGACTAGTCAATCCTTGAGGAAGAGTACGTGCTTCTACCACTACTGCTGGTTGTTCCAATACCTCTGCAGCAGATTGTGCTGCCATAAAGATATTTTTGTTGTTTGGCAAGAAGATGATGTTGCGAGCATTCACTTGCTCTACAGCCTTGATAAAGTCTTCTGTCGAAGGGTTCATGGTTTGTCCACCTTCGATAACATAGTCCACACCTTGAGCACGGAAAATGTCTGCCAAGCCTTGTCCAGCTACTACTGCGATAAGGGCGTATTCTTTTTCTTCAGCTGGTTTGCTGACTTGAGCTGCTTCTTTTTCCACTTGTGCTTCGTGTTGGTTACGCATGTTATCGACTTTAACCTTAACCAAGCTACCATATTTAAGACCTTCTTGCATAACAAGACCTGGATCTTCTGTATGGACGTGAACTTTAACGATTTCATCGTCGTTAACAACGAGTAATGAATCCCCAAGTTCGTTCAAGTAGTTACGGAATTCTTCGTAGTCAAACTCTTTAGCATAAGTTGGGCCTTGTTTAAGAGCAACCATGATCTCCGTACAGTAACCAAAGGTGATGTCTTCTGTTGCCACATGTCCAGCTACAGACTTGTGGTGTTCAGCATTGATCATTTCACTCATATTCGCTGGAGTCGCTACAAAGTCTTCAGACGCACTATATTCACCAGTAAGAGCTGAAAGGAATCCTTCATAGATGAAGACCAAACCTTGACCACCTGAGTCCACAACACCAACTTCCTTCAAGACTGGAAGCATGTCTGGAGTCTTAGCAAGGGCTGTTTTAGCTCCTTCCAAGGCTGCACGCATAACCTCAATAGCATCGTCTGTCTGCTCGGCTTTTTTCTTAGCACCGATGGCAGCACCACGTGATACAGTCAAGATTGTTCCTTCAACTGGCTTCATAACAGCCTTGTAGGCTACTTCAACACCAGATTGGAAGGCAAGAGCTAGGTCTTTTCCTGTTAACTCTTCTTTGGTTTTGATGGCTTGTGAGAATCCGCGGAAAAGCTGAGAAGTGATAACTCCTGAGTTCCCACGCGCACCCATCAACAGACCTTTAGCCAAGATACTTGCAGCCTCACCAACTGTTGAAGCTGGTTTGTCTGCTACTTCTTTAGCACCATTTTCGATAGTCATTCCCATGTTTGTTCCTGTATCTCCATCTGGAACTGGGAAGACGTTCAATGAGTTGACATATTCGGCTTGCTTGTTCAAACGAGTAGATGCAGCCTGTACCATTTCTTGAAATAAGCTTGTAGTAATATTTGACACGATTATTCTCCTACAACTTTGATATTTTGAATATAGACATTCACAGTTTGAGCAGTGATGCCAAGTTGGTTTTCCAAACTAAAGCGTACACGCTCTTGGATGTTTTTTGAGACTTCACTAATCTTAGTTCCGTAGCTCAACACGGTATATACATCAACTGCAATGCTACCATCTTCGGCCGCTTTTACAACGACACCTTTAGAATAATTTTCCTTCCCAAGAAGGGCTTGGAAATTATCTTTGAGGGCTTTCTTACTTGCCATACCGACCACACCAAAAATCTCAGTTGCTGCACCACCTACAACGGTAGCAATCACTTCATCTGTTAGTTCGATTTGACCATCTTTTGTATTAATTTTTACAGTCATTTTTTCTACCTCAACTAGTTGATACTCTATTTTATCATATTTCAAGCCAAGTGTAAAAGCAGAATACTGTATCGGCGGATATTTGCTCCTTTGACGAGACTTTTTGAGCTTAGAGCAAAAGAAAAAGACCTGATGGCCTTTTACTCTTTATTAAACGCGTTCTACTTTACCTGATTTCAAAGCACGAGCTGAAGCCCAAACTTTTTTAGGTTTACCATCGATAAGTACAGTAACTTTTTGAAGGTTTGGTTTTACGGCACGTTTTGTTTGGTTCATCGCGTGTGAACGGTTGTTTCCTGATACAGTCTTACGACCTGTAAAGTAACATACTTTAGCCATTTGTGTTTTCCTCCTATTAGATCTAATATAGCGGATGTGCTAGCACCACATACTGTACTATGTTATCACACTTTCTCTTTTTTGGCAAGGGTATTGGAAGATTTTTTTATTTAACGTAAACAACTCCTAGTTTCCCAAAAGCTACATCTCCACGGATAATCAAAGTTTTGCTGGTTGGGGCTACAGGGGCATCTGCCTTGGCTGCTCCACAAAAAGTCTCTACCTTTAGATCTACTCTCCAGTGTTGAGGCACGTAGATAACTGCATTCCCAAAACCGACTTCGATATTCAGAGTAGCAAAATCACCTAACATCTCTGCATTGTCATAATAGATTTTGGCATTCCCAAATCCGACTTCAAACTCGTCTTCTACCAATTCTTGGTCTTGCTTGTAAAATGTACCCGCCCCAAAAGCGACTTCCTTGTCTGTCAGAATGGTCTTTTCACCGTCATACCACCATTTTTTTCCATTCCAAGTTCTGTTAGAATGAGTGAGTGCGCTGACACCCATTACGATTAAAATACTTGCCCAGAACAATGACTGATTGGGAATCGGTAAAATGTCATAAAAATGATTAGCAATCATGAGGGCCACTAGGGCTGTAAAAGTGGCTGATGTCAGATGACGACGAAGCAAAGCTTCAATTGATTGATAGGCAAAAAATCCAATACCAATCAAAGGCCAGATATGCCCTCCCAGAGAAGGGATTCCAAAATTCCCCTGTAACAACACTAAAGCTGCCAATACTAGCAACACAATACCAAATGCTTTCTTTTTCATGTTCTTACCTCATGTTTCTTAGATTTTCTTTTAGGAGGGATTGGTAGTGCCGTGACACGTGCACCTCCTTGTGGGTCTGATAAAAGGAAATAGTGCCTGTCCCTGAAAAGGACTTGTCAACCGAGTAAACTTGCCGAATATTAGCAATGGTCGACTTGGATACCCGACTGAAATAGCGGGGGAGAATGGACTCCAACTCATAAAGCTTGAGTCGAACCTCATAGGCTTCTTTCTGGGTATGAGCGTAAATCTTGCTACCTTCCGTCTCAAAAAAGAGAATTTCTGACAAGTCTAAGTAGTACTCACCCGTCCCCTTGTAAAAAATCAACCTAGGAGCCTTGGTTTCTTGCAAGAGTCGTTGCAAGTCAGCTATTTCATCTGTCAGGGCTGCAGCCTTGATGACAATCTCTGTCTCAGTTAATTCACTATCAATCTCGATTCGTAACTTCATCCTATCTCCTTTCTGCATCTACTATACCAAAGGCCAGAAGACTTTACAAGGGCAAAAAAGCAAGTGGTCACTTTTGACCCGTAAGTGGTTACGAGGCCTAGCCCACTTGCTTTGCTTTTTAGAAAATAAAGAAAAGAATTCCCCAGAGGAGGCCACAGGCGTAGCCAACTAAAACATCCTTGGGATAATGAACACCACCTAAAACCCGCACAAAGCCGAGAAGAGCTGATAAGACCAACAAAACCAACCCCACAGGCAGATTTGCATGCAGGCAAGCCATGGAAATAATGGTTGCTGAAAAGACGTGGCGACTAGGCATTGAATTCCCAGAGCTGTCCTTGTCTAATAGTGGGACAATTCCCCAAGTTTCATAAGGACGCGGTTGATTGATCCACTTACGAACTAGCGTCAATAGGACAAAGCCAAAAGCTGGCACCAAGATATAAGTATATAAGGCTTGTCCCATGCCCTTACTTATAAAGTTTGTTCCCAACAAGGCCATGTAGGCTACTGGCATTAGGACTGTCATCATGCGATTAAAAACTCGCATCAATTGTAATAGCTGTGGATGACGAAGGAGACTTGATTTCCTTTTATCGTACCACTCTTGATAGTTTTTCATATCTATTTCTCATACTTTTCTAGGACCTGCTGGACTGTTTTCCCCTTGGCAAGCCAGTCCACTAATTTGTCCAGACGGCGGATTTCCTGTAATCGCAATCCGTTTAGGTACATAAGACGGTGCCTGTCGAAAAAAATCTCCGTAGGTAAGGTCCCTATTCAGACAAGCAAGGATGGCACTCACTTCATAACCTGTCAGCCAACTGGTCACTTGGTGAACGGACTCTGCCCTTCCACCCTTTCTCTCAACCTTTGCAATCAAGGCTGGATAGACAGTTGAAAATTTCATATTGTATAATTTATGACTCATACTTTCCTCTTTCTATTATACCAGTATAAAGAAGAAAAAGAAGGCCGTCAAGCCTTCTTTGGTTTTATTCTTCTACTTCATCTTCTGTAAATTGACTATTGTAGAGGTCAGCATAGAAACCACCTTGAGCCATAAGCTCTTCATGATTGCCTTGCTCGATGATGTTTCCGTCCTTCATGACCAGAATCAAGTCAGCATTGCGGATCGTTGACAAGCGGTGGGCAATAACAAAGGATGTGCGTCCCTCCATCAAACGGTCCATGGCTTTCTGAATCAACTCCTCTGTACGTGTATCGACTGAAGAGGTCGCTTCGTCCAGAATCAAGAGTGGAGAATCTTTGAGAAGGGCACGAGCGATGGTCAAGAGCTGTTTCTGCCCGACTGACAAGGTCACTGTATCATCCAAAACAGTATCGTAGCCATCTGGTAAGGTTGTGATAAAGTGGTGGATTCCTACTGCTTTGGCTGCTTCAATCACGCGCTCTTCACTAATCCCAGTTTGATTATAAATGAGATTGTCTCGAATAGTTCCTTCAAAGAGCCAGGTATCCTGCAAGACCATTGAAAAGGCATCATGCACTTCCGAGCGTTTCATATTCTTGGTATCCACACCATCGATGCGAATGCTTCCCTTATCAATCTCATAAAATTTCATCAAGAGATTGACTATGGTAGTTTTCCCAGCTCCAGTCGGCCCAACAATAGCAACCTTTTGCCCTGCATGAGCTGTCGCTGAAAAGTCGTGAATGATCGTTTTTTCAGGAGTATAGCCAAAGGCAACTCTGTCAAAGACCACTTGACCCTTCATGTCGGTTAATTGTCTTTCCTTATGAGACTCGTCTTCCATCTCAGCTTCTCCTAGAAACTCAAAGACACGGGTCATAGCTGCACTAGCCTGTTGTAAGCTGGTAATCCCTTGTGCAATCTGTGATAAGGGTTGCGAGAAGGTTCGAACATAAACCATGAAGGCTACAATAATCCCGATACTGATATACCCTTCAAGAGCCAAGGCAGCACCGACGATAATGACTAGAACATAACTAAAGTTGCCTACAAAGACCATGGCAGGCATCATAATTCCAGAGATAAACTGAGATTTCCAGATGCTATCATGTAGATTCTGATTCAAACCTGCAAATGTATCTTTTGTTGGTTCAACAGCATTATAGCTGGTCACCACATTGTGGCCAGAGTACATTTCTTCCACATAGCCATTTACAGCTGCTAGGCTATTTTGTTGAGCTTTAAAGTAGCCCTGCGACTTGGCCATAATTACGGAAACCGCCGCAAATCCAACAAGGGTTGAAACAACGGTTACCAGTGCCAAAATCCAGTTCATACCAAACATAGTAATCAAAACAGCAATCAGTAAAAAGCCAGCTGAAAGAACTGTCCCAAGGCTTTGGTTAAGAGACTGAGCTGCTGTATCAACGTCATTAGTCACACGAGAAAGGGTGTCCCCTTGAGAATGACGGTCAAAATAAGCAAGTGGCAAGCGATTGATTTTCTCAGCAATAGCTGTCCGCAAACGTTTTGAGAAATGTTGGATACTAGTTGAAAAAATGTAAGCTTGCGTATAGTTCAGGATAATCCCAAGCACATAGAGGATAACCAAAAAGCTAGCAATACTTGAGACAGCCTCTAGGTCAATCTCTGTCATTAACCCATCTGAAATCAAATTGGTAATTTCTTTGATCTTAGTCGGTCCATAAACCGTGATAATACTTGAACAGATAGCCGCCACAACTGCGACTAGTAGAGGAAGTTGGAGACCTGCTAGAAAAGGTCTACACTGTTTCCATAAGGACATTTTCTTATTTTCCATGTTCCAATTCCTCCTTCGATAGTTGTGAATAGGCAATTTCTTGGTAAACTTCATTGTTTGCAAGAAGTTCCTTGTGGGTGCCTTGTCCCACGACTTTACCTTGATCCAAGACTAAGATCAGGTCTGCATCCATAATGGTTGAAATGCGTTGGGCAACGATTAACTTGGTCATGGATTGTGTTTTTTCAGCTAATACTTGACGCAAGATACGGTCTGTCTTGTAGTCCAAGGCTGAGAATGAATCATCAAAAATGAGAATCTCTGGTTTACGAGCCAAGGCGCGTGCAATGGCCAGACGTTGTCTCTGTCCACCTGAGAAATTAGTCCCGCCTTGAGCTACTTCTGAAGCTATACCTGCTTCCTTATCTTCTATAAAATTTTTAGATTGAGCCAATTCCAGAGCTTGCCACATGGCCGTCTCACTTAGTGGCGTTTCTTGACTCTTACCAAAGTCGAGATTGCCCTTAACATCTCCAGAAAAGAGCACAGCTTTTTGAGGGATATAGCCAACTTTATTACGCAAATCTTCTAAGTCATAATTCTGAACATTGACGCCGTCTACTAGGATTTCTCCATCTGAAACATCGTAAAAACGTGGCAAGAGGTTAACAAGTGTCGATTTACCAGAACCAGTTGAACCAATAAAAGCAATGGTTTGCCCTGCTTCTGCCTTGAAGCTGACATGCTCCACAACTGCTTCTGAGTTGTTAGAGTAGCGGAAGGTTACGTCGCGGTATTCTACTTGACCAATTACAGAAGAGTTTGCTGTCTGTGGGTGACTAGGATTTTCAATAGTGGAATGAAGGTCCAAGACTTGATTGATACGACCTGCAGAAACCAAGGTACGAGGAAGAACGATAAAGAGAGCACCCATGAGTAAGAAGCCCATTACCACTTGCATAGCATAGGACATGAAGACCACCATATCGCTAAAGAGTGGTAGACGCTCTGTCAAGCTAGCGTCGTTGATAAGATAAGCACCAATCCAGTAAATGGCAAGGACCAAGCCGCTAGAAATCGCCATCATAATAGGATTCATAATAGCCATTAAGCGACTGACAAAGAGATTGATTCGTGTGACTTCATCATTGGATTCTTCGAATTTCTTATCTTGGTATTCCTCAGCATTGTAAGCACGAACAACCCGAATCCCAGTCAAACTTTCACGGGTGATACTATTGAGTTTATCTGTCAATTTTTGGATGACAGATTGTTTAGGAAAGGCCAGAGTCATGAGAACAGTTGTCATCAGAACATTGACGATAACGGCCACCACTACTGCCCAGATCCAGTATTCTGACTTGCCAAGGATTTTCCCAATAGCCCAAAGCGCCATGATTGGTCCGCGAGTGACTACCTGAAGTCCCATGGTAAAGAGCATCTGAATCTGCGTGATATCATTAGTTGTCCGAGTCAATAGACTGGGAATTGAAAAACGTTTAATTTCTGTCTGGGAGTAATCCAAAACACGATTAAAAATATCGCTTCGTAGATGAGCCGTATAGGATGCTGCAACTCGAGCGGCAAAAAATCCAACTGTTACAGATGATAGGAAGGCTAAGAATGACAAACCCATCATCTTAGTTGCTGGCGACCAAAGGTCTCCCAACTCCGTACCTGGCGTTCCGAGTAATTCTGTTATTTTTGAAACGTAAGTCGGTACTTCTAACTCTAGATAGACCGAGCAACAGGTAAAGAGAACAGTTATTAGAATCATGCCCCACTCTTTTCCTGTGATACGCTTAGCGAGTTTCTTCATTCTTACCTCCTATTTTTTCTACATTTGCTTGTAGTTGGCCCATGACTTCTTCAAAAATAGCGAGATTCTCTTCGGAAATGCCATCAAGCAAACTACGGTTCATTCGATCAAAGAATGATTTGATTTGTTTCATCTGAGAGCGTGATTTTTCCGTCAAGTGAACAAATTTCGCCCGTTTATCACTTGGACTCACCTCCAGCTCTACCAAACCATTTTGCACCATACGCTTGACCAAATTACTAGCAACTGACTTGGTAATATTGAATTCTTGTTCAATATCCTTGATGAGTGTTAATTCTTGTTCATGCTCACGACGATCTAAAAAACGAATGACCTGCCCTTGCGGACCACCCATAAATTCAATACCACAACGCTTTGCTTCCTTTTGCACCATCAGATGTAACTGGCGACCAAAACGTTTAAAGACCAACATCGGTTTATCCATGCTATCTCCCTTCTAAATAAAAATAGTTCTCTTGAGAACAATTAAGTTCTCATGAGAACTATTTTATCATTTTCAGAAAAGATGTCAAGAAAAAAGTTTCTATGAGAACTATCTCGGTATAAATTGACATCAGCTCTTATTTTATCTATAATAAACACTATCTCACACGAACACAAATCCAGTTTACTAGAAATGAGTCATTCACAAATGAAGCAAAAAGAACAGAAAATCTTAGGAATCCTTGCCATCATCTTTGGAACCCTGGCCCTTCTTGGTTCTTGGATACCTATTGTAAACATCCTATCATTTTTCCTTGCCATTGCCTCTTTGATTTTAGGAATTTTTGGCATTGTCCTCAATCTCAGAAACCGTAAAACATTGGCTATTATTGGAACAACCTTAGGTGTTATTTCCATTGTCATTGTTTTGATAATTCAAGTTCTATCTACTAATATCTTTACTGACCTTGCCAGAACCTTTAGTCACCCCTATAGAAACATCACTTTTTCAACTAATGCTGGGGAGTATGATGAACTTCCTGATAGTAGTACAGCTGAGGAAGATGACGAAGAGGATACCGAATTCTTCACTTGGAGTCAGGAACAGTTCGATGCCTTGATAGAAGGGGACACTTCTGATAGCGGGAAGGGAGGTAGCAACTACAAAGATATTATCAGGAAACACGGAATCCCAGATTCAGAAACAGATTCAATTATGGGAGACTATGAAATAAAAAGAATCACCTATCTCTCCATCAGTTCAGATCCTAAGACAGTTGTGCTCACGTTCGTAAAACAAGAAAATGGCCAGTTTCTTCTGATCCGTAAATTCGCCATCGGACTAGATCGCAAAGAACAATCTGATTCTGGAGTGAAAGTTTAACATAACTAAAAAGGTACTGGGAATAGCAATCGGTAGACCAAGTCTCGATTTCTAAACCCCAGCACCAGGATATTTCCACAATCCATTGGATTATGGACAATTATAGATTACTAATAACGTTTTGAGCAAAAGAAATTTTTGTCTCTTTCCTGCCCCTTTTATCATCACAGGATAAACAAACCCCTTGAAAACACTGAATTTTCAAAGGGGTTATTTTTATTCTTAGAATCCATCTACGTTTGTGTAGATTTTTTGTACGTCTTCGTCGTCTTCAAGGACTCCGTAGAGTTTTTCAAATGTTTCCAAATCTTCACCTGACAACTCAACTTCTGATTGAGGAATCATTTCCAATTCAGTTACTTGGAATTCTTCAATACCAGATTCACGCAAAGCAACAATAGCCTTGTGAAGGTCAGTTGGTGCAGTGTAAACAGTGATTGTTCCTTCTTCTGCTTCTACATCGTCTACATCGACATCTGCTTCAAGCAAGAGTTCAAAGATAGCGTCAGCATCTTCACCTGCAAAGACGATAACACCCTTGTTGTCAAAGAGGTAAGATACAGAACCTGAAGCTCCCATGTTTCCACCGTTTTTACCAAAGGCAGCACGCACGTTGGCAGCTGTACGGTTAACGTTTGAAGTCAAAGTATCAACGATCAACATAGAACCATTTGGTCCGAATCCTTCGTAACGTCCTTCTGTAAAGGTTTCGTCTGTATTTCCTTTTGCCTTATCGATTGCTTTATCAATAACGTGCTTTGGAACTTGTGCTTGTTTAGCACGGTCGATAACGAATTTCAAAGCAGTGTTTAGTTCTGGATCTGGCTCACCTTTTTTAGCTGCTACATAGATTTCTACACCAAATTTTGCATATACTTTAGAGTTAGCTCCATCTTTAGCCGTTTTCTTGGCTACGATATTGGCCCATTTACGTCCCATTAGGAATCTCCTTTTTTTACATTTTAATCTTTCTTATTATAACACAAGTCTAGCTGATTTTCACTAGAGGAAATGGATTTTCTTTTGTAAAGCAAGCTAGGATTTCCCGCCGGCTGCCAAGATTTTCTTGCCTTCTTTGATCCATGGATGTTTGGAAAGTGAGAAGTAAAGTTGAGCAGTCATAACTAGCCAGAGAAGGGGCTCACATAGAATCACACCTGTATAGCCTGTCCAAGGAATAATCCAAGCCACAAACACGATTTTCCCAAATAACTCGATAAAGCTAGATACGAGAGGTAGGAACTTTTGACCTAGCCCTTGTAAGCTATTCCTATAGATCAATAAAAGACTCAAAAATGGATAGAATACAGAACTGATGCGTAGGTATAAAGTCCCATTTTCAATCAAGTAGCCGTCTGTCGAACTTGCCAGGAAAGAAACCAGAGAAGGACTTGCAAAAAATAGGAAAATACAGGCAAAGCTCGCCCAAGCCATACTGATATAACTCCCTAGTCGAAGACCGTGAACAATACGTTCTGGACGTTTTGCCCCAAAGTTTTGAGAGATAAATGTGGTCATAGAGGCTGAAATAGCCGTCATTGGCAATAAGGCAAAGGCCATGATTCGGCGTGCTGCCGTCTGAGCGCTGATAATGACTGCTCCAAAACTATTGACAGAGGATTGCAAAATAACACTTCCGACAGAGACGATTGAACCCATCAAGCCCATGGCTAGCCCCTGCTCCAAAAGATCAATATAGAGAGCCTTATTCCATCTGAAATCTTTCCACCTAGGAAGGAGCTCTGGAACACTCTTTCGGATATAGAGATAACAAAGGATAGCTGACAAGCCCTGGGAGATAATGGTTGCAAGACCAGCAGATTGAACACCTAACTGCAGTTGTGTAATAAAATATAAATCTAGAATGACATTAACAATGGCTGAAAAGATAAGAAAAGCAAGTGCTGCAAGGCTGTCACCAATCGAGCGTAGTAATCCTGCAAAGAGATTATAAGCAAAGCTAACTCCCACACAGCTGACAATCATGGAGATGTATTCATAAGACTGGGGGAGAATCTCTGTAGGAGTTTCCAGATATTGGAGAAGTGGATAGAGGCCGACAAATCCTATCGCCATAACAATCACACTTAAAAGGGCTCCTAAGATCCAAGTGGCTGCGACAGCTTCTTTAATCTTCGAAAAGTTACGGGCTCCATAATAGCGGGCAATCACCACTCCCATTCCATTGCCAACTCCGAGAGCAAAACCGATAATTAAGTCAAAGATAGCCGTTGTTGCCCCAACAGCCGCCAAGGAGTCTGGCCCTAGAAAACGTCCAACAATCAAAATATCAGCCGTATTATAAAGTTGCTGAAAGATATTGGACAGTAAAATCGGTAATGCAAAACTAATTAGCGCGGGAAGGATGGGACCATGAATCAGGTCCACCGTTGATTTTTTATTCATAAGGCTTATTATATCAGCTTTCTAGTAGGGGAACAAGAGAGTTTGGATAAGAAAGCGTTGCCTATATACAGACAATCTGGTATAATCATGACAGAAAAGGAGGTTAGGTATGACCTTAACCAGCCAGTTAATTACAGATGTATTCCCAGATCTTGAAAAAGTTGACCAATTAAACAAGGAAGCCTTTCCTGAAGAAGAAAGGGTACCTTTGGAAGAATTTTTACGTTACCAAGATAGGGATGACGCTCACTTTTTCGCTTTTTATAACGAGGAAGAATTTGTTGGCTTCGCTTTTGCTATTGCCAATCAAAAAGCATTCTACATCAGCTTTTTTGCCATTATGCCCCATCTCCGCAGTCATGGCTACGGGAGAGAAATTATTGACAAACTCATTGATTTTTACCAGCGCACCATGATTCTTGAAGTGGAGCGTTTGGACGAAGACTGCGATAACCTCGAACAGCGAAAAGCTCGCATGGAATTCTATAAACAAAACGGCTTCAAAACAGCCAATGCTTTTTTGGAGTACGAAGGTCTTAGTTTTGAGATTCTATATCGTGGTGACCATTTTGATGAAGAAGCCTACCGTGATATCTTTCAAAAATTACAAGAAGAAAATTATTTTGACTTCCACATCGAGTACCGTCGCTTTAGTGAACACTAGTCTGGATGGCAACCTTGAGTCTCCATTAAAGATTTGTAATTTTCTCTGTAACCAATATACAATCACCTGCACTACAGGTGATTTTTTGTGATTCCGAAATAAGATGAAAACTTGGAAAAAATTATCACCGCATATCACAAATAAGAGGCTAGGACTTTTGTCCCAGCCTCTTATTTGTCTTTGGATTGTCGAGCAAGACGCAGTGGTTGAGTGGGCTCTACTACGCTGATTTCATCAGCTTTTACAGCCCTACTCAACTTTGCGGAGGTGGGACGACGAAATCGAATTCTAACGAATTACCGATTTCTGTCCCACTCTCTTATCATGATTTGTCTCATAAAGATGCACTAAGTTTACGCTTCTGTTCCTGCTTCAGGCATAATAACCCATAGAATGATATAAGCGAGCACTCCTGAACCACCTAACAAAGTGAAGAGGATCCAAAGTGCACGAACCAATGTTTGGTCCATATCTAAGTAGTCAGCAAGACCTGCACAAACACCAGCAATTTTTTTATCTTGAACATTACGAACTAAACGTTTTTCCATAATAATCTCCTTATACTAATTTTTCTTTTGATTTATTTTATCATCAAATCAAATCTTTTTCAATAGTCTTTCTACTTTTTATCAGAAGATGCTAGTTTTAGCAAACCATATACTCTCATTGTTTCAGTTCTTTATACTCTTCGAAAATCAAATTCAAACCACGTCAGCTTCGCCTTGTCGTATATATGGTTACTGACTTCGTCAGTTTCATCTACAACCTCAAAGCAGTGCTTTGAGCAACCTGCGGATCGCTTCCTAGTTTGCTCTTTGATTTTCATTGAGTATTAGTCCACGATAACAGAAAAAGTGGGGATTCCTCCACCACTTTTACTTTTTAATCTTCAATTTCGATTTCAAGATCATCGCCAAGGTCAAGAGTCACTTCTTGATTAGCTACTTCTGATTCCACAGGTGCAACTTTTTCATCGGCCACTGCATCATCTTCAATCAAGCCAAACTTGACACGAACTTGGTGGTCAATCTCGTCAAAGATTTCTGGGTGATCCGCCAAGTATTTCTTAGCATTTTCAGAACCTTGTCCGATTTTTTCGTCTTTATAAGAGTACCATGCTCCTGCTTTCTTGATGATGTCAAGATCACTTGCAATCTTCAAAAGCTCACCAGTTCTTGAAATCCCTTCACCATACATGATTTCAACAAAGGCTTCTTTAAATGGTGGAGCCACCTTGTTTTTAACAACCTTAATCTTGGTTTCCTTACCTACGCTCGTATCTTTTTGGTCACCAGTTCCCTTGATTTGTGTGCTTCCACGAACATCCAAACGGACAGAAGCGTAAAATTTAAGGGCACGTCCACCAGGAGTTGTTTCTGGATTACCAAACATAACCCCTACTTTTTCACGCAATTGGTTGATGAAGATAGCAATTGTCTTTGTCTTGTTAATAGAAGCCCCGAGTTTACGCATAGCCTGGCTCATCATACGAGCTTGAAGACCAACGTGGCTATCTCCGATATCCCCATCGATTTCCGCACGAGGCACAAGAGCTGCAACTGAGTCGATAACAACAAGGTCAACCGCACCTGAGTCAATCAATTTCCCAGCAATTTCAAGACCTTGCTCCCCTGAGTCTGGTTGTGACAAGAGCAATTCATCGATATTAACTCCAAGCGCTGCTGCATAGGCTGGATCAAGAGCGTGCTCTGCATCGATAAAGGCAGCAATTCCGCCTTCTTTTTGGGCTTGCGCTACCGCATGAAGGGCTACTGTTGTCTTACCTGATGACTCTGGTCCGTAGATTTCAATGATACGTCCCTTTGGATAACCACCTGATCCAAGAGCAATATCCAGAGCCAAAGATCCTGAACTCATCACTTGGACTTTTTGCTCTGCACGTTCACCCAAGCGCATGATTGATCCCTTACCAAAGTCTTTTTCAATTAATTTAAGGGCATCATTCAAAGCTTTTTCACGATCAGCACCAAATTTTTTGCCAATTTCGTCTAATTTTTTTGTTGGTTTTTTCGCCATTTTGTTCTCCTATATTCTAATAGTCCTAAGACCTTCTTCTATTATAACAAATCTCCAGCACTTAATAAAGCTTTGCGAACTAGGTTAAAGGCATGTAGGACTGCAATTTCTCGCACATCTGCTCTACTTCTACCTGCGATATTTGCCTGGATAACTTCTGTACCCGAAGCTTGTGCCAAAGCGATAAAGACTGTACCTGCTGGATGTCCTTCTAGGCTGTCTGGTCCAGCCACTCCTGTCAAACTAATTCCAAAATCTGACTGGGTTTTGATGCGCGCCTGTTCAGCCATTTTTTCAGCAGTAAAAGCCGATACAACTCCATATTTTTCCAATTCAGCCTGTGGAATATCAAGCATTTTTGCTTTTTCTTCAAGGCTATAAGTCACAAAACCACCTTTAAAAATAGCAGATACACCTGAAAATTCTGCCAAAGTAGCTTGAAAAAGACCTGCAGTCAAGCTTTCTGCTGCAGTGATGGTTTTCTTTTGCTTTTTCAACTCTTCTACTACCAGGCTAGCCAAGCTGGTTTCTTCCCCATAGCCATAGCAAATTTCTCGAAGTAAAACACCCTCAAAGGTTTCTCTTTCAAGGATTTTTTGTTCTAGAGCATCTAGAACACGATCCGCTTCTTCTTGACTCTTAGCCTTGGTCGATAAGCGAAGGGTCACTTCCCCAGTTTTAGCATAAGGTGCTAAGGTTGGATCTGTCTGCTGGTCAATTAAATCTGATAGAATGGTTACTAACTGGCTCTCGCCAATCCCAAAGAAACGCAGCACACGTGAATAGAGTTTAGAGCCCGTTGTCAATCTCGGAAGCAGCTCATTTAAGACCATAGGTTTCAATTCACTTGGAGGTCCTGGTAGAACGACGTAGGTTACCCCAGCCACTTCAATCATGCCACCTACTGCTAGCCCTGTTTCGTTTGGTAATGGAGTTGAACCTTGAACGATTTGAGCCTGGCGTTCATTATTTGGAGTTCGAGCATAGTCTGGTCGGTGAGCAAAAAAGTCATCCAGCTTAGCCTGAGCCTGAGGATCAAAAGTCAAGTCACGTCCTAAAAATTGGGCTAAAGTTTGCTTGGTCAAATCATCTTCCGTTGGCCCCAAGCCACCTGTTAAAATAACTAGACTACTGCGATTCTGAGCAATTTCTAACAAGGATAAGAGACGAGCCTCATTATCTCCTACGGCCGTCTGAAAATAGACATCTACACCGATTTCAGCCAACTTTTCAGACAAGAATTGCGCATTTGTATTGACAATCTGACCTGTCAAAATCTCTGTTCCAACAGCTATAATTTCTGCTTTCATTTTTTCCTCCTACTTACCTATTCGGATTTCTTTGAAAAAATCGCAGGATAATTCCTACGATTTGATGAATAGTTTCCTATTATTCTAATTCTTCTACTGCAACACTAGTAGATTGAGGCAACTGACCCTGACCATAAAGATTCTCATACAAGACTACATTAGTCTCCAAATTCGTAACCTCTGGTTGCCCGAGCGAACGGCGTAAAAGATTTTGCATCTCTAACATATGCTCAGATGTCACGATTTGGTAAGATGTCCCTTGAAGCATTGCATCCTCTCCACGCAATTGTTGAGACTCAATATTTTTAAATGAATCTTGATAACCCATCAACTGAGGAATCGTTGTCGTTGTAATTTCGATATTTGTCTGCATATTATCGCTAAGAGCCTTCAGAATCTCTTGATAGTGACTCACACTATTCAAACTAAGAATCTTCTCGACAACTTTTTGAATCACTTCACGCTGACGTTTTTGACGACCATAGTCTCCTTCTGGATCCTGATAACGCATACGTGAATAAACAAGGGCTTCTTCACCATTTAGCTTCTGTTCGCCAACACCGATAGAAATCGTATTAAATGGTTCCTGATCTTGGATAGAGATTGGGAAACCTAGAGTATTGTTCACTGTAATACCACCCACAGCATCAACCATTCTTTGAAGTCCATGCATATTGACCATCACATAGCGGTCGATATGGATATTCATCATTTTTTGAATCGTTGAAATAGATAACTCTGCTCCACCATTGGCATAGGCGGCATTGAGTTTAGCCTCTATTACACTACCATCTGGTTGCTGGATTTGTGTGAGAATATCACGCTCCAAACTCATCATGACTGTCTTCTTAGTTTTAGGATTCACTGTGACCAAAATCATCGAATCACTATTACCCGCCCATGGATCTGTACGTTCAACATTCCCTGTGTCCACGCCCATAAGCAAAATCGTCAGAGGTTCGGTCGCTTCAATGACCTTGGTTTCTTCACCGATTTTTTTATAGGTTTTAGCCAAAGTCTGTGTACTCTGTTGGTAGATTGTATAGGCATAAGCTCCCACACCAAGTACTGTCACAAGAACAAAGCCTAAAAACATTCCGATTATCTTTTTTGCCATACTTTTATTCATCTATCAGTTGACCCATCAGGTAAACATCTAGAAACTCTCCTCCTTCTATACAAGCGCCACGTTCCTGTAATCCTTCTATGATAAAACCCATTTTTTCATATAGATGCACCGCAGCAAGATTTCTTTTTTGAACTGTCAATTGTAGACGTCGAATACTACCACTTGATTTGGCCCATTCAATAGCTTCTTCCATCAGGACACTACCGAGACCATTTCCCCAGTAAGCTTTTTTTATTCCTAAAAAGACATCTCCAATATGACGGACTCGCGGACGTTGATCAGCTGTTATATTGATGATTCCTACTAACTCATCATTCAAAAAAGCGAGTAGGGTAATTTGATTATCCGACTGGGCCTGCTTATCCAAAAAATGTTGCATCTCAGACCCACTCATTGCAATCCCATTTTCATCCAGACTGGTAAAATTAGACTCTTGACCAATCTGATCCAAGAGAGCAATGACTTCTGAAGCATCCTGGGTTTCCGCTTCACGGATTAAAAGATCATACTCCATCCGTCAATCCTTTCAAAAGTTCTGTTGCCCTTTGACCGTGGGTATGAAAGACAACTTCACGGCCCTCATCTTTTTTTAGGATTTCTAACTCCAGATAATCTGAAGGGAGATCCTCACCCAATAGATGTCCCCACTCAATAACCGTTACACCTGATCCAAAAAGAAATTCGTCCAAGTCGATAGAATCTGCATCCCCTTCGATACGATAAACATCCAAGTGATACAGGGGTAGACGTCCTTCATATTCTCGAACAATGGTATAGGTAGGACTCTTAATCATTTGATGAATGTCCAATCCTTTAGCTAGACCTTTTGTTAGTGTTGTTTTCCCAGCACCTAATTCACCAGTCAAAATCAATACATCATTTTTTTCTAACAAGTGCCCTAGCTTTTCCCCAAGTGCAATCAACTCATCTTCATTTTTTGTGTACATGTACTTATTATACCAAAAAGTTTTATTTTGTGATATTTCCATCAACAAAAAAAGAGGAGACTCCCCTCTTTTTTTAGTTTTTGTCATTAGTTAAGAGCCATACTGATGTAGTTCAAGATAAACAAGGCATCCAAAATCCAAATCATGACATGTACATCTTTCACTTGACCTTTGACAACCTTCGTCAAAGTATAAGTTAAGAAACCAACGGCAATCCCTTGTGTAATTGAGTAGCTGAATCCCATAAAGATAGATGTGAAGAAAGCTGGAACAGCTTCAGCCATATCATCCCAAGGAATGTTTTTCAAGTTAGAGAGCATCATGATTCCGACAATAATCAAAATTGGTGCTGTCGCTGCTGAAGGTACAATAGCAAGAAGTGGGCTAAAGAAGCTAGATAGGGCGAAACAGATAGCAACAACTAGAGCTGTCAAACCTGTACGTCCACCAGCACCAATACCTGCTGCTGATTCGATATAAGTCGTAACGTTTGAAGTACCTGCAATGGCACCTACTGAAGTTGCAACCAAATCAGAGTAAAGAGCTTTATCCAATTTAACTGATTCGTGGTTTTCACCACTTGTCGCAATGATACCAACTTTTTCACCAGTACCGATAAGAGTACCGATAGTATCAAAAATATCTGTCAATGAGAAGGCAAGAATGGCCATCAAGGTTTCTGGCAAACGAGAAGTGTTTGAAATCAGAGATCCCAATCCTTCTGAACCAAGAGCAGCACCAAACAAAGTTCCTAGATCGTTAACTGCTGATGAAAGATTGTTGCTTGCAAAGTCAATGCTAGACAAATCAACAAGACCAACAGCAATCGCAAGAACTGTCGTTGTCAAAATAGAAAGGATGATACCGCCTTTGATCCCCTTAACAACGAAGAAGATAGTAATGGCAAGACCTGCAAGAGCTACCAAGACAGCTGGAGTGTTGAAGTCTACCAATCCTGGAACAGCTGCTGAGTTTGCAGTAAGTGCTGCTTGAGCCTTATCTGCTCCTTCACCTGCTACTGTATAAGTACCCGGGTCAATCGAGAATTTCAAGAGACCAGCATTCTTAATCCCAACATAAGCAAGGAAAACCCCAATACCAGCTGAAATCGCTGAACGAAGAGTTGTAGGAATAGACTCAATGATCATTTTACGAACATTGGTCAATGTAATAATCAATGAAATAATCCCACAAATGAAGACCATCCCAAGCGCTTCTTGCCATTTATAACCCATCCCAAATACGACGGTAAATGTGAAGAAGGCATTGAGTCCCATACCTGGAGCTTGCGCATATGGTAAGTTAGCATAGAAGGCCATCATCAAAGTCCCCACAACAGAACCGATGATTGTTGCCAAGAACACACCTTGAACAGGCATTCCTGTTTGTGAAAGCATTTGAGGGTTTACAAAGAGAATATAACTCATTGCAAAGAAAGTTGTTAAACCAGCAAGCACCTCTGTACGAACATCTGTCCCGTGCTCTTTTAGTTTAAATAGTTTGTCCATTTTTAATCTCCTTTGTCATTTTACGAACAATACTACCATTATATCATCAATCATTCATCTTTTCAAGATGTTTTTTCTAGTTTTAAAAATTCTTATGAGATATTATACTCTTTATTTTCGCTTATTATCAGCTTTTCTAGTCACTTTCTGATATAATAGAAAACATCTTATCTGAAACTAGATTCGGGAGGATTTTATGACTAAAAAAATGATTGCCGTCGATTTGGACGGAACCTTGCTCAACTCTGAAAGCAAACTTTCTGATTTTACTATTGAAACGATTAAGAAAATCTCTAAAAAAGGCCACCAAGTTGTTATCGCAACTGGTCGCCCTTATCGTATGGCTAAAGATTTTTATGATCAGCTTGAACTTGAAACGCCTATGATTAACTTCAATGGTTCGCTCACTCACCTGCCTGGTAAGGTTTGGGAGCATGAAAAATGCCTGACTGTTGATAAAAAATATCTCTTAGATATGGTTCAACGAAAAGAGAAAATCGAGGCAGACTTTATCGCTGGTGAATACCGTAAAAAGTTTTACATTACGGCTCCAGACAAAGAGATTGCCGACCCTAGGTTGTTTGGTGTTGAAAACTTCAGACCTGAAAATCAATTTAATTCCGAACTTGTCACCAAGAATCCTAACTGCATTTTATTGCAGACTCGTGCAAGTGACAAATATGCACTAGCTGAAGAGATGAACAGCTTCTACAAGCACCAACTCAATATTAACACTTGGGGTGGCCCTTTGAACATTCTCGAATGTACTCCCAAAGGAGTTCACAAGGCCTTTGCCCTCGAATATCTTCTCAAGGTCATGAATATAGACAAACAGAATTTGATTGCCTTTGGTGACGAACATAATGACCAAGAAATGCTTTCTTTTGCAAGTAAAGGCTATGCCATGAAAAACGCAAATCCTGCTCTGTTACCTTTCGCAGACGAGCAATTACCATTGACCAATGAAGAAGATGGCGTCGCTCACTTTTTACAGGAACGATTTCTTTAATTTCACTCATTCTATACTTTTGGGGTAGGCATTAGCTACCTTAAGAGTATGGAATTTTTTTGAGCTCAAAGTCAATAAAAAAAGGATTTGAATCCGTCTTTTACAGATCCAAATCCCAACAAATGATGTCTATTTCTTTAAAACGATACGATCTGAAGCCTCACGGTCCATGTCATCGATAATAATCTGGTTCTCTTCTGCCACATAAATCTTGATATCGTCTCCAATAAAGACTCTCTGATTTTCTGGTTCAAAGGTCACCTTCTTCACCTCTTGATCTCCGTTCGCTTCAACTTCTGTCCACGTTCCGGTATTTCCAGTGACTACAAGAGTAATGCTATCACCCTCGTCTTGTCCCTTGTAGGTCCCATCTATATTAGTAGTTGTGTCAGTCTTTGCACTAGTAGTAGAACTAGAAGTACTGGTTTCTGATACTTGACTAGTGCTCACTTCAGAGCTAGGACTTGCTTGGGATGACGGCGCCGACTTCGTTGTTGGCGAACAAGCAACTAAGAGACTAAGACTTGCCACAGTAGCAAGAGAAAGTGTAAATTTTTTTAGTGACATAATGTCTCCTTTCTTTCAGGAGCTAAAGGCAGAAAAACTGCAGAACTATTCTACTTATACTATATCAAATAAAGGAAACAAGGTCAATCAAGCAACTATGTTTTTATAAGGTAGGCACGAACTTCAGATATAAAATAGAGGGAACCTGTAACAAACAGTAAGTCTTTCTCACCTGCAGACTTTTCAAAATCATCTATAAAGTCTCGATAGGAAGCAACTCTATGATAGTCGCTCAAATCTTTCTCCTCCAAAGATCCCTGATAGTCAAAGCTCGTCACATAGAGAGATGTATCAGGTAAATGATCTGTCAGATAACCAAGCATGCCACTGTAATCTTTACGCTTTAAAGCTCCAAAAAGGATTTGAGGTTGATATCCTTGCTGAATTTTTTCCTGGATAAATTCAACCAATCGTTCTAAAGCTGGTAGATTATGGGCTCCATCCAGATAGGTATGCTCCGTAACAACTTCTAGCCTCCCAGCCCAGCTGGTTGTTTTCATAGCAAACCGGACAGCTTTCTCATTGACCTTTTCACCTCTCTCTGTCATAAACAACAGAAATGCTTGCAAAGCAAGGGCGGCATTTTCCTCTTGATAAGCTCCTTCCAAACCTAGTTTTAGTCGGGACAAGTTCGCAATAGAAGAAGAAAAATGACCATTCTTGAAAGAAAAATCTCGGTCAGCTTGGTAGAGAGTTACATCTAAATCTTCTGCTATCTTTTGACAAACGAGCTGGGCTTCAGGAGCTAGATTGGCAACAACGGCTGTCTTTCCTGGCTTAAAAATTCCTGCTTTCTGTTCAGCGATTTCTTCCAGACTATTGCCCAAGGTCTCCTGGTGATCTAGGCCGATTGATGTAATAACTGCAATCTCTCCAGTCACCACATTAGTCGTATCAAGTAAGCCACCAATTCCAACTTCTAATAGAACTAGATCCACCCCTTGTTCTTTAAAGTAAAGCAAAGCAATCACGGTTAACATCTCAAAAAAAGACAATTGATCATGTGTCTCTAGAAGTCTTTGCTCCATTTCCTTAACTTGATTTGCCAAACGGATAAAGTCTGCGTCCGATATGGGTTGATCATTGATACAAATCCGATCATGGATGCTAACAATATGGGGTGAAGTAAAGGTCCCCACCTTCTTACCATGAGAAACAAAGAGTTCTCTCATAAAGGCAATGGTTGACCCCTTGCCATTAGTTCCTGTAACATGGATAATAGGATAGGCTTGCTCAGGGTTTTCCAGCAAGTCTACCGCTCTCTGCATACGCCCCAAACCTGATCTAAAGTTTAAACCGATTCGACTATGAAGCCATTTTTCTACTTCAAACACGCTTAATCTCCTTAATCCTTAACAAAAAAGCGAAGATTCTCTTCGCTTTTTACTTCATTAGCTAGTATTTAATTCTAGTATGGGAGAAAAATATCCCCCGGACTTACCAGTTCTCTCTTATTTCAAGGAACTGGGCTGATACAGTCTCCCAGACTTACTTACGGTCTTTATTTTTAGCGTAAGGGTAAAAATGTTCCCCGAACGTTCCTGCTTTTTCTTATTTCTAGAAGCAGGGCTAAAAACATCCCCCGGACTTACTGACGGTTTTTATTTTTAGCGTCAGGCTAAAAACGTCCACTGGACGTTCCAACTCTCTCCAGTTTCTGGGAGTTGGGGTAAAAACATCCACTGGATGTTTTTACTCCTCCATAAAGCTGTTGAAGACTTCTTCAATCATGTTCCATTCATCTTCTGAATCTTCAGGGATTGGTTGCAATTCGCCTTCTGTTCCATCTTCGTTTTCGATGAATGAGTATGCTTGGATTTCAACTTCGCCGTTTTCATCCTCTTCTGCGTTAACTGGTACAAGAAGGACATAGTTTTTACCAAATTCTTCTTTTCCGTCAATAGTCAAAAGGATTTCAAACAAGGTTTCATTTCCTTGCTCATCTACAAGTGTAATAAGTTCACGTTCTTCGTGATCGTGGTTGTGATCGTGTGACATAGTTTCTCCTCTGTCTTAAAATTTTCTATCTAAATAATTTTGCAAAATCAATTGAGCGGCTAATTTATCAATAACTTTTTTACGCTTATTGCGACTAATATCCGCTTGCTCAATCAACATACGCTCTGCAGCGACCGTAGTTAGGCGTTCATCTTGATACTCTACTGGTAGACCAAAGAGTTCTTCTAGTTTAGCACCATAGGCTTGACTGGCTTCCACGCGCGGTCCGCTGGTATTGTTCATGTTTTTAGGCAAACCAACAACAAAACGGTCTACCTTATAGGTTTCAACGAGTTCCTTGAGGCGTTCAAAACCAAACTGACCTTGATCTTCATTGATTTGGATGATTTCAAGCCCTTGTGCCGTAAAACCTAACGGATCGCTAATCGCTACTCCTACCGTTTTGGAACCAACGTCCAATCCCATAATTCTCATAGATTATAGATCGACTCCTTGTCCTTTAAGGTAGTAGCGAACCAATTCTTCAACGATTTCATCTCGCTCATACTTACGGATTTGATTTCGTGCATTGTTATAACGAGGAACGTAAGCTGGGTCTCCACTGAGAACATAGCCCACGATCTGGTTAATAGGGTTATAGCCCTTTTCATTCAAAGAAGCATAGACATCTGTCAATGTTTCACTGATTTCTTTTTTATTGGAATCGTCCAATTTAAAACGTACGGTTTCTTCAGTAAATCCCATTCTAACACCCTCTTTCCTTAGAATAGTACTATTATAGCACATTCGCGGTCGTTCTACAAATCACACAGTCTGATTCTGCTGATTTTCTCTAACTTTTTACTGGACTGTTGCCCCATTTGCAACACGATTAGCAATATAGTCCTCTGGTTCGTTTTTCAATAGATTTTCCAGTCCAACATTCTTTAAGTATTCGTTTTCACTTGCTTTTTTGAAATCCAGTGTTTGGAAATCATAGCTAGTCTTGGTTTCCATTTCTTTCTCATTTAAAAGAGTCGTTTCAATGGTAAAGCCTGAAATTTTTCGAGCCGCTTGAACAGACTCATCCTTGTCCTCAGCTTCTTTTAGAGCTTTTTTAGCTTCATCTAATCCTCGCTCAGAAATATAATTTTTTAAATCTTCTGATACAGGACGCTTTTGCTGAATGGTCAAGCTTAAAAATTGATTGCCTTTGTAGGTAATGATTTGAGTTTGCTGTGCTCCACTCTCATCAGCTGGCAAAACCAAGGTCTTGGTAACAACTGTATTCTTGCTTGCATTTTCTAATACGGGCAAGGTAGACTGTAGGGCTTCTTGAGAACTCTCAGTAGTTGAAGCTGCTGTTTCTTTTTTCTGACCACATCCAACGAGCAAAAATAGTGCTGCGAATGTTCCAATGACTAACTTTTTCATAAATCCTCACATGTTATCCAATTTAAATATTAGAGAAGGCCAGGAGTCACTCCCAGCCTTGATGTTTTATAGAGCCGCACGTAAACGCGCTTCTGCATTTTCCACATTACGGACAGAGCGTGGCAAAAAGGCACGGATATCGTCTTCTTTATAGCCAACCTGTAGGCGTTTCTCATCTACAAGAATCGGACTTTTCAAGATACGTGGTGTTTCCATGATTAGGTTGAGCACTTCATTGACACTCAAATCTTCGATATCAACACCAAGAGCCTTTGCATAACGATTTTTCGATGATACGATACTTGCAATTCCATTGTCTGTTTTTGTCAAAATATCAAGTAGTTCTTCTCTCGTGATTCCTTCCTTACCGAGGTTTTGTTCTTTATAACTTAACTGGTGGGCATTGAGCCAGGTCTTCGCTTTTTTACAGCTAGTACAACTTGAGACTGTATAAATTTTGATCATGTACCTACCCCTTTCGCTACATGTTACTATCAGTTTAGACTATTATACCATAAAAAACATCGGACTTGCGACCTATTTTTAAAAAATTTTAACTTTTTTGGCAATTTTTGAACTTTTTTCTTGACAAAATACGAACTATAACCATTCTTTATATTTCTTAATGTAAAACTTCTTAATAACTGTAACGCTAAACATATACAAGAAAATAATACAGATTAAGAATAAGAAGTAAGGACGCCCTAAGGGTGCTAGACGAAGAATATTTACTAGCGGTCCATAAGGTAGACTGGTTACGAAAAAGGCTGCAACCAGTGTCATCAAAATCACAAGCCAAGCTGGTCTGCTTTGTACAAAAGGAACTTTTGCTGTACGAAGCATATGGATAACCATGGTTTGAGACCACATAGATTCGATGAACCATCCTGTTTGGAACAAGATAATAAACTGAAGGGCAGATTCTGACCCATGAACATAATGATGGCCAGTCACCAAAGGAACAATGATAAAGTAGAGGAAGATAAAGGTCAAAATATCAAAGACAGATGAAATTGGTCCCATCCAAACCATAAATCGCGTAATGGATTTTGCTTCCCATGTATGGGGTTGTTTGAGGAAGTCTTGATCCACATTATCAAATGGCAATGCCACACAAGACAAATCATAGACTAGGTTTAGGACAATGAGATGAACAGGGGCCATTGGTAAAAATGGCAAGAAGATACTCGCAACAAGGAGTGAGAAGATATTCCCAAAGTTTGAACTAACGGTCATCTTAATATATTTGGTCATGTTGGCGTAGACCTTACGGCCTTCAACGATACCAGTTTCAAGAACCATGAGATCCTTGTCTAGCAAGATAACATCCGCTGTTTCCTTGGCGATATCGACTGCTGTATCTACAGAAATACCGACATCTGCCACCTTCATGGATGGAGCGTCATTAATACCGTCCCCCATATAACCAACACCGTGACCATTTTTCTTTAACTGTAGAATAATCCGCGCTTTTTGATCAGGTGACAATTTAGCAAAGACTGTTACTTTTTCAACCATTTCTGCCAATTCTTGGTCTGTCATTTGATCAATGTCAGCACCTAAGAGCATATGTTCAACGTCCAATCCAACCTTTTCACAGATAGCTTGGGTTACTTTTTCGTTATCTCCAGTTAAAATTTTTGTTCTGACACCATGCTCAAGCAAAGCTTGGATAGCAGGTGCTGCAGATGGTTTTGGTGGATCCAAGAAGGCAAGGTAACCCGTAAGGATCATATCACTTTCATCATCCACAGCATAGGCATAGTCTTCACGTAAACCTGATTTGTAGCCAACACCTAAGACACGCAAGCCTTGACGGTTTAATTGACCAACTTCTGCCAGTACTTCTTGGCGAATCCCCTCCGTAATAGGGATTATTTCTCCACGATATTCCACATGTGTCGAAATATTCAACATTTCTTCTAAAGCGCCTTTGGTCACCATACTAACAACATTGCTGTCATCTTTGACGATAACACTCATACGTCTGCGCTCAAAGTCAAATGGAAGCTCGTCAATTTTTTGAAAACTGATATCTAGATTTTGTAGGATAGCGTGTTCTTTGGCTTCTTTTTCAGTTCTACTGATAATGGCACGGTCCATCAAGTTTTTCAAACCTGTTTGGAAATGTGAATTTAGATAAGCTCTTCTTAAGACCGCCATATCCAAATCACCATGGATATCCAAGGGATATTCTAAGACAATCTCATCTTGCGTTAGAGTTCCAGTTTTATCCGTACAAAGGATATCGATTGCTCCTAAGTCTTGGATAGCATTGAGTTTTTTGATGACCACCTTTTCCTTGGCCATGATAATGGAACCTTTGGCCAAGCTAGCTGTGATAATCATTGGAAGCATTTCTGGTGTAAGGCCGACACCCACGCTCAAGGCAAAAACTCCTGCCTCTAACCAGTCTCCATCGGTCAATCCATTTGCGAAAAACACAATCGGAACCATGACAAGCATCAAGCGGATCAAGAGCCAGGAAATGCTGTTCATTTCACGTTCAAAAGAAGTTGGCTCATCATAGGTGTTGAGAGTTTGCTCAATAGCTCCCATCATGGTGTCATCACCAACTGCTAGAACCATAGCTGTCGCACTTCCTGAGATAACGTTTGTTCCCATAAAGGCCAAGGATTCTGCTTCTAAAAGGCTATCTATATTTTGACCAGTGGCTTTATTTAAAGCTAGCTTTTCAACTGCATCACTTTCTCCAGTCAAACCTGACTGTTGAACGAAAAAGTCACGGGATTCAAATAAGATAACATCTGCTGGAATCATATCTCCAGCGCTCAATTTCACGAGGTCTCCCACAACCAACTCATCGATTGGCAACTCTTGTTCAAGACCATCGCGAATAACAGTTGCAGTGTTGACAATCATTTTTGAAAGATTGGTTGTCGCCTTGTCGCTCCGCAACTCTTGGACAAAACGGATGCCTCCTGAAATCAAAACCAAGACAACGATAATAATAGAGGTCGTAGGGTCCTCTTGGCCAGGTTTGGCAAGCCAAACGTTTGTAACGAGAGAAATAAAGGCAATCACAAGCAAAATGATTGTGAAAGGATTGATAATGGACTCATAAATCTTTTTAAAGATGGAATCCTCTTGGCCCTTGGTGATGGTGTTTTCACCATATAAGTCACGGTTTTCTTCAACTTGTTCTGAATCTAAGCCTTTTAAACTTGTATGGTAAAAAGCTAGACTCTCTTTAAATGGAGTTTGAATAGCTGCTGCTAGTCTTTCTTTTGTAGTTTTCATTGGTTTCTCCTATCTGTATGAATGGTGATTTCATACACAGGGACCAATCACTTTATAAGGACAGAACGACACAAATCAGCGATTGGCTGTGTATGTGCGGTTCTGGATGATCGTCAATTTGCATCGTTTGTCTCCCTTCTTTGTTCTAAAACAGCAGAAAGTCCTGCCATAAAATGGCAGGACTAAAAAACTTATCATCTGTTTTCGTTCAAGCTTTAACTCCATAGGGCGATGAAATGAGCTTAGTCTTAACCTTCGCGACCAGGACTGTTGACCAACGAGTAGTGTCTCCACTGCTTTGCGGTAGTCATCCGTATCCCTATGGTAGCCTCACCTACCGTTTTCGCCTTTCAGTATAAACCTTTAACTAGTAAAAGTCAACGATTTATCTTATTTTTCTTAGATTACGATTAATTCTTTTGGAGCAAGGGTTAATAACTCACAACCTGTATCTGTAATCAGGATATCATCTTCGATACGAACCCCGTATTTACCTTCAATATAAATACCAGGTTCATCAGTCAAGACCATACCAGATTTAATAACTTCTTTAGAAGTTTGACTAAAGTAAGGTTCTTCGTGGATATCAAGTCCGATGCCGTGCCCGATACCGTGAGTAAAGTATTCTCCATAGCCTGCTTCCACAATGATATCACGAGGGATTTTATCAAAGTCACGGAAACCTAAGCCATTCTTAGCTTGGTCTATCAGAGCTTGATTGGCCTTCAAAACGGTGTTGTAGATTTCTGCTTGTTCATCACTGACATGACCTAGGTAGATAGTACGAGTCATATCACTGACATAGTGGTCGTAAAGGCAACCGAAGTCCATAGTAATAGCTTCACCTAGTTCTACTGGCTTGTGCATTGGGTGGGCATGGGGTTTAGAAGAGTTGATCCCACTAGCTAGAATCGTGTCAAAAGACAAACCAGCAGCGCCTAATTCACGCATACGGAAGTCCAGAAAGTTGGCAATTTCAATTTCTGTCTTACCTGGCTTGATAAAGTCAAGAGCATCGTGGAAAGCTTGGTCTGAGATGGAACAAGCCTTACGAATAGTCGCAATCTCTGTCTCATCCTTAATCATACGAAGGACTTCAACAAACTGTGTCTGTGGAACTAGTTCTAAACCTTCAAAGGCGGTTTGCATGCGATGGTAATAAGAAACTGAAACCTCATCTTCAAATCCGATACGAGAAAGACCCATATCTTTTGCAATCTTTGCGATAGTTGCCAACTCATCACGTTCTGCAAAAATCTCAAAACCAGTAACTTCTTGTTTGGCTGCAATGATATAGCGGGCATCTGTCACTAAGACCTGACGGTCACGACTGATAAAGACTGTCCCATTTGAACCCCAAAATCCTGTCAAATAGTAGACATTTTTAAGGTTATTGATAATGATTCCATCTAGTTCTTTTTCTTGCATTTTATCTAAAAATGCTTGCACACGTTTATTCATGATGTAACTTTCCTTTCAAATACTGTCCTGTATAGCTAGCTTCATTGGCAGCTACTTCCTCTGGTGTTCCTGTTGCGATAATAGTCCCGCCACCAACACCACCTTCTGGTCCTAAGTCGATAATATGGTCTGCTGTTTTGATGACGTCCAGATTGTGCTCGATCACGAGAACTGTATTTCCATCATCGACAAAGCGAGACAAAACGGTGAGTAATCGAGCGATGTCCTCAGTATGCAAACCAGTTGTCGGCTCATCTAAAATGTAGAAAGACTTACCTGTCGAGCGCTTGTGGAGTTCGCTAGCCAGCTTCATACGCTGAGCTTCTCCACCAGAAAGTGTCGTAGCTGGTTGTCCCAAGGTCACATAACCTAGACCAACATCTTTGATTGTCTGGAGTTTGCGTTGAATTTTTGGAATGTGTTTGAAAAATTCTACCGCATCGTTGACGGTCATATCCAAGACTTGCGAGATATTCTTTTCCTTGTAGTGAACTTCTAGGGTTTCACTATTATAGCGAGTCCCATGGCAGACTTCACAAGCTACGTATACATCTGGCAAGAAATGCATCTCAATCTTGATAATCCCATCACCCGAGCAAGCCTCGCAGCGACCGCCCTTAACATTGAAACTGAAACGCCCCTTTTTGTAACCACGGATCTTGGCTTCATTTGTCTGAGCAAAGAGGTCTCGGATGTCATCGAAAACACCTGTATAAGTAGCGGGATTAGACCTCGGTGTTCGTCCTATTGGACTTTGGTCAATGTCTATCAGACGGTCGATATGCTCGATTCCTGTAATAGTCTTAAACTTCCCAGGTTTGTCTGAATTGCGATTTAATTTTTGAGCAATGGCTTTTTTGAGAATACTGTTAATGAGGGTCGACTTCCCTGAACCAGAGACTCCTGTCACCGCAATGAATTTCCCGAGAGGGAAGCGAGCAGTGATATTTTGTAGGTTGTTTTCACGCGCTCCCGTCACTTCGATAAAACGACCATTACCGACACGACGCTCTTCTGGCACTGGAATGGCACGTTTGCCTGACAAGTACTGACCTGTGATAGACTTGCTGTTGCGAGCCACTTGCTTGGGCGTTCCTGCGGCAACAATCTCTCCACCAAAGACCCCTGCACCAGGACCGACGTCGATCAGATAATCAGCCTCTCGCATGGTATCTTCATCGTGTTCTACCACGATGAGAGTATTCCCTAAATCCCGCATCTTTTTCAGACTGGCGATCAGGCGATCATTGTCCCTCTGGTGAAGACCGATGGACGGCTCATCTAGGATATAAAGAACACCTGATAGATTAGAACCAATCTGAGTCGCCAAGCGAATACGTTGGCTCTCCCCACCTGATAATGTTCCTGCTGAACGAGAAAGTGTCAGATAGTTAAGTCCGACATTATTAAGGAAGGTCAAGCGGTCCTTGATTTCCTTGAGAATGGGACGAGCAATAATCGCTTCATTTTCAGACAAGGTCAGCTGGCTCACCAAGTCCAAGTGGTCTGCGATAGACAGGTCTGAAATTTCTCCGATATGTGGCCCTTGCTCGCCACCCACACGGACAGACAAGGCCTGGTCATTGAGGCGATAACCGTGACAAGTGCCACAAGTTAGCTCATTCATGTAGAGCCGCATCTGGGTGCGAGTGTAGTCACTATTAGTTTCATGGTAGCGACGTTTGATATTATTGACAACTCCTTCAAAAGGGATGTCGATGTCACGAACTCCGCCGAATTCATTTTCATAATGGAAATGGAATTCCTTACCATCTGAACCATAGAAAATGAGATTCTTATCCTCCTCTGACAAGGCCTCAAAAGGCGTATCCATGTCCACTCCGAAGGCTGTCATAGCTTGTTCTAGCATATTTGGATAATAGTTAGAAGAGATAGGATTCCAAGGCGCTAAGGCTCCCTCACGAAGAGTCTTGCTAGCATCTGGTACGACTAAGTCCGTATCAACCTCTAGCTTGATCCCCAAACCATCACACTCATTACAAGAGCCAAAAGGTGCATTGAAGGAGAAGAGACGAGGTTCTAGCTCTGGAACCGTAAAGCCACATACTGGACAAGCGTAGTGTTCTGAGAAGAGCAACTCAGAGTCACCCATGGTATCGATAATGACATATCCTTCAGCAATACGGAGGGCTGCTTCAATCGAATCGAAGAGACGACTACGGATACCTTCTTTGATAATGATACGGTCTACCACCACATCGATGTTGTGTTGCTTATTCTTTTCAAGGTCAGGAATTTCGGTCACATCATAGACAACCCCATCGACACGGACACGAACATATCCATCCTTTTGAATCTTTTCAATCAACGTCTTGTGTTGCCCTTTTTTCTTACGAATGACAGGCGCTAAAATCTGCAGACGCTGGCGCTCTGGTAATTCCAAAACCTTGTCTACAATCTGTTCAACAGAAGAAGCCTTGATAGCCCCATGTCCATTGATACAGTAGGGTGTTCCTACACGAGCATAGAGGAGACGTAGGTAGTCGTTGATTTCCGTCGTTGTCCCAACCGTCGAACGTGGATTTTTACTGGTCGTTTTCTGGTCAATGGAAATGGCAGGGCTGAGACCGTCGATAGAGTCCACATCTGGCTTTTCCATATTGCCCAAGAACTGACGAGCATAGGCTGACAGACTTTCAACGTAGCGACGTTGCCCTTCTGCATAAAGGGTATCAAAGGCTAAACTAGACTTTCCAGATCCAGATAGTCCCGTCACCACAACTAGCTTGTCACGCGGAATTTCCACATCTATATTTTTTAAATTATGGGCGCGTGCCCCATGGATGACAATCTTATCTTGCATATTACTTCTTTCTAGTTCATTGTTGCTTTCCATTATACCAAAAAAAGTGAAATTCTATTACCAAAAAAGCCGATTTTGTAGTATAATAGTACGGTGTCAAAAATCACTGAAACACGGATTAGATTAGGAAAGGATAAGAGATATGAAGCAGATCTTTCTCTCGACTACAACTGAATTTAAAGAGATTGATACGCTCCAGCCGGGCACTTGGATCAATCTCGTCAATCCTACTCAAAGCGAATCGATGGAAATCGCCTCAGCCTTTGATATTGATATCGCCGATCTCCGTGCACCGCTCGATGCGGAAGAGATGTCACGTATCACCATCGAAGATGAATACACCTTGATTATCGTAGACGTCCCAATAACAGAGGAAAGAAATAACCAGACCTACTACGTGACCATTCCCTTGGGGATTATCCTCACAGAAGAGGCTATTATTACCACTTGCTTGGAGCCTCTACCACTTCTTGATGTCTTTATCAATCGTAGGCTTCGAAATTTCTATACCTTCATGCGTTCGCGCTTCATCTTCCAAATCCTATACCGCAATGCGGAGATTTACCTAACCGCCCTCCGTTCAATCGAACGTAAGAGTGAGCAGATTGAGAGTCAACTTCACAAATCTACTCGAAACGAAGAATTGATCGAACTCATGGAGTTGGAAAAGACCATCGTCTACTTCAAAGCTTCTCTGAAGACAAATGAGCGCGTGATTAAAAAATTGACCAGTGCGACTAGCAATATCAAGAAATACCTTGAAGATGAAGATCTACTTGAAGACACCTTGATTGAAACGCAACAGGCCATCGAGATGGCGGATATCTATGGAAACGTCCTTCACTCTATGACAGAGACCTTTGCCTCTATCATTTCAAACAACCAGAACAATATCATGAAAACCTTGGCCCTCGTGACCATCGTTATGTCTGTGCCGACCATGATTTTCTCAGCCTACGGAATGAACTTTAAGGATAATGAAATTCCTTTAAACGGAGAACCGCACGCTTTCTGGCTCATCGTCTTCATCGCCTTTGCTATGAGTGTTTCTCTCACTCTTTACCTCATCCATAAAAAATGGTTCTAAACAGGAGTTATTATGTCACAGATTGATTTAAAAGAATTAACAAAGAAAAACCAAGAATTTATCCATATTGCAACCCAGCAATTTCTCAAGGACGGGAAAACCGATGCCGAAATCAAGGCTATCCTTGAAGAAGTCATTCCTCATATCCTTGAGGAGCAACCAAAAGGAGTGACAGCTCGTTCTATCTACGGAGCACCAACTCACTGGGCTCATAGTTTCAGCGAAAAAGAGCAATACGAAAAAGAACATCCAAAAGAAAACGACGATCCAAAATTGATGATGTTGGATTCAGCCCTTTTCATCACAGGATTATTTGCAGTAGTTAGCGCCTTGATGAGCTTCTTCTCGAACCAACCTGTGGCCTACGGATTGGTAACACTTATCAGTGTAGGAGCCTTTGGTGGAGTTGCCTTCTATCTTCTCTACCACTTCATTTACCGCTACTACGGACCAGATACTGACCGTAGCCAACGCCCACCATTCTGGAAATCACTTTTGGTTATGTTAGCAACCATGTTTGCCTGGGTCTTCATCCTCTTCTTGAGTAATTTCCTTCCACAAGCCATCAACATCAGCTTACCACCTCTTGTTTTGTTGGTGATTGGAGGAGCTCTCCTTGCCCTACGTTTCTACCTCAAGAAACGTTTCAACATCAAGAGCGCAAGTGCAGGACCAGCTAGATATTAAGATAAACAATAAAAGTAGTGTGTTTTGTAGACAGACTACTTTTTTTGTAGTTCCAAATCATTTTTCGATTCTCAAAAGAAGTAAACACATTTTCTAAAAACGTTCTAATGTAAAGTCTTTCCTTAGAATCCCGAGGTTTTGTCCTTGAATCCAAGTTGTTTTTCTGTTATACTAATAAAGTAATAAGGAGAAGTATATATGACTAAACAGAGAATTAATCAAATTGTTGGTTCAATTGGTGCCTTTATCGGAATTATTGTATTTATAGCCTACATCCCCCAAATTTTTGCCAATTTACAAGGAAATAAAGCTCAACCATTCCAACCTTTATCAGCAGCTGTTTCTTGCTTAATCTGGGTCATTTATGGATGGACAAAAGAGCCTAAGAAAGACTGGATTCTAATCATTCCAAACTCGGCTGGGGTTATCCTTGGCGGACTGACCTTCCTTACTGCTCTATAAGAATACAACTACTATAAAAAGCAACCACACGATTGGTTGCTTTTTTACTACTTTCGTGATCTAAAAGCCATTTTCTGATTCTAATTCTTGTTGTTTCTCCTCATCTTTTGTGATACAATAGCATCAATTTATTTCTAGGAGGATGAGATATGGTTTCTACTATTGGTATTGTTAGTTTGTCTAGTGGCATTATCGGAGAAGACTTTGTCAAACACGAAGTGGACTTGGGTGTCCAACGTCTCAAAGATTTGGGACTCAATCCTATCTTTTTACCCCATTCGTTAAAAGGCTTAGACTTTATCAAGGACCATCCTGAAGCGCGTGCGGAGGATTTGATGCAAGCCTTTTCTGATGATAGTATCGACATGATCCTATGCGCCATCGGTGGAGATGATACCTATCGTTTGTTGCCCTACCTTTTTGAAAATGACCAACTAGAAAAAGTTATCAAACAAAAGATTTTTCTTGGTTTCTCAGATACAACCATGAACCATCTCATGTTGCATAAACTAGGTGTTAAAACTTTTTATGGTCAATCCTTTTTAGCAGACATTTGTGAATTAGACAAAGAAATGTTAGCCTATAGCCTTCACTACTTTAAAGAATTGATTGAGACGGGAAGAATCTCAGAAATCCGCCCTAGTGACGTTTGGTATGAGGAACGAACTGACTTCAGTCCCAAAGCTCTAGGAACACCTCGTATCAATCATACAAATACTGGTTTTGACTTGTTACAAGGAAATGCCCAGTTCGAGGGAGAAATCCTCGGTGGTTGCCTCGAATCTCTCTACGATATCTTTGACAACTCTCGATACGCAGACAGCACGGAGCTCTGCCAAAAATACAAACTTTTCCCTGACTTGTCAGACTGGGAAGGAAAGATCCTCTTGCTAGAGACAAGCGAAGAAAAGCCTGAGCCAGAATATTTCAAAAAGATGTTGCAGACTTTAAAGGAAACTGGGATATTCGAGGTCATCAGCGGACTCTTGGTCGGAAAGCCAATGGATGAAACCTTTTATGACGACTATAAGGAAGCACTACTGGACATCATTGACAGTAATATCCCGATTGTCTATAATCTGAATGTCGGCCATGCGACACCAAGAGCAATTGTTCCCTTTGGAGTCCACGCGTATGTAGACGCAACGGAGCAAGTCATTCGCTTTGACTATAACAAAGAAAGCTGAGATGAATTTCTCAGCTTTTTCTCATTATCATTACTGGCATTTTCATCACATACTACTGATAGCTAAAATGATCAAGGAAAGGCTGTTGCTTAACATATGAACCAGTAAGGGATAGTAGATATTCTCCTTTTCTTTCACATAAATAATTGAAAAGGCCAGGCCACCACCTAGATAACCGACTGAACCGACCCACTCGGATAAGTTTAAATTATGCATATGACTCAGGGCAAAGATAAGTCCTACCAGAATAATGCTTAGTAAATCTGGCAACTGTTTCTGCAAGTGATGCAATAAGAGCTGACGGAAAAAGAGTTCTTCCACCAAAGGTCCAATGATGCAGGCGAAAACTGCTATCAGTAGTGGTTGCTCTTGAAAGGTAATTTGAATATTCGACTGGTTTAGACCTTGTCCGACCAGCCCGAAAAACTGCCTCAACAACTCTGATACAAATCCAAAGGCAACAGTCATCAGAATGAGAAAGAGCCATCCTGTTAAGACGCCAAAGAAGAATTTTCTTTTAGCCTTTCTAATCTCTTCCCACTTTTGGAGCAATAGGGACTTAAATAAGAAGCAACCATACACAAACATGATGGTATAGACTAAATATGTCCCTGCAGAAGAAGGTAATGGAGCATCAAATACTCGTATACCATCAAACACAAAAAGGACTGTATAGAGAATCGCAAAAATCAGAATTCCCTTATATTTGTTAGACATCATTTAATTCCCCTTCCATTCACAATCATTCTCATGGTCATCAACTAGCCCTGCAGCTTGTAGAAAGGATAAAACAGCGACTGGTCCTGTGAACTTGAAGCCACGTTTTTTGAGTTCCTTGGATATTTTTTCGGACAAAGGCGTTTTGGCTGGTGCTTGACTGTAGTCCGGGATATCATTAACTATGATTTTCCCATCTACAAAAGACCAGAGATAAGCATCAAAAGAGCCATACTCTTTCTGAACTTGTAGAAAGGCCTGGGCATTAGCTCGCGTCGCAAAAATCTTGGCGCGATGACGAATGATAGCTGGATTTTCTAACAAAGATTCCAGTTCTTCATCCGTCATGTCTGCAACAGCTTGAATTTGGTAACCATGAAAAACTTGACGGAAGGCTTGGCGTTTATTGAGTACCGTTTCCCAAGATAAGCCTGCCTGATAAGTCTCCATACAGAGCAACTCAAAAAGCGCTCGGTCATCATGGAGGGTCTGGCCCCATTCCTCATCGTGGTAGGCTACATATAGAGGGTTGTTCATTTTAACCCAACCACAGCGTTTTGGCATAGACTTCTCCTATTTCACCAACATCTTAAGGGCAGATTTGATGTAGTTTTCAGCTGTATCAGTCGTTCCTTCAAAGAATTTCTTGATTTTCTTAAGCTCGGTCGCCTTGTAGCCCAATGCCAACATGGCTTCCATGGCTTCTTCCAATTCTTGGTTGTCACTACTAGATGGAATTGTAGCCTTAGCAGGGAGGTCATCACCTGCCACAGCCACCTTACCTTCTAAGTCCAAGAGCATCTGTTGGGCTGTTTTCTTCCCGATTTTAGGGAACTTGGTCAGGTAGGTTATATTCTTGGTCTCGATGGCTTGAACAAGCCCTGCATTGTCATCAGCTGCAATAATGGCAAGAGCTGATACAGGACCAATGCCTGACACCGAGATCAAGCTGAGAAAGAGTTTTTTCTCGTCTTCTGAACGAAAGCCGTAAAGCAGGTGAGCATCTTCGCGAACAACTTGATGGACATAGATTTGCGCTTCTTGATTGACTTGTCCTGAGTAAGCATAGGGGTTAGCCACGTGCAAAATGTAGCCGATCCCGTTAGCTTCTAGAACAATGTATTTAGCAGTAATTTTGGTAATAATACCCTTTAGATATTCGTACATAATTTTCCTTTAAATTTAGTATTTCCCTAGTTCGCGTAGGCTTGTATGATTTTCTTGAATGCGACGGAACATCTTTTCCATATCTGACTTGGTAAAGTGGACCAAAACAGGGCGTCCGTGTGGACAGTTGTAGGGGTTGTCACATTGGGAAAGCTGATAGAGGAGTTGTCTAGCCGAGTGATCATCGATACGGTGGTTAGCCTTGATAGACCTCTTGCAGGACATCATAATGGCTAGTTCAGCTCGGTATTTCTTGATTGAAACTTCCTTGGTCAAGAGGAGCATGTCGCACATCTCATAGATTCCAGATTCAATTTCCTCCTCTGCCATCCAAATGGGATGTTCGCGCAAGATAAATTGATTCTCCCCGTACTCTGCTAGAAAGACGCCAACTTCCTCTAAAAGAGACATTCTTTCCTTGAGGCGAAGGGAATCATCCGCAGGAAATTCAAAGATATAGGGCACTAGGAGTTGCTGCTGGCTCTGGTCAACATTGCCAATACTTTCGCGATACTCCTCATACTTAACCCGCTCCTGAGCTGCGTGTTGGTCTATGATGTAAAGCCCATCTCTACCTTGGGCAAAGAGATAGGTTCCATGCATCTGACCGAAAAATTCCAACTCCGGAAAGCTTGAAGATTCTTCTCGCTCCAGCTTGTCATAAGCCTTATCCAAATTAGCCATATCTAACTCAGGATGATCCAGTTGGTCGTAACTGATAGACTTTCTCTCTGCAAAATGCAGTTTTGCTGGTTTGGTCAGCTGATCCAAGGTTTCCTTAGCGAAGAGGTTCAAATCCTGTCTTTCTTCAGTCAGATTCACCTGATGGTCTGCTACCTCAGCTTGAGGCGGTCTTGTCAGCTCCGTTTGCTCGTAGTAAAGATTATTTTCTTTAAGCGGGAGAATGGTTTGCTCTACTTTTTCACGATTGCGTACGGTAGACTTTGCCAGATTTTCCAAGGCATCTGGAATCAAGGTCTGTTCCTTGAGACTCTTTGCGATAGCTTCTGAAACCAGTGCCATCAGCTCTCTTTCCTTAGAAATACGCACCTCTTGCTTGGTCGGGTGCACATTGACATCTGCTAGATAAGGATCGATATGGATGTGAATAACAGCTAGCGGAAAACGCCCCACCATAAGCTTGCTGCCGTAACCATCTAAAATGGCACGATTGAGCAGGAAGTTTTTGATATAACGACCATTGATAAAGAGACTGATATAGTTACGATTAGCCCGTGTCAATTCCGGCAAGGACACAAAGCCTGAAATTTCAAAGTCTAGGTCAGAATTCTCAATCTCAACCATTTTTTTAGCACTGGCTAAACCATAAATTCCAGCAATGGCTTGGCGGAGTTGACCCGTACCAGCTGTTCGTGTCATTTCCTTGCCATCACTAATTAGACTAAAGGAAATCTCAGGATGGGCTAGCCCCAGACGATTGACAATATCGATGATATGAGACAACTCTGCCTGCTGGCTCTTCATATACTTGAGACGAGCTGGTGTGTTAAAAAAGAGATCCTCCACACAAACCTTGGTCCCAACAGGACTAGTCGCAGGGATGATTTCTTCTACTTCTCCCCCACGAGCTACTAGCTTAGTCCCGTGACTTGCACCCTCTACTGCAGTCAAAAGAGTCAGAACACTGACAGAAGCGATAGAGGGCAAAGCTTCACCACGGAAACCGAGCGTACGAATCCGAAAAAGATCTGCCTGATTCTTAATCTTACTGGTTGCATGACGACGGAGAGCCAACTCGACTTCATCGTGGGCAATCCCGTGACCATTATCGGTAATTTGGATTTTCTTAAGACCAGCTTCTTCGATCTCAACGATAATCTGGCTAGAACCAGCATCGATAGCATTTTCAACCAACTCTTTAACTACGCTGGCAGGACGTTCGATAACTTCTCCTGCCGCAATCTGGTTGGCCAAAACCTCTGGCAATTCAATAATATGAGACATCTTTCAGCCCCTTTCTTAACTGTTTTTATCTATTTCTCTGAAAATAATACTCTTCAAAAATCAAATTCAAACCACGTCAGTCTCGCCTTGCCGTACTCGAGTACAGCCTTCGGCTAGCTTCCTAGTTTGCTCTTTGATTTTCATTGAGTATAAGCTAGTGCTATTATACCATATTTCACTCGTTTCCAAAAAAGTCCAAGCAGCAACTTTCTTCCCGATTTTACTAGGTTATTTGCCAAGTTTGTGGTAAAATAGGTAGAAACAATATTTTAAAAAGGAGAAAAGACACATGCACATTTTTGATGAGCTAAAAGAGCGTGGTTTGATTTTTCAAACGACTGATGAAGAAGCTTTGCGTAAAGCCCTAGAAGAAGGTCAAGTTTCTTATTATACTGGCTACGATCCAACTGCTGACAGCCTTCACCTAGGTCACCTTGTCGCAATCTTGACAAGTCGTCGTTTGCAGCTAGCAGGTCACAAACCTTATGCGCTCGTTGGCGGTGCTACAGGTCTCATCGGAGATCCGTCCTTCAAAGATGCTGAGCGTAGTCTCCAAACAAAAGACACAGTAGAGGGCTGGGTCAAGTCTATCCAAGGACAACTTTCTCGTTTTCTTGACTTTGAAAATGGTGAGAATAAAGCTGTCATGGTCAACAACTACGACTGGTTTGGCAGCATCAGCTTCATTGACTTCCTCCGTGATATCGGAAAATACTTCACTGTCAACTACATGATGAGCAAGGAGTCTGTGAAGAAACGTATCGAAACTGGGATTTCTTACACTGAGTTTGCCTACCAAATCATGCAAGGGTACGACTTCTTTGTCCTTAACCAAGAGCACAATGTAACCCTCCAAATCGGTGGTTCTGACCAGTGGGGAAATATGACTGCTGGTACAGAGTTGCTTCGTCGTAAGGCTGACAAGACCGGTCACGTCATCACTGTCCCACTCATTACAGACGCAACTGGTAAGAAATTTGGTAAATCTGAAGGAAACGCTGTTTGGCTCAACCCTGAAAAGACTTCTCCATACGAAATGTACCAATTCTGGATGAATGTCATGGATGCTGACGCTGTTCGCTTCTTGAAGATCTTTACCTTCTTGTCACTTGATGAGATTGAAGACATCCGTAAACAATTCGAAGCAGCACCACACGAACGCTTGGCTCAAAAAGTCCTCGCTCGTGAAGTTGTGACTCTTGTCCACGGTGAAGAAGCCTACAAAGAAGCCCTTAACATCACTGAACAACTCTTTGCAGGAAATATCAAAAACCTTTCTGTCAAAGAACTCAAACAAGGACTTCGTGGCGTGCCAAACTACCAAGTACAGGCAGACGAAAATCACAACATCGTTGAACTTCTCGTATCTTCTGGCGTGGTTAACTCAAAACGCCAAGCCCGTGAAGATGTCCAAAATGGAGCTATCTACGTCAACGGCGACCGTATCCAAGACCTTGACTATGTCTTAGGGGATAACGATAAGTTAGAGAACGAACTGACTGTTATCCGCCGTGGTAAGAAGAAATACTTTGTATTGACTTACTAAATTGTTAAACATTTACCTATAAACAAAGGAGTTAACCTCGATAAAGGTAACTCCTTTTTGCTGTGAATAGTCCCCACCTATCCCTTAATAGACAGGCTACGCAGTACAATGCGTAAGGTTGTTAGATTATGTAAGATAGAAAGATTTGAAGGGCTGAGCCAGTTAAACAAGCCAAAGCCAATCAAACTACTATTTACGACAACGGTATCTTGAATATTCTTCTTGATGAGTGTTTGCAAAGATGATGATAGCGAATCCAACTCTTGGAAGAAATCCAAACGATTATCTAACAATAAGATATCGCTCATCTGCTTAGAAATATCTGCACTCTCATTCATCACCACACCGATATCTGATAGGGTTAGAGCCGCTGAGTCATTCAATCCATCTCCAACCATCAAAATAGTGTGACCTGCTTTCTGCAGTTCCTCTACTAACTCAAATTTCCCATCAGGTTTTAAGTCTGTATAGACCTGATCAAAGGGCAAGTCTTTGACTAATTCCTCTGTTCTAACCAAGGTGTCCCCTGTTGCCAGAATCAATTTTTTCCCTTGTGCCTTAAGTTTCTCCAAGGCTGCCTTTGCTTCTTTTCTCAAAGGAGTATGAATACAGAACATTCCAATCAATTCATTCTGGTAGGCTAAGAATAAGAGATTGTAGTGACTCTTGTATTCTTCAATTAAAGCATTTTGTTCTGAATTGATATGAATTTGCTCATCCTGCATCAAAACATAATTCCCAATAAGAACTGGTTGCCCATCTATATGAGATTTGATCCCCTTGCTTGCGATATATTGGAGTTTCCCATGCATTTCCTCATGTTCAATTCCCTCTATCTCAGCTTGCTTGACGATGGCATTAGCAATAGGATGATAAATGTGTTCCTCAAGACAGGCACTGATTCTGAGAATATCTTCCTCACTATAGTCCCCAAAAGGTAACACCTTTTCAACTATAGGATAACTAGTTGTGATTGTTCCCGTCTTATCAAACAAGAAAGTATCAACTTCCAGATATTTCTCCAGAACATCTCCATCCTTAATCACCATTTCACGGTTCAACCCCTCTTTGATAGCTGTCAAATAAGCTACAGGAGTAGAGATTTTCAAAGCGCAGGAGAAATCAACCAATAGGAATGAAATAGCCTTAGAAAAAGAACCTGTCAATAGGTAAGTCAGCCCAGCCCCCAAGAAATTATATTTGACGACCTTGTCCGCCATCTTGATGAAATAGCGTTGTTTCGTTTTCTTGTTTTCTTCAGATTTCTTCATCAACTCAATCAGCTGTAAAATACGGCTGTTCATCTGATTATCGGTTACACGAATGCGTAGCTCCCCAGTCTCCAAGACTGTGTTTGCACAAACCAAATCAGACTCTCTTTTTTCAACTGGAAAACTCTCTCCCGTCAAGGAACTTTCGTTGACCATACCTAAACCTGAAACTACTTGTCCATCAAACAGAATTTCATTTCCTTGAGATAGGACCAAGACATCTCCTATTTGAACATCGGAACTCTTGATACTAACGACCGTATCGCCCTGTACCAAGAATACATCGCTCTCTTTTGCAAGAAGACTCTGCTCTAAATCTGTTGCAGTTTTTTTCAAGGACCACTGATCTAAATGATTCCCCAAATCAAGCATAAACATGATGTTGCTGGCAGTCTTGGATTGGTTCATAAACAAAGACAATAAAATAGCCGAACAGTCCAAGACCTCCATCGTTAGTTCCTTACGCGCTAGTGTTTGATAGGCTTCTCTAATATAGCCAAAAGCCTGATAACAAGTCCATATATAGCGAATAGGATACGGCACAAAACTACGAAAAAGTATACGCTTAATCGCTGCACCTGAAACAATAGAATAAGCACTCTCTTCTCTACGAATGGGAAGAGTCATCAACTCAGAAACTTTCCCTTTATCAATTCTTTTTAAAAAGGCTTCTGCATTATCTAATACAGAAAAGCCTTCTTTTATGCGTAGAGTAAAGTGCTGTTGATCCATGTAAAACTGGATAGACTCAATCCCCTTTTCATCTCTCGCCAAGGAACGAAGATAGTCTTGAATATCCAAGGTGAGTGAAAAAGAAGATGATAGTCGGATATGTTGGTATCCTCTATGTAGCACTTTAAAAGACATATTATTCTCCTATAAGGCTATCTAATTGCTCTTCTTTTTTCTCTTGCTCGTACAAATATTTGGCATCTTGCAAGACATCGTCTCCATGTTGTTTCACAACAGAAACAGATGCATCTAGCCCGTCTTTCAACTTGTAAGCCTTAGCCAAAGCTTTAGAATAACCTTTTTTAGCTTCCTTACTTGCCAAGATTTTCAAACCAAGGGTACCAAATGCGACACCACCCAAAAAGAGTGATGATTTTTTCGCAACTTTTGCAACGGTTAGTACTTCTTTTAACATACTTATTCCTCCTTATCATTATTATATAGCAATTTAGATATAAAAGCAATTTTATTTTATAAATTGGAGAATTATACTCAATGAAAATCAAAGAGCAAACTAGGAAACTAGCCGCAGGCTGTACTTGAGTACGGCAAGGCGACGTTGACGTGGTTTGAATTTGATTTTCGAAGAGTATTAGTTTTATTTCTACTGAATCTCCCATCTACTTACTCCTAAAGTTGCTTTCATTTGCCTCTTTTGATACACTTAAACTATGAATACAAACCTCAAACCCAAACTCCAGCGTTTTGCTTCTGCTAGCGCTTTTGCCTGTCCCGTCTGCCAAGAAAACTTGACCTTGGTAGAATCTAGTCTCAAGTGCACCAATCGCCATTCTTTTGACCTAGCAAAATTAGGCTATATCAATCTAGCACCACAAATCAAGCAATCGGCCAACTACGACAAGGAAAATTTCCAAAATCGCCAACAAATCCTAGAAGCTGGATTTTATCAGGCTATTTTAGAAGGTATCTCCGACTTACTAGCCACTAAACCATCTGCAAAAACTGTCTTGGACATCGGTTGTGGCGAAGGCTTCTACTCTCGTAAACTCCAAGAAAGTCACTCTGATAAAACCTTTTATGCCTTTGATATTTCAAAAGATTCGGTCCAAATCGCTGCTAAAAGTGAAACCAACTGGGCAGTCAACTGGTTCGTTGGCGACCTGGCTCGTCTTCCTATAAAAGACGCTAGCATGGATATCCTACTTGATATCTTTTCGCCTGCCAACTACGGTGAATTTCGTCGCGTTTTATCTCAAAACGGTATCTTAATTAAGGTCATTCCTACAAAAAATCACCTTAAAGAAATGCGCCAAATAGTACAGGACCAGCTGACAAAGAAGGACTATTCCAACCAAGATATCAAGGTACACTTCCAAGAATATTTCAGCATCCAATCTATCCAGGCTGCTTCCCTGACCAAATCCATCACCGCAGAGCAAAGACAAGCTTTACTCAGCATGACACCCCTCCTCTTTCACGTTGACCAAAGCAAGATTGATTGGAGCCAACTGACAGAGATTACCATCGAAGCAGAGATTCTGGTCGGAAAAGCACTGTAAATAAATTTTTGAGATACTACAAAGCCCGCACCTCTTCTTGAGATGCGGGTTTAAAAAACGATTTTTCACTGTCTTTCCGAAAAGTATAAAAAATTTTTACCTCTCCATTTATTTTCGATTTGAAATGACAAATTTATCAATAAATAGCAAGTGATATAAGGCAAGTGATGTCCCATAACAACATCCATGAAAAGAGATTTCTTGATGAGTCAGTGGAAACGAAGAACTATTACCCGTCAAGAGGCATGCTCCAATTACAAAAAGAATCCAAAATAAATCAGTCCATTTATATTTTGAAAAATATTTTTTCCACATAAAAACACCCTCTTTCTTTACTATAATACTATTATAATACTATTTGTAAACGAATACAAGAAATTTGAGGTACAGCTAAGAAGAACCTTAGACTTAATCAGCCTTCTTAGTGTTCTCTAGGTTTGATTTTTAAGGCTAGAAATTATTGACAAATTATTTTTTCTTTTGAGACCAGTCAACCTCAAGTCCATAACATTAAAAAAAAAGCGAATTTCAATTGAAACTCGCTTTTTTTGCTAGATAGTGTAATAACTATTAAATTGTATATCTTAGTTCAAGTGCCAGATATCTTCGTTATACTGAGCGATTGTACGGTCAGATGAGAAGAATCCTGCTTTAGCAATGTTAACGATGACTTTATCCAACCATGCGTCACGGTCTTCGTAGTCAGCAAGCATTTGCTCTTTCACTTTGATGTAGTCTTCCAAGTCAAGAAGAGTCATGAACCAGTCTTTGTTGATTAATTCGTTATAAAGACGTTCCAAACGTTCAATCTTACCAACTGCAAGAACAGCGTCGCTCACGATAAAGTCAACCAATGGTTTGATCGCTTTACGAGCGTAGAATTCGCTTGATTTGTAAGCTGATTTTGCGTAAAGGTCGATAACAGTTTCTGAATCTTCACCAAAGATGTAGATGTTTTCGTCTCCAACCAACTCAGCGATTTCCACGTTAGCCCCGTCCATAGTACCAAGAGTCAAAGCTCCGTTCAACATGAATTTCATGTTACCAGTACCTGAAGCTTCTTTAGAAGCAAGTGAGATTTGTTCAGAGATATCACACGCTGGAATTAAGAAGCTTGCTGCAGTAACGTTGTAGTTTTCAACCATTACCACTTGCAAGTGTGGAGCTACTGCTGGATCGTTGGCAATGACTTCTGACAAGCAAAGGATCAAGTGGATGATGTCTTGAGCGATAGTGTAGGCAGGAGCTGCTTTACCACCAAAGAATACTGTGATTGGACGAGCAGGGATGTTACCAGCCTTGATGTCCAAGTATTTGTGGATGACATACAAAGCGTTCATTTGTTGACGTTTGTATTCGTGAAGACGTTTGATTTGGATATCAAAGATAGAGTTTGTATTGATTTCCACACCTTGGTGCTCTTTCAAGTGACGAGCCAATTTACGTTTGTTGTGAGCTTTGATGCTTTCCAATTTTTCTTTGACAGCAGCCTTGTCTTCGTATGAAAGAAGGTCTTCCAATTTAGAAGCTTCATGGTGCCATTCGCGTCCAAGGATTTCATCCAAGTAGTGAGACAAGCTTGGGTTAGCATGCATAAGCCAACGACGGAATGTGATACCGTTTGTTTTGTTGTTGAATTTTTCTGGGTAGATGTCGTAGAAAGCTTTCAACTCTGAGTTCTTCAAGATTTCAGTGTGAAGAGCCGCAACCCCGTTTACGCTGTATCCGTAGTGGATATCCATGTGAGCCATGTGAACACGTCCGCTCTCATCGATGATTTGAACAGCTGGGTCTTTGTATTCTGCTTTCACACGGCGATCCAATTCTTTGATGATTGGTACCAAGTGAGGAACCACTTCTTCCAAGAATTCAAGAGGCCATTTTTCAAGGGCTTCAGCAAGGATTGTGTGGTTTGTGTAAGCAGTCATGCTACGAACGATAGAGATTGCTTCATCAAGTTCGATACCACGTTCAGTCAAAAGACGGATCAATTCAGGAATCACCATTGATGGGTGAGTATCGTTGATTTGTACAACTGCGTAGTCAGCAAGGTCGTGCAAGTTGCTTCCTTTTTCGATTGCTTCATCGATGATCAATTGTGCACCGTTTGAAACCATGAAGTATTGTTGGAAGATACGGAGCAATTCACCTTGTTTGTCGCTATCGTCTGGGTAAAGGAAAAGAGTCAAGTTGCGAGCGATGTCTGTCTTATCAAAGTTAATGCCATCTTCAATGATAGATGAATCAACTGAATCCAAGTCAAACAAACGCAAGCGGTTTTTCGTAGCAGTTTTGTAACCAGGTACATCGATATCGTAAAGAGTAGATGTCAATGTAAAGTGTGCAAATGGCACTTGGTAACTACGGCTTGAGCGAACCAACCAGTTTTGGTCAGTCAACCAAGCGTTAGGAATAGTTTCTTGTTGGTTGTTTTTAAGCACTTGTTGGAAAAGACCAAAGTGGTAGTTCAAACCAACACCGTCACCGTTCAATCCAAGTGTAGCGATTGAGTCGATAAAGCAGGCTGCCAAACGTCCCAAACCACCATTACCAAGTGATGGTTCCAATTCTACTTCTTCGATTTCGATCAACTCTTTACCTGCGTCAGCAAGTTCTTTTTTAACTTCGTCATAAAGACCAAGGTTAATCAAGTTGTTTGACAAGAGTTTACCAATCAAGAACTCAGCTGAGATGTAGTAAACTTTTTTCTTACCAGTGTTCACTGGTTTTTGGCTGCTTGCAAGTTTGCTGTAGTTAAGAAGAGCAAGGTAAAGCTCCTCATTGCTACATTCTGCGATAGATTTATTGTAACGATTTTGTACAAATTCTTTTAATGGTAACATTTTTATGTCTCCTGATAATGTCTTATTTCTTTAATTCTACCAAATTTTCATTGATACGGCGATAAATTGTAGTCAAGTCAAGCAAAGTTTCTTCGACAGCAGGAGTCAATTGATCCGCTGTCATACGCCATGACCAGTTTCCACCAAGAGTAGATGGGAAGTTCATACGAGCTGAACCATCCAACTCTAGCAAATCTTGCATAGTTGCAATCGTCATGAAACTTACTGATGCGAAGGCTGTACGAAGCATAGCATGCACCACTGTTTCGTACTCTTTACGGTTTGTGTAGCGTGCCATGTACTCACGAGTTGGATCATCAATCTCATCACGGTACCAACCAAGAACAGTGTTGTTATCATGTGTTCCTGTGTACATAACAGAGTTAGCTGGTGCCAAGTGTGGGCTATCGATACTTTCGTCTTCTGGATTGAAGGCAAATTGAAGAACCTTCATTCCTGGGAAGCCAGTGCGTTCACGTAGTTCAATAACTTCATCAGTCATGAAACCAAGGTCTTCAGCGATGATGTTCAAGTCACCAAGTTCTTCTTTAACCGCTGCAAAGAGTTTGTAGTCAGGTCCTTTCACCCATTTACCAGGTGCCGCGGTTTCAGAACCAGCTGGGATTTCCCAATAAGACTCAAATCCACGGAAGTGGTCGATACGCACGATATCGTAGATTTTAAAGCTTTCACGCAAGCGTTCAATCCACCATTTGTAGCCATCGCGATCCATTGCTTCCCAGTCATAGATTGGGTTACCCCAAAGCTGACCAGTCGCAGAAAACTCATCTGGTGGGCATCCTGCGATGCAAGTTGCTTTCCCGTTTTCATCTGTTTTAAAGAGGTGTGGATTTGCCCACATATCGCTTGAATCTTCAGCAACATAGATTGGCATATCCCCAACAATCTCGATGTGGTTTTCATTAGCGTATGCTTTCAATTTCAACCATTGTTGGAAGAAGAGATATTGGGTTACTCGGTGGTAAACAAGTTTGTCAGCTAATTTCTCACGGTAGCTTTCAAGAGCAGAAGCTTTACGAGCACGAATGTCTGCATCTGGCCACTCTGTCCAAGCCAAATTATCAAAATGCTCTTTAATAGCCATATACTCTGCAAAAAGTTCAAGCCATGATTGGTTGTCTTGAGCAAATCTTTCGAAGTCTTTCACATCTCCAACTTCAAGGAAACGTTTGACTGCTTTTTCTAGAAGGGGACGACGTGCATAGTAAATTTTAGCGTAGTCAACTTCAGTTGGGTTGCTACCAAAGTCAATCCCTTCAAGATCACTAGCTTCCAAGAGACCTTGCTCAACCAAGATATCAAGATCGATAAAGTGAGTATTACCTGCAAAGGCTGAGAAAGATTGATAAGGAGAATCTCCGTAGCTGGTTGTTCCTAAAGGAAGGATTTGCCAGTAGCGTTGCTTTGTACGAACCAAGAAGTCAACGAAATCATAGGCGCTTTGACCAAATGATCCGATTCCGTATGCTCCTGGAAGTGATGAGATGTGCATCAACACACCACTTTGACGTTTCTTCATAATAGCACCTCAAGTGTTTTTTTATTAATTGTTCAAATTTGTGCGCAAACGTTTGCGCTATGTAAAGTATAACCCATTTCTAAAATAAATGCAAGCGTTTTTAAAAAAACTTTTTATTGTTTAATCTTTTTTGACAAACTTTCAAGTTACTATATTCTTATTTTTTCATCTCCTATTAAATTTCCTCTAAATCATGCAATCGTTTCCCTTCAATTATTTTTGAATCGAAATTTACACGATTACATCTTTCTCTTCTATTATACAAACAATTTTAGGAATTAGCTAGTAACAAGCTTTTTAAATTTTTTTCTAAAAAAAGACTTGCAACCGTTTTCTGTTTGTGCTATACTAAAGTCATAAGGGAAAACGTTTGCGTTTCCTCGAAATTAAAATTTGTTATTCTTTAGGAGGAATACACTATGTCAACAAAATTCATGAAGAGCGCAGCTGTACTTGGTACTGCTACTCTTGCTAGCTTGCTTTTGGTAGCTTGCGGAAGCAAAACTGCTGATAAAGCGGCTGATTCTGGTTCATCTGAAGGTAAAGAACTTACTTTATACGTTGAAGACCAATATAAAGCATTTGCTGAATCAGCTGCACAAGCTTACGAAAAAGAAGCTGGAGTAAAAGTTACTATCAAAACAGGAGACCAAATGGGTGGTCTCGATAACCTTTCTCTAGATAACCAATCTGGTAAAGCTGCTGACGTTATGATGGCACCATACGACCGAGTAGGTAGCCTTGGTAAAGACGGACAACTTTCAGAAGTGAAATTGAGCGACGGTGCTAAAACAGATGATAAAACTAAATCTCTTGTAACAGCTGCTGACGGTAAAGTTTACGGTGCTCCTGCTGTTATCGAGTCACTTGTTTTGTACTATAATAAAGACTTGATTAAAGAAGCTCCAAAAACTTTTGCTGAATTAGAAGAACTTGCTAAAGATAGCAAATATGCCTTCGCTGGTGAAGATGGTAAAACAACTGCCTTCCTTGCTGACTGGACAAACTTCTACTATGCATACGGACTTCTTGCTGGTAACGGCGGTTACGTATTTGGCCAAAACGGTAAAGATTCTAAAGATATCGGACTTGCAAACGAAGGAGCTATCACTGCTATCAACTACGCTAAAACTTGGTACGAAAAATGGCCTAAAGGTATGCAAGATACAGAAGGAGCTCCAAACCTAATCCAAACTCAATTCCAAGAAGGTAAAACAGCTGCTATCATTGATGGTCCTTGGAAAGCTCAGGCCTTCAAAGATGCTAAAGTAAACTACAGTGTTGCGACTATCCCAACTCTTCCAAACGGTAAAAACTATGAAACATTCGGTGGTGGTAAAGCTTGGATCATCCCATCAAGTACTAAGAACCTTGAAGCTGCTCAAAAATTTGTAGACTTCCTTGTTTCAACTGAAGAACAAAAAGCCTTCTACGATAAAACTAACGAAATCCCAGCTAACACTGAGGCTCGTTCATATGCTGAAGGTAAAAACGATGAGTTGACAACAGCTGTTATCAAACAGTTCCAAAACGCTCAACCAATGCCAAACATCCCTCAAATGTCAGCTGTTTGGGACCCAGCTAAAACAATGCTATTTGAAGCTGTAAGTGGTAAGAAAGATGCTAAGACAGCTGCAAACGATGCTGTAACATTGATCAAAGAAACAATCAAACAAAAATTTGGTGAATAAAAAATTTGTTCAAGGGGGGTGGAATTCAAATCCCCCTTTGAATTTATCAATAGAAAACATATATAGTTTAGGTTTTAATTAGAAACCAGTATCCTATGAAAGGAGTTATTATGGAAAAGCAACAACCTAGTAAAGCAGCACTGCTGTCTCTCATTCCTGGGTTAGGACAGATTTACAACAAACAAAAGGCAAAAGGTTTTATCTTCCTTGGTGTAACCATCGTATTTGTCCTTTATTTCCTAGCACTTGCAGCCCCTGAATTGAGCAACCTCATTACTCTTGGTGACAAGCCAGGTCGTGATAATTCCCTCTTCATGCTGATTCGTGGTGCCTTCCATTTAATCTTTGTAGTCGTTTATGTACTCTTTTATTTCTCAAATATTAAAGATGCACATACTATCGCAAAACGTATTAACAATGGAATTCCAGTACCACTTACGCTAAAAGATATGATCAAAGGAATCTATGAAAATGGCTTCCCTTACCTCTTGATTATTCCATCTTATATTGCCATGACCTTTGCAATCATCTTCCCCGTTGTCGTAACCTTGATGATTGCCTTCACAAACTATGACTTCCAACACTTGCCACCAAACAAATTGTTAGACTGGGTTGGTTTGACTAACTTCACAAATATCTGGAGCTTGAGTACCTTCCGTTCAGCCTTCGGTTCTGTTCTTTCTTGGACTATTATCTGGGCTTTGTCTGCATCAACTTTACAGATTGTAATCGGTATCTTCACAGCTATTATTGCCAACCAACCATTCATCAAGGGGAAACGTATCTTTGGTGTTATCTTCCTTCTGCCTTGGGCGGTTCCAGCCTTCATCACTATCTTGACATTCTCAAACATGTTCAACGATAGTGTTGGTGCTATCAATACCCAAGTTATCCCTCTCTTTGCTAAGGTTCTTCCATTCCTCGATGGAGCTCTTATCCCTTGGAAAACAGACCCTACTTGGACTAAGGTTGCCTTGATTATGATGCAAGGTTGGCTTGGATTCCCTTATATCTATGTCCTTACTCTCGGTATCCTACAGTCTATTCCAAACGACTTGTATGAAGCAGCTTATATCGACGGTGCAAACGCTTGGCAAAAATTCCGCAACATCACTTTCCCAATGATCTTGGCTGTTGCGGCACCTACTTTGATCAGCCAATACACCTTCAACTTCAACAACTTCTCTATCATGTACCTCTTCAATGGCGGTGGTCCTGGTAGTGTCGGTGGTGGTGCTGGTTCAACCGATATCTTGATCTCATGGATCTACCGTTTGACAACGGGTACATCTCCTCAATACTCTATGGCGGCAGCTGTTACCTTGATTATCTCTATCATTGTCATCTCAATCTCTATGATTGCCTTCAAGAAACTACACGCATTTGATATGGAGGACGTCTAAGATGAATAACTCAATCAAACTCAAACGTAGACTGACTCAAACCCTTACTTACCTCTACTTGATTGGCCTTTCAATCGTGATTATCTATCCACTGTTGATTACTATCATGTCAGCCTTCAAGGCAGGTAACGTCGCAGCCTTTAAACTCGATACTAACATCGACTTCAATTTTGATAACTTCAAAGGGCTCTTTACAGAAACCTTGTACGGTACATGGTACCTCAACACTTTGATCATCGCTTTGATCACTATGGTTGTACAAACAAGTATTATCGTACTTGCTGGTTATGCCTATAGCCGTTACAACTTCTTGGCTCGTAAACAAAGTTTGGTCTTCTTCTTGATTATCCAAATGGTGCCTACAATGGCTGCTTTGACTGCCTTCTTCGTTATGGCCCTCATGTTGAATGCCCTTAACCATAGCTGGTTCCTCATCTTCCTCTACGTTGGTGGAGGTATCCCTATGAATGCTTGGTTGATGAAAGGTTACTTTGACACCGTGCCAATGTCTCTTGATGAGTCTGCAAAACTTGATGGTGCAGGACATTTCCGCCGCTTCTGGCAAATCGTTCTCCCTCTTGTTCGTCCAATGGTTGCTGTACAAGCACTCTGGGCCTTCATGGGACCTTTCGGAGACTATATCCTCTCTAGTTTCTTGCTTCGTGAAAAAGAATACTTTACAGTTGCCGTTGGTCTACAGACCTTCGTTAGCAATGTGAAGAACATGAAGATTGCCTACTTCTCAGCAGGTGCTATCCTCATCGCTCTTCCAATCTGTACACTCTTCTTCTTCTTACAAAAGAACTTCGTTTCAGGACTTACAAGCGGTGGCGACAAGGGGTAATATACCCCCGCCACCCTTTTTCATTTTTGAACTTGTACATCGATTGTCTGGTGAGAAACAAGAGCTTACTGAGTTTTCCTTGTTAGTTAGTGAATAAATCATGACAAACATTTACTTTTACCAAGGATTCTGCTCCCCCGCTTGAAATAAAAACCATTTCTCTATATAATACTCGTATAGAAAAATGCCTATAGAAAGAGATTTATGCTACCATATCCATTTTCTTATTTTAATAGTATTTGGGGATTTCGTAAGCCCCTCTCTCATCGTTTCGGTCTAAACTGGTTTCAACTGATTTTTACCAGTGTTTTCTTGATTAGCTTGTCTATGGTTCCTATTGCCATCCAGAACAGCTCTCAGGACACCTATCCTTTAGAAACCTTCATCGATGATGTCTACGCTCCTCTGACGGACGATGTCGTACAAGATTTAGCTGCAAATACTCAGATTAATGATGGGAAGCTGAGCTATACTGGTTCAACTCCTCATCTAGCTTCTGTTCAAATCGGAGACGCTTCTAGTTCAAACTTTCCTGAAGAATTACTTCTTAACTTTGAACCTGAGCAACTCGTCATCAGTAAGCAAGGAAAAGAATTGACTAGCATTCGCTATCATGCGATCACGACCGATAGTTTCCAAAGCAAGGAAAGCTTAACACAAGACATTTCTAAAGACTGGTATCAACAGAATCGTATCTATGTTAGCCTCTTTCTTGTGTTAGGTTCTAGCTTCCTCTTCGGACTTAATTTTTTCATCGTTGCTCTAGGTTCTAGCCTCTTGCTCTACTTTACGAAAAAATCACGTCTCTTTTCATTTAAAAGCTATAAAGAGTGCTATCATTTCATCTTGAACTGTTTAGGATTACCAACCTTACTTGCCATGATTCTCGGTCTCCTAGGCCAAAATATGGCAACTTTAATTACTGTTCAAAACATTTTATTTGTTCTATACCTGGTCACTATCTTTTACAAAACGCATTTCCGTGATCCAGACTACCACAAGTAGGAGATTATTATGCCTGTTACGATTAAAGACGTGGCCAAGGCTGCAGGGGTCTCACCCTCAACCGTAACCCGTGTTATTCAAAACAAATCAACCATTAGCGATGAAACCAAAAAACGAGTTCGAAAGGTAATGAAAGAACTCAACTATCATCCTAATCTTAATGCCCGAAGCCTGGTTAGTAGTTATACGCAGGTTATCGGCCTGGTTCTTCCAGATGATTCAGACGTTTTCTATCAAAATCCTTTCTTTCCTTCTGTCCTTAGAGGAATTGCACAAGTTGCTTCAGAAAATCACTATGCTATCCAGATTGCAACTGGAAAAGACGAAAAAGAGCGCTTAAATGCAATTTCACAGATGGTTTATGGAAAGCGTGTAGACGGTCTTATCTTCTTGTATGCCCAAGAAAATGACCCCTTGGTTAAACTCGTTACTGAAGAACAATTTCCCTTCCTCATCCTTGGGAAATCACTATCACCCTTCATTTCACTTGTTGACAATGATAATATTCAAGCTGGTTTTGATGCGACAGAATACTTCATCAAAAAAGGATGCAGCCGCATTGCTTTCATCGGCGGTACCAAGAAACTCTACGTTACGCAGGATCGTCTAACAGGTTACGAGCAAGCCCTCCAAGAACACAAACTATCTCTTGATAGTCATCGTACCTTTTTCGCTGATGGATTTCTTGAAGAAAAGGGATATAAATTTAGCAAACAACTTTTTGAATACGATCCAAAAACCGATGCTGTTATCACAACAGATAGCCTCTTAGCTGAAGGTGTTTGTAACTACCTCAACGAACATCAGCTGAATGTCCCTGTTCTTAGCTTTGACTCTGTAAATCCAAAATTAAACCTAGCAGCCTATGTCAATATTAATAGTCTAGCTCTCGGCCGCACTTCGTTTGAGACTATTCTTCAAATCATCAATGATGTCAAAGAAAATCGTCAAATCTGCTATCGTCAAGTCATTGCGCATGAAATCATTGAAAAATAAGAAAAACCAGCTCTAACACTTTTGCTTAGAGTTGGTTTTTTGTAATCTATTTTTATAATTGATTAGTTTTCGACTTCGACAAATCGGCCTAGGATATGAACATTTTCTGAAACAGAAACAAAGGCTGTTGGATCAACTTGCTTCATGATCAGTTTAAAATCATTGAACTCTGCACGAGTGATAACCGTAATCAAAACAGCCTTACGTTCGTGGTTATAAGTTCCTTCAGCATCATGGATCATAGTCGCTCCACGGTGCAATTTATGATGGATTTTCTCAATGACTGCATCTGGATTGCTAGTAACAATCATGGCCTGCATGCGTTTTTGTTTGGTGAAAACTGCATCTGTCACACGACTTGAGACAAAGATAGTAATCATGGAATAAAGGGCATATTTCCAACCAAAGGTCACTCCAGCAATCAACATGATGGTACCGTTCACCAAGAAAGAGATGCTTCCGACGTTACGACCTGTCTTCTTACGAATGGTTAGGCTGACAATATCTGTTCCGCCACTGGAGATGTTATGACGTAGCGCAAATCCGATTCCAAGCCCCATGACAACACCCCCAAAAAGGGCATTGATGATTGGATCTTCTGTCAAGACCACCACCGGCACAAACTGGATAAAGAGCGAACTCATAGATACCGTGATAAAGGTAAAAATCGTGAACTTATGTCCAATTTGATACCAGGCCAAAATCATGAGAGGAATATTGATGGTATAAAATGCTACTGAGATTGGGAAATGAAACCCAAACCAGTGGTTACTTAGAGCAGATATAATCTGGGCCAAACCTGTCGCACCACTTGAATAAACGTGCCCTGGTTGGAAAAAGAAATTGACAGCTACTGCTGATAGAAAACCATATACCAGAGAAGCTGAGATTTTTTCATCGTATTTTTCTCGAGAAATACTTTGTAAAACACGCAAAATCTTTACTCGATAAGCAAAGCGGCGAAGATAATGATTCCACTTTTTAGTTAGTTTCGTTTGTTTCATCTTGTTCTACTTGTAGATTAAGTTCCTCTAATTGTTTAAGAGCTACTGTTGATGGTGCTTGCGTCATTGGATCAGTTGCTTTGTTGTTCTTAGGAAAGGCGATGACTTCACGGATATTTTCTTCTCCAGCGAGTAACATGACAAAACGGTCAAGACCGATAGCCAAACCACCGTGTGGTGGGAATCCATAGTCCATGGCTTCCAAAAGGAAACCAAACTGGTCATTGGCTTCTTCAGCTGAGAAACCAAGAGCTTTGAACATACGTTCTTGCAGTTCTTTTTGGTTGATACGAAGGCTACCGCCACCAAGTTCATAACCGTTTAGGACGATATCATAGGCAATGGCACGAACCTTAGCCAATTCACCCTCGAGCTCGTGAGCAGTTTCTGCTTGAGGAAGGGTAAATGGATGGTGGGCGCTCATATAACGGCCTTCTTCTTCAGACCATTCAAACATTGGCCAGTCAACAACCCAAAGGAAGTTAAATTTATCATTATCAATCAAGCCTAGTTCTTTAGCAATACGTCCACGAAGGGCACCAAGAGTTGCATTAGCTACTTCAAGCGTATCAGCCACAAAGAGAACCAAGTCCTTATCTTCAAGACCAAGCGCTGTTGTCAAGTCTGCTTGGATACCAGTCAAGAATTTCGCAACTGGTCCATTTAATTCTCCATCAACTACCTTGACCCAAGCAAGACCTTTGGCACCATACTGTTTAGCTACTTCTGTCATCTTGTCGATGTCTTTACGAGAGTAGTTGTCTGCTGCGCCTTGAACTACAATGGCTTTAACGGCAGGTGCTTCTGAGAAGACCTTGAAATCAACACCCTTGACAAGATCTGTCAAGTCTTGAAGCAACATTTCAAAACGAGTATCAGGCTTGTCAGAACCATAAAGAGCCATAGCATCATCATACTTCATTCGAGGGAATGGCAGTGTTACTTCGATGCCTTTTGTTTCCTTCATCACGCGCGCAATCAAGCCTTCTGTGATGTCTTGGATTTCTTGCTCAGTCAAGAATGAAGTTTCCAAGTCGACCTGAGTAAATTCAGGTTGGCGGTCACCACGCAAGTCTTCGTCACGGAAACATTTAACAATTTGGTAGTAACGATCAAACCCAGCATTCATCAACAACTGTTTTGTAATCTGCGGACTTTGAGGAAGAGCATAGAAATGCCCTTTATTAACACGAGATGGCACCAAATAGTCACGCGCCCCTTCTGGTGTTGATTTAGAAAGGAATGGTGTTTCCACATCGATAAATTCCAACTCATCCAAGTAGTTGCGGATAGAATGCGTTACCTTGGCACGAAGTTTAAGATTTTCCAACATTTCTGGACGACGAAGGTCAAGGTAACGGTAACGTAGACGCGTATCATCGTTTGCTTCAATGCCATCCTTGATTTCAAATGGTGTTGTTTTAGCTGTGTTAAGTACAGTAAGAGCTGTTACATTCAGTTCAACTGCTCCAGTCGCCAACTTATCATTGGCCTGCTCACGTGCAGCAACTTGACCAGTCACCTCGATGACAAATTCACTACGAAGGCTTTCAGCTGTTGCCATCACCTCTGCAGATACTTTTTCTGGGTTGATAACCAACTGCATGATTCCTTCACGGTCGCGAAGATCGATAAAGATCAAACCACCAAGGTCACGACGACGTGCAACCCAGCCTTTCAAGGTAATTTCTTGTCCGATGTGCTCCTCACGAACACGACCAGCATACATACTACGTTTCATGTTTTCTCTCCTCTTTTATTCTGTTACTATTTTACCATAAAAGCGCAGGCTCTTCATGAAAATCATCAGAAAAGTTGAGAAGAATCCTGCTATAAATGAAAAAATCCAGCAAAGTCATTCGCTGGATCTTATTTTACTTGGAATTTCTTTATTTTTTACGCTTTTCAGCAATCTCTGCAGCCTTTTTAGGGAGAACAATCTCCGTTGCATAGGCTGTCGCAAATCGCATAATACCTGCAATTGGTGCAAAGATAACTGCTAGATGGTTATAAAAGAAATCCCCTTTAAAAGCATAGGCAAGCGCTCCAATGATAAAGAAGAGAACAACTGCCTGAATCACTGCTAATAATATCACTCGTTTCATGACTTCCTCCTGAGTCTATTATAGCATGAGAATCATTAAAAATCCGATTAAATTATTTAAAGCATGTAAAGCAATGCTGTAAGCCAGTCCACCCTTGCTGATATAAGCCAACCCCAAGCTCAAACCGAGGGAACCATACACTAGGAATTGTTGTGGAGTTCCAGGGAAATGAACGAGGGCAAAGATGATGCTTGTTACTAGTAGAAAGAGAGCTGTCTGCTTGATGTTATCCTGTTGAGGGAAGACATAACGAGCTAGCATACCTCTAAAGGTTAACTCTTCTGTCAGGGGCGCAAAGACAACTATCATGAAGAAAGCGAAGAGAGGTTGATTATGAGTCAATTGTTCTGCCGTCTGTTGATTGACTGATGGATCATTTGGCAAAAAGAATTGAGCAACAATGACAAGGGCCCACACCAAGGCAGGCAACCAGATGTATTTGTTGAGGGCTGTTTTTTCAATCGTAACGGTTCCTGTCTTATACCACTTGTAGGTAACGAAGGTGAAAATTCCTGCTAATAAGACATAAATTGGGACAGCAACATATTCAGGCGCACCCATTTTCATGGCTTCTAAGCCTACGCCCTGAATAAAACTATAGACCATAATAAATGATAAGAAAGTAAGACTATACCAGCCAATATTTTTAAGTGTTTTCATAAGATTCTCCTATTTAAAATAACGTTTTGTTTTTCGTAAATGTGCAACATTGATATAGATATGGATGACAACTAAAAGAACTAAGGCAACCACTTGTATTTCTCGTAAAACAACTGATAATACTATCAATAAAAAATAGAGTGATGGCAGTAAAATTTGATCCAGCCTAAACAGAGTTAAAAAGGCACTCTCCATCTCTGCCTGCTTTTCTCCCTCATCATAACTGTTAAGATAATCTAAAATATCTTTTGGAGTGTAATAAGCAGACAGTTTATAGTGTCGAACGATAAAAATAGTTCGCAACAAGTAATTGGCAACAATAATGTATAAGCATAATAGAATAAGAGCTGGAAGAATTAGCAAGGTATTCTTAAATATCGGAGAAATCAGTATAATCCCACTGGTCATCATTGCTATCATCAAAACATTGGAAGAAACCGAACCATAATCCAAGTAACGATAGGCTCTTACATAAGTCTGATCACTATCTTCTTCCTCTGTCCCCCTTTGATAAAGAGTATAAACTTCTCGACTCTTACCAAGATAATACATGGCTAAGATGAAGGAAAGTCCTCCAATAACGAGAGTAAGTCCATAAATAGTAGGTAAGACTTGTGACATTTGAATCTGTTCAACTATACCTCTAAGAGTGTAAGCAAAGACTCCTACAAAAGCACTTAACATACACACTCCCACTCTCCACCATCTACGATTATTATTCATTTTCTGGCCCCTATCTAAACCAACTAATAACTTTTAGTAGTTTCAGTGATTGTTCCTATTTGAAATAACGTTTCACCATAGGTATTTGCATTACATTGATATAAATATGGACTACCGCTACGGCTAAAAGAGCTAATAACTGAATTTCTCTTGTAAGCACAGAAACGATAGTAATAAAAATATACAAACCTTGTAAAATATATTGGTTTAATTGAAATAAAATCCGAAAACTCTGTTCCAAATTAGCTTGTCGCTCTCCTTCATCGTAAGAATTGACATAATCTAACACATCCTTTGGCATGGAGAAAAATGCCAAATCAAACTGACGAACAATAGAAATTGTCTTCAAAAGATGTTTTTGAACAACAAATAGCAACATCAACCCTAGAAAAGAGAGTGCTAAAGTTAGATAACTATTACCAAGTATAAGCACTTCAGTCGCCGATATAAAAAATGCTAACAAAGTCGTAACTGAAACTATGTTAGAAGCAATTGTTCCAAACTCAAGATTTCGATACATTTGCACATAATAGGTTTCATTCAGATTATCATCCATTTCCTCTTGATACAAGGAGTGAAATTCCCTACTTTTCTTTAGGAAATTGAAAGCCAAAAGGATACTAATCAATGCCAATAATAAACTAGAGCCAGAAAACCAAGGAATCAAATCTGTTAGATTGAAACTGACTCCCATTGCCAAAGCACGTCCCATAAACATACCTGTAATAAATACTGATATAAACAATAATAAGAAATATAGCACTCGTTTCTTTTTCATATTCATACTCCCTCTAAACTAAACCAGCCAACCACTGACCAAAGGCTTTACCTGATTCAAAAATAGCTGTCAAACCTTCTGCTCCAAGCGACACCAAAAGCAAACAAACAACAAATAAGAGAATAGCTTGGTTTCTTGCTTTTTTCGCTCTATCTCCCAATGACTCTTTACCTAGCCAACCTGCTAGATAAGCATAGAGAGCCACTATTATAATCCCAATCTCCGTCGAAGAAAGAAACAAGAAGATCGTCACCAAACGAACGATATTGGTTTGGATGTTAAAATAGTTTCCTAAACCTGCACAGACACCTGCAAGTGCTTTGTCTTCAGTATCGACTTGAAAACCTGCTAAAAATTCTTTCATGATTCTTCTCCTCTTACAACTTCTACATTTTTTAATTTCTTTTCAATCCATTCAACTACTGGGATGAGGCCAAAGTAAATCCAAAAGGATTGCTCACTTTGATACAGATTAAACCAGCCTAAGTCTGTCCCAATAATTAGAAACACGCCGACCAATAGAGCTACAAGTGCTACATAATAGAACAGTTTATGTCTCAACATCATTTCTCTCCTTTTACGAGCTCTTTGAACTTTATTTTTTTCTCTACCCATCTAAAGACTAATAGTAGCACTATATTAATCCAGAAGAGATATTTACTTTCAACAATTGTAAACCAACCAAATAGGGTTCCAATCATGGCCAAAAGATTCACGATAAACACAACGATACATAGATAATAAATCACTTTATACTTGTTCATCACTCATCCTCCTCTAAGCGAAAAACTGACTCGACTGGCTCATTAAAGATCTGAGCAATCTTCAGAGCAATGACGATGGAGGGCGTGTACTCATCCCGCTCCAATAGACTGATGGTTTGCCTGGATACGCCTGCTAGCTTGGCCAGTTCAGTTTGATTCAGGCCATCGCGAGCCCGAAGCTCTTTTAGACGATTTTTTAGTTGCATGTCACACACCTACTTTCCGTCAAATTGAATCGTTTGGATATCCTCAATGCGTTGTAGTTTGAATTTTTCTTTTCCCTTTTTATCTACACGTCGTAGCTTGACCCATTCCTCATCAACATCCACAACTTCCCAGTTATCTGTTCCAAATAATTGTCCAACGATGACCGGCGTTCTCCCAATCATTTCTTTTAATAATCTTGACATTTCTGTATTACCTTTCTCTTTTCGCTCAAACTTTTTGATTTTATTCTCTAGTTTCTTGACCTTTTGAGAATGGTAGATACAAAACATAATCACAAGAGGTACAAATCCTAATGCCCACATAATTGTTCCTTTCTCCTTTTCTCTTAACTTGATTATATTGTAACACATCTTTTTCTTTTTGACAAGCATATTTGTCAAAAAGTTTATGATTTTTGTCATTTTGCAAAAGAAAACGGTCAGGAGTAAGATCCTGACCAGTTTATCTGTTATTAAAATCCTAATTTTGCAAAGATTTCTGAGAAGTTTTGGCTGATTGTTTCAAGTGAAACTTGAACTTCTTCTCGAGTTTGGTTGTTCTTGACTGTCACTTGTCCGCTTTCGACTTCGCTCTCTCCAAGAGTGATAAGAGTCTTAGCAGCAAAAACATCGGCTGACTTGAATTGCGCTTTGAGTTTACGGTTGAGGTAATCACGCTCTGCTTTGAAACCTTGTAGGCGAAGAGCTTGTACCAACTCCAAGGCTTTAAGATTTGCTCCTTCACCGAGAACGGCGATATAGACATCTAGGGCGTTTTCGATAGGGAGAGACACACCTTGCTTTTCAAGGATGAGAAGCAGACGCTCTACACCAAGTCCAAAACCAAATCCAGCAGTCTCAGGACCACCAAAATAGGCAACCAAGCCATCGTAGCGACCACCTGCACAGACTGTCAAGGCATTGCCCTCAATCTCAGTGATGAATTCAAAAATCGTGTGGTTGTAGTAGTCCAAACCACGAACCATATTGGTATCGATGATGTAATCTACTCCAAGATTTTCCAGCATCTGACGGACAGCAGCAAAGTGGGCTTGGCTTTCTTCATCAAGGTAATCCAAGATAGACGGCGCATTCTCTACTGCCACCTTGTCTTCTTTTTCCTTAGAGTCCAAAACACGGAGAGGATTTTCCTCCAAGCGACGTTGGCTATCCTTAGACAAGGTCTCCTTAAGTGGTGTCAAATAGTCAATCAAGGCTTGACGGTAGGCCGCACGACTTTCGGGATTTCCAAGAGTGTTGAGGTGGAGTTTGACACCTTGAACACCGATTGCTTTCAAAAAGTGGGCTGCCATAGCGATCGTTTCCACATCTGTGGCTGGATTACTTGATCCAAAGCACTCCACACCAATCTGGTGGAACTGGCGCAAGCGACCTGCTTGTGGGCGCTCATAGCGGAACATTGGCCCCATGTAGTAGAACTTGCTTGGTTTTTGAACTTCTGGTGCGAAGAGTTTATTTTCCACATAAGAACGAACAACTGGTGCTGTTCCCTCTGGACGGAGAGTGATATGGCGGTCACCCTTGTCGTAAAAGTCATACATTTCCTTGGTTACGATATCAGTTGTGTCTCCAACCGAACGACTGATGACTTCGTAGTGCTCAAAAATAGGCGTGCGTACTTCTGCATAGTTGTAGCGTTTGAAGATTTCACGCGCAAATCCTTCAACGTACTGCCATTTGGCAGACTCAGCAGGTAAAATATCCTGCGTTCCTTTTGGCTTTTGTAATTTCATAGGGAATCCTCTTTATAACTTAATAGTCCTATTTTACCATAAATGAAGGGATTGGGACAGTCTGAAAAGAAGACGAACACCTAAATTTCATTTTTGAGATTGAGACTTGTCAGAAGAATAGCTATCAGAGAAAGACCTACGAAAAGTATCCAAGTCAACTGTATATCCCATACCGCCACCAGTGAAAAACAGGCCGTCCCCACTGGTATGGATAGAGTAAACAACAAACCTAAAAAATTACTAGTGCGAGAGAGAACCTCTGGAGCAAGATTTTTCAGCAGCATGGAACTAATTTTAGGGGAAATTTTACCAGAGATATACATGGTAAAAAAGACGAAAAGCATCCCGAGCAAGACTTGGTTTAACAAATTAGATAGACCAACTAGACTGGCTCCTAATGTGACCCACATCATCAATTTAGGCAAAGATTGCTTCCCAAAATAATCATTTCCCGTAAGACTACTGATGATAACTGCTAATAAGGTAATCAATTGTAAGATAAACAATGCATCCTTGTAGGAAAAATTCAGTAAGGAATGATTTAAAAGGAAGATGTTATAGATACCACCTAAGGCACCACCCAAAGCATTGATAAGCAAGATAGCAAAGAGCATAAAACCAAAGTTTTTCTGTCCACTTTTAAGAAAAACGAGACGTAAGTTTCGATAAATCGTTAAAAATTGATCTTTGATAGAAAGTTTCTCATTTTTCAGTGATTTACTATCAACAAGTGGAGTTGATAAGCTTAATTCAGCCCTTCCTAAAAAGAGAATGAGAGCTGATACTAGGAAAAATATGGCATTGATTCCCGCTACGAGCGAAAAGTTCTGTGTTGACACCCCTAATAGCCAAACTCCAAAAGCTTGGCCGCCAATAGCAGAAATATAGGTAATAAACTGGGAAAATGAGTAAGCCTCCATCAAATCTTGCTCTGCTACCTTTTCTTTAACGAGAGGCATTCGCAAGCCACCAGCAAAATCACTGGCTACATCACTAAGGACATTGATGAGGCAAAGGGTCGAAAAGGCAAAGAAACTAGCTTGCTGAACAACTAGGGCTGCTAGAAAAAATAAAACCGCCTGAAATAAACCGACATAGGTCATCCATTTGACCTTGTCCCTCGTGTAATCAGCCCGAATTCCCACAAAAACTGTAAAAAGAGTTGGAAGCATCATCACAACATTCGCCATGGCAACGGCAACAGAAGCCTCTGGCAAAGTCGAGGCATAGACCACAAATACTAAATTAAAAATGGAAGCACCAAAAGCATTGAAAAATCGTGATAAGCTCAAAACTCTGTATGCTTGATTTCTTAGTAATAGTTTCATATAGATTCCTTTCTTTCTCACATTCTACTTTTATGGTAGCTCTAGTATAGCATCAAGAAGACCTTGAGAATATTTTTTGAATATATGCAACAGATTAAACGAATAACGAAAACGCTAGAATTTTCTACTACTAATAAGTATCTTCACAGTCCTATCGTTTCAATTTAATTTACCTAGTTGCAAATATTCAACACTCCCTGGCACTTCTATAATAGTCTGCAGATTTGCTACAACCAATCATTTCAAAAATACGGACAGCGTCCTCCATCTTTCTCTGTCCTTCCTCCACTCTTCCTTGCTTACTATCAAGCAAACCTTCTGCCCATAGGTAGACTATTCGAAAATAGGTTTCATTTTCTTCAAAGAAGTTCTTTTCAATTTGTTTTTTGAAATAAAGGGCATTGGTAAAATCATCAACTTCAATGCAGGCCATAAAACCATTGAGGAGCAAGGTGTGCATCATATTCCGATTTTTCCCAACTCCTTGCAAGAAATCTGACTTCCGCAACATTTCCCGAGTATACTTTGTCAAAAGCTGGACTGATAAAAGAGGAGAGCAGGAAGAAAAGAACGAAAGTTCATAGAGCCCCCAAATTTCAACAGAAAATAGATAATCATGTAGGACTCTTTCTTCCTCAGAGATCAATGTAACCGTCTCATCAATAGCTTTCATATAGGATTTTATCAAAATAGCTTTGAGAATGTGTTGCTGTTTATCCTTTGAAAAAGGAAGTTGTTGATATTCTCTCTGGTAGAGAGTACGCAAGGATGTCAAATCTTGTGGGTCGATAGCCTCGACTATTCTGTTTCTAAATTCAGAATAGGCATCCTGATGAAAACCTCTCGCCAAAAATAACAATTCTTCCATACTCACATGAATATTCTCCAAAGCTGTGATTAACTTTGGAGCAGATATTTCACTCTGACCATTTTCAAAACGTGATAATAAGGATGCTGAAAAGCGTCCACCTGTTGCTTGTCTCAAGGAGATTTTTCTGGACTCCCTTAACTCTTTAAAAACTTTTCCTAAATTCTTCATCCTCTTACCACTCGTCTTTTATTTTTTCTTATTTTACCACATTTCCTAATAAATACTAGTTCCAAGCTAGCATTTACAATCTGCCACAGGCATGATACAATGAATAACATCAGATATACGAAGGAGAACTTATGAAAAAGAATATCTTGACAACCCTTGTAGCCGCTCTTGTCTACTTTCTCTGTATCGGAGTGGGGGTTCTACTAGGGAACCTTGTCGACCACACTGGAAATATGTTTTACGCCCCTGCCTTTTCTGCTCTTGTGGGTGGTAGCGTCTATATGATCCTTTTAGCAAAAGTGCCTCGTTTTGGAGCGATTACTTCGATAGGACTTGTGATTGCTCTCTTTTTCCTCGGGAGTAAGCATGGTGCTGGAGCCTTTCTGCCAGGTATTATCTGCGGTCTTGCAGCAGATGACATCGCTCACCTAGGCCACTACAAAGATAAGGTCAAGAACCTTCTTTCCTTCCTAGTTTTTGCTTTTGGTACTACTGGTCCCATTCTACTCATGTGGTTGACCCCTCAAGCCTATATAGCAACTCTAGTCACTCGTGGAAAATCTCAGGACTATATCGATCGCATTATGGTTGCACCGAATCCTGCTAATATCCTCCTCTTTATCACAAGTGTTCTCATCGGCGCTTTACTTGGTGCCCTGATTGGACAAGCACTTAGTAAAAAATTTGCAGATAAAATGTGATAGAAAAAAGAGCCACACGGCTCTCAGTAGGTAGACAAACCCTTTCGGTAATTAAAGAAGCTTGGTTACTACATCTTGAAAACTCTTAGAAATGCTGTTCTATGCTCTTTTTATACTCAATGAAAATCAAAGAGCAAACTAGGAAACTAGCCGCAGGCTGTACTTGAGTACGGCAAGGCGACGTTGACGTGGTTTGAATTTGATTTTCGAAGAGTATTAAGAGTTTTTTATTTTCTCTAATAATAGAAAAAGATTGAAGAAAATTGTCCAAAATTGACTTTTTCTTCAATCTGAGAGCCACAGGGCTCTTTTATTTATGACTTAATTTCTTGGTCAAGAAGTCTCCCAAGAACTGAATCGTAAAGATAATCAAAATGATAATAATGGTTGCCAAGATGGTCACATCGTGATTGTAACGGTTAAAACCATAAGCGATAGCTACGTTACCAATACCACCTGCTCCGACCGCTCCCGCCATAGCTGTTTCACCGACTAGTGAGATCAAGGTCACAGTTGTCACACGGATCAAGTCTGGTAGACCTTCCGATAGGTAAACACCTACGATGTCCCAGAAAGTAGCTCCACTGGCTTGAGCTGCCTCGATGACACCACCATCTAGCTCAGCCAATACCACCTGTACTTGACGGGCAAAGAAGGCAAAGACTGCAAAAGATAGCGGAACGATAGCCGCATTTGGACCAATGCTTGTTCCTACGATTAGATGAGAGAAGGGTGACAAGACTGCCAAGAGAATGATAAATGGTACCGCACGGAAAATAGAGGTAATCTTATCCAAAATCCAGAAAACAACTTTATTTTCCAAGACACCACCTGGAGCTGTCAAGACAAGGAAAAGCCCTGCAACCAGTCCTAGGAAACCTCCGATGATAAAGGAAAGAACCGTCATATAAAGAGTCAAGTAGATAGCTGTTCCCCAGCCAGCTTGACCAGACCAACCCATCTTGTAGACGTTTGGTAAGTATGCTTTAATCAATTCTGCCATCTTACTGTCCTCCCTTCAATACTATTAGTTGCACACCAGCCTGACGGATGGCCTCTTGAGCGCTTGCCAAGGCTTCTTTTTCCCCTGACAAGACAACCACAAGCTCACCAACAGGAGTACCATCCAAAATTTCGATGTTTCCATAGAGAATATTTGCTGTTACTTGGTAGTGCTTATATAATTCATTTAAAAGTGGCTCATCTGTAGAAGCTCCTGCATACTTGAGTTGTACCAGAATACTCTTGTCAGATAAGTGCTCTACGATTTCTTGTTTCTCAATCTTGACCATAGCTTCGTCAATACCTGTGGCTGTTGAGATGAAGTCTTGAGTCAAAGGTTGTTTAGGATCTGAGAAGATTTCAAGAACGCTACCCTCTTCAATCAAGCGACCATCTTGCATAACGGCTACACGGTTAGCAATGTCTTTGACAATCTGCATCTCGTGTGTAATCAAGACAACGGTCAAACCTAGTTTTTGGTTCAAATCTTGCAGCAAAGCTAAGATTTGCTTGGTTGTCTTAGGGTCAAGGGCAGAAGTTGATTCATCTGAAATCAAGATTTTTGGATCATTGGCCAAGGCACGCGCAATAGCCACACGTTGTTTTTGACCTCCAGAAAGCTGTGAAGGGTAGTTTTCGGCACGGTCCGCAAGACCAACCAAGTCAAGCAGTTTAGCTACTTTAGCCTTCTTTTCTTCCTTGCTGAGTCCAGAGTGTTTAAGGGCAAAGGCTACATTCTCCTCTGCTGTCTTCTGGCTCATCAGGTTGAAATGCTGGAAAATCATCCCGATATCCTGACGTTTACGACGCAACTGCTCTGCCGTCAAGGTCACCTTGCCATCAAAAATCACATCGTCGTCAATGGTAATTTTGCCTGCAGATGGCTTTTGTAAGAGGTTAATAACACGAACTAGGGTTGATTTCCCTGCTCCAGAATATCCAACGATTCCGTAGATATCCCCTTCTTGAATGTGAATGGTCACATCCTTGACCGCTGTAATGGTTCTTTTCTTTTGGTGAAACGTCACATCGATCTGATCTAACTTAATAATATCTCTACTCATAGCTTCTAATCAGCTCCTCTACTAATTCAATATGGGTATAATAATCGGCGATTCGCACATTTTCATCTCCACCATGGTCTCGGCTATTAGCATTTCCAAGCCCAAAGGCAACCATGGGTACTTCTAAGGCATCAAAGACCGTATGCATAGGTCCTGTCCCAGCTGTAGTCGGCAAGACTGAAACGCCCTGTGGATAGAATTTCTTGGCCAACTCGATCACATTGAGAATGGCTGGCGCACTCATATCGCTCCGATAACTCATCTCACCCAAGGTATAGTACAATTCTACCTTATCAAAGCCGTTTTTGTCTAGTTGTTTCCGGATTTTATCCAAAACATCATGTGGTTCCAAGCCTGGAACCAAGCGGACTTCTAGCTTGGCACTAGCCTCAGCCGGTAGAATCGTTTTAACTCCTTGCCCCTGATAACCAGACTGGATCCCTTCGATATTGAGTGCTGGTTCAAAGAAGAAACGTTTGAGAAAGGCTGTACGTTCCTCTTGTAAAAGTGGCAATTCCAAGCCATAAATCTGGCTGATTTCCTCTGGATTGCGTTGAGCATAGGTTTCAACCAAGGCCAACTCACGTTCGTTCGGCTCCTGCACATCATCGTACAAGCCCTCAACTAAAATACGCCCATCTGCAGCTCGCAAACTGGTCAAGGCTTGAATGAGATACCATGGAGCTGACTCCACAATACCACCATAGCTGGAGTGGATATCCACATCAGCGCTTTTTACCTTGGCATCAAAGGTCACAATTCCCTTATTTCCGCCAGAAATTTCTAGCTGTTCCAAGGCATTTTTAGTTCCTTGTTCCCAGACCAACAAATCTGCGCCACGGAGTTTGTCCGCATGCTTTTCCAGATACTTATCCAGGTCTGTCGAAGCCGATTCCTCCGCTCCCTCCATAATAAAACTGATATTGACAGGCAGGTCATCGTGGTGCTGCATGTATTTTCTCAAAGCACTCAAACGAGCTGTGATATGACCCTTGTCGTCGTCAACCCCGCGTCCATACATGATGCCATCACGCACAGAAAGCGTAAAAGGATCCTCGGTCCAGACTTGGTCGCTATCCGCAGGTACTGTGTCATAGTGGTTGTAGAAAATGATAGTCTTGGCATTTGGGCGTGAACTTTTAAAGTGCGCCATGACAAAGGGTGCCGTATAACTCTCATCAATCTCGACCTCTGCACCTACACGCTTGAAAATCTCGCCTAGATAACGAGCCACCTCTTTAAGGCCGACTTGTTGGGCAAAGACTGATTTTTTAGAAATCAGGGTACGCAAAACCTCAAAGTAATGCTGGGCTACATGATCCTTTTCAAATTTTTCAATTTGTTCTTCTTGGCTAGGAAAAACCATTTTCTCTCTACCTTTCTACTAGGACTTGTACCTTTGGAATCAATACAAGTGGATATTCCTTTTCTTTAGTCTCTATATAAAAGCAAGAGGTGGAAAAATCTCTCCCACCTCCCTGTGTTTATTACCAAACTGGTTGATCCAAGCCGTCTGAAGTTTCTTCGATAACTTTTTTCACTTCATCAGTGTGGTAAGCTGCGATAATTTTCTTGATTGCATCAGCTTTAGGTGATGATTCCCAATCTTTTTTCGCAACGATGATGTTGTACCATTGTTTTGAGTTTTCGTCAGCTTGCTCTTTAAAGAGTGCTTTCTTGTAGTCCAATTTTGCTTCTGTAACAAAAGTGTTGTTGACAACAGCCGCATCAACGGATGACAATGAACGAGCTGTTTGACTTGCGTCTAATTCAGTAATTTTCAAGTTCTTTGGATTTTCTGTGATGTTTGCGATTGTCGCAAGCGCAGTTCCTGAAACGTCCAATTTGATCAAACCAGCTGATTGAAGAAGGTAAAGAGCACGACTTTCGTTAGTAGCATCGTTAGGTACAGCGATTTCTCCGTTTGCTGGGATTTCTTCCACTTTAGTGTACTTGTTTTCTTCTCCGTTTTTACCTGAGTAAAGGCGGATTGGTGAGATATAAGTATCTGCAATCGCTACAAGATCTTTACCGTTTTCTTTGTTCCAGTTGTTCAAGAAGTTATAGTGTTGGAAAGCGTTCAAGTCTACTTCACCATCAGCAGTTGCTTTGTTTGGTTGTGAGTAGTCTGTAAACTCTGTGAATTCCAATTTAATTCCGTCTTTTTCAACCAATTCTTGAACTTTGTCCCAGCGTGCTTCTTCTGAACCGCTACGGTTAACAGTCGCAATTTTAACTGTAGTTGCATTGTCTGCTTTCTTTTCTGAATTTCCGCAAGCTGCAAGTGCAAGTCCTGCTACTGTAGCGATAGCTGCTACGCCTAACCATTTTTTGATTTTCATGATTCGTTCTCCTTTAAAAATAATACTGTAATAGTATCTCATACTTTATTTGATTTAGCAAATTGTTTTAAGATAGGTAGACTTATAGTTTAAAACTATATACTCAAAGAGGACAAAATCATCCACCTACGAGAGAATGGATGATTTACAAACTTATTTAATATCAGCTTCTGCTGGGAGGTAAGAACCACCAAAGAATTGTTGAGATAATTTTTCAAGAGTTCCGTCTTTGTATAGTTCTTGGATGCGTTTGTCAACAAATGATTTCAATTCATCTTGACCTTTGGCAAGAAGTGGGTAAACGTAAGGTTGTTGGTCGCTTGGAAGTTCGATGACTTTCAAGTTATCCAAACCTTGGTTTTTGATAACTGTTTCTACACCGATTTTATCAAAAATCTTGTAGTCAAACTGGCCATCGCTCAAGCGTCCCATGATTTGTTGGAAGTCAGCTTTTGTGTAGTTAAGGACAGTTGGGTTATCTGCGTGTTGTTTGTTGTATTCTTCCAATTGTTTAGCTGATGTTGTTCCTTGAACGACTTCAGTAGATTTTCCACCGATATCATCAAGCGACTTGATACTGTTATCATCTTTCTTAACTACGAGAACATTAGGGTTTTTAGCAGTTGGTGCTGCGTAAAGGTACTTTTCTGCACGTTCTTTAGTGTAGCTGATGTTGTTAACTGCCATTTGGTAACGATCTGCGTCAAGACCTGCAAATATACCTGACCATTCTGTCTTTTCAAACTTGACAGTATACTTGTCTGAGTCTTTAAAGATGGCGCGAACGACCTCAATCTCAAAACCAGTTAACTCACCGTTTTCTTCATAGTTAAATGGTTTTGGTGACGCGTTAGTTGCTACAACGATTTCTTTCTTATCAGATGTTGCTTCACCAGATGCTGCCTCTTTCTTTTCACCACCTGAGCAAGCTGCCAATACACCTGCGGCTACAAGCCCTAGGGCAGCAAGTGATGAATATTTAACGATTTTTTTCATGATATTTCCTCCAAAATAGAATACAATCTTATCTTAACAGAAAAAAAGGAATTACGCTATTATATGATTTCTATATTTGTGATAGGTTTTCTTTATGGCTGATTAAAAGACCAAACGTAGGACTGCTATCAAGACCACCCCAAAGAGAACAGTCCCTACCAGATTGCGATAGCGAAAGGCTACAAAAGCCGTTGGAAAGACTGCTAAAAAGTCTAACCACTTTATCTGTGGAAGGCTTCCAACTTTTCCTGCCACAACACTTGAAAGAATCAAGGCAAAGATAATAGAAACTGGTAGAAATTTCAAAAAGCGCTCGACAATAGGTGGCAAACCCTTGTACTTGGCTAGGATAAAAGGAATCATTCTTGGAATCCAGGTCACCAAGCCAGAAAAGACAATTGCTACTAAAATATACTTACTGACCATCCAAAACCACCCCCATGGTACAACCTAGCAAGGTCGCAAACAAGACAGCTAATGACTGAGACACCACCGTCAAGAGCAAAAAGAAAGATACAGCTACAACTGCTAAAATTATGAAGAGATTGCGCAAAGGAATCCGTTTTTGCATAATCTGAAACTGGGAAGTAAAAATCCCAATAAACATCCCCACTAGGGCAAAATCTAAGCCAAAAATTTCTGGATTTGGTAGAAGTCCACCTAGAGCAGTTCCGACAACAGTTCCGACAAACCAGGCTAGATAGCTGTTAAGGTTGTTCCCGTGCATCCACATGGGGTTAACCTTATCCGTATGCACCAACTCGCCCATCAAAACGCCATAGGTCTCATCAGTCAAGAGGCTAGACATACCGATGTTTTGCCAAAGACTGGTATGACGGAAATAAGTCGACGCATGTAAGCTCAACAAAAAGAGACGCAGATTAATCAAAAAGACCGTCATAGCAATAGCTGCCACAGGGGCTTGAACTGCTATCAAGGCTATCATAGCAAACTGGGCACTTCCAGCATAGACAAAGAGACTCATTAGGCCCATTTCTACTGGTGTCACATAGGGCGAACCGATAATCCCACAGGCAAGGCCAATACTAACATAACCCAGAGCCGTCGGCATGGCTGCCTGCACACCTTCCCAAAATCCTTTTTCTTTCATAAACTTCCTCACTAATCATTCCTTCAGCAACTGCTTTTCAAACAGTCACAGCAAACATTATTATAACATATTCGTAAAATAGAACAAAGTCTGCTGATTGACAAGAACAGAAAAAGACTGGGAGGCCAGTCTTACGATGCAACTTATAAACTATTTTAGATTTAGTACCCAAATACCAATAAACTGGCAATGATTAAAAATGTATTCCACAAGATATGAAAAGCCATTGACCAATACACTGAATGAGTATAACGAAATAGCATAGAGAGTAACAGACCTGCACCTGCATAAACGATGAAGTCTGTTAACACCCATCCATATTGTAAAACATGGATGAGACTAAAGAGTGTGGAGGAAACGACGACATCAACATAATACTTTTTAAATTTGGACAACGCTGTCATTAGAAGCCCACGAAAAACCAACTCTTCAACGATAGGAGCAATGAGACTGCCATAGAGAATGCGCATTATAAAGTAGCTAATTCCTGTCAAATTGGCAACTTCTTTCATCATTTCGCTCCCATTTTGCGTGCTAGGAAAAATCAGAGTCGTTATATTTACCCACACAAACATCAGTATAAAGAAAAGAAAGAAGACACCCAGATAAGCCCAACGAAACTGGTAACGACCGCATTCTTTCCAACCTTGACTCTTTACAAGAACCACAGTAGCAGTAATCCCCTCAAGAACTATCAATAAAATTTGCAAGCCATAAAACCCAGAATCTGATAATTGATTAACAAATTCTAACCTTGCTACAAAATTAAAAATTAAGTAATAGGTGGCTATGATCAAAACAGTTGTCAAGTAAAATTTCGTTTCTTTCCTTTTCATCATTGATCCTTTAAAGTTTTAGTTACACCATCTTCCAGCTAAACTTCCCCAAATCCATCTCATCCAATCATAAGCACTACGATTAGGACTCATCCCTTGATTTATGATTCTTAAAAACCTCTAAAACAACAATGGTAGAATTTGAGGAATGGCGTTATTGACTATATGCAATCCAATAGGCCAATAAATAGACTTTGTCACTCTAAAAAAGACTCCCATTATTAGACCGCCACCCATATATACGAAAAAGTCTGTCAGAACCCAACCATGATTACTGATATGCAGAATTCCAAATAAAGCAGCCGAACCAAGTACATCCAGTCCCCATTTCTTCCCTTTTTCCAAAGCGGTCATCACCAATCCACGATAGATCATCTCTTCAAAAATGGGACCTGCAATCACAGGATAGAAAAAATACATCAAAAATGCCGTAGCGCCTGTAAAAGTAGGAAGATCCAGTTGATAAGAAATTTCATTTTGGGTAGATGGGAAAATAAAAAATGTAATGAAATTCCAGACCAAAAAAGCAAGAAGAGCTAAAAAAGAATAGAAAAGATAGGACCCTTTAAATTTTCTACTATTGATTTTTTGCCATTTTCCTGACCAAATCATTACAATCGTAGCAAATAGAACTACAAGAAAATGCAGCATCATATCCGAAAAATAATAGCTAAAGTCAGATAGGCTAGCAGCAAAGTCGCTGTGTAAAATTAGACCACTGAAGTACTGGTAAGCATTGACAAGTAGAATGGCTACAAAAAAGTAGTAGCGTGAGATGATCTTTTTCATATATTACCCTTCTAAAATCCAAACACCAATAAACTGACAATGATTAAGAAGATATTCCATGAAGCATGTAAAGCTATGGCCCAATAAATAGATCGTGTATATCGAAACATCATGCAAAATATCAAGCCCATTACAAAGTAGAGTATGAAATCCGTCGTTATCCAACCATGCTGTAAAACATGCATAGCGCCAAATATGGCAGCAGAAACAAGAACATCAATATAGTAGTTTTTAAATTTAGACAGGCTTGTCATCAAAAAACCACGACACACGATTTCTTCTGCTACAGGTGCGATAAGGCTACCGTAAAGTACACGCGTAATAAAATAGCTAATTCCTGTCAAACTGGTGGCTAATTCCACTACCGTACTTCCATTTTGCGTACGAGGAAAGATACGAGTTGCTAGATTTGCCCACACAAATAATAAGAAAAAAGAAAGAAAGAAAACACCTAGGTAAGACCAACGAAACTGGAAACGACCATACTCTTTCCAATGTTCACTTTTGACAAAAATAATTGTAGATACAGTTCCCAGAATAAGTACCAATAAAACCTGGAACACATAGTAGATCTCATCAGACAAAGCCACAGTAAAATCTAAGTCTGGTATGACATTAAAAATGAGGTAATAGGTCAAAAGTAACAAGCCAGTTGCTAGGTGAAATTTCATTTCTTTCATTTTCTTCATTTAATCAACTCCTATAGTATCCTATCTTCTACTACGCTTAAACAACTCATCTGTTGGATCTACAACCCAAGCAAAAGCACCACGACGAGGATTCTTCCCTTGATTTATGATTCTCAAAATCCTCTAAAACAGCAACGGGAGTATATGCCCGATACCGTTATAGACTATATGCAGTCCAATAGGCCAATAAATAGACTTTGTCACTCTAAACAAGACCGCAAATATAATACCACCGCCCATATATACGAAAAAGTCTGTCAAGACCCAACCATAATTACTGATATGCAAAATTCCAAATAAAGCAGCAGAACCAAGCACATCCAGTCCCCATTTTTTCCCTTTTTCCAAAGCGGTCATCACCAATCCACGATAAATCATCTCTTCAAAAATGGGACCTGCAATCACAGGATAGAAAAAATACATCAAAAATGCCGTAGCGCCTGTAAAAGTCGGAGCAGCGAGTTGGTAAGCAAGGCCATTTTGAGTAGGTGGAAATAGAAAAAATGTAACGAAATTCCAAATAAATAAAGCAAGAAAAGCTAAAAAGGAATAGAAAAGATAGGTCCCTTTAAATTTTCTACTGTTGATTTGTTGCCATCTTCCTGACCAAATCATAGCAAGAAGAGCAAATAAAACCACAAGAAAATTCAACATCATATCCGACAGATAAAATGCAAACCCAGATAGACTAGCAGCAAAGTCACTGTATAAAATTAGACTACTGAACTCCTGGTAAGCAATGACAAGTAGAATGGCTACAAAAAAGTAGTAGCGTGAGATGATCTTTTTCATTCTTTTTTCTCCTATACTATGGAATGAAGACAGTATAACACGAAAAATTCCATATTTTAAAAAATCGCATATTTGACATTTTTTCTGATAGGAATTTCACATTTGCGATTTCTAACTAATCGATAAGTGCTTTGTACTGCTGGAAGCGTAATTCAAAAAGGGCTGTTAATTGTGGATTTTCTAATATTTGCAGAGATTGGATAAAGTGTTCAATCTCTTTTCGATTACTTCCCTTTGTTTGAAGGAAAACACTCAATTTCTTTAAAAATTGCCATGATACTTTCTCAAAAACATCATACGGACGGAGCATACTCTCCAACTCAGCTTCAAAGATTGGAATGTAGGAGAAAAGTTTGCGCTCCATGAACTCTGAGATGATATTGAGATAGCCACTTTTCATATACAGTCGATTGTGGACTAACTCTTTAAATTCCTTAGATTTTTCGAGTAAGGAGGTTGATAAAAAGATCAAATCTTGGTTGCTCAAAAAAGGCATAGTATTGCAAAAGATATAGAGTTCAAACCAGGTCCAAGACTCAATAGCATAGAGGTAGCTAGTCAAAAACTCACTATCCTCTTCTTCTAGCGGATAGTTTTTATCCAAGGAATGGATAGCATCTTTGATCACAATAGCATTCAAACGACGATAGGTCTGCGCCATCTGTTCTTGCTCGACTTCCTCTAACAGTTGCTCTAAACCAGCGATATCTTGATGGGCAAAGCGATCCACAATCCTTCTACCAATTCGCATATGTGGAGATTCTTGGTAGTTGTTGAGTTTGTGCCCAAACTCATCAAAGGTCATATTTATCCCTTGAATAGCTAATATAAGCTTATCTGCAGACAACATGGACTGCCCTAGTTCAAACTTGGATAGCTGAGAGGCTGTTAGTCCAGCACAAGCTACGTCTGACTGCTTAAGCTTTCTAGCTAGGCGCAATTCCTTGTAAAATTCTCCTAATTCCTGTTTTTCAATCATGGTCAAACTCCCTTTTTTAAGATTCCCTTTACTATTCTATTCGTAAAAACTTTTACTTTTTTAATATATTATAAAATATTTTAGCAAAAAAGCCAGCCTAAAGCTGACTCTTTATTCTATGGTATCAAAAGCGAGACTTGGCTTGGCATTTAGCTCCAAGCCTGCAAAGTTTTCTTTATTCCACTCGCTAACACTAGCATAAGCAATCATACCCGCATTGTCTCCGCAAAGTCGCAGAGGTGGAATAATAACCTTGACGTCTGTGATTTCAGCTGCTAGGCGTTCTCTGAGACCTTTATTAGCTGCTACACCACCAGCCACGACAAGGGTTTTAACAGGGTATTTCTCCAAAGCCTTCTTAGTTTTGGCCATAAGAATATCCATCACTGCTGCTTGGAAGGAGGCACACAAGTCCTCTGTGGACAAGTTTTCTCCCTTTTGCTCGGCATTGTGGTGAAGATTGATAAAGGCAGACTTCAAACCTGAGAATGAAAATTCCAGATTATCCTCCTTAATCATAGCACGAGGGAAATCATAAACATCCTGACCTTGATGGGCCAACTCGTCAATCTCCCGACCTGCTGGATAGGTCAAGCCCATGACTCGACCGACCTTATCGTAGGCCTCACCAACCGCATCATCACGTGTTTCTCCAACTATCTTATAATCTCCAGCCTCAGAAACATAGACCAACTCAGTATGTCCACCACTGACTAAAAGGGCCAGCAAGGGAAACTCCAAAGGTTCGACACTCTGGGCTGCCATGAGGTGGCCAGCCATGTGATTAACGGGAATTAGAGGTAATCCATGTGCCCAAGCAAAGGCCTTGGCAGCTGACAAACCAACTAGCAAGGCTCCGACTAAGCCAGGACCATAGGTAACCGCAACTGCTGTCACATCTTCTTCGCTAATCCCTGCTTCTACCAGTGCCTCCTCGATACAGGCTGTAATGACCTCGACGTGGTGACGACTGGCTACTTCTGGAACTACGCCACCAAAACGTTTGTGACTCTCAATTTGACTAGCAATGACATTGGATAAGAGCTCGTCGTCGTTTTTTAAGACGGCGACACTAGTCTCATCACAGGATGTTTCAAATGCTAAAATATATCTATCCTTCATCTATTTCTCTCTTCATGATAATGGCATCCTCAACTGGATCATGGTAGTAGGCCTTGCGCTCAGCGATGATCGCCATCTTTTCTTTCTTGTAAAATGCTTGCGCTATGTGATTTGACTTCCTGACTTCGAGGAAAATCTCCTTATCTGTCGGCAATGTCGCAAACAAGGCTGACGCAATTCCCTGACCCTGATAGGCTTCTTTGACAGCGATTTGCAAGACTTCTGCTTCAAAGAGATTCTCCTGAAGAGCTAAAAAACCAATCACTTCTTCCCCATCATAAGCTAGAGCATACCAGGTCTGGTCTTGGGACAGGTCTGCTTGGATTTGTTCCAGAGTCCAAGGGCTGACTGGATACACATCTACCATAACAGCGTAGATGGCTTGGGCCAAGTCAGGTCGCTGTTGGATTCGTTTAATCTCTATCATAGGCGTTTAATGTAAGACTCGCCAGACTCGGTGTGATTCTTGAGCCAGTTTTCCTCAGCTTCGACACGCTTAAGGTAATTCGGCACAAAATCATGCAAGGAGTCTGCTTCCTTGTCCCAGGCCCAAAGAGCAAGATTCGCTGCGTTTGGTAAGGTTTCTTGGTAATTAGCCTGTGGCAGTTGTTCTTGGATTTGTTCCACAAAGGCTCCCACTTCACCGACAAAAGTGACTTGTTCAGCATCCTTGACTTGCTCTAAAACTTCCGCAAAAGATAGGTGCGCTTCTGGCATGACAGGTTTGGCATTTTCATAAAATCCTGCATACACATTATTGCGACGCGCATCCATCAAGGGGACGAACAAACCTTCTTGTTGGTAAGGCACCAGAGCCAAGAGGCTAGACATGCCAACTAACTCGATGTTCAGAGTATGAGCCAAAGTCTTGGCAGTCGCTACTGCGATTCGCAAACCTGTGTAGCTACCTGGCCCCTCTGCCACTACGATTCGATCCAAATCCTTGGGTGTCAAATCCAAACTTGCCATCAAAAAATCGATAGCAGGCATCAGAGTGATACTGTGATTTTTCTTGATATTAATAGTCGTATCGGCAAGAAGCTGCTTGTCCTCTAAAATAGCTAGAGAAAGAGCCTTGCTGGACGTATCAAAAGCTAATACTTTCATAACACATTCCTATCTTTTTGTCTGCTTACTATTATACTACAAAAGAAGGCACATGGGAATTTTCTTTGTTTTGTATCAAAAATCACAGTGAAAAGAAATCTTCAAAAACATTGCAACTTTTCCTTTTCGTTTCCGAATATAAAAGTGAACAAGAAAAAAGGAGGAAAGTTCAATGACAAATTTCGAAAATATTGACAATCAATTTGTATCGCTATCTGAAAATGAATTATCAGATATTGATGGTGGTCTCGCTCCCTTGGTTATCTTTGGTGTAGCAGTTTCTTGGAAAGCTGTTGCTGGCGGAACAGCACTTGTAGGCTCTGGCTTAGCAGCTGGTTAGTTTTTAGGAGGTTAGTATGATTAAAGATTTAGACAAATATCATGAAATTTCTAATAAAGAATTGCAAGAAATCAAGGGTGGTTTTGGTGTAGGTGTTGGTATAGCTTTATTTATGGCAGCTTACACCATTGGAAAAAATCTCCGTAAAAAGTTTGGATAAGTCATGCTAGATAAAAGATACATTTATAGAAGGATGAATTTTATTTTCTTCATCTCTTACAGTTTGATCAGTATTCTCAACGATTTAAGCATTACTACTATACCATTGCCAATTGATTTATCTGTTTGTATTGTTTTATTTTTATGCTTCAACTCTATTTTTGAACAGAACAATCACTACTGTAAAAATAAGGATAAGGCCTGAAAATATGACCTTCGTTTGAGGGAAAATTGGACACCGAATTTGAAAAATCCACCCTATCTTAATAGTTGGGGTGGATTTTTTGTGCAGCTGAGTTCGCTATTTTTTTATAACCTATTTTAAAGATATGCATTCGTTCAATCAGCAGATATAAATAAACAACTGAAGCTAAGCATTCAAACCAAAGTAAAATACAAGCCAGACCACATAGGTCACCAGAAGAAGGAAAATGGAATACAGTGTTACAAAGACAATTTTCCAATATACAGCTAGTTTTCTATGTTCTAGACGAAGAAATAGTAGATTGCCACCATAAACACAAGCAACAAATACCGCAAAGACCAGAAGACGAATGACAATAGCTAGTTGAAACATATCGTGCCCTCCTTCATAAGGAAAAACCTCTTTTCTAACTTTATTATAGCACTTGCATCTGATGTCTTCAAATACTTATACAAGGTAAAATGAAACGCATTTCAAGCTCCTTACTTTCATGTTTCCTGCTTTTACTAATTCCCCTTTTTATGTTATAATTGAGATAATTGTAACGAATCAAGGTCAATAAAGACAAAAAATGAACTGGAATCAAACCAGCTTCAAACTGAGCATTTTTGAATATAGCTGACCTGAAAGCAGAAAGGAAACATATGATTTACAAAATTTTTTATCAAGAAACAAAAGAACGCAGCCCACGTCGTGAAACAACACGCTCACTCTACTTGGACATCGATGCTAGTTCAGAACTTGAAGGACGTATCGCTGCTCGCCAACTTGTCGAAGAAAATCGTCCAGAATATAATATCGAGTTTATCGAACTCTTGTCTGACAAATTGCTAGACTACGAAAAAGAAACTGGCGCATTCGAAATTACGGAGTTCTAATATGGCCTACACTCTTAAACCAGAAGAAGTCGGCGTTTTTGCCATTGGTGGTCTAGGAGAAATCGGAAAAAACACATATGGTATCGAATATCAAGATGAAATCATCATCGTTGATGCAGGGATTAAATTCCCAGAGGATGACCTTCTCGGTATCGACTACGTTATCCCTGATTACTCCTACATTGTAGAAAATATCGACCGCGTTAAGGCTCTTTTGATTACACACGGACACGAGGACCATATCGGAGGGATTCCTTTCTTGCTTAAGCAAGCCAATATCCCTATCTATGCAGGTCCACTGGCCCTTGCCTTGATCCGTGGAAAACTCGAAGAACATGGACTTTTACGCAACGCTACACTTCACGAAATCAACCACAACACGGAGTTGACTTTTAAAAATCTTAAAGCAACTTTCTTTAGAACAACCCACTCGATTCCAGAGCCATTGGGAATTGTCATCCATACACCTCAAGGGAAAATCGTCTGTACAGGTGACTTCAAGTTCGACTTTACACCAGTTGGTGAACCTGCAGACTTGCACCGTATGGCAGCCCTAGGTGAAGATGGAGTGCTTTGTTTGCTCTCTGACTCGACCAATGCTGAGGTTCCAACCTTTACAAACTCTGAAAAGGTTGTCGGCCAGTCGATCATGAAGATTATCCAAGGTATCGAGGGACGCATCATCTTTGCATCCTTTGCCTCAAATATCTTCCGTCTCCAACAAGCAACTGATGCTGCTGTTAAAACAGGGCGTAAGATTGCTGTCTTTGGACGCTCTATGGAAAAAGCCATTGTCAACGGGATTGAACTAGGTTACATCAAGGCTCCTAAGGGAACCTTTATCGAGCCAAATGAAATCAAAGACTACCCTGCGGGTGAGATCCTTATCCTCTGTACAGGTAGTCAGGGCGAACCTATGGCAGCCCTCTCTCGTATCGCTAACGGAACTCACCGTCAAGTGCAACTCCAACCTGGTGATACCGTTATCTTCTCATCTAGCCCAATTCCAGGAAACACCACTAGCGTCAACAAATTGATTAACATCATTTCTGAAGCTGGTATTGAAGTCATCCATGGTAAGATTAACAATATCCATACATCTGGACACGGTGGTCAGCAAGAGCAAAAACTCATGCTCCGCCTCATCAAGCCAAAATACTTCATGCCTGTTCACGGTGAATACCGCATGCAGAAAGTCCACGCTGGACTAGCGGTGGATACTGGGGTTGAGAAGGACAATATCTTTATCATGAGCAATGGTGATGTGCTTGCCCTTACTGCAAATTCTGCCCGTATCGCAGGTCATTTCAACGCTCAGGATATCTACGTCGATGGTAATCGTATCGGTGAAATCGGTGCAGCTGTGCTTAAAGATCGCCGAGACCTATCTGAAGATGGTGTTGTACTGGCTGTCGCAACCGTTGACTTCAAGTCTCAGATGATTCTATCTGGACCAGATATTCTCAGCCGTGGATTTGTCTACATGAGAGAGTCCGGCGACTTGATTCGCCAAAGCCAACGTATCCTTTTCAATGCCATTCGTATCGCATTGAAAAACAAAGATGCCAGCGTCCAGTCTGTCAATGGCGCTATCGTAAACGCCATTCGACCATTCCTTTACGAAAATACTGAACGTGAACCAATCATCATTCCGATGATTCTCACACCAGATGAAGAATAAGAAAAAATTCTCTGAAGTCATAAGACTTCAGAGAATTTTTATTATTTCACGACAAGTTATGTCAAGTATTTTTCTTTAATCAACTATTCTATAAGACTTATAACTCTTACCGCTGCTTACTCTCAATAGCTTTTTTCACCAAAATCTGTTGATAAGCTTCCATATCTCCGCGTTTCAATGATTCTTCTTCATGAATGGATAATCGCCATTTATAAGCCTGAATTTCCTTATCCAACAACTCCTGAGGTGCCCCAATCAGATTCAAAATAGTCAGACGCTCTTCAATACTCTTTAAAGGATAAACATCTGCAAGATTAACTGTTCTAGTCACACTTGTGGAGCGTTTTCTATGAATATAAATGGCTTTATTCATATAGGCTATCTTATCTGCTTGAAGGTAAACCTTATAGGTCGTATAATCGTCCTCTACCTTCTGATCCGTTGGATAGACAATATCCTTGAAAAGCTCTGCTTTATAGAGTTTTGCCCACGGAACTGTAAAACATTGACTAAGATTATACTTTCCATCATATTGATGATGGAACCAATCGAAAGGGCTGAACACTTGTTCAAAATAGTTGTCTGCACCTACATGGATTAAAAAACTCCCCTGATCTTCAATAAACTGAGTGAAATTACCAATTGCAATATCTGCATCCGTTTTTTTCAATAAATCATAAAGGCTTTGGATATGGTCTAACTCTAGCCAATCATCATTATCAACAAAGACAATGTAATCACCTGTCACAGCTTCCAAGGCACGATTGCGACTGGAAGCAACTCCTCCATTTGGCTTATGGTAAACTTTAACACGCGCATCTTGATTTTTATATCGCTGACAAATAGTTGCCGAACCATCAGTTGAGCCATCATTGATTAAAATAACTTCAAGATTTTGATAAGTTTGTTGAAGAATGCTATCTAAACATTTTTCAAGATAGGCCTCTGACATATAAACAGGGACAATAACACTTATTTTTTCCATTTTTATTTCTCTCTTTATTCAATTTTTAGTCTAAGTTCTTCAAATATTGCTGGATTGAGGCAATCATATCCTCAACTTTATCTACACTGAAACAGTAAGCATTATTTTCATTCTCACTATGACTATGTTGGGTAACATCAAAAGAAAAGATAGGTTTTTCCAGTGCAGTTACCTTGTTAATAATATCGTAAATTTCTTCATGGTAATTAATATCCAGATAAAAATCCATATGCTCTAACGCTACCTGAGCGTTATAAAGAGTAAATCGAGGGTAGAGAGAAACGTTTGGATAAGACTCCAAAGCAATGACACCTGGTGCAAAATTTGTATGTGCTAAAATTTCAAACTGAACATCAGGTAGTGCTTCTATCAAAGTTTCAAGTTGTTCCATCGCAGCTGAATTTGTGAATATCGCTGTATGATAACGAGGCCTCTTTACCAGATCCTTAAACCCATGTTTGAGAACACTCTTTCTAAGTAAGACTTCAGACCATTCTAATCCATAATAGAACCACCAAATATCGCGACAACGATTCAAATTCCACTGATTCCATGGCTTATCTCCTGCATAATGAATGATAACCGCTTCCTTTTCTAACTGATTCGCTCGATCATACCACTCAAAAGCATTAAAAGTATGAGCAAAGGTATCCATACCAACCATCACATTATATTTTTCTGGTAATTTTTTCCAGCGTCCTTTAAAATGTCGATTTAAGATCCCTTGATCACCAAATTCTTCCTCATGATAACGATTGGTTAACTCCAATAGTTGCTGACAGACATTTTCTTCTCTCCAAAGAGCAGTATCAATCAGTAAAACACCTGCATTGAATTTATTCACATCTAAACCATCAGTTACAGCTGCTAAAGCATATCCTTCTAAATCCATCTCAAAGAGAGGAGTTAAATCGCCTGTAACAACGATATCTGCATCTATATAAAGAGCTCGATTCTCTGCGACTACTTCACCAATAAAATAGCGATAAAAAGTTGCATAAGAAAGATGATCCATAGGCAAGGAATAGCCCTTTATCTGATCGGAAGAAATTTTAACATTCTGAATTTCTGACTGAACAGACTCTAAGCGATTATTCATCAACCAGAACCACTCCTGAGGAAGATTATCATTGATAACATAAAAATTAATATGACTGTTTGTTGCAACAATAGATTTTATGGCAACTTCTAACTTCTCCATATAACCATTATCACCTGCAAGTACGATTGCCCTTCTCACTACCCCATTCTCCTTTTCTTTTCTCAATTATCCTATCTATTAAATACTTATTTATTTTTAAACGAATAAAGTAAACTTGAACCCTACGAATACATATCGGACAAGATCTAGATTTTATTTAGTACTATTCTTCTATATTATCCCCAGTATAACAATAGATGCCATAAACATATTTGGAATTCACGATACTTCCCTTATTTATTCGTCATTTAAAGAAGTAACTTCAATTCTTCCCTGGTCACTAAGTACGGATTCATCTTTTGTTTATCATAAGCAGATTGATATTTTTCTGGATTTGCAAGTTGGGATAGTTCGTCAATCATATCTGCGATACAATCCCTTGGAAACACATGGTCAGTGGCATAAAACTCTGGCTGGTGGCACGTTTCCTTAAAAGCATAAAGGATCATGCCATTTTCAAGAGCTGCACGGTTGCCATCAAGTATTTCCTGCGCATGAGAAATATCCAGATAAATGCTACACGTTTGTAAAAGTTTCTCATATATCTCTCTAGACAGACCTGGGTAGAGATGAACATTTGCATGACAATCCAGATCTAGCAGGCGCCCTCCCATTACTGTTAAAGCAGCAATATGAAATTCAAAATCTGGTAGGGCAGATACAAGGACTTCAATTTGCTCTAGTTCTTGCGTATCTGTCAAAATTAAAATATGCGGACGAAACTCCCTAAAGGCACCAAGAAACGTTGGCAGATAAATCAGGGGAAGATTCATATTGTCTGTCTTTAATTTCAAATCTCGGGTCAGTAATTTCCCACAACGCTCTTTTAGATATGAAATATCTTTCGCGGATAACTCTTCTCTCATATAAAATACTAACTGATTAGATGAGAGGTTAGGCATATCCCTAAGTAAGCTTATATCTGATAATACTAAACAATCACCTGTAGATAATTGTTTATCTAAAATCAGTTTTCTTGCTTCATCAATTGAAGAAAAGCCCTGTTCCCGACCATTTGCTTCTCGATAAAGTGCACGATCATGAGATGAAAAAAGATAGAGTTGCTCTTGATTTTCCTGACCATAAATGTCTATCTCTTTTTTTCCACCACTCCAAATTTCTCTATGAAAACAAGTTCCCGATAAATCGTAATGATCTCTTGCACAACAAACACCTTTGTTATCATACCATTCGACTACCTCCACCATTTGTGGCCACTGAGGATAGCAGTAAATCTTCCCTTTTTTATTTCCTTCCGCTATGATATCTCCTGAAGAAAGAACCTCCCAAAATCGAGGTAAGGGAAGTTGGGTCATGTGTAAGGGACTTGAATTTTCATGATTAGAAAAAAAACTAGTAAAAATATTGTTAATCGTTAATAGTTTCAGTTCCATCCCCATAAGTTCTAAATCTTTTTTTAGGCGATCGTCATCTGAAGACCATTCCCTCGTCAGATAATAATACATCATTTCTTTTTTTATTCCCATTCTCTAGTCAACAATTCATACCATTGTTTTGTTATGCAGTCTGATAAATATTCTTCAGCCAAGCGATAAGAGCCTTCCCTGAACTGTTTGATTTGTTTGAAGGCTTTCTCTAAAGCTTTTGTTAAATCAACCACAATTTCCTCATCCGAACGAGCATCAAAAGGAACTAAATAACCATTTTTACCCTCCTGAATAAAGGTCTGATTTCCATATGGTACATCTAGACCAACAAGAGCTTGTCCAGAACCAATTGCTTCTAACAAAGTTATACCAAAAGTTTCCCATTCCGAGGTAGCCAGGTAAAGCTCATACTCTTTGAAGCGATTCTTAATTGTCTGATGCCCCTTAAGTTGAATATAATCTTGCGCTCCTAGATTGGCAATCTCTGCTTCAATATCCTGCCACAGCATCCCTTGACCATATATGTCTAAGTTGACGTCTGGACAAATTTCATGAAAAGCAACGATTGCTTTAATTGCTAGGTCTAATCGTTTTCGACGTACAAATCGAGCGGCGAGCATCACAGAATATGGTTTTCGTTCATCAGCTAGTTGCAACTGGTATAGGGCAGCTACTGGAAGAACGCGAACTTGACCAGTTTTTCCTAGTAATGCTAAATGTTTTTCCAATTCATCCTTCTGTGCTTGCGTTGATACTAAAATACCATCAAATTCTTCGGCATATTGAAAGAGGTAATAATATTCAGAATTAATCTGATCTCCCCAATAATGGATAGAGTGCACAACACAGGATACTTTCGCTTCACCTTTTAAACGTAAAAGAGGGGATGTAAAGGGAAGACCCCCTATACGATCAAGAAATACATGATCCTCTTTACTAAACTGCAACTCTGATAAGACTCGCTCTAAAAATTCAGACTCACTATAGAACCATTCTGCTCCGCACCGATAAACTGCTTCAGTATCCTCACCTGGTTCTTTCTTAATCTCTTCAAAGGCTACTGAACCATCTCTATTATGAAACAGTCGGCGAACAACTCTAGCTACTAGACCAAATCCAGCATCCACTGCTGTGAAAAATTCTGTGAACAGTTTTTTCTTACCATAATGTTCTCTACGAAGTAAACGACCAAATGCATAATAATCTACATAATCCACATAATCCGGTTTTAGACTATTTTTATGCAGAATGGTAATGATACCATCTTGTTCCTGAAAAATCAATTCACAATTATTTTCCTTATATTCAGCAGTCAAATGTAAGAGCTGTTTCATATCATCTATACGGATTCCCAAGCTCATATCACGCTGATCTGTCAACAACATATGTGCTAACAGGATTTCTTCCTCAAGATGACCCAAAGATAGGTAATAGTCCCATTTAAATCGAGGAGGGACTTGTGTAAAAACAAAACAGGCAGGGAGGCCCAAGTCGCGAAAAACCTTCCCACGATATGCTTGAGCAACATCTACACCATTTGGTTCTAAACCAACCATAAGATTAAAAGTGTAAAGCATTCTTTAACTCCAAACTAAACTCTAATCACAAGCATCAAAGCATGGACTCCATAAAAGAAGTGAACTAGCGGATGATTAGATTATCTACTAAAAATATCTCATTTATCTAACGAATTGAGGTAAGCTTTTATCGCCACTACCATCGTTTCAGGAGCTTGCGAAGAAAAAATCTGACTTTCTCCCGTTTGATCCTTACTGGTATTATCAAAAGCAAAGATCGGTTTCCCTAAATTATGAATTTCCTGAGTGATATTCATAATTTCATTAAAATGATTGATATCTAAATAAAAATCGATTTTACTAAGAACATTTTCAAAATTATAAGGATTGAACTGTGGGTAAATGGACACATTTAAATATCGTTGTAAATCGACCACTTGAGAAGCAAAACTAGTATGAGCCAAAATATGAAAATGAACATTAGGTAGTGCTTTTATCAAAAACTCCAAGTGCTCCATCTCGCAAGCATTTGTAAAGATTGCAGTATGATATTTTTCTTTTTCTGTAAGCTCCTCTAAACCATGTCTGATAATCTCTTTCCGCAAGATAATATCTGACCAATCTAAAGCATAGAAGAACCACCATCTATCTCCCAAGCGATTCTTATATATAGCTGACCATGGTTTCCCGTCTGTATAATGAATAACAGAAACCGCTGACTCATATTGATTCGCTTTTACATACCATCCATCTTTTTGAAAACGTGTCGCAATAGTATCCATTCCAACCATAAAATTGTAATTGACATCTAGCTCTTTCCATTGCCCTACAAAAAATCGATTTAAAATTCCTTGATCACCAAACTCAACCTCATGGTACTGATCCGCTAATTCAAACAATTTTGTTGAAATCGCATGCTCTCTCCAATGGGCATTATTTATCAATAAAACTCCTGAATTGAAATTTGTTTGCTGCAATTCATCTCTAACTGCTGCGACTGGGCTATCACCTAGATCTATTGCAAAAAGGGGTGTTAAATCTCCATTAACAATAATATCCGAATCAAGATATAAAACCTTATCTTCCTTCAGTATGTCTGGAATAAAAAAGCGAAAATAAGCTGCGTATGATAAATGCGCCGTTGGTAAATTATATTTTCGGAGATGATTGTCAGAAATCTTTACATTAATAACTTCCGAATCAAGGGGCTTTAACCGCTGATTCATGACACGAAACCACTCAGACGGCAGATCATCATTAAATATATAAATCTTGAATTGATCATTAAAGGCAGCTATTGATTTAATCGTTGTCTCTACCTTACTCATGTAGCCATTATCGGCTCCCATAGCAATTATTTTATGCATTTTTCTAATTTCTTTCTATTGTAGCTAGATGGCTTCTAATATCTTCAATCATTTGCATCACTTCAGAAACTGCATACACTTTATTCTGTCCGCTGTCATCATGATTGGTAACATCAAATGAATAAATTGGTTTCCCTAATGCATGTACTTTATGGATAATGTCAGCAATCTGATTTCCATTATTGATATCCAAATAAAAATCTAGCTTATTCATCACCTCATCGAAATTGAAAGGAATAAAACCAGGGTACACAGATACATTGGTAAAACGTTGCAAATCAATAACTGATGAAGCAAATGAAGTATGGGCAAGGATTGAAAAATGTATCTGCGGAAACTCTGTTAACAGTTTTTCAATCTGCTCCAATTCACATGAATTTGTAAAAATTGCAGTATGAAAGCGAGGAGGTTCAATCAGAGTGTTAAAATCCCCTGCTTTTTGAGATTTTATTGGGTTCTTTCTCAAGAGAATATCTGACCAGTCAACACTATTATAAAACCACCACGTAGATCGATAACGATTCTTTGATAGATGATACCAAGGCTTCTCTCCTGTATAGTGAATAATTACAGGAAAAACACCATCTGGAAGAGCAGACTGATACCAAGATTGGTCATTGACAACTTGAGCCAAGGTGTCCATTCCAACCATAAAATTATAAATGCGTCCTAGTTTTTTCCACTTATCCTTGAACAAGATATTTAAGATCCCTTGATCTCCAAAAACTGTTTGATGATGTTGTTCTGTTAATTGTAATAGCTGAGTGGATACATCATTATCCTTCCACTTTTTAACAGGAATCACCATCATACCTGAGTTAAAACCACCTGTATAGGCTCCGTCAAAGTAATCTGCTACTCCTGCCAACCAATAGTCTTCCAAATCGATTGCAAATAAATCATCCAAGCAACCTGTTACTATCGTTATCGGAATCAAGATAAATCGCTCGATCTTCCTCAACAAATTCTCCTATAAAATAGCGGAAATAAGCTGCGTACGAAAGATAACTAATCGCCAAACGGTAGTTTTTAAGGGTGTGGTCAGAAATCTTTACATTTACAATTTCTGAATGAATAGCTTTCAATCGCTGATTCATAATACGAAACCATTCCGAAGGTAGATCGTCATTAAAGACATAAAATTTTATATTATCGTTATGAGCACAAACAGACTTGATAGTAGTTTCTACCTTATCCATATATCCATTATCTGCTCCAAGTACGATTGCTTTCCTCATTTTTCAATTCCTTTTGTCTAACGTTCATTTTCTTCTCTATTTACCTGTAAAATTTGTCGAATCTCATCTACCATTTTTTGAGGTTCTTCATGAGAAAACACTTTATCACGGAGTTCTGCTCGATGGGCTACATTATCAAAGGCCAGCACAGTTTTTCCCTTAGCAATGGCACGATCGACAATCTCATCAACCTGTCCCCAGTGATTGATATCTAAGTAAATATCTGCTTTTTCCAATAAATCTTCGATAATGTCACCATGGTGAACATTTGTATAAAGAGTGACGTTGTCATAAGCATTAAAGGCCTCTAAACGATCCGAAACATTTGTTTTTGCTGCAATATGAAAGGCCACCTCAGGCAAATGTTCCACAAGATATGTTAGATTTTCTAGGGTATCCGAAGCCGTTAACGTAAACACATGGTAATCCAACTGGGGACGTTCCTTTATCACCAACTCTTCCTTACTGACTACGATTGAATTACTTGGAATATCCTTATGGATAACTGCTCCTGCACCGATGATAACATTATCACCAATTGTTACCCCTTTAAGAATGACAACATTAGAGCCAATCCAGCAGTTTTTACCAATGATAACTGGCCCTTTATTAAAACTAATTTTTTCAATATGATAATTAGAATACTGGTGATTATGATCAAAAATACGCACACCATCTCCAAACATGGTATCTTTCCCAATCTCGATATGATGTTCACAACGTATACTACAATGATTATTGAAAAAGACGCGATTTCCTAGTTTGAAAGTTGCTTCACTCCCCACTTCTAAACATACAAATGAGCGTAAAGTAACATCTTGTCCCAATTCAACCTGAGCTGTAGGAGAAATAGATATATATTGATACTCACCTGCTTTATGAAAGTCCACCATCTCTAATCCTCTCCTTTTCTAATCTTATCAATAGCCCTTGCTAGCTCTTGCCAGTTCTCTCTTTCAAAAAGTCGTTGGCCATGCTCAGTTGATTTTAAGTCTTGGAATGCCAAGATTGGTTTATGATCCTGACTAAAACGATCCAGAATTTCAATTGTTTTTTCCCCTGGATTGATATCTAATAGAACATTGCTTGTCATAACCAATTCATCATCTAGTCCATGCAATTCACTAATTCCAGAATAAACTGTTACATTAGAATACCTTATCAATCTTGCTAAACTGTCTGCTACGTGCACACGAGCTGCTATTTTAAAGTTTACTTGCGGAAGTGCTCGAATGAAGTCTTCCAAATGTGGAATCTCTGCCATGCTTGTGTAAATGAGGCAGGTAAAAGGTCTGCCATTAGGATAAATCATCGTCTCACGAAGAGGCTCTAAACCAATATTCTCTGATACTTCTGACCAATCTAATTGAGCATAAAACCACCAAACATCACGATAGGTTTGTGCGGCTAGTGGAAACCAAGGCTTTCTGTGAGATAAATAATGGATAACCTTAGGATAAGACTGCCCATTTGGGATCTGGTAGTTTGTAAAATGACTATGAAGTACCACATGATTAAAATCAAAAGGCAATTCCAACCAATTATTTTCAAATACCATATTGAGAATAGATTGGTCTGCCTGATCTACCTTATCATGCCATTTATTCGTCATCTCAATCAGATATTGACTCATTTGATGTACCTTCCAATAAGCATTATCAATGACTAAAAATCCTGCATTAAAGATCTCACGATTATAAAAAACACGTCCTCCGTAGTCTCTAACTGCCGCGATAGGATGACCTTCTAAATCAAGTGAATAGAGCTCATCTAGAGGTCCTGTTACCACCATATCACAGTCCATGTATATGACACGGTCCTCCTTAACAAAATCAGAAATAAAATAGCGAAGGAAAACTGTATAGGAGATATCCGTCTTGTACTGTTGAATCTGCTCCATACTGACTCGGCAGTTGATAATTTCACTATCCAGACCTTGTAAATGTCGATTGATTCCCGTAAACCACTCCTGTGGAAAATCACCGTTAATCAGATAGAAACGAATATTTCTATGATGATAGAGAACCGATTTAATGGTTGCTAGCACTTGATCAACATAAGGATAATTAGCTGCAAGTACAATGGCTTGTTTCTGTTCACTGTAGGCTTGTGGTCTAGTTTTTAAAAACTGTAATTTTTCCTGAACACGAGCATAAACATCTTTATCCTTCAGGCCTTGATTCTCAAGGTTTGCCAAGATAGACTCTAAGGTGGTACGATAGGCTTTTATATGTTTCTCTAATGGATAAGCCTTGCTAGCTAAAAATACTAGTCGTTCTTCCATACTATCTATCAAATCCGATATCCTATCTTCCGTCCTTTCCTCAAGAGCTCTTCCAGAATATTCACGGCAAGTATAGAGAGCTTTGTTGAGATATACTACTCTTTGACTCATAAGATAGGCTTTAAAATTAAAAAGTCCATCTCTCTCAACTCGATTATTTGAAAAAAGTAAGGATTCCAAAATGGAACGCTTATAGAGTTTTCCCCAAGCAGATGTTAAAGCAATATGTTTGTTAAATCTTGTTTCATAAAGCTCATCTAAAAGCTGATAAGGCGAATAGAGACGCTCATAATAATCAGTCTCACCTATATAAAAATAGAAAATCTTCTCTGATTCCTTAAAGAGAGAATAGTTAGCTATAGAAATGTCTGCATCATGAACTTTTAAGCTAGCATAAAGTTCTTCAAGGTAATTTTTCTCTAACCAATCTGCAGGATTTACAAAGGTCACATATTCACCAGATGCCAGTTGTAGTCCAACATTTCTTGTGCCAGAAATACCAGAATTTTCCTTAATATGATAGGAAATTCGTGCATCTTTTTCAAGATATTCTCGACAAATCGCATCACTTCCATCAGTTGAGCCATCATTGATGATCAGGATCTCTAGATTTTGATAGGTTTGTCTTAGAATGCTATCCAGACATTGTCTCAGGTATTTTTCAACGTTATATACGGGTACAATTACACTAATTTTTTCTGTCATTTTTTTATATTTCTATTTGTACTTTTCTTAAATTAGGGGGAAACAACTCTCCAATAGATTGCCAACTCACTACTAGCTTTCTCTAGTTTGTGGAAGAAATTCTTTGATGAAAGCTGAAATATCTTTACTCATGATTTTGTCCAGCCTCTCAGCAATCAATTCCTCTGACCAGTTCCACCAGGCAATTTCTTGCATTTGCTTACGGGCAGTAGAATCTGCTATGCGATAACGAATAAGCTTAGCAGGATTTCCTCCAACAATAGCATAGGGTTCCACATCTTTAGTCACTACAGCACCTGTTGCTATCACCGCTCCATCTCCAATAGTTACCCCTGCCATAATCTGAACATTGTTTCCAATCCAAACATCATTTCCAACACGAGTAGGATTCTTCAATATGTGGTCATCCGTCATATCCAGGGGCTTGTCTGTGTAAAACAACTCCAAACTCTTAAATGGATAAGTAGTAATCAATTCCACATCATGATTTGCTGTTACAAATTGAACATTTTGTCCAATAGAACAATAATCACCAATAATGACCTGTCCTCCATGGTCATAGTCAACTAATTGAGGAATACCATAAGTATGATTGCCCACTGTTAAGGCCCCGTAGTCAATCAAATAGCGACTAGTAAATTTCGTAAGGTAATCAAACAGATCCGAACGCGAATCATAGACACGAATTTCCAGAGGAATCGTTCCCTGATGCAAACCTTCCCAATAGGAATAGCCGACTTCCTCATAGCAACAGTCAAAAATCGCCGTCAATTCTTTCGAGCTAGAAAATAGTTGAATTTTATTCTCCTGCATATGCCAAAACCGCTCATTATCATGACCGGTTCCACCAATATCCTTGATTTGACCATCGGGTAACAGTTGAAAAAAGCGCTGATGTTGCTTATTTTTATGTGAAAATATACAGAATTTTCCAGATACTGATACCATTGCTAATCTTCCCCTTATAACTTCGACCAAGAACACGAGTCTCTATAGAGAGTTTTTTTCCAAAAATCTTTATAAAAATCTAGTATTTTTTAGTCAAAAGCCTAGATTTATTCCATTTTAATTATACCTTATTTTTAGCAAAAGAGCTATCATATAAATATATCTATTAGATATTATTGACGCATTCAACTATCAATATAAGTCAATCATCTTTATTCAGTAAAAATATTTGATATATAGAATTATCTTCTAAACTTGAGATTATTTCCTTATTTTTCAAGAATCAAAAAACCTAGATTCTAACAGCTAGTAAATAACTAACGGTTAAAGTCTAGGTTTACTCAGAAAACAATCATTATTTCACAACAAGTTCGTAACGAGTTTTGCTGGTGAAAGTTTCACCTGCTTTGAGAATGACTTGGTCTTTAAGGTCACTATGAATAGCATCTGGTAAAGCTTGCGCTTCTAGAGCAATCCCATTGTGCTGAATCATTGGCTGACCAGCGATAATGACACTCTCATCCACAAAGTTTGCTGTGTAGACCACAAAGCAAGGAGCCTCTGTCTTGAAGAGCAAGAAGCGACCTGAACCTTGGTCATAGAGGAATCCAGCATTGTCATGTCCTGCAGGAAGAGCAAATGGATGGTCCAAACCAGATACGAGTTGGATTTGCTCATCTTCTTCTGCAAAGATATCTTTCAACAAGGCACCATTATAGATATGTTTGACCACATCACGATTAGCATCTGGGGTTTTAGCTGGAACACCGTCAGGAGCGATTGGATAGATACCTTCTGTGTTTAATTGGAAGACATGACGGTCAATCGTCTGAGTGAAATCACCAGACAAGTTGAAATAGCTGTGGTTGGTTGGATTGACCAAGGTATCCTGGTCTGTCGTTACCTTGTAACTAACTTCGTAGGCACCACTTTCTTCCAAGTTGTAGCTAATCCAAATCTTAAGATTTCCAGGGAAACCTCCAGTCCCATCTGTTCTTTCTGTGTAAAGAGTCAAACCATGATCATTCACTTCGACTAGCTCAAACAAGCTAGAATCCCAACCAGTTGAGCCACTGTGATTACAGTTGCTTGCGTTGTTGACTTCGAGTTCATAGGTCTTCCCATTGAGTTCAAATGTTGCACCTGCGATACGACCCGCAACTGGACCTACACTTGCTCCATGTTTAGGGCTATTTCCCACATAGCTTTCGAAATCGTCAAAACCTAGGATAACATTGGCAAAATTGCCAGCCTTATCTGGAGTTACATAGCGTAGAATTGTTGCTCCATAGGTCATAATTTCCAGTTGGTAGCCTGCCTCCGTTTCAAAACGGTAAGCGAGGACATCTTTGCCATCAACTTTCCCAAATACACGTTCTGTGTATGCTTTCATCCTTCTCTCCTTTTTCTATTTCAACTAAGTAAACAAACCATAGAAAGCGCATTCGCTCTCTATGGTTTTATTGTATGATTTACAAACACCTTTGTCAAGAAACCATAGATATTTTATTAACAAAAGTCGTTTCTTCTATTTCTGATCTATGCTTCTACACGTTCAGTCCATGAAGTAGCTGTTGTTTGAAGTACTTTATTGAGTTCATCAATGTTTTCAAATCCAGTTGTACGAAGCCATTCGCGAGCTGCTGCTTCACCATCTTTGATGTAAGCTTCAACTGATCCTGCCCATGTAGCACGTCCACAAAGAACACCATTGAAGTTTGCGCCTGATTCATGGGCAAAGACAAGAGTTTTTTGGAAGAGTTTAGCGGATACACCTGCACTCAAGTAGATGTATGGAAGGTTAGTTGCTTCGTCTTGCGCTTTGAAGAAAGCAGCTGCTTCTTCACGTGTATGAACGATTTCGCCATCACCAAAACCTTCAACGTATTTCACGTTAACTGGAACTTCTACTTTCAAGACATCGATGTTGAAACGTGGATCTGAGAAGACTTTCATAGCGCCGATAACCTTGTGTGGTTTTACTTTAGCGTATTCAGCAGAACCTGCGTCAGCAATTTTTTCATCATAGGCAAGGATTTCAAGGAAGAATGGAATATCTTCAGCCACACACTCAGAACCGATACGTTCGATGTAAGCTTGTTTTTGTTGGTTAAGTTCGTCAGAGCTATCTACGTCATAGTAAAGCAAGAACTTAACAGCATCTGCACCTTGTTCTTTGATACGTTTTGCAGACCAAACATCCAAGCAGTCTGGCAAACGTTTTGTACTTGTTGTGTCGTATCCAGTTTTTTCATAAGCAAGGAGAAGACCAGCTTTTGGATCAAGAGCTTTTGTAGCTGGAAGTCCGTACTCAGGGTCAAGAAGCATAGATGAAGCGTATTTTGTCAATTCATCCGCTACCAAGACTTTAAGTTCTTCCATTTGAGCTACTGTTGGCTCTTCTGTTTGGTATTGAGCCATGAGGCGTTTCAAAGCACCACGTTGGTCAAAAGCAAGAGCTGAGATGATACCATTCTCGTCTGAGAGTTTTTGCATGCAGGCATGTTTATTTGGGCTTAATGTTAATTTACTCATAAATAACTCCTTATTTTTCAAACTCGTGAATAATGACACCTTGAACGACACGGTTAACTGTACCTGTAGGTGATGGTGTATCTGGTCTGTTACCAACTTTAAGTGAAGTCAAGAGAGCAAATAACTGACCATAAACGATGTAAGGGAAGACACGGTAAACATCATTCAGAACCCCACCGCATCCAAGTGCTACTTCCTTCACATTTTCAAGTCCAAAGGCTTGATCACTCAAGAGAACAACTCGACGAGCAATTTGGTCGCCAGCAACTTCGCGAACCAAGTCTAAGTCATACTTACGAGTGTAATCTGTTGTAGTACCAAATACCAAAACGACTGTATCTTCGTTGATAAGAGATTTTGGACCGTGACGGAAGCCAACTGGACTTTCATACATAGTCGCGACTTGACCAGCAGTCAATTCCAAAATTTTAAGCTGGGCTTCGTGAGCAAGTCCGAAGAATGGGCCCGCACCTAGATAAATCACTCGGTTAAAGTCTAGGTCAACCAACTCTTTGACATCTGCCACATTGTCAAGAACTTTGCGAGCTAAACTAGATAGCACGTCGAAACGTTCAGCTTTAACAGCAAAGTCTGTTGGATCAAATACCAAGAGTGCGGTCAACATCATTGAAGTGAAGCTTGAAGTCATAGCAAAGCCAGCATCGTTAGAAGCAGCTGGTTGCAAGAGCAAGAGGTTGCGGTCATCACCATGCGCTTGGAGAGCCAATTTCCCTTCAGCTGCACATGTGATGGTCACTTGATAAAGCTCATCAACCAAAGCCTTGGCCAAGTCAACTGTTGCCACACTCTCAGGTGAGTTCCCGCTACGCGCGAATGATACCAAAACAGTTGCCACATCTTTTTTCAAATAAGTTTGTGGGTTTGCTACAATATCAGTTGTCGCGATAGCATTGAAATTCCATTTACGTTCATCATAAACTTCTTTAAAGTAAGGAACCAGAGTATCACCTACATAAGCAGAAGTTCCAGCACCAGTCAGGATAACTTTGATGTAGTCATGTTTGTCAGCAATTCCTTGTAAGAAGGCTGCAATTTCATCACGTCGTGCTTGATAAGCTTCAAAAGCTTCTTTCCAAACGTCTGGTTGTTGGTAAATTTCGCGAGTTGTGATTTCTGCTCCCAACTCAAGCAAATCTTCTTTTGTATAATCTAGCATTGAAAACCTCTAATCTAATATTGTTTCATGATTGAAAACATGGGAATGGGAGCCGCTCCCATTCCCATGTATATTTTTTATAAGATGATTTAACGTTTTAACGCAATCACATCTTATACTCAATGAAAATCAAAGAGCAAACTAGGAAGCTAGCCGAAGGCTGTACTCAAGTACGGCAAGGCGAAGCTGACGTGGTTTGAATTTGATTTTTGAAGAGTATTATTCATCTTCATCGTCGTCGAAGCTTGCCAATAAATCATTAACTTTGACAATGCTCTCTGAAGCACGATTTTTATAATCTGCATCAGCGCCTGTTAGGCTTGCATTGATAAACTCAATGACCATTGGAAGGTTCATTCCTGCATAAAGTTCAATGTCACGACCTTCCATAATCAAACGGCTCACCACGTTACATGGAGTTCCACCAAGAAGATCCGCAAAGACTAGGAAATCATCCAACCCTTCAACAGCAGCTTCAAATTTTGCAGTAAATTCTTCTGGCCCATCTTCTGGAAGAAGAGCTACCGCATGGATGTTGTCTTGTGGACCCATAATCATTTCTGTACTACCTTTAAGTTCTTCACAGAAACGACCGTGACTCACTAAAATCAATGATCTAGTCATAAATTATGCGCCCATTCCAAGTACAAATTTACCGATGAATGAAAGTCCAACTGCAAGAGCAATGATGATACCGATTGCTTTAGTTGAGTTCATACCTTTCTTACCAAGCAACCAGAAGATGAATGCTGTGAAGATTGCTGGAAGCAAGCGTGGGAAGATTGAGTTCAAGATGTCTTGGAAGTCAATCATCTTTTCACCGATTGGCAATTTGTATGAAATTTCAAAGTTGATCATTGTTGCTACAAGAGCACCCATCATGAACACACCAAGTACAGATGCAGCTTCAATCAAAGCTGTCAAAGTACTTTGCATGTTGTTGATAAGGTTAACCCCTTCTTTGTAGGCAAATTCCAACTGTTTCCAACGGAAGATGTCATACGCTACTGCAACTGCGATCCAAAGGAAGATACCCCAAGGTTGACCAGCGATAGCCATTGTTGCAGCGATAGATCCCATGATAGCAGGAACAAGTGAACCAAAGATAGTATCTCCAAGAGGAGCGAATGGTCCCATCAAACCTGTCTTGATACCATTAACCGCATCTTTTGAACCAACGCCATCTTTTTCTTCCATGGCAAGGTCAAAACCAGCGATGATTGTGTGGAAGAATGGTGAAGTGTTGAAGAATTGAGTATGAACTTTCATCATTTCTTTCAACTCAGGAGTTCCATCTCCATACATTTTACGCAATTGTGGCAAGATCATGTAAAGGTAACCTGATGCTTGCATACGTTCGTAGTTCCATCCCAATTGGAAAGTGAACAAGCTACGTTTGTTAATTTGATTAAAATCTTCTTTTGTTAATTTGTAATTAGAATTCGTCATCTTCAATTTCCCCACTTTCTGATGGTGTAGAAGGTGCTGCTACAGCAACTTTCTGGCTGTTCTTGAAGTGAACAACTGCAAGGAAGATACCTACGATAGAGACACCGATCATAGACAAACCTTTGAAGTTGTTGGCAAAGCCAATTTTTTCAGCAACGTCAGCAGGAAGAGTGCCAATGAGACCAGCAACTGCTCCACCAAGACCTGTTACGTATGAGTAAAGTACAGTCAACATAGCTGTCAAACCGAATCCCATAGCAAGGTAGTGAAGGTTACGTTTAACTGGAAGGTAACGAAGCAAGATAGCGAATCCAAGACCTGGAAGCATACGACCTGCAAGAGTCAAACCGTCTGCAACCCATTGGTATTCTTTAACAAGGTTTACAACACCTTGTACGAATTCTCCACCGAAAGCAAGCGCGAAGAATACTGGAAGGGCACGAGAAGCAGCCCATGGAAGCGCACCAAGAAGGTAGTTACGTTCGATAGCTTTATAGTCAAAGCGTTCGATCGCAGCATCAATACGGTGTGCGAAGAATGTAGTAGTCATACGACCAAGTACGTCGAAGTAAGTCAAAAGTGCCGCTACTGGTACAGCGATTGTAGTGATCGCAAGATCTGTTTCGATACCTTGTGAAACTGAGAAAGCTGTCGCAAGAACCGCACCAGAAGTTGCGTCGATACGAGAAGCACCACCGAAGGTACCTACCCCAAGGACAAACAACTGCAAGCTACCACCGATAAACAAACCAGTTGTCAAATCTCCCATGATCAAACCAGTAATGAAACCAGCGAATACAGGGGAACCTGCAGAAGAAACGATCGTCAACTCATCACAGATTTGATAAGCTGAGTACAGAGTGAGAAGTAAAATTTGCCACCATTGTATCATAACAATGACCTCCTAAAAATTTTTTCCTATTTTAATAAGCTCAAAAAGTCTGAAACTGGATCATTTGGAACCATTTGAGCAGTAAGTTTAACACCTTTTTCCGCCAATTTGTGGAAATCTTCTACGTCTTTATCTACAACGTTGATTGAACGTGTAATAGAACGTGTTTCTGGTGTTTGAGACATATTACCAACATTGACTGCTTCAAGCGGTACCCCTGCTTCCACTAATCCAAGGAAGCGGTCTGGTTTACGAGCAACGATAAACAAACGTTGGCTATCATATTTTCCAGCAAGGATATTGGCTGCAGCTTTTTCAACTGGCAAAATACTAAGTTTTACACCTGGTGGTGTTGCAAGTTTCAACCCGCTCTTTTCAACATCGTTGTTAACAACTTCATTGTCAACGACCATGATACGTGAAACATTAAGTTTAGCAGACCAAAGGTTTGCTACTTGTCCGTGGATCAAACGTCCATCGATACGGCATCCTACAATTGTCATAAATTTTCCCCCTTTATATGTTTTAGTGTAGGTTTACGAGTTAAGTGTATGTGATCTTCATATTCCCCTTCAGTTTCAAAGATAATGATGCGGTTAGCACCTTCTTTGAGATAGCTGTGCGGAATATAAAGCGATAAGGTTGGACCAACATTCCAGAAACGTCCGAGATGATGGCCATTGACATAGGCAATCCCTTTACCAAACTCAGATAGTTCTAAGTAGGTGTCCTTCGGAGCCTCAACTTCAAAGTCATAGGCGTAAAAGGCAGGTTGTCCTTCTGTCCATCCTTTTGAGAAATCAATCTTTTCAGGATTATCTAGTGGAAGCGGATAGTGTTCCCAGTTCAACATGAAGTGTAGATCTTTGCAGACACCTGTACGAATCCCTTTTCGTTGTGTATCTGCTAGGAACTTATGCCCGTAATTGACACGCCCCATATTTTCTACCAGGACATCAAAACGAGAGAGCGCTTTCTTTTCTCCTTGATAGAAGATGTCCTCACCAATTTCTGTCTGGTATTGAGTTGCAACCCATTTACCATCTACAAATAGCTGAGCTCTGTCTCGACCGTCAATGATACGGATACGTTCTTCTTCTGCATCCCAACTAGCTTCTGTACGATAGAGTAGATAGCCGTAGCTTTGTCCCAACTCTTCCATTTTCTTAGGATAGAGACTTTCAGTTGGACTTGTTAGGCTATCCAAGGTTTCAAAGAGAGAAACTTTCTCGACCAGTGGAATGTTTTCAACTTCCATGCTCTCTTTGTAAAGCGGTTCTAATTGTGGATACTCAGGATAGTAAGTCGCCATCATTTCCTTAACTGCCATGTATTTAGCAGTTGGATTTCCAGCTTCATCAAGAAGAGCGTCATAATCATAAGATGTTACTTGTGGTAAATCGATGGTTCCTCGAGCTGAACAACCATTCATAAAACCAAAGTTAGTTCCACCGTGGAACATGTAAAGGTTGATAGAGCCTTGCTCTAGAACCTCGTGAACAGCTTCTGCCAACTCTTCTGCATCACGCGTGATGACTGGCTCTCTCCAACGATTAAACCATCCATCCCAGAATTCCATACACATGAGTGGCCATTTCTTACCATACTCATCAAAGAACTCTTGCATTTGCGAGAAGTTGAAGTTAGCTTTCGAGCCAAAGTTCCCTGTTACAAAGAGATCATCTTCAATCAAGGTTCCAGCTTTCAAAGTAGCTCTCCATGGTCCATCAGATGTAAAGAGCGGACAAGTAACTGAACGTTCTTCCATCAATCGGCGAATCTCACGCAAGTATGTCTTGTCTTCACCATAGGAACCGTACTCATTTTCAACCTGCATCATAAGGATGTTACCACCATTATCCAACAATCTTGAAACAAGACGTGGAAGTAAATGATCATAGTAGCGTCCTACCATTTCTATAAAGGCTGGATCAGAGGAACGGATTCGCATGTCTTTATTTAAAAGCCAAGCTGGTAAACCACCGAATTCCCACTCTGCACAGATAAAGGGAGATGGTCGAACAATAGCATACAAGCCTAAGTCCTGAGCTGTCTGAAGAAATTTTTCAATATCAAGATTGCCTTCAAAATTGAAGTTTCCTTCAGTTGGCTCATGTAAATTCCAAGCGACATATGTTTCAACAGTGTTAAAACCTAAAGCCTTGAGATTGTACAATGAATGATACCAGTCTTCTTCAGGAATTCTAAAATAATGAATGGCACCAGATAAAATTTTGAATGGTTTCCCATCTAGGTAAAAATCATCCTCAATTTTAAACCTTGTCATTTTACCACCCCATACTTTTTCGTTTGCGCTTTCATTTGTTGTTATATTAAATGATAAACTAATGAATCCATCTTGTCAATAGATTTTTCGAAAATTATTTAAAATTTTTCTTTTTTTTACTGAATTGTTTTCTAAAATTCTTGTAAAAAAAATTTTTTTCTTAAATATTTTCGATCTAGATAGCATAAATGTATGAGTTTATAACCGTAAATAATATGTAAGTCAATCACTTAGAATATTATTTTATTTTTTTACATTATTTACTATCATTTTCAAACTATTTATGGTAAAATCGAAGATGGAGAAGGAAAATATGAGGTGAAAATATGGCAATTCCAAAGTATCAATATATCAAAGATGAATTGAAAAACAAAATCATTTCAGGTCAATTTGCAAGTGGCGACAAGTTCTACACTGAAGCAGAATTGATTGCAATGTATGACGTAAGTTCGATCACTGTTGTTCGCGCCTTAAACGACCTTGCTAAAGACGGTTATATTGTCCGCCAACAAGGAAAAGGAACCTTTGTGGCTCGCGCTCGCAAGCACAAACTCGTAGAATTTTCTGATGTAGAAATTTTTGAAACCAAGGACGATAAAGTCACTGTTCTTTCCATTGAACGCGGTAACGATCTTAAATACTTAGAAAAATTGGGATTGCGTGGCGATCAATTTTATTACAAAATCGAACGTATCCGTGAATCTAACGGTGTTACTTATATCTACCACACATCTTATATCCCTGAACAATACATCAATGCAAACTATCCAAATCTTGAATACTATAGTTCTATCTATAATCGTTTCAAATTGGACTACCACATTCACATGAATGACGAGCATTTTGAAGAAATCAATGAAATTGTATTTCCAACTCCAGAACATGCTGCTTCTATCCTAGGAATCGACGCTAAGTTCCCAACTGTTCTCCAAACCAAGACAACTAAACTTGAGTCAACTGGCCAAGTGTTGGAATACATTGAAACATACAAACGTTCTGATTTCTATAAGATTAAATTTATCTCATGTGATCGCGATCACTAAACATTAAAAAGTCTGAGACAATTGTTTCAGGCTTTTCTGTTTTTCATTATAGCACGCCAGCTTTTAGTAGGAAATATCAAATGGCTTTAAACTATAATTTGGAGAAATTTTACTAAAAACAGAGTAAAGATTGAAAAGCAGTTCAAATTAAATAACTTCTTATATTTTTTATAGGTATTTTATTAAAATACTTGACTTTACTAGATTCAGATAATACAATGGAATCAGTTTGTGAAAACGCTACCAAAACAATAAATTAGGAGGTTATTTAATGAAACCAGAAAATAAACAGCGTTTCTCTATTCGTAAATACGCAATCGGAGCAGCTTCTGTCTTGATCGGCTTTGCCTTTCATGCGCAAGCTGTTGCCGCTGATGGAGTCGTACCTACTACAACAGAGAATCAACCTACTATCCAAGCCGCAGGAGAATCGTCTCCACAGGCCAGCGAAGAAAAACTTGAAACTAGTCCTACACCAGAAGCCGTAGCTCCTGCAGCTCCAGTGACACCTGTAACAAACACTGAAGCACCAAAAGTTGAAGCTACTCCTGCACCTATCGTAGAAAAAACTGTTGCAACTGAAGAAACTCCAACAAAACCAGAAGTAACTGAAGAAGCTAAGCAGCCAGAACCAGAAAAGGCAGAAAACAAAGAAGTTGCTAAAGTTGAAGCTCCTGTAGTCGCTACAGAGAAAGCAGCTCAAGTCAATGAAAAACTAGCTAAAAAGAAAATCGTTTCAATCGATGCAGGGCGTAAATACTTCTCTCCTGAACAACTGAAAGAAATCATCGACAAAGCCAAACACTATGGCTATACTGATCTTCATCTCCTAGTCGGAAATGACGGCTTGCGCTTTATGCTAGATGATATGTCCCTAACTGTAGGAGACAAGACTTATGCGAGCGACGATGTCAAACGCGCTGTTGAAAACGGAACAAACGCCTACTACAACGATCCAAACGGCAATCATCTAACTGAAAGTCAAATGACCGACTTGATTAACTATGCTAAGGATAAAGGTATTGGACTTATCCCATCTGTTAACAGTCCTGGCCACATGGACGCTATCCTTAATGCCATGAAAGAACTAGGTATTGAAAAGCCTAACTTTAACTATTTTGGTAAAGAATCAGCACGTACTGTTGACCTTGACAATGAAAAAGCTGTTGCCTTCACAAAAGCTTTGATTGATAAGTATGCAGGCTACTTTGCTGGTAAGTCTGAAATCTTCAACATCGGTTTGGATGAGTACGCTAATGATGCTACTAATGCCAAAGGATGGAGCGTTCTTCAAGCCTATAAATGGTATCCAGAAGATGGATTCCCAGACAAAGGCTATGACAAATTCATCGCCTATGCTAATGACCTAGCTCGTATCGTCAAATCTCACGGTCTGAAACCAATGGCCTTCAACGACGGTATCTACTATAATAGCGACACTACTTTTGGTACTTTTGACAAGGACATCATCGTCTCTATGTGGACTGGTGGCTGGGGTGGTTACGATGTCGCTTCTTCTAAGTTACTAGCTGAAAAAGGACACGAAATCCTCAATACTAACGATGCTTGGTACTATGTTCTCGGCCGTAATGCTGACGGACAAGGTTGGTACAACCTTGATCAAGGATTGAACGGCATTAAGAGCACACCGATCACTTCTGTACCAAAAACAGAAGGAGCTGACGTTCCTATTATTGGTGGTATGGTAGCAGCTTGGGCTGATACTCCATCTGCTCGCTACTCTCCATCTCGTCTCTTCAAGCTTATGCGTCAATTCGCAAACTCAAATGCTGAATATTTCGCTGCTGATTACGAGTCTGCTGAACAAGCTCTGAAAGAAGTTCCAACAGATCTTACTCGCTACACAGAAGAAAGTATTGCAGCCGTTAAAGAAGCTGAAAAAGCCATTCGCTCTCTTGATAGCAACCTCAGCCGTGCTGAACAAGATACCATTGACCAAGCTATCGCAAAACTCCAAGAAGCTGTTGCTAACTTGACCTTCACTCCAGAAGCTCAAAAAGAAGAAGATGCTAAACGCGAAGTTGAAAAACTAACTAAAAATAAGGTTATCTCTATTGATGCTGGTCGTAAATACTTCACGCTAGACCAACTTAAACGAATCGTTGACAAAGCCAGCGAACTTGGATACTCTGACCTTCATCTCCTCCTTGGAAATGATGGACTTCGCTTCTTACTTGATGATATGAGTATCTCAGCAAACGGCAAGACTTATGCAAGCGACGATGTAAAAAATGCCATCATCAAAGGAACAAAATCTTACTACGATGATCCTAATGGAACTACTTTGAATCAAGCCGAAATCACTGAGCTTATCCAGTATGCTAAAAACAAAGGTATTGGACTAATCCCAGCTATCAATAGCCCAGGTCACATGGATGCTATGCTTGTTGCTATGGAAAAATTAGGCATCGCAAACCCTCAAGCTAACTTTGACAAGGTTTCAAAAACAACTATGGACCTTGAAAACGAAGAAGCAATGAACTTTACAAAAGCCCTTATTGGCAAGTACATGGACTTCTTTGCAGGCAAGACTAAAATCTTCAACTATGGTACAGATGAGTATGCCAATGACGCTACCAATGCTCAAGGTTGGTACTACCTCAAATGGTATGGACTCTACGGTAAATTTGCTGAATACGCTAATAGTCTAGCTGCCATGGCTAAAGAAAAAGGTCTTCAACCAATGGCCTTTAACGACGGCTTCTACTATGAAGACAAGGATGATGTTGAGTTTGATAAAGACGTTATCATCTCTTACTGGTCTAAAGGATGGTGGGGTTACAACCTTGCATCTCCTCAATATCTAGCAAGCAAAGGTTATAAATTCCTTAACACGAATGGAGATTGGTACTACATTCTCGGTCAAAAACCAGAAGATGGTGGTGGCTTCCTCAAGAAAGCTATTGAAAATACTGAAAAAACTCCATTTAACCAACTAGCATCAACTAAATATCCTGAAGTTGACCTACCTACTGTTGGTAGTATGTTAGCTATCTGGGCTGATCGACCAAGCGCAGAATACAAGGAAGAAGAAATCTTTGAACTCATGACTGCCTTTGCAGACCACAACAAGGACTACTTCCGTGCTGACTACAAAGCGCTACGCGAGGAACTTGCTCAAATCCCTGAAAACTTAGAAGGATATAGCACAGAAAGTCTCGATGCTCTCAAGGCTGCTAAAGACGCTCTTAACTACAACCTCAATCGTAACAAACAAGCTGAATTGGACACACTTGTAGCTAATCTCAAAGCTGCTAGACTTGGTCTTAAACCAGCTGCCACTCACTCAGGAAGCCTCGATGAGAGTGAAACTGCTGCTACAGTTGAAAACCGACCAGAGCTTCTTGTTAAGACAGAAGAAATTCCGTTTGAGATCGTTAAGAAAGAAAATCCTAACCTTCCAGCAGGACAAGAGAAAGTCATCACTGTTGGTGTCAAAGGAGAACGTACTAAGTATCTTTCAGTTGTGACTGAAAATGGCAAGCAGACAGAAACAGTTCTTGAAGATCAAGTAACGAAAGAAGCTGTCAATCAAGTTGTCGAAGTTGGAACATTAGCAACACATGTAGGAGACGAAAAAGGTCAAGCTCCTGTGCTAAACAAACCTCGTGTAGTCATCGAAGATGAAGAAATTCCATTTACAACGATCACTCGCGAGACTCCTTCGCTACCTAAGGGACAAACTCGTCTAGTAACTGCAGGTGTCAACGGTCGTCGTAGCCATTTCTACTCTGTGACTACTGCTGCTGATGGATCTGAAGTTAAAACATTGGTTACTAGCGTTGTAGCTCAAGAACCAGTCGCTCAAGTGATTGAAGTTGGCAACCCTGTCACTCACCTTGGCGATGAACATGGTCAAACTGCTATCGCTGAAGAAAAACCAAAACTAGATATTCCAAATGCGACAGCTCCTGTTACAGAAGAAAAACCAAAACTAGATATTCCAAATGAACCAACTCCAGCAACTGTTCCTGCAGAGGAGAACAAAGCCCTTCCTCAAGGCCCAGCTCCTGTAGCAAAAGAAAATAAACTTCCTGAAACAGGAAGCCAAGGCTCAGAATGGTTAATTGCTACTGGTCTTATGACTGCTCTCACAGCTTACGGACTTAGCAAGAAAAAAGATTAAGCACAAATAAAAAGCGGGATTAAATCTCGCTTTTTATTGTTATCATTAATCACCCAAACCGATGCGTTCGAAGATCTCATCCACACGTTTGGTATAGTAAGTTGGGTTAAAGATTTCGTCAATTTCTTCTTGAGTGAGACGTGAAGTCACTTCTGGATCTGCTTCAAGAAGTGGTTTGAAGTCGACTTGGTTATCCCATGATTGGGCCGTCTTCGGTTGAACAAGGTCGTAAGCTTGTTCACGCGTCATACCTTTTTCAATCAAAGCCAACATAGCACGTTGACTGAATATTAAACCAAATGTAGAGTTCATGTTGCGGATCATGTTTTCAGGGAAAACTGTCAAGTTTTTAACGATATTTCCAAAACGGTTGAGCATGTAGTCGATCAGAATAGTCGTATCTGGTGTGATGATGCGCTCAGCTGATGAGTGAGAGATATCACGTTCGTGCCAGAGAGCAACATTCTCATAGGCCGTAATCATGTGACCACGGATAACACGCGCAAGACCTGTCATATTTTCAGAACCGATAGGGTTACGTTTGTGAGGCATTGCTGAAGACCCTTTTTGACCTTTGGCAAAGAATTCTTCCACTTCGCGTTGCTCAGATTTTTGCAGACCACGAATCTCAGTCGCCATACGCTCGATAGAAGTCGCGATGCTCGCAAGAACCGCAAAGTACTCAGCGTGAAGGTCACGAGGAAGCACCTGTGTAGAGATTTCTTGAGCACGGATACCCAATTTGTCGCAGACGTATTTTTCAACGAATGGTGGGATGTTGGCAAAGTTCCCAACCGCACCAGAAATCTTACCAGCTTCCACACCAGCAGCCGCATGCTCGAAACGCTCGATGTTGCGTTTCATTTCGCTATACCAAGTTGCCAATTTAAGACCAAAAGTTGTCGGCTCAGCATGCACACCGTGGGTACGCCCCATCATGATGGTGAACTTGTGTTCCTTAGCCTTGTCAGCGATGATGTTGGTGAAGTTTTCAAGATCACGACGGATGATGTCGTTGGCTTGCTTGTAAAGGTAACCATAGGCCGTATCCACCACGTCGGTAGAAGTCAAACCATAGTGGACCCACTTGCGCTCCTCACCAAGCGTCTCAGAAACCGCACGTGTGAAGGCAACCACATCGTGGCGAGTCTCCTGCTCAATCTCCAAAATACGATCGATGTTAAAGTCCGCTTTTTCACGAATCAAAGCCACATCTTCCTTAGGGATTTCTCCCAACTCAGCCCATGCCTCATCAGCCAAGATTTCCACCTCAAGCCAAGCACGGTATTTATTTTCTTCACTCCAAATATTCGCCATCTCAGGGCGAGAGTAACGGTTGATCATTTTTTCCTCCTTTAATCTAATTCACTTCTTCATCTAAGATTAAATTTTCCCAACGCTCTATTACATGTTCATCTTCCAAAATCCTATAAAGATCATTAAAGTCATTAATAAATACTTCTCTTAAAATCTCATTACTCAGATATTTATTAGCATTATCAATGATAGATTTTATAACCTCTTGAATTTCACTATCATCAATATAACAATTAGCATCTTGTAACCTTGTTATTATTTCTATGCTAACATCCTCCCTCTTTTTTATATCTTGCAGGAGTGTGTAAATTTTCTTTTGATAAGGGAAATCAAATAGACATTGCATATTATCTTTTGTCATTAAATCTAAATGCTCTATTCTTTCGCGTATATTAATTTTTTCTTTATCGTAGATATATTCAATTTCATCAATTAAATATTGAGGAGCTCTATTTTCCAGCAAGAATACAGATAAGTATCTACTAATTTCCATTTTATCAAAATTTAGAGGAGATATTTCTTCAATAAATTTTAAATACGAGGATTTATCAGTTGTATTTCGTAAATAAACAAGAATTTCACTTATGGCTATTCTTTCATCTATTTTGATAGAACTTAAGCCCCTACTATTTTCCGTATGTAAAAATATTTTCTGAGCCTTTGAATCATTTCTAAGCTCATATGAATAAGTACCCGATTTTTGGCTTCCCTCCTTAACGAGTTTATAATAATAATTTACTACTTTGAAAACTACTCGTCCAATCAGTTTCCTTATGCTATCATTAATTGGAATAATACTTGAGTTAGAAATCAATCTTTCATAACCAATATAATTGTCAGCTAAAAATTTATGAATTAGCCTATATTCCCAACTATTTCCTACCTCTGCAAATCTATCATATCTTGCATTAGAATAGAAGTTCTTTACAAGCTCTAAAAATTGATATTCTTGTTTATTAAAATTAGCTTTTTTACCTACTGCTTTTTCAATCCTTCTATTCAATTCTACATGATTATGAATCTTAATTCTTTCCGAGAACTTCTCAATAGGTTCTTTTTCATCAAATTCCCATAGTACTAAAATTATCTTTTGTAATCTTTCAATTCCTACAGAAATATTATATAAAGCTAAAAATAATTCTGTTGGCATCTCTGAATCAATTGAATTCATATTGTTAACAATAGATATACCATTATAGATAAACTCTCCTGAAATATCTAACTCAGAAACCATGTTAAAATTTTTATAGTACCACTTTTTATTTACCATTTTTTACTCTCCAAACTCAACCACACTATCTGGCACTTCACTAAGCAAAGTCACATGCCCCATCTTGCGGTTGTGCTTCGCTTCTATTTTACCATACATGTGAAGGTGGGCGCTTGGATTTTCTGTGACATATTTTTCAGCGGCCTCAACATGCTGGCCGAGGACATTGAGCATAACAGCAGGTGCATGTAGTTGGATAGCTGGCAATGGTGCTCCCAGAACACCTAAAATATGGGTATCAAACTGCGAGAAGTCGCAGGCTTCAATAGAGTAGTGCCCTGAGTTATGTGGACGTGGGGCAATTTCATTGACGATGATATCATCAGCTGTTGCAAACATTTCCACGCAAAGGGTTCCAGACAAGTTCAGTTGTTCTGCAATTCGTACTGCCATGGCTTTGGCTTTATCTGCTAGACTATCTGAAATGCGAGCAGGGACAATGGTTTTCGAAAGAATGTTGTTGCGGTGGATATTTTCCTGAACGGGGAAAACCGTCACATCCTTACCATTCCCAGACACGATGACAGAAATCTCCAAGTCGAAATTGACAAATTCTTCCAAAACGCAGTCGGCTGAATCCGCTAGTGCATAGGCTTCTTCTAAATCTTCCGCTGAACGAATAACCTTTTGACCATGGCCATCGTAGCCACCTGTCGCTGTTTTGAGGACATAGTTTTTCGACAGGTCAATATCTGCCAAGTCTGGGCTAGAAGTCACGACCTTGTAGGGTGCCACGGTGACTTGTGCCTTGTTTGAGAGAAAGTCCTTTTCAAAAATACGATTTTGAGAAATACGGAGCAAGTCAGTTCCTTGAGGGAGTTGTCCCTCCTTGATGACAGCATCCAAACCGTCGGCATCGACATTCTCAAACTCATAAGTGAGGACATCGCAAAGCTCCGCCAACTGACGAAGGGCGTCCACATCATTATAAGGCGCCACGATAATTTCCGCCACGCGAGAGGCCGGGCAATCCGCCGCAGGATCCAGCGCGATGACCTTGTGCCCCATGTAGATAGCAGAAATGGCCATCATCTGACCCAACTGACCGCCACCGATAATTCCGATTGTTTTAGATGAGCTCATTTGTCGACTCCTCTGCGATTTTTCCTTGTTCTTCTGCATAATCTGCCAAAGCTGTCGCAATAGCCTGATCCTCTACTGAAAGGAGACGGAGGGCAAAGAGGGCCGCATTGGTCGCACCTGCTTCACCAATAGCCATTGTCGCAACAGGCACGCCACCCGGCATCTGAACAATCGAGTAAAGCGAATCCACGCCACTAAGCGCACGTGATTTGACTGGTACACCGATGACAGGAAGGGTTGTTTTGGCAGCTACCATACCTGGCAAATGGGCTGCGCCACCCGCACCTGCGATGATAACCTTGATGCCACGGCTACGGGCTTCCTCCGCATGTCTAAACATGAGGTCTGGTGTACGGTGAGCGGAAACAACTTTCTTTTCGTAGACTACACCGAAGCGGTCTAGGACTTCTGCTGTTTTTTGCATGGTTGCCCAGTCGGATTTTGAGCCCATAATAATGGAAATTACTGGTTTCATTTCTTCTCCTTTTTTTGATAATCGTCTAATGTAGTGCGGACGTAAGCGACCGCCTAGGGCGTTCCATTACTAAAACTGGAGCCTGAGTCTCCAGTTTTCCGCTCCTAGTAGCTTTGCTACTAGGAGTTCCACTACTGTGACGATTATCCTATACTAGCTCGCTAACGCTCGCAAGTTACGCGACCATTATCGGTTTTGGCGACTCAGTCGCTTTTGAAATTTTATTTGTTCGCCTTGCTACCGATATCCGTACGGTAGAAGAGGCCTTCTGTGTTTTGTTTGTTGAGTTCGTTGTAGATAATGTTTTGGCCGTCTTTGACAGTATCAGCTGTGGTGACCAACATGTAAACACGTCCTCCGTTTGAGAGGAGGTCTTGGTCGTTTTCAGCGAATTTTGCACCGGCATAGTAAGTGATGATGTCACCTTCTGTCTTGGCTGGAAGCTTGACACCCTTCTCATAAGCGAGTGGGTAGCCGTTTGAAGCTACAACCACGCCTAGTGTCACACCCTTGTCCGTCCAAGTGATGGCTGGCTCTTTACCATCTAGGATATCCGTAATATTTTGCGCAAAATCAGAAGTCAAACGAGGCAAGATGATTTGCGTTTCAGGATCTCCGAAACGAGCATTAAACTCAATGACTTTGGGTCCGTCAGCTGTCAGGATAAGCCCCGCGTAAAGGACACCAAGATATGGACGCCCTTCTTTGATCATCCCCTCAAGGACTGGCTTGACAATGGTATCAACCGCTGTGGCAACCACGCTCTCTGGCAAGTGAGGAACTGGCGCATAGGCACCCATACCACCCGTGTTAGGACCCTTATCGCCATCATAGGCACGTTTGTGATCCTGTGCCGTTGGCATGATGTAGAACTTGTCCCCATTAACAAAGGCAAAGAGAGAGAATTCCTCACCATCAAGAAACTCCTCGATAACCACACGTGCACCTGAGTCGCCGAATTTATTGTCCAATAGCATCTCGTGAGCGGCTTCGACCGCTTGCTCAACCGTTTCAGCAACGACGACACCTTTCCCAAGCGCCAAACCGTCTGCCTTGACTACGATTGGAGCGCCTTTTTCTTCGATATAGGCCTTGGCTTCCTCGAAATCTGAGAAGGTCCCATAGGCTGCTGTCGGAACTCCGTATTTGACCATGATTTCCTTAGCAAAATCCTTGGACCACTCCAACTCAGCCGCAGCTTTAGTCGGACCAAAAGCCTTGAGACCAGCTTTATTAAAATCATCCACGATACCAGCCGCAAGGGCATCATCTGGTCCGATAAAGGACCAAGCAATATCGTTGACCTTTGCAAAGTCAATCAATTTAGAATGTTCGGAAATAGAGATATTTACCAATTCCAGACCATCCAGAGTCATCCCGTCATTCCCAGGAGCTACAAAGACTTTTTCAACGTCTTTTGACTCAAGCAACTTCTTAGCAATGGCATGTTCACGACCACCCGAGCCGACAACTAACAGCTTCATCTTTCAACCTCTTTTGCGAATTATTTACTAATATTATACCATAAACGTTCGTTTTAATCTTGTTTCGTTTCGCTTTTAAAGTAAAAAAAGGAAAGAAACTGTTTTCTTCCCTTCTATTTTCTTAATATCTAAAATGTCTTACTCCGTTATATATTCCTCTTTCAACACTTTAGCAATGTTCGGTTCCAATAAATTAATAAAATACTTTTTCAAATTTAAAATATTATCAACTTGTCCTTTATCTAACCTAAAAGAACGACCTGTTTGAGGCTCCTTTAATGTACGCAATAAATCTTTGCCAGTTGGCCACACTAATTTTCTTGCCTGAGGTTGAAAAGGGTTTACTCCCGTTCCTGGTATTGTTCCCTCAATAAATCCATTTAAATTTACCGTACTTGAACTTTTGTTTATTAATGTAACAGTAGCAAATCCTAACGAATCTTCGCCAAATACAACAATAATGAACGGACGAATATCGTACTCTGATTCACTATTAGAATAATAATTAAGTTCTTTTTCAATTCCATATTCATACTTGTTATCTTTAAAAATATTTTTCTTTAGTTTAACAACTGTTAAATCATCATTTAACGAATGTTCTTTACTATTAAAATCTATTAGATTGTCATTCTTTGAAAAAAGCATAAATACATCTGGATTTGATCCAAATTCTCCTTCGAATGCTATCGAAGAGAAGGCATAAAAACCATGCTTGTAATCACCTCTAAGTTCCAATGACATAGTACTTTGACCTGCAAGAGAAAAATGTATATTTTCAATCCTGCTTTTTTTGATATATCTTCTTTTATTGATAACATTTATTAATTCTCCAAAATCTGGACTAATTCCAATGGTTGGTCCTGACAACGACATTCCCACATTTAATTTTATATATGACATCTTAACTTCTCCATTCTATTGATTTACCCAATTATATAATGATAGTAATCACTCATATAAAACTCTTTTTCTTAATGTCTAAAAATCTACTCAAAGTTTTAATTAATCCTATATAATTTCCACATATAATAAAGGCTAGTTGAATGTCAAACAACATTTTCTTTTCAAGTAGTCATTCAAGCACTCGGGCGTGTCTGCACAATTAGTAAACACGGTCATTATGGCTCTATCATCAATAAAAAATTGTCTTTTCAGAATACCTCCACTCTTATCTTCTACGGATAATATAAACTCTTTTAAAAACCATAACAACTGTTTACCTCTAGAATAATCCTCTATGTGAACACGGTATTCCTCTATATCATTTTCGAAAGTGTAGCGTATGTGTTCTCGTCTATCTCTAAAAATAGATAACTCCGAGACATAATCTCTGCCATTCTTTTCACTACCTTTTTTAATTTTCTCACTTAGCATTTTCTCATACATACTTTCAAAAAAATTAAAACTTATATCTTCCACTAATAATTCTATCTTTTTTTCATGCTTGATTTTAACTATTTTATCTGCATTATTTTTTAACCCCAACAAATCAAAGTCTATTTTGACTCCATTTAATTGACAACAAATAGCCCATAGATTCATATCCGTCAGATGTTGAATAAATTCTTTATATCTTTCATTAAAAAAATCTAATACTATACTAAATTCTGGATCATCCTCATTTATCCCAAAATGTGTTTTCAATATTCTCTCGATTGCTGTATGGCTGACGTAAAAGTTTTCAACTGCATATTTTGGAGTCATATATACATCCGAATCTAGCCGGTGTTTTTCATAGTCTTTATCTATAAAAAATACTTTATTCTTTAATTTATAACCCACCTCATGAGTAAATTTATCAACTAATTGCAACACTTTACTCTTACCACCAACCTCATATGCATTATAATTTTTAGTGAAATTTCGTATTCGACAATCGTAATATTGCCTATCTTTTCCTTCATAAAACACAAAATATCTATTAGGATTAATCTTAGCATCTCTCGTATACTTTTCCCAAACAACTGAAGGTTCCGTTAAACTTTCTAGGTGATTTTTTATTGTTACTGATTTCAAATTATTCTCCCCTTACTTAAAAAGGTGACCCATCATTGCCTTCATTTTCTAATTGGAACATGATTTCATTCTTGTGAATTTGTTTAGATTCTACAATATACTTATCAATTTCCTCTGCATAATCTAACATCTTACTATAAATAAATGGAGAGTGTGTTACTGCGACTAGAAATGCACACTTTTGAGCTTGAGAAATATCATAGATAAACTCCTCTTGCCAAGGTACTGATAAAGATATTTCTGGTTCATCAAATAGAATTATAAGTTCCTTTTCATCCTCTAAGAAAATTTTGGAAAAAGTTGAAATTAATTGTTTCTCTCCTGATGAAAGATTTCTTAACTTAATAAAACTATCAGTACTTTCTCCTTTGTTATTAGTTCTTTTTATTCCCAACTCTAATAACTGTGGGTTGTAAAAATATTTTTTTCCAAAGAAATATTTATTCACTCTCTCAGTAAATTCATTAATTCTGCTGTCAATATTTTCTAAAGCTTTATAATTATCAATAATACTCGTGACTAAGTAATTTAGATATACATCTCTATTCAATTCTCCGTTTTTGATTCTATCTAAAATATTAGATTTAGTTTCATCAGTGATTTTTTCTCCTAATCTAGAAAGTGCTATTTCAACTTTATGTGAATCAAAATTCTTGCTAGGTATATCTTTTCCTTTATCGGCATTAGCAAATAGCTCTAACAAGCTACTAATCATGATATCGTAGCTTTTATTGGTTTCCTTGCTAATTTTATTTAATAAACTATCTATTTTTTCTTCAACATCTTCCATACCGAAATGTATTAATTCTCCGCTAGATTTATTATTAAACGCCCTTATACCTGGTTCTTCTCTAGAAATAATATTGAATTCTTTTAAATCTTCCTCAATTCTTCTATATGTTGGGAAATATAAAATCTTATATTTATTTTTTACATTTTCTATCTCATTTATTACTTTTACGTATTCCTCCGGATTAATTTTATAAAGAATTTCATTAACTGCCGCTGAAACTAGTGGAAAAGGATATTTTTTAAATAAATCATATTTTCTATACAATACTCTAACTTTTATATCAAAATTTGAATCTCTTGTTTTGCATAATTCTAATAATTCTCCCATCAAAATTTCATCATGTTGTATTCCAGTGAGTAAATCATCAACCACAGGTTTAGGAATATATCTTCTGCTATTTCTTTGATCTATATTAATCTGTCTAATATCTTCTTTACTAATCTTTAAAAGATCTCTACCCTCTATTTTAATCTCGATACTTTCAAAAATAAAACTCAATAACTTTTCATAATTTAAATCAAGCAAATAATAAAGTATAGAAAGAATTGTTGTCTTACCAATACCATTTTCTCCAATATAAATGGTATTGTCATTCTTAAAATTCAATTCAACATCATAATAATTATGAAGATTATTTATTTTAAATTTCTCAATTAAAGGCATGCATATACTCCTTGATAGCTTTATTTATTATAATTATACCAAAAAGCAAGCCTTACGGCTTACTTTTTAAAAATATTATTATAATCAATTTTTGTTTATATTGAAACTTTATCTTTTTAATGTCTAAAATGTCTCACGCCTGTGAAGACCATAGTTAAGCCGTATTTATCAGCAGCTTCGATGGATTCTTGGTCACGGACTGAACCCCCTGGCTGGATGATGGCCTTAATACCTGCTTTAGCGATTTCTTCCACGTTATCCGCAAATGGGAAGAAGGCATCCGAAGCAAGGACAGCACCGTCAAGGCGATCTTTAGCTTGGTCAATAGCAATACGGACGGAAGCCACGCGGTTGGTTTGACCAGGGCCAACGCCAAGTGTCATGTGATCATTAGTCACGATGATACCGTTTGATTTGACATACTTGATGGCTTTCCAAGCAAACTCAAGGGCAGTCGCTTCTGTCTCAGTTGGTTGGCGTTTGGTTACCACTTGCCAGTCAGCTGGGCTTTCTTTGATCACGTCTTGGTTTTGAACGAGGAGTCCACCGACAACACCTGTGTATTCTGCTTCCACTTCACTAGCATCTTGTGCGTCAAATGGCAAGGCAAGGATCCGCAAGTTTTTCTTTTTGTTGGTCAAAATGGCTAGCGCTTCATCTGTATAACTTGGTGCAATGATGATTTCAAGGAAAACACCGTGCATCTTCTCAGCTGTCGCAGCATCTACCTCACGGTTGAGAACGACGATACCACCAAAGATAGACACCGGATCAGATTCATAAGCGTAGTCCCAAGCAGTCTCGATGTCATCAGCTTGACCGATTCCACATGGGTTCATGTGTTTCAACGCCACAACGGTTGGACGTTCTTTGAAATCACGGATGATACGGATAGCGGCATCAGCATCACGGATATTGTTGAAGGATAATTCTTTCCCATTCAACTGTTTAGCTGAAGCAATCGAATAGTCCGTTGGCAAGGCTTTTTGGTAGAAATCTGCATCCTGTTGAGGATTTTCACCGTAACGCATAGCTTGTTTAAGGTCATAAGTCAAGGTCAGTTTTTCTGGCTTACTTTCTCCGACTTGAACTGTGAAATACTCTGCAATCAAGGCGTCATAAGCTGCTGTGTGACGGAAAACCTTGGCTGCCAAACGTTGACGAGTTTCGTAGCTTGTTTCGCCATTAGCTGCCAATTCGTCAAGAACAACAGCATAGTCAGCAGGGTCTACCACAACCGTCACGCTTGCATGGTTTTTAGCTGCTGAACGAAGCATAGATGGCCCGCCGATATCGATGTTCTCAACCGCATCCGCATAGGTCACATCTAGTTTAAGAATGGTTTCCTTAAATGGGTAAAGGTTGACCACAACAAGGTCAATCAATTCGATTTTGTTATCCTTGGCTGCTTCTAAATGACTATCCAAGTCGCGACGAGCAAGGAGACCGCCATGGATATTTGGGTGGAGGGTCTTCACACGACCGTCCATCATTTCCGGGAAACCAGTCACATCATCGATAGCAATGGTATCAACACCGGCATTATCAAGGGCAACTTTGGTACCACCTGTTGAGATGATATCCCAACCAAGTTTTTTAAGTTCTTGGGCAAATTCAACAATGCCCGCTTTGTCTGAGACTGAAATAAGCGCTCGTTTAGTCATGTTCTTTCTTTTCCTTTTTAAAAAAGTTCTTTCTCTGCTACAGTCGAAAATTCCCTTTCATCTCTAGCACTTCCTTATTTGCGTGCTACTCCCAAACTATCCAAGACTTCTGGATAAAGTTTGTACTCTGTTTCGTGGATGCGAGTCTCGAAAGTATCAAGGGTATCACCTTCAAGGCGTGGCACACGGACTTGTTTGATAACCTTACCAGTATCCACACCAGAATCCACCCAGTGAATAGTTACACCAGACTGGTCAACACCTGCATTCCAAGCATCCTCAATACCATGAGCGCCTGGAAATTCAGGGAGATAAGCTGGGTGAATATTGATGATACGGCCTTCATAAGCTGCTAACAAGGTTGGACCGACGATTTTCATGTAACCTGCGAGACAAACCAAGTCAATCTGGTGTTCATCTAAGAGCTCAACAATGGCTCCTTCGTAGTCTGTCTTGTTCTCAAACTCCTTGAGTTCGAAGGCATAGGATAAAACTCCAAGATTTTTTGCACGCTCAAGTACATAGGCATCCCGGTGATCTGAAAAGACAAATTCTACTGGAAATTGCTCTGCAATGACCTGAAAGTTTGAACCGTTTCCAGAAGCAAAAACAGCAATTTTTTTAGCCATTATTTTATCACCACACTTGCATCTGTCTTCTTGACAATCCGACCGATTTCATAAACAGGTTCGTCGAGAAGTTCTTTGACACGTTCCACATGTTCTGGTTTCACTGCAAGCATAAGCCCCACACCCATGTTGAAGATTTCAAACATTTCTTCGTGTTTGATTTGACCATATTTTTCAAGGGCTTTGAAAATTGGAAGAACAGGGACTTTGCTTTCGTCAATTTCAGCTGCCAAGTCATCTGAGAACATACGTGGCACATTTTCAATGAATCCACCACCTGTGATGTGGGCAATACCGTTAACCAACTCTTCTTTGATGAGTGGTAAAGCTGCTTTGACGTAGATACGTGTTGGTTCCAAAAGAACGTCTTTAAGTTTCTTGCCTTCTAACTCAGGCAATACTTCTTCACCTGTGTAATCTGCAAAGACACGACGCACAAGTGAGTATCCATTTGAGTGGATACCGCTTGAGGCAAGTCCAAGAATCACATCGCCTTCTCCTACTTTTGAACCATCGATGATTTGAGATTTTTCTGCAACACCGACAGCAAATCCAGCCAAGTCATAGTCGTCTTCACCATACATACCAGGCATTTCAGCAGTTTCCCCACCGATAAGGGCTGCACCTGCTTGTACACAACCTTCAGCCACACCAGCAACCACTTGTTCTAGCTTAGCTGGTTCATTTTTCCCAGTCGCCACATAGTCTAGGAAGTAGAGGGGCTCTGCACCTGCAGCGATGATATCGTTGACACACATAGCCACACAGTCTTGTCCGATAGTATCGTGTTTGTCGTACTTGATAGCAAGCATGAGCTTGGTTCCAACACCGTCAGTTCCTGAAATCAAAACTGGCTCTTTAACACCTGTTTTTGAAAGGTCAAACATACCACCGAAACCACCAAGAGCTCCCATAACACCCGCACGCTCCGTACGTGCTACGTGTTTTTTGATGCGTTCAACAACTTCATAACCCGCTTCAACATCCACACCAGACTGCGCATAAGCATTCTTATTTGTCATTTTATTCATTCCTTTTCTTTTTTTGAGAAAGACTGCGACGTATTTTTAGATAATGCTCAATGAAAATCAAAGAGCAAATTAGGAAGCTAGCCACAGACTGTACTTAAGTACGGCAAGGCTACGCTGACGCAATTTGAATTTGATTTTCGCAGAGGATAAACCATCATTTTATCTAAAATTACCAGTCAGGTCTCTAGCTTTGGTCCCATAGGAGAAAGCGTCTACTGACAAATGCTTTAGCTTTTAGTCAGTAGTGAGACGTGGCGCGTAAGCATTTTTATTTGTCATTTGTTTTTTCCTTTTCCTTTCCTTTAATGGGGAATTTTATTTGTAAAAACTCGTTTTTTCTTCCAAACTTCTACGATATTCTTCTTCATAGTCATAGAGAGGAGTTGGATATTTCCCATCAAAGTAAGCCACACAGAGACCACCATTTGGCGCATCTGTTTCAATCCCAATAGAGTCAATCAAGCCATCAATAGAAAGATAAGTCAGACTATCCGCACCTATGATTTGGCAAGTTTCCTCAACGGTATGATTAGCCGCAATCAACTCCTGACGTGTTTGGATATCAATCCCGTAAAAACATGGATAGGCAAGAGCAGGACTACCAATGGCGACATGAACTTCTGATGCCCCCGCTTCTTTCAAAAGTTGGACAATACGACGAGATGTCGTGCCTCGTACGATAGAATCATCAATCATGACCACGCGTTTGCCTTTAACGACACCAGAAACGGCAGACAATTTCATACGAACCCCTTGCTCGCGCAATTCTTGAGTCGGCTGGATAAAGGTCCGTTGGGTATATTGGTTCTTGATGAGCCCCATTTCATTTGGTAGACCTGATTCTTCCGCAAATCCCATAGCTGCGCTAAGAGAGGAGTTTGGCACCCCGACTACGATATCAGCTTCATACTTGAACTCACGTGCCAGTTGAGCTCCCATTCTCTTACGAGCCGTATGGACATTGACTCCGTGGATATTGGAGTCAGGACGTGCGAAGTAGATATACTCCATGGAACAGATAGCCAACTGAGTATCGTTTGTATAGCTGTCATACTGGATGCCATTATCATCAATAATGACAATCTCGCCTGGTTTTACGTCGCGAATCCACTCAGCACCGATTACTTCAAAGGCACAGGTTTCAGATGAAACCACTACAGCTCCATTAGCCATTTTCCCGATTGACAGAGGTCGGAAGCCATTTGGATCAAGCGCTGCAATTAACTTATCTTCAAACATCAAGAGATAAGCAAAACCACCTTTGACAAGACTGAGTGCTTCCTTGATTTTACCCATCAAATTTGGATTGTGGCTACGGCGAATGAGATGAGCCAAAATTTCAGAATCTGAAGTTGAGCTAAAAATTGCTCCTCTTTGTTCCAATTCTTGCTTGAGAGATTCTGCATTGGTCAGATTCCCATTATGAGCCAAACCAAACTGCATATCGTGAAAGCGAAAGAGGAAAGGTTGGATATTGTCTACAGAAGCTTCTCCCGCAGTCGCATAACGCACGTGCCCAATCGCTCCAGTTCCTGTCAATTTATCCAAATTCGCAGGATTTTTGAAGACTTCTGATAAAAGCCCCATATCACGATGACGCTTCAATTTCCCTTGGTCATTGGAGAGGATTCCTGCCCCCTCCTGACCACGGTGCTGAAGACTATGGAGTCCAAAATAGGTCAATTTGGCAGCGTCTGGGTGACCCCAGATACCAAAAACACCACATTCCTCATTAAGAGATTTTACTTCGTATGTCATTTTATATACCTAATTTTTATTTGTGTATCATTCCTTAACGATACTAGAGCGGAATGATACGGCAGAAGCTCGTTTTACTCGCAACAACAAATCATTTGCAATTATCGCAAGTTAGATCTACTTGATTTTACATTTACTGATGGTTATCTATTAGAAAATCTGCAAAGCCTATTTCCCAGTAAAGTATTTAACCGCTGATGCAAAGAGATATTGGTCTTTATTTCCTGGAATATTTTGGAAGAGACCGTCTTCGAAACGTTCTGAGTGCCCCATCTTCCCAATAATTTGACCGTTCTTACTTGTGATACCTTCAATCGCATTGACAGATCCGTTAGGATTGTATTTTGAATCCATGCTTGGTTTTCCTTCGAAGTCAACGTATTGGCTAAAGATTTGACCATTATCACGGAGCTCCGCAAATTCCTCAGCAGTCACGACAAACTTACCTTCACCGTGTGATACTGGAATGGCATGGATGTCACCAACTTCCACTCCAGCAAGCCATGGCGAGTTCGTGTTGGCAATCCGTGTTTCAACCATCTTAGCCACGTGTTGGTTAGCATCATTGTAGAAGAGGGTTGGACTGGTACTGCTTGCATCTTCAAAGTTACCGTATGGAAGAAGACCTGATTTGACAAGAGCTTGGAATCCGTTACAGATACCGATAATCAAACCACCACCTTCGATGAAGCTATCAATGGCTGCACGCACTTTTTCGTTAAGCAAGATATTAACGATAAATTTAGCAGATCCATCTGGTTCATCTGCTGCTGAGAAGCCTCCTGCAAAGAAGATAATATTAGCTTTTTCGATATTGTCAACCATGGTGTCAACAGACTTGACAATAGCCTCTTCGTTAAGTGTGACAAATGGTACTAAGTTGACTTTTGCACCTTCTTTTTCAAAGGCCTTAGCTGAATCGTACTCAGAGTTAGTACCTGGGAACACTGGGATGTAAACCACTGGTGTCTCAACTGTTTCTTTCGCTTTGATAACAGCATCTGATGCCACCGCAGGTACTTCTTCCAACTCAGTTGCCTGTGCAAATTCCGTTGGGTAGACCTCTTCCAATTTACCTTGGAAGGCACTGTCAAGTTTATGTCCATCAAGCGTTACACCATTGACAGTAAGTGTAAAGTCAGCTGCTGTTTGTCCAATCTTGGCAACACCTGAAATCTCTTCAGGAGATGTGAAGACGAATCCACCCAATTGAGCTGTCAAGGCAGTCTCAAGATTTTCAAGGGTTACAGTGACACCGATATGGTTACCAAATGTTGCAAGAGCAAGAGCTTCAAGGACACCTCCATATTTGACAGCTGATGCAGATGTCACTTTATGGTCAGCTTGGATGGCTTCAAATTGAGCAAAGTTAGACTTGATAAGATCAAAGTCAATTTCCTGTGCCAAAACTTGACCTGGGATGTAATAGATATTTTCACCAACAGCTTTAAATTCCGGAGAAAGGACCTTACGGCTATCTGCGGTTGTCACCCCAAAAGCAACTAAAGTTGGTGGTACTGTCAATTCTTCAAAGGTACCAGACATAGAGTCTTTACCTCCGATAGATGGCAAACCAAGTTGAATCTGAGCTTCAATTGATCCAAGAAGAGCTGCTACTGGCTGACCAAAACGCTCTGCTTGTTTATCCATACGCTCGAAGTATTCTTGATAAGAGAAACGAGCCTTAGACCAGTTTGCACCAGCAGCAACCAAACGAGCAGTTGCTTCGATGACCGCATAAGCCGCACCATGATATGGAGACCATTCTGCTACATAAGGGTTGAACCCTTGCGCCATAACAGAAGCAGTTGTTGTCACACCATGTTGGACTGGCAATTTCTGTACAGAAGCTTCCGTTGGTGTAATTTGGTAGCGACCACCAAGTGGGTGATTGACTGTTGAACGACCAACTGAGCTATCAAAGATCGTTTGCAACCCTTTTTGACTGGCATGGTTAAGGTCAGCCAAGACTTCAAGAGTATCAGCTTCAAGGGTTTCGGCAGATGTTTGGCGTTCTTCTGGAAGCTTGACATCCTTGTCAACCACCTTAGCATCTACAACCACACGTACACCGTTTGTATCAAGGAAACGACGTTCCAAATCAACGATGGTTTCACCATTCCAGTGCATAACAAGATTTGGTTTTTCAGTCACTGTCGCAACGACAACTGCGTCAATATTTTCTTTGTTACATGCTGCAATGAAGGCATCTACATCTTCTGGACGAACTACCACAGCCATACGCTCTTGAGATTCAGAGATGGCAATTTCGGTACCGTTCAAGCCTTGATATTTCAATGGCACTTTGTCTAGATCAATTTCAAGTCCATCAGCCAATTCACCGATCGCTACGCAGACGCCACCAGCACCAAAGTCATTTGATTTCTTGATAAGACGTGTCACTTCACCATTACGGAAAAGACGTTGAATCTTCCGTTCTTCGATGGCATTCCCTTTTTGAACCTCAGCACCAGCTGTTTCAACAGATTCAACCGTTTGAACTTTAGAAGAACCTGTCGCACCACCGACACCGTCACGTCCAGTCTTACCACCGAGCAAGATAATCACATCACCTGCTTCAGGTTTTTCACGGACAACATTTTCCTTAGGAGCCGCACCGACAACTGCACCTAGCTCCATACGCTTAGCAACGAAACCTGGGTGGAAGTATTCACGAACATAAGTTGTTGCAAGACCAATTTGGTTACCGTATGAAGAATAACCGTGAGCCGCTGTTTTAGAAATCACTTGTTGTGGCAATTTACCAGCACGAGTTTCAGCAATTGGTGTTGTAATATCACCAGCACCTGAGATACGCATGGCTTGGTAAACGTATGAACGCCCTGACAATGGGTCACGAATGGCACCACCGATACAAGTAGCCGCTCCACCAAATGGTTCAATCTCAGTTGGGTGGTTGTGAGTTTCGTTCTTGAACATGAGAAGCCATGGTTCTTTGACACCATTGACATCCACTTCAATTTCAACTGAGCAGGCATTGATTTCATCAGACACTTCCATGTCATCCAAACGACCATTAGCACGCTCATAACGACCAAAAATAGTCGCCATATCCATCAAGGTTTGAGGTTTTTCTGTACGTCCCAACTCATCACGCATGGCAATATACTTGTCATAAGTCGCTTGCAATTGTTTTTCAAATTTAGAAGCTGAGAAGTCGATGTTTTTCAACTCAGTCTCGAAAGTTGTGTGACGGCAGTGGTCAGACCAGTAAGTATCCAACACCTTGAGCTCAGTCTCAGTTGGTACACGTCCAATGGACTTGAAGTAATCTTGAATGAAGAGAAGGTCATCCACTTCCATGGCCAAGCCTTGCTCAGCCTTATACTGTGCAAAATCTTCTGCTGTAAAAATTTCAAAGAAATCCAAGTTTGGAATGGTCTTGTCAGACTCAGAGAAACCCTGTTTCGCAATGCCAACAGTGATATCTTTGAAACGAGAATCCACTGGGTTCAAGAGGTAGTTTTTGACAGCTTCCAACTCATTCGCATCAATATCCTTGTTAACCAAGTAAAGTTGCGCTGTATTCACTGTTACATCATTTGAACTACCAAGCAAAAGCAAAGCTTCTTGTGAAGATGCCGCACGTTGGTCAAATTGACCAGGCAAACTTTCGATAGCAAAGAAAGCATAATTATCAAGATCAGCCTTAACCGCAGCTTCATCTAAAACAGTATCGGTCACTTGCTCAGAGAAGATGTGTTTTTCCGCACGCGCAAACAAGTCCTCTGCCAAACCAAAGACATCGTAAACCTGAACAATACGAAGATCCTTCAAAGTTTTCAACTGAAGATTATGCTGTAATTCTTTTACTAAAGACTGAGATTTTACACGAAAATCAGCTTTTTTCTCAACGAAAATACGTTTATCCATTTTATTTCCTTTATTTCTATTCAAATAGGTTATCGAAGACGAAGGTTTTCCGTTTCAAACAAGTTACTTCAATCCTTGCAATTTTTCCAATACAACTTCATAAACATCTGTCAAGCTACCAAGATCACGACGGAAAACATCCTTGTCCATATGGTGCCCTTCAGCATCCCAAAGACGACAGTTATCTGGAGAGAATTCATCTGCCAAGATGATCTTGCCATCCTTATCAAAACCAAATTCCAATTTGAAGTCAATCAAGCGAAGATCAATTTGTGCAAACCAATCTTTCAGCAATTCATTGATACGACGCGTTTCTTCCTTGATATAAGCAATTTGCTCATCATTGGCAATATCCAAGAACTTGACATGCTCATCATTGATAAATGGATCATCCAACTCATCGTTCTTGTAGTAGAATTCAACGATTGGAGTTTTCAAGTCCAAACCTTCTTCCACACCAAAACGTTTTGAGAAAGAACCTGCAGTTACGTTACGAAGCACAACCTCCAAAGGAATGATTGTCACTTTTTTATTCAATTGTTCTGTGTCAGAAATACGTTCGATAAAGTGTGTCGCCACACCAGCAGCATTCAATTTTTCAAAAATAAGAGACGAAATCTGATTATTCAGCACACCTTTACCCTCAATGGTCTCTTTACGAGCTCCATTCAGCATGGTTGCCTGGTCCTTGTAGACCGACTTAATCACATTTTCGTCTTCTGTAGTATAGATATCTTTAGCTTTTCCCGTATAAATAAGTTTACTGGACATTTTCTTGTTCGCCTTTCGTATTACTTTACATCATTCTAACACAACAGATACTAAAAATCAAATATTTCACGAACTATATTTGATATCATATCTGAAAAAGTACAGAAAAATCGCAAACGAATTTTCATTTGCGATTTTCTAAAATTGATTTGAGTTAGAATGCGAACCTTATTCTTGTTTCAAAAAACGATCCAGATAGTAGCGTAAAAAACTCTTCCTACCTGTAATCATAGTCAAACGACCTTCAAGTCCATAACGAAGTTTTTCTGCTTGTTCAGCATTCAAATCCGTCTCTGCCTCTAATTTAAAGAAATTGCCCTTTTCTGTCTGAGTTGCACTGGTATCGATATTGGTAATCTTGGATGTCAACACTAGCTGCTTATTGGCATCCGTTACCGTTGTAAATCTTACCTCATTTCCATGCTTGAGATCAGCCACTTCCTTAGAACTGATATAAGCTGTCAGCTTTGCCTTTCTCTCTCTAGTCAACTGTGGAAAAAGGTGAGCGAGGATAGTTCCTTCTGGAATGATGGTAGATCGACTATACTCAGGATTCAAATGTAGAACACCATCTTCTGTTGCTGTAATTTTCCCCTTCTCTAAAAGATTTCCTTGAATCTTTTTACCTGACTCCACTTCAAGAATTTTCTGATCCAAGAGCGTTAATTCCTGGCCTACCTTGGCTAGTTGCTGAGATTTTAATGACTCCAACTGACTTCCTAATCCAGATGCATAAGCTTGCTGGGCTCCTGAACCTGCATACTGTACTCGATAACCTGCAAGAGTTGACTCCAACTGAGTGATGTGAGCATCTAGCTGAGATAAGGCCTGCTGTTTGGCTTCCGATCCCTGCTCTTTTGTTGACTGATAAGACTGATAAATGGCATAAGCTGGATGATCACTCTCTAAGACTCTATCAGCTTGAATAGCAGACTTGGCTTGCTGATATTCTTTAATTTTGGACTGGGTTTCACCGATGAGATTGCCTAACTCTGTCTGACTACCACTGGCTGCTGCATTTTGAGATGATATACTAGCATTTTGCTGCTCAACCTGACTTCGCAGACTAGCAGCTTGATTTAGATAATCTAAAAAACTATGCTGATAGCCAAATTTATCTGCTTCAGGAAATTGATCACTTCCTGCTTGAAGGCTTGCTTTTAAATACTCTAGTTGAACCTTCTGATCCTTGAGCATTTCCAACTGACTAGCATAATTCTCAGCCTGAACTGCTTCTGCTCCCTCTTGGTATTGAACGAGAAGATCCCCTTGCTTGACAAACTTATTTTCAGCCAAATGGTTCGCAACAATCTTACTATTACTACTAGACTGAATGGTGGCAATGATACGAGCAGGTTCTACCGTAGCTCCAGCTGTCAAGCTTATCTCCTTTTGTGCAAAGATTGAAAAAACGATCAGGAACAAAAACAAGATAAAACTTGGAAAAATCACATAACTAGAAAAATTATGGTAACGACGATTGTAAAACTCAGCACTTTCTAAAAATTCTGATTGCATCTTTTCTCCTCTCTAACTATTCACCAAGTGGGCATAAAAACCACCCTGAGCCAGTAAATCCATATGTGTACCCTCTTCGACAATCTTGCCTTGATCCAAAACGACAACCTTCTCTGTCCGCTCAGCAATGGTTAAACGGTGGGCGATGAAAATCAAGGTCTTATCCAAAGCCATGAGATTATCGACAATTCGCTTCTCGGTCAAAATATCTAGACTGCTAGTCGCCTCATCCAAGATCAAGACAGGCGCATCGGTCAAGAGAGCACGCGCCAAAGCGATCCTCTGACGTTGCCCACCTGAAATGCCCGCTCCATCCGAAGTCAATTCTGTCTGGTAATTCAGTGGCATGCGCTCAATATCCTCCCGAATCTCTGCCAACTCCACTGCTCTCAAGATATCCTCCTGGGTCGTCCCCTCCTTAGCTCCGAGGAGAAGATTCTCCAAAATCGTTCCGTTAAAGACGTAGGGCTGCTGAGGCAGGTAGTTGATATACTGGCGCAGAGCCTTTTTATCAATCCGATTAAGATTGACACCACCCAGACTAATCTCCCCCTGACTAGGATCATAAAAATTAACCATCATCTTAGCCAAGGTCGTCTTACCCGATCCTGAAATCCCTACAAAAGCCACTTTAGAGCCTTGCGCAATGGTTAGATTGATGTCCGACAAGACATCTCGACCATAGCCATATTTGTAGTGAACCTGCTTAAAAGTCATATCTCCTTCTAGCAAGCTCAAATCCGAGACTGTTTTCTTTTCCTCAAACTCAGATGCAACCAGATAAACTTCATTGAGACGGTTATTGGCTACCTGCGCTGTCTGAAGTTTGGTTTGCAGATTGATGATATTTTCCAATGGATTTGTAAAGTAAATAAGCAAGGTATTATAGGTAATCAACTGGCCCAAACTCATCTTATTGTCCATGACTAGGAGAGCCCCCATCCAGAGAATGGCAACATTGAGCAAGAGTTGGGCAAGCTTTTTCAGAGCCTTTTGCTGACTTTCTGCCCGACTGTAAGTAAAAGATTTTTTCAGATAATCTACAAATTCCTTGTCAATCTTTTGGTAGCGTGAACTTTCGCTAGTTAAGGACTTGATGGTCTCAATACCATTGATGTCCTCAATGATAGAAGAAGACAGAACCGCATTGGCTTCCATAGTTTCCCGATTCATCTTTTCAAAGGGCTTCATAAAAGCAAAGATAATCACTGTGTAGATAGGAAGGGCTAGTAAACTCATGAAAAAGAGATTGCTATTCTGCGAAAATAGAACTACTGAAATAATCAAGACAGTAGATACATCCAAAAAGATTGACAGAATAGTTGAAGCCAGTGCATCGATGATACTATTCGCATCCGTGAAACGAGACACGATTTCCCCTGTCCGTCGTGTCGCAAAAAAGGACATAGGTAAATGAAAAACATGCTTGATATAAGACAAAATCACATCAATCGACAAGCGTTGCCCCAAAACAAGTAAAAGATACTCCTGGGCATAAGATAAGATTTGCTGAAGGACATAAACGATGACTAGCCCTATCGAAATAATTCCCAGTGTCGAGTGCATCTGATCTGGTACATAAGTGTCAATGATAGACTGCAGATAATAAGAACCCACAATGTTAATCAAGGTCACCAAGAGGGTCGCCAAAACGATATTGACAATCAAGCCACGCTGTTTCACTAATATAGGGATAAAGGAGAGAAGCCCATTTTTTTGTTCCTTATGAGGCTTATAACTCGGAGATGGAGCCATAAAAATAGTGATTCCTGTCCACTCCTTGGCAAAGCGCTCACGAGAAATCTTGGTCAGCTTAACACTAGGATCTGGATCAGCAATATGAATGTTGTTCTTGTCCTGGCCAGTCACCACATAATAATGGAGCAATTTCCCTTCCTTAAGCACATGAGCCACAAAAGGAAAAGTTACATCCGGCAAATCAAACAAGGTCATGTCCGCCTTTATTGCTCGCGTCTCAAAACCTATCTCCTCAGCAACCTTGACTAAACCTAAAGCCGTAGTCCCATCCATGGTCGTCTTGGCCAACTCTCGCAAGTGAGCCAGAGAATAATAACTACCATAATAACCAAAGACCATGGCTAATGAAGCCACACCGCAGTCCATCTGGTCTACCTGAGGACGATAATGCCGTTTACTAAATTTCATATCCTACTCCTTTTCCTAACAATCTCCAAAGAAAACTTTGTAAGATTATTTTATCCAAACAAAGAAGCAAAAAGAAAATTATTTCTAAAAAAACAATAACTGCACCTGAACAGCACTTTTTCCTACATAAAAATAGGTAGAACAAACGTCCTACCTAGAAAATATAATGATTAATATTTCTTACCTTTTCCAATTTTTTTGTCAATCATATACAAAACTATAAATGAAAACAAGGATGGTACAAGATAACTTTTTTCACTCATTATCATCTGAAATCCAAGTGTTGTTAGTATCTTGAAAATAAACATATTCATCAGAAATAAGAAAAGGAATGTTAGAAAAAATTTTAAAGTCTTATTCATTTCCATCCTGATTATCTTCTTTATCTCTTATTTTCTGGATAGCATGATATTTTACCGCTATGTAAATGATTAAAAAAAGTAGGGGATAAGAGAATAAATCTGAAAGTTCCATGAAATTTACACTATACTTTCCTAGCAATAATTTATAGTCTATTAAAACTTGCATGATAGAAAGTACAATACGTACTAGTAGAAGCAGCCCTAATAATATCACTTCTTTTTTAAACATACGAATATCTTTCTAACTAAAATCAGACTACAGTTCATCAGCTTAACACCCCAACATTCCCCAAGATTGCCCTAATACTGGAGCCACAAAGTTCAAATTCATTTTATCAACCTTTATCATATTTTTCTTCACTTCTATAAAGTAAAATAAATGCTATCAAGAATAGTGAAATTGTAGGCATGTCAAAATTTTCAAACCATGTAGGTAGATTTATTTTGTTTACATCAGCGACTATTCTAACAATGATATAAACCATCGAACTGCAGCATACAGTAAACTCTAGCCAAACTTTTTGTAACACTTGAACGACTTTAATCTCAAACCCCAATCTAATGTTCCATCAATTTCCAATCTTACTTCCTTTTATTTGATACTTGTATCCTACATAAAACAGACCAAGCAGAATTGGATAGTTTTCTGGATAAAACAAGGTATTGATCGGTTTTTTCAAAATCAAATACGTTGCGATATAGATAATGACTGACACTATAAAATAACCTTCAGCAAATCCCAATAAAAATTTTTTCATAACAGACTCCTATTTATCTGGCAAGAATGGCAGAGTTTTTTCGCCATTCACACGCACAAAATCCTTTTCATTCAGATTCATCATTTATAGTTTGGATTATGTTTTGACAAATCCTTGCAAAAAATCCCAAAATAGCCTGAAGCAATCAATCCAACTAAATACCATTTCCAATCAAAGTATAATAAAGAACCTGTACGAATTACATGGAGCACGAGATTGAGACCTATTGCTACTAAAGGAACTATAGTGGCTAGTTTAGGTAACAATGTATTGAGATCAGTGTTGCGATTCATAATTGATTTCCTTTTACGATTTGCCACAAATTTTTAAATTAACGCCTACTTCCCAGATGACGCCCATACATATAGGTAACGACTCCTAAAACACCCCAGGCTACTGCTGTAGAAGTAGTAACAACGATGCCTCCTTCAGTAACAGACAAATCTGCATCTGTCATGATTTCAAATTTTTCAGATAGTTTCTTCATCTTTCATATACTCCTTTTTAAATAATACTAGCTAATCCAATAGCTACTCCAGACAAAAGTCCTACTATTCCTGAAGTCGATATAATAATAGCCGCAAATTCGTTTGAAAAATTCATTGATTTCTCCATTCTTTTTTAGTTCTTATGTCATTGATAGTAACTAAAATATGATTATTCAATAGCATTTGCCACACACTAATAATAGTTCTCTTTAAACCCTGTCTTTACCTGAATCCAAATAACTCATCATCAAAATTAGCATCGGAACAAATAATTCTGTTTGGAAATATTTTTCAACATTAAAGGTGATTACATTTAAATCCCCCAATACGCAAAATATTCCAAAAATAATTAAAATTGCTCCCATTACATTTTTTAGATTTTTCATACAAGTCCACTTTTATCCAAATTTACGTTTTAAATCTTGACCAATTAATCGACCACCAAGGAAAATTGCTACTCCTGCACCAACCATGGCTATGGTAATTGATCCACCTTCTGTATTCATCAATTCTTCTTCTGTCAATTCTGTCCATTTATTTAAATTCATTTTTTCTCTCCTTATTATTACATAAAATAGCCCCAAGCAATACCACCAATTAGTAAGAGACCTCCTACAACTACAGCGGAAACTGCTCCCCCATCCACTTCCATCAGCTCTTCTTCCGTAAGAGCTACAAAGTTCTGTTCCATTTTGTCAAAGTTTGTCATTTGTTTCCTCCTTTATTTTTATAGTTTTTTGTTTATAATTTTTAACCTTTAAACCATTTTAAAAGCCAAATTGGATAAATAACTGAAATAATCATTTCTAATCTCCTTCCTTTTCTTCTCACTTGTCTATTCGAGAAATCATTTTAAAATTAATGAATAAATTTAATTTATTTAAAATACAATTTGATAAACCATGGAAGTAAAATTGGTAAATACATTGATCAGACTCCTTTCCTTTTCTTCTTACTTATCTATTCGATAAAATAATTTTAAAATAAACAATTAAATCAAATTTATTTTAAAAACCACTTGATCAACCACGGATAAAGACCTGTCACATACATCAGTAATCCTCCTTTTTTGTTCTCATCTCTTTATTCGTAAACTCAACTGTAAAATTTCAACATTTTATCTGTTTTCGAGAAATAAAAAAACAACATGACTTGCATGTTGCTATATGTTAGATTTTATCTTTAATGGCTTTCAATACATCTGCCACACTTTGAAGATGGTCAATTTCTTCATCGCTGATTTCAATTCCAAATTCATCCTCAATGGTTAGTACGAATTCCATCAAATCTACCGAATCAGCATCCAAATCATCCTTCAAACTCAAGGCCTCTGTGACTACAAAGTCATCCCCTTGACGTTCTTGGATAATGGCCACGACACGATCAAAAATTTCTTTTTCTGTCATATATATTATTCTCCTGAAAATTCACGCGCAGTTTGAGCAACTACGTCTGTTTCTAGCATGGTACGAATCTGACGAATCGTACTGTACACAGCCTTGGCATCACTTGAACCATGAGTCTTGACAACAGGCGCCTTGACACCAAACAAGACTGCACCCCCAACATCTGAATAGTTAAGCTGCTTTTTCAAACCTTTAAGGCTATCCTTGAGAAGAAGAGCACCAAGTTTTGCTCGAAGTCCACCACCTGTAATAGCATTTTTAAGTAAGCCCATGATTCCCATGGCTGTACCTTCAATGGATTTGAGCACAGCGTTTCCCGTGAAACCGTCTGCCACGACAACATCTGCAACACCCTCCATCAAATCACGCGCTTCCACATTACCGACAAAGTTCAAACTCTCATCAGCTGCTAGCAAGTCATAAGTTTCCTTGCGGAGTGGATCTCCCTTGCTGCTCTCTGTCCCGTTATTAAGCAAACCAACTCGTGGTTTTGCAATTCCACGAACATTTTTAGCGTAGAAAGAACCTAGGATGGCATATTGATGAAGGTGATGGGCTGTGTTTTCTGCATTGGCACCGAGGTCTAGCATATCAAAACCTCTTCCATCCACTGTTGGTAGGGTTGACATAAGCCCAGGTCGATCGATATTCTTGATGCGGCCAACGATGAAAAATCCTGCCGCTAGCAAAGCACCTGTATTTCCTGCAGAGAGCACAGCATCAGCCTCACCGTCCTTGACAGCCTTAGCAGCCAATACCATACTGGCTTTTTTCTTCTTACGAATGGCTTTTGTTGGTTCATCATCCGAATCAATTTTTTCATCTGTATGGATAATGCTGACGCGTTCTGTAGCTGTTAGATATTGCTTAATCTTGCTCTCATCTCCGTAAAGTTGAATCTCAATATCTGAAAAGTCAGCAAGGGCTTGATTGACACCCTCAACGATGGCTTGAGGTGCGTTATCGCCACCCATTGCATCTACTGCGATTTTTTTCATTTGTCTTCCTCTTTTAGTAATTGTCCCCAATCAGCTAGGGAATCAATAAATTTCTTTGATTTTAGGTGAATTCCTACGTATTCTTCATAAATTTGATCCATGAACTGACGCAATTCTTGCTTGATTTCAGACTTGAGAGAAATAGTCTCTAAAGTCTCAAAGTTAATAGCTTGAAATTGATTGAGCAGATAGGGAATGTTTGGATTCAGATGACAACGTTTCTCATCCTCATGATAATGCTCAGGACATAAGCAAGCGCCATATTTGAAAGAAAAATCAAAGGCCTGACCCACCCGATGGCAAAAAATACACTCATTAAAGTTAAGACTGATCCCAAAACGTGTCAAAATCTGAATTTCAAAAATATTAGTCAAAACTTGATAATCCAGACCCTCTTCCATCAACTCTAAAGTCCTTTGTAAAAAAGCAAACAAGGGAGCATCCTGTTGATTGTCCTGCAAACTAGCATCTGCCAGAGCTGCCACATAGGTCGCATAGGCCATGACAAAGAGATCACTATTGATTTTTGGAAAGGTCATCACCTCATGGTAGTCTTCAATATAACTAAGCCCATCATCATTGATTCGTAAAAGAAAACGAGCCAGCACCAAAGGTTGAATAACTGGAGCCAGTTTGGATTGACCGGCATGTTTGACAAAAAACATGCGCTTACCGACCTGCTCTGTAAAAATCTTGACTAGCTTGTCACCCTCACGAAAATTACGATTGTAGAGCACCAACCCCTGACTCGTAATAGACTGAATCATGCTTCTCTCATGTACTCCTCAAGACGTTTCATAGCCTCTCTGATAGTTTCCATACTAGCCGCATAAGACAAGCGCACATAACCTTCTCCATATTGACCAAAAGCTGCACCAGGGATAAAGGCAACAGCCTTCTTCTGAGCAAAATCCTTCAGAAAAGCAAAGGAATCTTGATTATAGCCTGCTGGAATCTTAGCAAAGATATAAAAAGCCCCATCTGGTTTGATAATCTCAAAGCCAAGGTCAGTCATCTTGTCGATAATGTAGTCCCGACGTTGGATATATTCCTTCTTCATGGGTTCTGCATCGTTCTTACCAGCTGTCAATGCTTCCACAGCAGCATGTTGCGCCATGGTGTTTGCAGCAGTTACCAAGTACTGATGACTCTTGATTAACTGGGCTGTGAAATTTGCTGGAGCAAAGATAAAACCTAAACGCCAACCTGTCATAGCATGGGATTTGGATAGACCGTTAATGATAATGGCCTGATCTCTCAGCATCGTGCCTAGTGATACATGATTTTCCCCTGTATAAGTTAATTCTGAGTAGACCTCATCACAGACAACGAAAACCTCATACTTACGTAAAACGTCTGCCAAGGCTTCCAACTGTTCGCGACTATAAGTAATTCCTGTAGGGTTAGCTGGATAGTTGAGAATGACTGCCTTGAGCTTATCACCTTGCTCGATAATAGCTTTCTCTAGCATTTCAGGAGTTAAGACAAAACCGTTCTCAGTCGTATCAATCTCGACAATCTCTGCACCAACTAGATTAACAATTGGTTCATAACCAGGATAGGCAGGAGCTGGCAAGAGAACCTTGTCACCCTCTTCTAAAATAGCTGTCAAAGTAGCTGATAGAGCCTCTGTCGCACCAATTGTGACCAAGATTTCATTTTCAGGATTATAGTTTAGCTGGTATTTTTCTCTTACAAAATCACTAGCTGCCTGGCGCAAGGTCAACAAACCACTCATCCCTGTATAGTAGGATTGATTTTGGTCAATGGCGCGCTTGGCCGCCTCCTTGACATGGTCTGGAGTTGTGAAGTCAGGCTCTCCCAATGTCAGACGTAGAACCCCAGGAATCTCTGAAATAGCCTGGTCAAACTGACGAATCAAGGAAACTTGAATCTTATCTAATTGTTTATTAAAGCGCTTGGTTAAGTCCATAGATACCCTCCTTGCTTAAAGGACATATGTCTATTATACTACAAAAGCTCTCTGACCGCAAAATCACACTAGCATAAGCAACTGATGTATGTTCATTTAAATTCATTACAACACTATGTTTTTAGAATACTCAATGAAAATCTCATGAAACTAGGAATCGAGGTGAAAGCATAACTAAAGTTAGGTAAGCCGAAGATGACAACGTGTTAGGAGATTTTCGACGAGTATTGAGAAGTTATGTAAGGAAATAAATCGGATAGGGGTCAATATAAATCAGATCACAAAAAAAGTAAACGAAGATAATCAGGCTAGTCTAAATGAATTTAGTCAGATTCTTGAATTGCAGAAACATTTGAAAGATACTGTCAGACAATTTATTCAAAAACAAGAAAATCAAACAAAGGTAGAGGACAGATGGTTGTAATAAGAATTATTGTTGACATTCTCTCTTATTTGTCCTAAACGATAACTAAGGATAGGATGATGTCGGATGACTGGTAACAGTTTTCTCAAAGGTTGCTGATGATTCAGCTTCAGGTTTGGCACTACCTTCAGCTTTAGGCTGTAAAGAACCCGCTCCACCACTGGTTCTATTCGTTTCACTCTTGGATTATATTCAAGAGTTTTTTTCTTGCAAAAAAAGTTCAAAAAACATATACTGGATATACACGATATAGAACGGAGATATACCATGACTACATCACTTGTTAAGCAATATAATTTTAAAATCAATGAGTTAGCAATGGAACAAGCTAGAGCCATTATCAAGGAAAAAGGAATGACCATGACGGATGCTATCACTCTTTTTATAGAGCAGATTGTCCTCGAACAGGACTTGCCAATCAAGACTGCAGAAGATTTACACCGTGAACAATTGATTGAGGAATTACAAGCTCAATCCGAACGAGCCTTAAGAGAATATGAAGCAGGAAAAGGGACTTCCCTAGACAGTATGAGGGCACGCTATGGCTTATAAAGTAATTATTTCTGATGAAGTGAGCCAAGCTATTGACAGTATTCATGATTACATCACTACTGTTCTTTTATCACCTCAGTCTGCTAAAAATACTGTGAGTAAAATTTTAGATGGCTTAAAAAGTTTAGAAGTCTTTCCTGAGGCTGGTTTTGACGCCGATGAAAAAATTGGTATAAAGATTAACAGTAAGTACCCTACACGAGGAAAAATTATCGGTCAGTATGTCTTACTCTACTTCATCGACCAAAAACGAAACACTGTTTTTTTATCTCACCTATTCCACACAAAAAGCGACTATGTCACTTTGCTACAAAATGGTACTAAAAAAAGCTCAACTGATTGAGACATCTTTCTTTATTTTATAAGCTCCAAAACCTTAATTTTTGGTACCGTCTTGGTTTAACAATACGCTGTATATATAATATTTTACAGCTACTTTTTCTTTAGAAACGTTGATTTAATAAGGATTTAAATATTACAGAGTATACCTTTGTAAAATACGGTTTTGCTAATCTTCGTTACAACTATTCTAGCACCATTATTGATTACTAGATCGGTAATGTCATTTCTGAGTGGGTAGTCAGAAAGTGGCTAGACAAGCGCGACAAAAAAATATAACCTGAGTTTAGTTTTAATATGACTAGACAAACAGAAATACCAGAGCTTCACCTCTGGTATTTCTGTTTTTGCCAAGACTTCGTTACAGTTCTAATCACATAATGAGAGAAACTTGTCAAATAATTATTAAACTTTACTTTTCTTCGAGATAAGATTATAATAAGGAGTATTTATTTTCGGAGGTTTTTATGTCATTTCTATCAAAAAATTGGGCTGGACTTTTGGTCTGTCTTATCATATCTATCATTTCTTGGATTTTAGGAGGCTTTCTTCCTGTTGTGGGAGCACCTGTCTTTGCCATCTTTATTGGCATGATTCTCCACCCATTTCTCACTTCCTATAAACAACTAGATGCTGGTTTGACTTACAGCTCCAAGAAATTGCTTCAGTATGCAGTTATCTTGCTTGGTTTTGGGCTCAATATCTCTCAAGTTTTTGCAGTAGGAAAATCTTCGCTCCCTGTCATTCTATCTACCATTTCTATAGCCTTGATTATAGCCTACCTTTTCCAGCGCTTTTTTGACCTAGATACAAAGCTAGCTACCTTGATCGGTGTTGGTTCCTCTATCTGTGGCGGTTCTGCCATTGCAGCGACTGCTCCTGTCATCCATGCCAAGGAAAAAGAAGTCGCACAAGCCATTTCTGTTATCTTTTTCTTCAATGTCTTGGCAGCTCTTATCTTCCCAACTCTAGGTTCTTGGCTCCATCTTTCCAACGAAGGTTTTGCTCTCTTTGCAGGAACTGCGGTCAATGATACTTCCTCTGTAACAGCCACTGCCAGCGCCTGGGATAGTCTTTACCAGTCCAATACTCTCGAAGCTGCCACCATTGTCAAATTGACCCGTACCCTAGCTATTATCCCTATCACTCTCTTCCTCTCTTACTGGCAAAGTCGTCAACAAGGAAACAACCAAGGGGTAAAACTAAAAAAAATCTTCCCTGTTTTCATTCTCTACTTCATCCTAGCTTCTCTGCTAACCACCGTCCTTACTTCCTTCGGTGTCAGCAATAGCTTCTTTTCACCTCTCAAACAACTCTCCAAATTCCTCATCATCATGGCTATGAGTGCTATTGGTCTCAAAACCAACCTCATTGCTATGATTAAGTCCAGCGGTAAATCCATTCTTCTTGGTGCCCTCTGCTGGATTGCCATCATCCTGACTAGCCTCGGGATGCAGACCCTTATCGGTATTTTCTAATACTCTTCGAAAATCTCTTCAAACCACGTCAACGTCGCCTTGCCGTACTCAAGTACAGCCTGCGGCTAGTTTCCTAGTTTGCTCTTTGATTTTCATTGAGTATAACACAAAAGGTAGCCCGCAAGCTACCTTTTTATTGTTCAAGTATTAAGCGTGTATGTTCTCTCTTAATACAACGATTCATCACGATATCATCGCAACCTCCAGCACGCAAGATTTCTTCCGCTTCTCGACTTTCAAGTCCTAGTTGCGCCCAGAAAATCTTAGCATCTGCCTTGAGAAAATCACGCGCTACATCAGGCAGAAACTCACTTCGACGATAGACATTGACAATATCTACAGGAAAAGGAATCTCAGCTAGACTGGCATAAGCCTTTTCTCCCAAGATTTCCCCACCTGCAGCCTTAGGGTTTACTGGTATGATTTTATAGCCACGAGCCTGCATTTCCTTGATCACTCGATTGCTAGTTGTTTCTTCACGATCAGACAAGCCTACTACTGCTAGAGTCTTACTGTTTGCTAGATACTGACGGATCACGCCATCACTTGGATTGATAAATTCTTGAGTCATAAAAACCCTCCTTTTTCATCAGTATAGCATATTTTGAAAGGGTTTGCAGAAATTTACTATAAAAACAAAAATCAAAAATCCTCCCAAAATTAAACTATTTCATTTAATTTGAGGAGGATTCACAAAGTTTTTGTTTAAAGATTATTCTCTTGTTGGTTTATATTTAAGTTCTTCACCATGTTGTTTGACAAAGTCACTCATCTCTGAATCAGGAATTTGTCGCAGATAGAGATTTGCACGAATCGTGTCATCCTCTTCACGACAAGTAGAAAGAACAAGATATTTATCCTTAGCTGATACCTTAACATTTGGTTTCTTAACCTCTGCAGTATCATAAATAATACTTAGCTGTTTCTCGAAATCCTTGTCATCATCAAAAGAAGTACGGTAAAAAGCTGTTTCTTCTGGAACAATAATCATAGCAACAGCTTCATAATAATACTTTCTCTCTGGAGTTTCAATGACTACATAGGGATGCTTATCAAAATAATCTTGCCGACTGTAATAGTTCACATCATTAAACATACGATGATCTTGAACTTTACTACCACGAGCGTGACCAAATAGCCAAGTCAAGCGATCACTAAAATCCTTCTTGTTATCAGCGTCCATAAAGACTGCTCCCATTAGAGGTTCGATAACGCCATCAAAACGCTTATCTAAATAAGTCGCATTATCCGTTGTTTGAACAACCGGCTCATCTAACTCTGTTCCTGGAGCGTATACATAAGCGATTGCTTCAGAGTTTGTTGCAAGCAAGCCTTTAAATTTATTAGCGAGATATTCTTTTTCTTCTTTACTCGCAGTATAGGCTTGCTTTGGAGCTTCCTGGGTAACCTTAACATCATTTTGTTTATCTGCTGTCGGAGCTAGGAAGCTACTATAGATAAAAAAGCCTCCCAAAGCAACGATAGCTACTGCAACAATAGAAGCAATTATTTTACCAATAGGTGATTTCTTTCTTGTAGAACGTCTACTCATCTTTTCCTCCCTCATTTTTTACCAAAAAAATCACTGAAACCAAGTTTCAGTGATTGGCTACTTTTTAAATAAAATTATTTAGCAGCGTGTGTTTTTGGAAGGGCTTTTTGACCTGATTTAGCGTCTACACCAGCTTTTTTAGCAGCGTCGTCTGCTTTTTTAGCTTGGTCTGTAGCACCTGGTTTACCAGGTTCTGGTTGAGTAGCTGCTTGACCAGCATTGTTAGCGGCTTGTTGAGCTGAACCATCACCTGTTGTTGCAGCTGGTTTACTTGGATGAATTGTAGGGCGGTTGTTTTCAAGTGTTGCTGGACGAATTGAGAATGTCGCAGGAACATTACCAGCAACTGCTTTAACATGACCAACGAATGAGTCTTCTGCGTATCCAGCTGGAACATTCAAACGATATGCAACATCTGTACCTGGTTCAACACCTTCCAATGTAGCAACACCATTAGCACCTGTTGTTGATGATGAGTATTTGCCACCAGCATTGAAGTCTACAGTAGCACCTTCTACTGGTTTACCAGTTGAAAGATCAACAACTGTTACAGTAACGGTACCTTTTACAAGTGATGGAGCACCATAACCATTGTCATTTTCAGGATGGCGTGGGTCTTTCACTGGTTGAGCTGGTTTGTATTGTTTATCAGCTGGTACTACACCGTTGTCAGCTGAAACAGCTTGGAAAGCACTAAATACTGTAAGTGCTACCACTGATGATAATAAAACTTTTTTCATTGTTTTATCTCCTCTTTAAGTTTAATTTTAATTATAAGGATAACCCTTATTAACTCAAATTATATCACATATATTAGAGTTGTCAAGCTTTTTCTTAAAGTATTTTTAAAATTTCTGGTAAAAAACGAGTAAAATTTATTATATTCTTAAAAAATAAGCAATATTCTCGAAGAATTAAGGAAAAAAATGGACTAAAAAACGAACAATTAGTGAAATTTTCACATTTTTCTGATCTAATTAAGAAAACTCCCAACAAGGCCTATCACTTTGTTAGGAGTTTTGTCTAATCCAACGAATTCGTTAGATTTTCTTCTCAATACTAAATAATGGAGATAGAGGACGTTTTTCGTGGATACGGATGATAGCATCCGCCAAGAGATGTGCAATAGAGATTTGCTCAATCTTATCAATCAATCGCTCTTCTGGTAGGTAGATAGTATCCAAAACAACTAATTTTTTAATAGCTGATTTCTGGATATTATCCATAGCAGGCCCTGAAAGAACTGGGTGCGTACAGCTTGCGTAAACTTCGACAGCACCAGCTTCAGCAAGAGCATCTGCTGCATGACAGATTGTACCAGCTGTATCGATCATATCGTCAATCAAGATACAAGTCTTGCCTTCTACCTTACCAATGATGTTCATCACTTCACTGGTATTCATCTTGTCTACGCTACGACGTTTGTCAATAATAGCAATTGGAGTTTTCAAAAACTCTGCCAATTTACGTGCACGAGTCACCCCACCATGGTCTGGGCTGACAACCACATAGTCAGAACCAACCATGCCACGACGCTCAAAGTAATCTGCAATCAAAGGAGCACCCATCAAGTGATCGACAGGAATATCAAAGAATCCCTGAATCTGCGCAGCGTGCAAGTCAATCGTCAGCAAACGATCCACTCCAGCTACTTCAAGCATATTTGCTACAAGTTTTGAAGTGATTGGCTCACGCGCTCTCGCCTTTCTATCCTGACGTGCATAACCATAGTAAGGCATAACAACGTTGACAGATTCTGCACTGGCACGTTTCAAAGCATCTACCATAATCAAAATTTCTAGCAGATTGTCATTTACAGGTGAGCTAGTTGATTGTAGGATAAAGACATGTTTCCCACGAATCGATTCTTCGATATTAACTTGAATTTCTCCATCTGAAAATTGACGTACAGTCGATTTTCCCAACTCTATCCCAATCTCTTGCGCCACACGCTCTGCCAATTCTCTATTTGAAGAAAGGGCAAACAGCTTTAAATCAGAAAAAGACATGATTTCCTCCAGTATTTATGTATCACTTGTGTTTTTTCACAACATTTTTCCAACTACCATTGTAGCGCTTTTTTCTTGATTTTTCAATAAAAAATAAGACAAGAATGGACATTTATCCCCTTGTCTTGTGCTCATTTATATTCCTTATATTCAAGCTGAAATGTGATAACTTAGACATTCTATCTCATAGGAAGATAGGAACTCACAAGGGAAAAGTTAGTATACCTCTCTCATACTTCCTGTATCCACATCATAAACAGCCCCTGAAATAACCACATCATCTGGAATCAATGGGCATTCTCGAAGTAACTGCATATCCTCACGAACACTCTCCTCAACGTCTTGAAAAGGGAGAAAATCTTGACCCGAGACATCAACCCCTAATTCAGTTTTTAAATGTTCTTGAAACTCTTCGTTTTGAAATGTCTGAGCACCACAGTCTGTATGATGAAGAACCACAATCTCTCTTGTTCCCATTTGTTGCTGAGAAATCACGAGTGAGCGAATCATATCGTCTGTCACTCGACCTCCCGCATTCCGTAAAATGTGAGCATCTCCAAGTGCTAACCCCAAAGCTTGTGCAACGTGCAGACGTGAGTCCATACAAGTCACAATGGCTACTCTTGTTTTCGGCTTGATTGGCAGATTTAACTGCCCATGCAGGGCAACATAAGCCTGGTTGGCTTGCATAAACTGTTCAAAATACGACATGACAACACACTTTCTTACTTTTAAGATAATTTGAACACCAAATTATTTATCTTCTATCTTACCATCTTTTCTTTGTCTTGTCAGCTGTCAACCTCCTTATTAAAAAACCAGGACAGAGACATCCAGCTTCTAGCTTGGGTTTCTGCCCTAGTTTTTTTATTATTATGAACCTTTTTGAATATACTTGTTAAGAGAGCCTGCAAAGCTTTGAAGATTGAGACTTTGTACATAGACCTCACCGGTACCTCGGAAGGTATTCACCACTCCTTCGCCTGTACCAATAGACTGCCAGAAGCCATTTTCTAAGTGGATATGATAGTCCAAAGATTGACTCCAAGCTATCACATGGGCATTGTCGATGGTTATTTCTTGGTTTTGTAGCTCAATTTTCTTGATAGAGCCAAAAGCATTGGCCAAGAGAGTTCCCTGACCTTGAGTAGTCATTACGAAAAGACCACCTTGACCCCCGAAAAGTGCTTTCCCAATAGATTGGTGCTCCATTGTATAGAAAGCCGTACCATCAAGAGCCAGAAAGGCCCCATCATTCAATCTGTACTGATTTTCACCTAACTCAAGAGCAATCACTTGACCAGGAGTATCTGGTGCTAGAGCAAGGTTGCCGTTGTCAGACTCCGCAACAGCTTGAGTAATAAAAGTACTTTCGCCAGAAACCATGGAACGTCCCACGGCTTTGACAAATCGTCCTAAACCAGAACCGCTAGCATTGAGCTGGGTATTGAGACTTACATTGGGTGTGTGGTAGACCATGCTACCCCGCTGGATATAGACGGTTTCTCCTTGATTGAGTGAAAACTCTACCAAAGGAAATTGCATTTGACTATCCATAGAAAATTTCATCAGAAATTCCTCCTTGTTTTTAATAAATATTGGCTATAAAGTGTTTTGCAATCTAAAACTGAGTAAGACTATTAGGAAAATACTTTTTTCAAGACTTCTCCGATAGTCGTCACTCCGATCACCTGAATTTCCTTAGGCGGTTTGATTCCAGGCAAGGAATTTTTCGGTACATAGATTTTTGTAAATCCAAGTTTCGCTGCTTCATTGATACGCTGCTCGATACGATTCACGCGCCGAATTTCTCCAGTCAAACCTAATTCTCCTACAAAACATTCCTGAGGATTGGTTGGCTTGTCCTTATAGCTCGAAGCTATAGCAACCGCAACTGCCAAATCAATAGCAGGCTCATCTAATTTGACACCTCCAGCTGATTTAAGATAAGCATCCTGATTTTGAAGGAGCAAGCCTGCCCGTTTCTCCAAAACAGCCATAATCAAGCTAGCACGATTGAAATCAAGGCCTGTTGTAGTCCGCTTGGCATTTCCAAACATAGTCGGTGTCACCAAGGCTTGAACCTCCGCCAAAATCGGACGTGTCCCTTCCATAGTTACCACGATTGATGAACCAGTGGCCCCATCCAAACGCTCTTCTAGAAAAACTTGACTCGGATTGAGCACCTCAACCAAGCCACCTGATTGCATCTCAAAAATCCCAATTTCATTTGTCGAGCCAAAACGGTTCTTGACTGCTCTCAAGATACGGAAGGTATGGTGGCGCTCCCCTTCAAAGTAAAGCACCGTATCCACCATATGCTCCAACATACGAGGACCCGCCAAGGTTCCTTCCTTGGTCACATGCCCTACGATAAAGATAGCAATGTTATTGGTTTTGGCCAGCTGCATGAGTTCTGCAGTCACCTCACGCACCTGAGACACAGAACCTTGAACTCCAGAAATCTCAGGAGACATGATGGTCTGGATAGAGTCGATGATGAGAAAATCTGGCTGAATTCTCTCTATTTCTGCCCGCACGCTCTGCATATTGGTCTCTGCATAGAGATAAAACTCGCTATCAATATCACCTAAACGCTCTGCACGGAGTTTGATTTGCTGAGCAGACTCCTCCCCACTGACATAGAGAACTGTCCCTACTTGAGACAGCTGGGTTGAGACTTGTAAGAGAAGCGTAGATTTCCCAATCCCAGGATCCCCACCGATAAGGACAAGACTTCCTGGTACCACTCCGCCTCCAAGCACACGATTGAACTCCTCCATCTCGGTCTTTGTTCGATTGACATTGATGGAGGTCACTTCAGCCAGTTTCATGGGCTTGGTTTTCTCCCCTGTCAAGGACACACGCGCATTTTTGACCTCGGCAACCTCAACCTCTTCTACAAAAGAAGACCAAGACCCACAGTTTGGACAGCGCCCTAGATACTTGGGTGAATTATATCCACAATTTTGACATACAAATGTCGCTTTTTTCTTTGCGATGATAAACCTCTTTCTATATCTCTATCTCACACTCAATCACTTGGCAAAAATCAATCTTCTCATTTGCCACAAACTGCCGTATCAGCATTCGATGAGTGACAACAACGACTGTCTGATAGTCTCGATACTTGCCCATAGATTCTAGAAACCGAGACCTCATTTCCTCAGCTGTCTCATATTGAACAGGAGAATTTGGGAGCAACTCCCCCTTGTTTTCTAAAAACAGACATCTAGCTGTTTCAAAGTTCTCTATACCTGTTTCATAAACCTGCCATTCATGCAATAATGGCTCTACCCTCAAAGGAAGGCCAGTAGCACAGGATACATAAAAAGCCGTTTCTAAAGCTCGCGTCACTGCAGAAGACACCAGGATATCAGCTGAGCCAAACAAAGGATTTTTGCAAAGTTCCTGAGCTTGTTGTCTTCCTTTCTCAGATAAGGGTGCCAAATCTATCCCGAATCTAGTATAGGAACGCTCCTCTAACTCACGGTAATTTGGCTCCCCGTGACGGATAAAAATAATTTTCATATTAAGATCCCCATAAAACTATCCAATCTTGATTCCGAAATCTTGCCACTGCTTCAGTGTTTTAGAGAATTTCTTCTGGTTGGCAACTCCGACAGCAGACAAATCGACAGAAATCTGATAATTCTCCTTGGTAGCTGCCAAAACGGAAGCCTTAACACAGCCATTGCCATCTACCCCTATAAATTCTATGCTTTTAGCACCGTTTTCCTCTAAAAAATCTTTTAAATCTGGATTAGTAAAACAAGAAGCCCGACGCTTCTCAAAGATACGAGAAGATACAAGCAACAAGCCGGTCGCAAATTTCTTCTTTCTGTCTTTTCTCCCCTGTCAAGGACACACGCGCATTTTTGACCTCTGTAACCTCAACTTCCTCAACAAAAGAAGACCAAGCTCCACAGTTGGGGCAACGTCCCAGATATTTAGGGGAATTATACCCACAATTTTGACATACAAATGTCGCTTTTTTCTTTGCGATGATAAACCTCTTTCTATATCTCTATCTCACATTCAATCACTTGGCAAAAATCAATCTTCTCATTTGGTACAAACTGGCGCATGAGCATTCCGTGAGTTACAATGATAATAGTTTTATAATTTTTATATTTTTCCAAAGTTCTTAAAAAACGATGACGCATCTCCAGAGCAGTTTCATAGCGACAAGGAGAATCTTCAGGTAAACCTCCTTGATGTTTTAGATAATATTCATGAGCTACCAATACACTAGTTAAATCAGAGTTAGTGCCATCTAAGTCTGGACGCCACTCATGAAAAAACGGCTCCACAAATAAGTCCAATCCTGTTTCAACCGCTATATAATGTGCTGTTTCTAAAGCCCTCGTCACAGACGATGAAATAATAATCTCTGCCTTTCCAAAACATGCGGTTTTAGCAACTTCTTTTGCCAGACTGCGACCTTTTCCTGTCAATGGTGCTAAATCACGACCAAAACCACTATAGAGTTGCGGATTTTCAAGTTTATCAAGCATACTATAATCTGGCTCCCCGTGACGTACAAAGATAATCTTCATCTTAGTGCCCTGTTGATCCAAATCCACCAGTCCGCACGCCATCTGCCTCATCTCCATCTGCAATTAAGAAAGGAGCAAAGACAGCCTGAACCACACGTTCCCCAACTTCAAGAACAACCTCTTGGTCGGTAATATTCTTCATCTGTGCAAAGATATGTCCTTCATTCCCAGGATTCCCATAATAGTCCCCATCAATGACACCAACCGAGTTGATTAAGACTAAGCCCTTCTTACGAGGGTTTGAAGAACGATCATAGAGGTAGAGAACCTCTGTCGGCTGCATATAGGCCTTGACCCCAGTTGGGACGAGGACGATTTCTCCTGGAGCAATGACTGTACGCTCCGCAACCTTTAAATCATAACCAGCCGCATGCGCTGTCTCACGCTTTGGTAGCAAATTTTCATCTGTAAAACTAGAAACTAGTTCAAAACCACGAATTTTCATAATCTTCTCTTTTCTATTATCATCTATTCTAGGCTATTTTATCTTATTTATTCGAAAAAAGCACGAAAAATCTTCTATATAAAATAAAGAAAAGTGTCTTATCAAAAAGCAAACAATAAAATCATACAAAAAAATTTAAAGATATTTCAAATATCCCTTATTTTCCCTTTTATTAACAAACTCATTCCTATTTCGCCATACTTAAACTATTTTCTTTAAAGCACAAAAAAAGAGCACACAACAGTTATAGGCGATACTATAATTTACACTGTTTCACAATACGTTGAAATTTAGAGAGTTAAAGCGAGGGTAAAGTTGATTTTCTACATCGTTTTACAGAGGTTTACGACATTTTTGCCCCTTTTTTGCCCCTCACTTTTTTCAAAACTTCAGAACAAAATAAAGATATTCAAGCGAAAAAGAGTGCTCCTAACCCTCTATCTATAAAGGATTTTCAGGGACTTCAAGCGATTATCAAGCGTATTTCAGGCCAAACAAAAAACCGCAAGCTACTGCCTGCGGTTAGTGTACAATATTTTTGAGTCTTTCTATTTTATTTTGTGGTAATCAAACCGTCAGGCTCGACTGTGAACTCTGGCTTATCTGCCATTGTTCCGTCTGATTTAAGATAGTACCAACCAGAACCATCTGCTGACTTAATGAACTGCTTGGATTTCATGTCGCCATCCTTGGCATCGAGGTAGTACCAGTGGTCTTTATATTTGACCCATCCAGTGGCCATGGCTCCAGTTTCTTTGAAGTAGTACCACTTGTTAGCAATGAGTGCCCAACCAGTAGCCATGGCTCCACTTGGGAGCAAGTAGTACCAGTAGCCGTCTGTGTGCTTGTGCCATGAGTTAGCCTTCATGTATCCGTTGCTATCAAAGTAATACCAGACATCGTCAATCTTCTGCCAGCTATTAGCAGGATAAGAACCATCCGAGTTAACATGCCACCAGCCAGTAGCATTTTTCTTCCAACCTTCCTGAACATCATCGCCACCAAGCATTTCTTGAACAGTTGAGCCGAGCGATTGATAATGCTTAATCTTAGCAATCACATAGTTACGCAAGCTGTCATTGGAGCCACCGTGTAATTCAAGTGAACGAGCAGGGCACGAGGTGCTTGAAAACTCATTGTGGAACTTGATATTTGAATAGTTTGGAGTATCACCGTAGTAAGTCATGTCCTCTGCCATTTGGCGCAATACCATGTTTTCATTTTCGATAAACTCGGCATCTGATGCACTTAACTGCTGACATACTTCGTAGCTAAGAGAGTTCATGTTAGCATCGTAGTTAGCAGCAGACCATGAGCCGTTATATGTGTCTTCAACTCGCACAATTGCATCTCTTGTGATGTAGTAATGTGCGAAACCAAGTTCAGCTTGACCATTGTCGTATCGTGATTGGAGCCATTCGATGTAGGCCTTTGCGTTTTTTGAGCCTGCATCGTTATGCAAAACGTAATATTTTGGACGTTCAGTTGGTCGGGATCCTGAAATCCCATTAAAAATTGTATGGTTAATAATTTCGACCATTGCTATTCCCCTCTCCACGCATCATTCATCTGCTTAACTGCTGACTCTACGAAGGTATCAAGATCACGGTCAGTCATGCTGATATTGTATTTGCTAAGCTCAGCACGAATCTTAATACGTGCCTGTTCTAGCTTCTCTTCGCCCTTGTAGCCAGTTTCAGCAGATACTTGTTCTACTGCGTTTACTGCATTCTTAGCAAGGATTTCAACAATCTTGATTGTTTTTTCTCCACCCTTCTTGATCAGGTATTCTTTAACAGTTTTAACTGCTACCCCTACCAAGATAACAAGGATGCTAATCGCTCCGTTTGTGATGATTTCAGTAATTTGTTGCATGTTATTTCTCCTTTTCGTCAAATTTGTCTTTCTGGTCAATGTTTACTAATAATTGACCAAGTTTTCTAGCATTGTCTTTTTTGATTTGGTTGATATATGGTTTTAAGAATTCTGGGAATGCCCAACCAATCGCTTCCCAATTCTCAAGTACAGAGCCTAAATAGTTAGCAATGAAGAACATCGTCCAGGTAATTCCTAGTGGACGAACACCAAGCGAACGAGCATACATCGCAACAAGTAAGATGACCGTGAATACTACGAAATGACGAATCAATCCCATAGTACCGATCTTACTATCAAATCGCTTGGTTTTAAAAGCCTTGACATATCCCGTTACAATATCCAAAATCATGAGCCAAAAAAAGATATGAATGTAAGGACTGGATGAAAGATTCTTCAGATGTTCAATAAGTTCATGTAGTGGTAAGTCTCGCATACACTCTCCTCTCTACTCAATCCGTGGCATAACAACAGTCAAGATGCCTTTTTGAAGCATTTCAGAAAGATCCTGCTCCTTGTAAGTATAGCCTTCTTTTTCCTGCATCTGGAACTTGAAGATAGTCAGCGTACCTTTAGGCCACTTAGCATTAGTTTCAAATGGATAAGGCATGGCAATAATGTCACCATTCGCATATCGTGCAGTCTTGACAAGAGGCTTAACAAATGCAGCTACCTTAGAATAAGCATAAGTAGGCATGCCTCCGTTTTGAGAGATAGCAAGAGCAATCAAGACTTCAGTAATTGCTGAAACAGACTCAAGATACTCTTTGTTAGCAGTCAAATCTTCCTTGGCCTTGTTAAGTTGCTCCTGAGCTTGCACGATTGCGCTAGACGGATCAATTTCAGTCTTAACAATGTCTAATACCGATTTAATTAAAACATCGTCAGAATCTCCTGTACGGTCTCCTGAGAGCTCACGCATGTTGGTGCTGTAGCGAGTCCCATCTTCTAAACGGATTTCAACCACTGTTCGGATATTATCACCCGAACCACGAAGATATGGTTTGGTTGCTAATTCATAATTACTGATTGCCATTTGTCATTTTTCCTTTCACTTCTTCAAATAGCTCTTTTAGAGCAGGGTCGTATTCCAAAACTTCATTCATCTTTTGCAATTCACTTGCAGCAAAGAGATAGAATACTTCGTTTTGCGCGGCTTGTATTTCTACTTGTGCTAATTTCTTAGATAGCGACTCCATAACTAATTGATTCAATGTTTCGTTCATGCTGTTTTCTCCAATTTTTCTATTTTTTGATTTAATTCTTGGATGGCCTTAATTAGGTAAGGCACAAGTTCAAATGTGCGATATGAGTATGCGCCGTCTGGATTCTCAAAGAAAGCCTCTGGGATATACTTTTGAACATCTTGCGCCATGATACCGCAAGAAATATACTCAAGTTTTCCATCGTATTCTTTGCGGTAGCTGTACGTCTTCAGACTTTCGACTACACCTAGCCCAGAAACTGTACTAGCTTCGATATTGTGCTTGTATCGACGGTCAGATACGTCTTTGTTCATCGGTATCCAGTCGTAACCTCCGCCGGAATAATATAAATATAAAGAGCCGCCAGAGGGCTCAATTCTTGAGTATCTTGGTGATGAAATCCAGTAACCTGAACCACCGCCTGACGCCTTATTGTTGTAGTAAATATCCCCTGTGACACGCAAATCTCCGTGAATAACAGGTGTGTTCCAAAATTCGGCACGATTGTAACAAAACATTTGACCATTGTTCTTCACGTACCAAGCTTTGTCTCCGACTCGATCCCAACGGTTCCCCCAATTCACCCAGAGAGCTGTAGACCCTTCGTCTCCTTCGCCATCGCCCATACCGACAGAAAAATGGTTCTTGCCTGTCAACCATCTACCAGAGCCTGAATCGTGTGTCCCGATTTGAAAACCACCAATCCAGCCTTTATACCCTTCTAGCAAAGTTGCGGTAACAACAACAGACCGAAGTTTGTTGATAAAGGCTTCTTTAGCAGCAAGCGTATCCGTGAAGATATCACTTGAGACGAAACGTCTTGCCATTGCCATATCCATGACCAGCTTATCAGCTGTGATAGAGTTAGCTCGCAAAATATCTGTGTTAAGAGTCGCGAACGTACCTTCACCAACGAACAAGCGTTTGAAATAACCTTGAATAGCCGTCAGCTCATCAAGTAAGGTCTTACCCTTCAATCGAATCTTTTCAGCTTCAATCAAAATTTGATTGTTGGTCGCATTGATTTGCGAAACGATTGAGCCTGCGCTTGTCAGATTTTGAACCGACCATGAGTCATTTAATTGAGTTTGTACTGTTTTAACAGCTTCAAGGGCATCATTTGGTGCTACTGAGTAATCAGATGGAACTGAACCGTGTTCTACTTTTATCAAACCATCATCATACATACGAGCTGAGAATCTGACGAAATAAGCATTCGCTGGTACAGTGATTTGATTGATGTTGTGTTGTTTGCCTACAGTTGTTTTGTAAGCATTTAAGCCTGGTTTGCGGTTATCAATAGGATTTTTGTTTTTATCAAAAAATTGCCAAGCGGTCCAAGCCATTCCATTCTCAGGAAGAGTTACCCAGTGCTGGAAAATAATTTTTTCATTTGGATCCACTGAAATGAAATCGGATGTAACCTCCTTTTGTGTAGCGTTCGCTACGTTAATGATTCCATTATTCCCTAAAAATCCTTTAGTGAGCGTTGAGATTAAGAATAAATTCTGATGTTCCGCAAAGGCCTTCCCAACTTCAACCTGGAACAGCTGATTGGTCATAGCCATACGAGCCACATTATTAACAATCCCATTTTCAGTATTGCCCAGAATACGCTCGTAAAGCTGACTAGTTTCCTTAACTCGCTGGAAGTCTGTCTGATTAGCCTTACCAGAAATCAGTGAGGTGATTTCAGTAAATCGTCCATCCACTGCTGTTTTGTAGTTGGCAATCTGATTCGCTATCGTGCCACTTTGTGGGTTGGTGATAGTTTCGAACTTGCGTTCAAGACCTCTCACGTCCTCTTGATAAGTAGCCTTACCAACGAAATCACGATTGACCAGCTCACGAACTGCCGTTGCTTGTTTTGCACTCTCTTCACGAGCGTAGCGTTGTAAGACTTCCTGTCGCTGACCGTCTTTATTTACATATTCCTGAATAGCTGATAAGTCAGTCCGCAAGCCCTGAGCCGTTCGCTCGAAGGTAGCCTTGGCTTCTGTGATAAGGCCGTCAATATCTTCAGGCGCAGGACTCCAGTCGGTCGGGATAGTACCATATTCAACTTTTATTTTAGTTTTTATAACGCTTCCGATTTCAAAATCAGAACCTCCACACCCAAAACGCAGGCAGATGAATGAGACTCCTTTCACTTCTTCAAAAGGGATTAGAAAGGAATTTGTCGCATATTTCTTATAAGATTTCACAGTATTCCCATTTTTATCAAAATACGAAATGTAATTTTTGATAAAAATTGGATTTGAAACTGTTATATAGATTGCTTTCCCCAAAACAACAGGAATTCTAACACCATTTCGTTCGCTTGCTACTTTTGGATGAACTGTGGCTTCGCCAAAATACGGATCTGATCCAGTTGCTTGAAATGAAATTTCGCCAGATGAAATATCAAATTTCAAATCTGTTAAATGGATACTGCGAGAGATATCCTTATTATTACTTAATATATAAAGGTTCGTTCCACCGACCCGCATCTTAGCAAATGTCTGAGTCAGCCCATCAATGCCTTGTTTGACCTCTGATTTCGTCGCAAATCCGTTCATCTGGCCAGTCATTCGACTAAGAGCCTCAGTGGTCGTTCTGCGATGTTCGGACGCTTGGTTGACTTCATTGTTGACCGTCTGTTTTAGAACATCCAAATCACCCGACAAAGCTGTTTGAGCGCTTGTAGCCTGTATCTTGAATTCTTCAAGTTTAGCAACAGAATCCAACCAAATCCGCTTGGCTTCCTGAGCGAGTAAGCTGCTTGCGCCAGCGTTTCTCAAGGCTTCTATAGCCCTACGTTTAGCATCTTGTAAAGGACCATTTTCAAAGCTGTCGAAACGCTGATTGATAGTGTCAGACAGTTCTTGCTTGACTTCTTCGGATTTAGCTCTGGCAAGTTTGACTTGATCGCTAAAATCATTTTTGATTTTTTCAACCTTCTGGTCAAAACCTTTATCTGCTTCTTCAAGTTGACTTTGGATTTGAGCTTCAATTTCATTAAATTGTTCAATCTTTTTGGTAATTGTACCTGCATACGAATACTGCGCATCATTACCAGCCTTACTATCTGCACTAATACGACCACGCAAACCGCCTTTAAATGTGAATGATTGGCTCAATACTGGCGATTTGAAGGTTTCGCCCGTATTTGTCTTAATGGTCACCCACTGACCGACGTCCAGCAATAAATGGCCTTGGTAATTCAAATTAAACGGATAATAACGAATATCTTTGATGTTGTGATAAAGGTTGTCTAAGGCAGATTGAGACATTAATAGATTTTCAATCTCAAGTGAGCGACCAGTTCTCAAACCAACAGTGAGTATCTCTTTGTTTTTTTTACAAGATATCCCAGCTATCTGATACTCAATTTCACTCTTGGTTAATCCGTGCATGAAGTAACTATCTGCTGTAATCGTGATACCTGAATCAGTCAATTCCTTGATTTCGAGTTTACCTTCTCGATTAAAAAAACAAGACATCCCGAGCATCTGAGTAGCTAGACTCAAAACATCTCTGAATGTCATTTTTTTATCTTTCGGAATCTGCTCGATTCTGTAATTCATGGATGTAATATCCATGTATTCATTTGCTAACTCTATACCAGTCTTTAGACAAATTTCTTTGATAACATGTCGAATTTCAGCCGGATAGGTTAAATCAGTGATGTGCTCACGATTTAGCTTGAACATCCCATCCATGAGATCAAGTTTAGTCATGTTACGATTGCGGTCAATCTCAATATCATTGATAAAGTATTCACCCATCTTAACCCATTCGTAGGTTCCGTCTACCAAAAGACCGATTTCAGGATAAACCTTATCTAATTTATTGAAAGTAGTAATAACGCTCGTAAAGACGATTTTAGCACTACCTGCGCACGTTCCACCAGGTTTATAAGTATCACCTTTGATATAACCATAATCAAAACTTGCTTCTTTGATGTCGCTCGACTGATACTTCCCTACTCTAATAGCGAGAGTTCGATTTTTGGAGAACATTGCTTGATTAAACTTTTGTTTTCTGAGTGCGTCCATTTTTCTACCTCTCTACTAAGTTAAATTTAGCACCTGTCCAAGGTTTGAACTTCTCAGTAAACGAGTAGCTTGGCGCTGTCCTGTCGCCAACATAGAAAGTCTTTGTGACTTGCCCATCCATAGGGTCTGGATAAGACACTTCAAAGAATTCAGGCGATACGGCATTTAAAAGCTGACTCACTTCATCTTGAGTCAGCATGCCCCATTCACAATCTAACTTACGCTTAGTGGTGATACGGTCACGCACCATGTCTCCATTAGCATTTCGTCCAGTCTCTCCGTCAATATCTTGGATACCGACTTGAAAAGATTTGGGAGGCTTCACAGCCACCCCATTTATTATTAAGTGTGCCATTTTACCTCCCTTTAGATGTTAAGCAAGACTTGTCCTGCACGTTCTTGTTCTCGATTGATTTCTTGGATGGCTACACGTCCAAATTCGTGCCCACCGATTTGAATAACGATATCACCATCACCAGAGAACCCACCTTGTGGGCTAACACCAGCCATGGCATTTACTACAGCACCGCTAACAACTCGGCCTAATGTTTGTATAAATCCAGTATTCTCAAGTGGTACAACCGCCTCTTTACCAGCTTCACCAATCATGGCTATAGTTGGGCTATCAACGATACCACCACGGGCTAATCGAGGTAGACTTACGTAGCCAACGCTACCAACCCATCCAAGCCCTGGAAGACTTCTGACAGCATCTAAAACTCCGTTAATCATACCAATAAAGCCATTGACTACATTTTCAATCGTTCCAAGAACTGCATTGACTGCACTTCTGAAAGCTCCACCTACTGCATCACCGACCATTTGACCAGCGTTAACAAAGATATTTTGAACCGTTGACCAAACACCGCTGAAGAACGAACCGATAGAGCTAAAAGCATTTTTAACCGCATTATATGCACTCGTAAATGTATTACCAAACCAAGAAGATACATTCGCAAGCGCATTTTTTACATCGTTCCATCTTTCGCCAAACCAAGAACCTAACTTGCTGAATATGTTGGTAAGCCCAGTCCACGCTTTTTGAAACATGTCTGTGAACCATGCTCCTACGTTTGCTAAAGCATTAGTCACATCCGCCCAACGTTCTCCGAACCATGAGCCGATTGGCGTGAAGATATTAACGATAGCATCCCATGCACCTTGGAATACACCAGAGAACCACTCTCCAATACCAGAGAAAATGTTTACAATTGCGTCCCACGCTTGCTGGAACTTCTCGCCAAACCATTGACCTATCGGCTCAAAGATTTCTTGAAGCTTCGCCCATAAACCGCTGAAAAATTCGCCAATTGCTTGACAAATCACACTGATAAAATCACATAGTTCTTGCCATGCTGTTTTAGCAAACTCAACAACAGTGTCCCAGTTTTGGTAGAGCAAGACACCGATAGCAATTAAGGCTGCAATTGCTGCAATAACCAAGGTTATCGGACTGGTCAATACCGCAATAGCTCCATTGAGTGCCCATGTTGCAGCTGCTGCGACTCCTGCTGCAACTGATTGAGCGATCTCTGCCGCTGTTGCAAGTCCCATTTGTGCCGCATTAGCACCCCACGCTAGCGCAGATTTACCAAGTTCTAAAGCAGTTTTTCCTAACTCTACAATCAATTTACCTGAATTGACCACAAAGTCTTTTGCATACAAGGTATTCAAATACACACTTTCTGCAAAAGATTTTATCTTATCAACTGTTAATCCTTTTACCGCACCAACTAAATCAGTGAAAGCTCCGCTTAATTTACCAATTCCTGCCGCAAGACCACCAGCTTGCTCAGCCCAGGACAAGAATTTAATACCTTGCCAAGCTGTCGATACAAGACCAATTGCAGTTGCCATGGCTGAAACTATCTCTCGGTTATCCTTGCACCAATCAGAAAAAGCAATGAAAGCATCGCTAACAGCTTTTACTGTATCGGCTAGAATTTTTAAAGCCTCTAAAATAGCTCCGCCTAGTAGATCGACAACTCCACCAATGCTGATACCGAATGTATCGGCTAAGAACTCAGCAAAAGGTTGCATATTATCTTCCCAGACTTGTTTGAGAACATCAACCAATCCCCCGAAAGCTTGACTCAAAGAATCAATTGCTGGACCGATATGATTGCTATAGGCATCTTCAAATCCATCAGAGAATCTTTGAAGTGCTGGAGTAACATTGTTATCAAAACTATCTAGAAAGACTGAAACAATTTGAGAAATACCACTAGAAAGAGTTGTTATAAATGGACTAACATGTTCATCATACACACGGCTAAATGCATCACCAAAACGGTTCACTGCTTGCTCTATTGTTTCAAACACTGGAGCAATCGCATCCAAAGCTCCTTGTAAGGAACTTGATAACTTCGGAGCGTTATCTGTCACAATTCGCTCTAAACCTTTGAATAAATCACCACCAAGTTTGCTTCCAATCTCAACAACTTTTGAACTCAAACTCAAAAATGTTGACACAATAGCACTACCGATACGAACCGCACCAGTTGATGTAATGACATCGTAGAAAGCACTAGAAAAGGCCTGAGCAATGTTTCCTACAGCCTCTGCAACATTACCGATATTATCAAACAAAGCAACTAGCGCCCTGATAATGCGTTCTTTTTGCCTTCCAAGACCATTTGCGATACTTTCAGCAAGAAAAACACCAATACCCAAACCGATAGTGGCTATTGAGCCTACCACTTGCCCTAATGCATAAGCGATTTTTTCGGTCATGCGGTTAAAGGCATTCACAACCCTTGGGTCAGTGGCTATTTCTCCCAGTGTCTTAGCTATTTGGTCTAAAGCGATCTTGATACGTTCTATACCTTCTGGTCTAAACGCTGCATCAAAACCTTTTTTGAAAAGGTCAAACAACCCCTTTAACTTATCTCCAAGACCATCGAAAATGCTCTTGAATTGGTTACCCATGTCAGTCAACTCGACTTCTGGCAAGATGTCTTTGAAAGGTCCGCCACCGCCTCCCTTTCCTTTACCACCTTTGCCTCCGCCACCGCCTCCACCGCCAGAACCTCCTGCATCGTCGTCTTTTGGTTTTTGCAAGATGTTAATCTCATCAAATCCCATTAGACCAAGCAATTCTTTAGCAGCCTTCTTAGCGTTTTTGGCTGAGTCTCCAAGGTTGTCAGCAAGTCCTCCTGCTGAATCTCCAGCGTCGTCCACTGCATCAGCAAGGTCTCCTGCTCCGCCTGCAGCATCCTTCATGGCATTACCCATGTTTCCAACTGCTCCACCAACACCATCTTTAACTGTTGCTTTCTTGTTGAACATCAAAGCGATAAACTCAGCGAGTTTAGCAGTTACGTTCTTCAATACCATCGCAAAAGAGTTCAAGACGGGCATAATTGCATTAATAATAGGTAGCATGGAATTCCCAAGATTTAACGCAGTGTCCTTCATCAAGGACTTAAACAAACTAATACTGCCATTAACTGAATTGGATAAAGTGTCGCCATACTTGGCAGTGGCTTGCTCTAGGATAGCCATCAAACGTATTTGTTGCTGGGTTTGATAATCCAACTGTTGCCAGCTTTGACCATTTGCAAAACGCTTAAAAGCTTCAGTGGATTCAATCATAGCCACATTGACGTTGATTCCTAGGTCCTCAATTGCTTCGGTGTTTCCTAGTAAACCAGAGCGAATCCGCTCCATAACGTCTGTAATGCTACGACCTGTACCCTCTGCGACTACTGCTGATGTCTGAAGCATCTTAGCAGTATAGGCGCTTAACTTATTGGTGTCTTTGATAAATCCAGAAAATAGGTTTGAGTAAACCGCACCGTAGTTAGTAGCCTCACCCACACCCATATTCATAGCATTAGCGTTATCGTTAACCCATTTTAAGAAAGATTGCGAACTCTCGCCCATCTGGCGCTTGATTTGGTTCATAGACGCTGACACTTCAAGAGCCGTCTGCGTTGAATACATCCCAACATCAAGCAATTTCTTGCCAAGAATTGCAAAACCAGCGAACTTAGCTAGCTTTCCAAACGCACTACCGATAGAGTTCGACTGTTCACGAACTTTAGCAGTGGCATTCTTCACTTGGTCAGATGTTCCTTTGACCTGATTCTCGACTTCTTTCATCTTCTTCCTGAAAGGCGCTATCTCAGCGTCAATCATGACTTTCAATTCATCAAGAGTCGCCATTTACTTCCTCCTTTCTTTTTTGATTGTGTCTTTCTGCAAATTCACGCATCCGTTCCTTATGTAACAAAAGCGCTTGTCTTTGTTGTTCCTGTTCTACCGCTTGTTTCTCTTCTACAAACAAATCAGGCGCATACTCCCAGAACTCTAAAACCTTAGCATCCTTGGATAACAATAAGGAAACGTGATTGGATATCATTTGCGAAAGTCTATATGAGTCAATAATCTTCTCTTTACGCTCTTGGATTTTGACACGGTTGTAACTTTCAATCATTTCCCTGATTTCAAGCACCGTCAAATCCCAAAAATCGAGAGGTTTACCTCCGATGTCCAAAAACATCGGGTAAAGCCTCTCAACAAGCTGCGTTACCGTTAAAATTACTCGACTACTGTCATTTTCTTCTTGGAAGTTTTCTTGCCCTTGCTTCCTCGTGGAGTAAAACCCGATACTTCAAAAAGTGGCATTAAAACCTCTGTCATGAAGGTCGTTTGGTCTCCACAGTTGTCCACGTATTCATCGTATAGATCATAGACATCCTCAAGAGAATACCCATTCTCATACTTTTGCAATGCTCCGTGAACTAGTAACAACATAACTTTTAAAGGTGGTAAAGTAAATTCCTCACCAGATTCAGGCATGAAGATTTTCAATAGGTTCATACCGATTTTTTCTTCAACTTTTGTCGCTTGATGAGATGAAAGTCGTAGTTTCAACTCTTTCTCATCGTTAATCTTCCAAATTGAGTAAGGTAACGCCATTTAATTAACCTCCAATACCATCAATGAATGTAAGATCAGACTGCAAAGCAATCTTCAAAGTGAATTCGATAACGGCATTGACACCGCCGCCTCCAAGCTTAACAGATACTTGACCTTCAAAATCGACCTTAGTACCGTCTGGATAAGCTTGTTCAAAATATAATTTCTTCTTGCTATCTGCTGCTTTACGCAAAACACGATAAGGAGCATTCTCACTATCATTTTTGTAAGAAAATTTGTATTCTAATTCCCCTGCATCACCAATACCAAATTCATACTTCTTCACCGTATCTTCCAGGGTAGTATTCTCTACTTTTTCAGGCTCAATACCGAATTCAGGGACTTCTTTCAATCCCGCAAGTTTGGTATAAGTTCCTTTTGATTCGCCATAAGAAAGCGTAATTCCGTTTGCTAACATGTTTAATTCTCCATTCTAAATTGAAAAACAAGCTCTGAATTTAAGTCAACGACACCTTCAAAACGCATGACCTTGTGCCTCAAATGAGACGGGTCCGGTACGTCTTGACAGTCGGTTCTTCGTAAACCTAAAGATTCAAAAATCTGATTGATTTTAACAGCTAACTCACTAGTGCTGGCATCATCAAAGATATCCACCTTGTAGCGGATAGAGGATTTTTGTTCCTTGTCGTCAAACCAATCTCCCGGCTTGTTCTGTTCTTCCAAAAAAATAACGACTGGGAAGTTCTCCCAATCGCTAGGGTAAGTATCAGTCACATTATCTGCGACCTTTTGCAATTCTTTATAAATAACAGGCTTGATATTAATCATTTTATTTGTTCTCTTATCTTTCTACGGACATAATTCGAAATACTCTTAGACACACGTTCCTGATTATCTCTCAAAGCTGGATAGAGATAAGGCTGGGCAGGTTGACCATACATCTTGTAGAACTCCCCAATCTTTTGAAAGTGGTAAGGACCTATGTCAATTTGATCTTCATGCACGTACCAAGGACTAGACCGATAAGACACACTAACTTCTGGAGAGATACCAGAATGGCTTGCTTGTCCTTTGGGTCCTGTTCCAAACTCAACATAAGGAGCATAGTGTAGATTTGTGTAAACCTCTCCTATGACCTTATCTCCGTCCATTTTAACTCTGGTTTTGATGCTATTTCTAAGTTCTCCATTGTTGCCTGGTGCTAGTCTCTTCGCATCAGCTTGAACAATGGTTTTAGCTGCATGATGAACAGCTTTCGAAACAATATCTCGTTGTGAAACATCTGACAACTTCCTGAACTTAGCTATTAACCTATCTGCCCCTAGTAGCTCTGACACGTTCTAACTCCAATACTTGATGCTGACTATATACCTTCTTTGAGATAACCCGATGTGTGACCTCCGTCTTGATATCAATACAGACACCGTCTTTCACGTTGATATCTGCATCCTTACTCGCATTCGCATTTAGGATATCATTCAAGCGCTCGCCGTAAATCTCAGATTGTAGCTTACTTGTCGCTGGCCACAATTCAAGTCGCACTTCTTCAAGCTTATCTGAATATCCTTCCTTAGTGACTCCCTCATCTGTCACGGTCTTCTTGAATCGTTTCAGAGAATAAGGCTTCAGTCTACTCTTTTTCAAAAACATGACCTGCCACCCTCGCTAACCGATGCATCCGAATACGCTGTAAAAGGCCCATAGACAGGCCGTTTTCTCCGTAGGTAACAGATATACCACCTTCGCTTCTAGATTGCTCTCCTTCACTTCCTGAGCGATTGTAGAGCTCGATTACGAGTTCAGGTAGTAACCTATCAAGCGCCGGCGTTAGCTTGTCTCGATTCGTCTCAGATAAAATGATATTTTCAGCTCTTAAAAGTAGAGGTAATAGGACTGCGCTATCATTCTCACCCGTTAATTGTTTTAATTTCTCAAGTCCCATAAGACCTCCTAATCATAAGGAGTCGTCTCGTCTCCTTGTATTTTGGTTTCGTCAATGATTTCAACTACATCTGCGATATCAACCGAGAACCCTTCCTCAAGATTATGCGACAGTTCGTCAAAACGTTCTTCTGTCATCTCAAAGACTTCGTTCTCTTGTCGAACCACATTTTCCTGCCAATCATTAAAAGCTTGTTTAACTCTGACTTTCATAGGTCAGACCTTATTTCTTGATTTCAGCAAGTACGACCTTAGAATCGTCTGAAACGGCCACTGTGTAGAATTCGTCGATTGAGATTTCAGTAGTACGTTTCAAAGACTTACGGTCTACTTCAACGTTTGGATCGCGTTTGAGATAGACTGTCAATGCTGCAGTGTCTTGTTCAGTTTCATCATCATGAGTAAGTTTGATGATAGGGCAAGTGTAAAATGCGCTAGTTGTATCAAGTTTAACTTTCTTAGTTGGAACGATGCGAGTGTTAGCGATTGTACCAATCTCACCAGTCATGACGACTTGGTTTGGATATCTATCAGCTGAGATAAAGTTAGGATCCTTGCGCAAAGTAGTTACTTGTTTAGGATTAACAAACATAACTTTTTCTGTGTTGATTTCTTCTTCAAACAAATCAATAGCGTCAACGATTACATCATAGCTGATTGCTTTAGTTTTAGAGTCGTGTTTGCGTGTGTTTGTTCCCAAAAGAGCATCTAAGGCATCATTGTCGATTTTAGAAGCAACTGCAAGTGCAAGCTGGTTCTCAGCATTACCAACTGGATCACCATAACCAGAAAGAACAGCTTCATCTGTCAATTCAACAGCTTTCATAGCCTTCTTAATTGTAGCAGTCTTAGTAGATGTCCCGAGAACAACAACGCCAGCTTCAACGCCTTCGTTTACATCTTCAGCATCACCGATATATGTGTAAGATGGGACTGTGATTGTGTTTCCTGGCACGCCTTCAAGCGTACGGTCGATTGCTGCAAATGGAATTACTTGCAATTTCTTTGGTAGTTTAGCTGCAATCATATCTCCCATTACCTCAGGGTTTACGAGATTTGCAATTTTAGTTTGTGTCATGTTTTAAATTCCCCTTTTTTAATTAATTCAAAAACGAGTTATACAATTCAGGGTTTGACTGCTTCAATGCAGCCTTCTCTGAATGACTCATTTGGAAAAATTGAGCTTTTGAAAGCCCTGTTGATTGTTGTGGCGCAGTCTTAATAGGTGCGCTACCCTTCATGCGTTCGGATACACCTTTTTGAACTGCATCCTCCCACGTTTTCTGAATGCTTCCGACTGATTCAGCCACGGCTTCAGCGTTTGACAAATCAACCACGGATACTAATTCAACTGGTAAGCCACGTTCGCTTAACATTGTTTTAGCTTCTGCGGTCAATTCCTTGCGAGCAATAGCCTTTTCACGGTCAGCCAGTTCTTGCTCACGCTGATCCAACTGATATTTCTGTTTCTCATCAGCGTTCATCTTGGCGAGTTTCTTAGCTTCGTTTTCCTTGGCTTCTTGCTCAGCTTCCCATTTAGAGCGTTCGGCAGATAGCATCTTACCGATTTCAGCACGAGTGAAAGTTCGTTCGTGCTTTTCTTCCTGCACTGTATCAACATTTCCTTGAGTGTCGACAGTCTCAGTTGATTCAGTAGATACAGTTGCATTGATTTCTTCTGACATAATTGTCCTCCAGCGATTACGTCGCCACTCGATAATCTCGCTTTACGTCCGGCGACGGAACAGTACAGCTTTTAATGTCATCGGTACAGTTTGGACAATATAAAAACCGCCTCGATTTCGATGCGGTTAGGGCTTAATTAAATAAATAGTAGTCTAAAGGTTTCACGGCCTTTAGGTGTAATGAGTGTCTGTGTTCCAGACCATTGTGTTTTTTCGTTGATTGTTTCCTTGACCTCAAATAAACCATCATTTTTATTGGCTGTTGGTTGGAGCTTACCTTTCTTATCTCGGTAGATGTATTTTTTCTCCATCAAGAAGTCAATAAACTTGCGTTCTTTGATTTTTAATTGTTTGGCTGTTTCTCTGAAGCTGGTCAGTAAGTTTCTATCTACTAGTTCATCGAAATAGTCTGCTTTCGGCTTCATTATGGTATTTTCAACGGAAAGTACAGCTTTTTCAGCTTCCAAGTTTTTAATAACTGCTTCTTTTTCTTTTAGTTGATTACCAGCCATAAGGAGCAAGTCTGCTAAGGCTTGTTTGTTGTGCGTGATATTATAGGCCACTTGGTCGGTCATATAAGCGCCATGCTTACGAATAGAGGGCAGAACCTCGCTAGTGACCCAATCAGCAAATTTCTCTGCTTCTGGTTTGCGAGATTGAAAAACAAGTTTATAGAAATTCGCTTCGTTGATGAAGTTGGCTTGTTGGACTCCTCCGTTTGTAAGGATGTCACTACTAGTTACACCCTTTGGATTGAGTCTTTCTAGTGTTTTTCGTGGATTGCTTAAATCCAGAATTTGACAACAATCATTCAAATTAAAGAATGGCTCGCCTTTAATTTCTACTGTTCTTACTTCTCCGAATTGTTCATTTTTAAAAATTTGTAGTTCCATTTTTATGCTCCTAGTTAAAAATTTTACTTCCTAAGATTTCTGCTTTATCTGTTGAGTTCATCAAAATAAAAGCAATTTCATCTAGTGTTGAATGAAGCAAACCGAATTGTTCATTAAAAGTATCAAAAAACTTTTTAGACATCTCTTTAAAAGCTGTCTCATCCTTAAGTTGAACCCAAGCCAAGGTTTCTGTCATATTTGTTGCCATTTCAACCGTTCTTCGAATATCTGCAAGCTCGTAGCCTAGATGAGTCAATTGTTCTTCTGTTAATTCAATTTTTGCCATTATAAAAACTCCTTTGCGGTATGACAAAGAAGCTCTTTTCTGATATAATGATTTCAGAAAGAGTTTCTTTCGTGCGATAACGTATAATCACAACTTTGGCGAGGAGGATTATGCGTTATTTATTTTTTTCAAGACCTAAAACTAATTTTATGCCTTTTCTAACCACTTCTGTACGAGTGGTCTTTTTTTGTAAGCAATAATCTTCCAAATGTTTATTCAACTCTGAGTCGATTCTTGCTTTAACTTCGACATTCAACGGTTTTTCGCTTTTTGGTCTTCCGGTTCGTGGACTCATTTCATCACCTACTTTCTGTGCCACAACAATATATTACAACTTGTGCCACAAAAAGTCAAGAGGTTTTTTGAAAAAAATTAAAAATAAGAAAAGCACTTAGATTTCTCTAGGTGCTTTGGTACGTTATACTGCATAATCAAAACCGATTTTTAATTTAATAGCATCAAATAAATCTAAAACAGACTTAGGAGTGTTCTTCTTAAAAGATACACGAGGCATATCTTTGTCTGGATAAACTTGGTCAACCCATTCATCGATTTGATTATAAAAAATTAACAACTCTTTACTTGGTACAGCCATTACTTCCATTTCAATACCTCCTTCACTTTTTTCAACAACACTTTATCAGTTACGTTGTCACCTATTACCCCGATTTCTGCTACTAGTTCATTGATATTATTATGATACAAAAACGCATTATAAGCATTCAAACTAATATCTTTCAAATAGCTTCGGTCAAGAGATTGCTGTTGTTTGACATATGCAATTAGACCTGAATTTAATTCCATCATTGCTTGTTCAATACTATTATAGCGCTTTTTATTTGCTTTGTAAAACGCTTTTGCAGAAACCCAGTGTTGTTTATGCGTCAACTCATGAACTATTGCATCTTTAATGTCTTTTGCAGCAAAGAATCCGTCTGATAAAATATCTTTGAATTCTTTTTCTGAACTAAGAGCATCACTTATAAACAAAATATCCTGCTTATAGTCATATCCAGCTAGACCAGGCAGCTTTGATTTTTTTAAAAACACAACAGTTGGTTTTGAATAATCAGGCAATTGGCGGAAAACTCCTTGGACATTTGCTACAGCATCTCTAATTTTCTTAGTACGATCCTGAGTCCAAAAATCAAACTCTGTTCCGATAAATTCCTTTGCATTCACTCGAATATCGTCCCCGACAACGAAAGAACGCTGTTTTGCCATTAAATCAATTGAACTCATATCCTGATTATACACCTTTTCCCCGTCTTTAGCAACGTACCTAGAATACCAGTCTTTATAACTCATATCAGCAGATACGTACTCAACTTTGCCTGTTTCTGGATTTCTAGCCCTACGCTCTAGTTTACTGTAATCGATATCGTCATCATGGGCGATAGTCGTAGACCTGCACCATGGATGTAAAGGTGGATAGTTCACACCAGGAACAGCCTTGTCCGTATCGTAGACCTTGTTGTCGTGCTCCTGGCAAATGTGAGACGTGCGCTTGTCTAAGACCGCTATGAAGCGATACTTTGTAATCTCAGCATCTTCGTAGCTGAGCAGTTCCATCTGGTTATGAAAGAACGCTGATTCTGTCCGTACCAAGCGCCTTGCATTATTTTGACCTACTTCGAACCGTTCTGCGATTGCTTGAGATGTATTTTTAACACTTCGGCCAGTCATAAGACTTACCAAAAGCTCGTCTTTCACGCTTGAAGCGAGCGCCCCTGTATTTTCCCATATCCTATCTGAATAGGCCTCTCCTGTCCATTTTAGACCTTGTAGACGTTTGATTTCTGTTTCAGGTAAGTTAGAGAAGCTATAAGCAAGTCCTGTTTGCTGTTGCAAGTCAAAAGTAGCCTTGTAGTAGCTATCCTTCATCAAGTCGTTGTAAAAGACATCTGAGCTTGATTTCTCAGAATGATAGATAGACTCACGCATCGAATCCAAGTCAGCGCTTAACCGTTCAAGTCGCTTCATGCGATAAGCATAAGCTGGACTGTCCAAATCAGCAAGTAATCGTTGAATATTCGGGTCGTCTGGCCTTGCTTCAAGAACCTTACGAAGTTCGTTTAGGTCTTTCTGGTCCTTCATGTTCTTCAAGACATGACGAGCATCACGCTCACTCAAACCATAATCACGTTGGAATTTGTCAAAGACCTTGTTGATTTGCTTGTCTAAATAGGCTTTAGATTGCTTGTAAATCTCGTCAAACTTGTCTGCTTGCTTTTCAGCCTTGTCCATCTGTTCATAGATGAGATTAGCCTTCCTCTTGGTCCAGTAGTCCTTGTTCTTCATCTGCTACCTCATCGTCTGGCTTCGTGTTAGCCTGGTTAAAGAATGACACACGTTCCATATTATTCTCTTTCTCCTCTTCCAAAGCTTCCAGTTCAGCATCAGGATCTTCAACGAATGGCAAGAGCGAAATGAGCTGACGAAGTGAGACCTTGCCTTCAAGATTATTGATAATCTGTGACAATTCAAGCAAGTTCTTAGGAAGTCCACGACTAAACTGTGGCACAATCGAATGAGCTTCAAGCGCAATCTGCTGCATGCCCAAATAATGCGCAAAGATAGCAATACGCTGACGCAATCCTCGCTTGTAATTCGCTTCTTTTGTCTTAGTAATCATCTCAAGGCCTAGCAGCTTGAATTCCATGGCTACGCCTGAGCTATTGCCTGCAAAATTCTCATCTGTCAGATTCGGCACATGGCTGAATGTGTAGATGTCTTCTTTCAAGGCCTTTCGCAAAATTTCAGTCGCGTTTTCGTCCAGAGCGTTCTTTAAGAAGTCAGCCTTGGCATCTGTTGGCAACTCCAAAAGACCTTCTTCAGCAAGGATATTCATTGCCTCTCTAGCATCTTCCAAATTGTCAGCCAACTGTGCTCCGTACAATACGAGAATAGACTCAACTGCTTGTTCTTTGTCATTTACACGATTGCCCATCAGTGAGTTGTAAGCATCGATTAAACTAATCTGTTGTTCATAATCACCAATCGCAAAATGATTGTTTCGGTATTCAATGATTGGAACCTGGCCAAGATTGTGAGGTTCTACTTGCTCGTTTTGTGTTGTCCCTGTGCTTGAATCACGCAGCACAATGTGGTAATGCAGATTTTGAGTAAAGACCTCTGCTTGATACTTAGTAGCATTTTTCGTGTCATCTTTAATTTCGTAGTAGTAGACTGCAAACAAAGCCTTGCGTTCAATACTGTCATCGTATACAAGAAATACATTCTCAGGATCTACGCTAGTAGAATCAAGCTCAGTCAATCCCTCCTTCGCATAAATGTACTCGTAAGCACGTCCGTAGATAGACATGTTCAATGCATTCTGCGCATCCACCTGGTCTATTTCAGCACCGTCAAAAGCTACAAGCAAGGGGTCAAGGTCACCTTCCGCAGTGTTGTTATATTTAATAGCATTGCCCATAAAGTAACCTGTGGCCGTGTCTGCAATGTCCTTAGCATGATTGGCTACTGTTTTAAAGTTTGGAGCGTTCTTATTTCGTCGCTCATGCTTCAAAATAGCATGTTCACCCATGTAGTAGCTTTTAAGTTTCTTCAAGCGCTGGCGTTCTTGTGCGTGCTTCTGGATCAGCTTATAAATCAATTCCTTATTCAAAGCTGTTTCGTCATATCCCTCTCTCGGATAAGTTAAAATCTGATACATTTAATCCCTTTCTATAAACCAAAGTCTGAACGTCTACGTACAGTAGCTTTAACCCCTTCGATACATTGAAGGCTATATCGTAGTGCGTCCATCAAGTGGTTATTCTTATCTTCTGGTTTATTCAACCAATTACCTTCTTTATCGCGTTGATAACAGTAACTATAAAATTCATCCATGATATGCTTACAATTCGGATGCACATAAATAGCGTATCCTTGTAATTTGGACACGCCTGCCATGATACTATCCTTTCCTTTCCTACTTTCTTTAATTCGAGATATGCCATGCTCTGACCTGAGCTCTTCGATTAGACGAGACTCTGCACTATCTGCGATGATTGTCGAGCGATGATACCCTTTATCCTTTATCATCTTAGCGACTTCTTTAGTTATCAATCCGACTCTGTATGCTTCGTCAAAGATGTGTATCTCTTTTGTTGTGTCATTTATCAACGAGCAACACAAAGCAGTTGGATCGTGAGTGAAACCAAAGTCAAGACCGATACATAACTTGTTAGCAGGATTTTGCAACAACTCATCTTTGTCAAAGTCCTTGACAGTCACGTTGTTGTAAATTAGACCTTCAGCCACGCCCCACTCACCATCACAGACGATTCTAGCCCGTCTAGGGTTCGTGTGATATAAATCCTCATAACGTTTGATATCGACTTCATCCAACCACTCATTGCATCGATAGGTAGTCGTCATCGAGAGCGTGTCAGCACGTTTAGTCTCTTCATCAAAAAAGACACGTTTAAGCCAGTGTCTCTCGTTCCACGGGTTAAACGTGACTGTAATTTGTTTAAAGAAATCAGGCACGTCTAAACTACCACGGATTGACTCAACAACAGTACTGAACTTATCTTCAGTCTCTATTTGATACGCTTCTTCAAACCATGCCCAGCACAAGATGCCTACATCAACCGTGATAGATGTGATTTTTAACTCATCGTCCAAACCACGAAATAAAATCTTCTGCCCTGTCTCTTTGACAGTTATCTCAGGTAAGGATTCATTGAATTTGAATTTATGAGCAACCTTTAACTGATTAGCAGCCCACTTAAAATCTGTATAGGTTGATTGCTTGTTTGTGTTAGAGTATCTGCGTACTACAAGTAAGTTCGCCCAGGGATATTTCAAAATACGTGTGATGAAGTTAAGAGCCGTAGTCTTTGACTTCTTCGAACCACGAGATCCTTTTACTACTCGATAGAGATTTCTCGAGCGCCAGAACTGGCCGTATCCACTACCCACTATCTTAGGCAAGTCAACAACAATATCGTTCTGTTTAATCTGGTATGTTTGACTCATTCGCAAACACCACCGTTCCAGAAATATCAGCCTCTACCTTGTCTGTCCAAAGCCTATGACGTTTCCCTAATAGTTCAGCTGCCTTGATTCTATCCTTCGCTCCGACATCGATATCTGTAATCGTCTGGCCTAATTCTCCAATACTAATCAAGGTTTGTTCTTGCGTTTCTCCTCGCATGACTGAAGTTAGGTAAGTGAGCACCTCTTCCTGCGTTGCAATCTTCTCAGACGCAAGTTGAGTCAGTCTTTCGTCAATATAAGATTTGATTGTAGTATTTTGTAGTAACTTAGATGCGTTTGTATTAGCATATTTAGAACTATACCCTGCCTTAATAGCTGCATCTGTCGCATTTCCGCTGATGATGTACTCGTCAGCGAATCTCTGTTGTTTTAAAGTTAATTTAGCGATTTTCCATCACCTCCATTTTCTACATAACAAAAAGCCACACGCTTGTGTGACTTAATGAAGACCTCTCACAGGCTTTGTAGGAATCGAACCCACGATAACAGATTTGGAGTCTGTTGTGTTACCGCTACACTAAAAGCCTCTTTTTACTCTTAAATGCAAGGCGACTACTACCTTGCTTGTTAATTACGTTAGATTATTTATAAACAACAACATACGTGAGTTTATTCTTAATCATTACAGGTTCTTTGATACACAACAATTCTTTTACAGTTTTCGCAAATTGTTTTGCATCTTCCAATTTATTAAACATTGCTTGCTTCATTTTAAATACCTCGTTATAAAATACAATATTAACGGCAGCGTTCGGAGTCGAACCGAATAAAAAAGTTTATAAATTAAAGGAGATAAAACCACTTGCCCATCGCCGCCAGAAAGGGCACAAGGCCCTTAAAAATTACAGGAGTCATCAATCCGTTTTATCGTACTTGCTGACAATACCATAATATCACTTTTAAAATTCCAAAGAGTTCCATTAGTTCCATTTTTTAGAAATCTTTTTCAAAGCGCTCTCTCTAGCCCGATGAATCGTTCCGCGCCCACAACGTAGCTGAGCTTGAATTTGATTCCACGACAATCCATCAATGTACAACAAACGCATGATAATATTTTCTACAGGGTCGTCCAATGACTCAATCACTTGCACAAGCTCGTCTCGTTCTTGATAGAGTTCTTGGATTTCCTGATACAGTTGTTCTGACTTATCAATAATCAGCACGTTCAATTCTTCGGAGCGATTAGACGAGCTTTCTGACTTTGGCATATTATTAAACTGCTGTCCTCGCAAGATGCTCGATTTCAGGCTGATAATTTCCTGGTGCTTTGACTTCGCTTTGATATCGATGTACTGTAAGGCCTTTAGTCGTTGTTTGATATTGATCGTCAATCGTCCACCTCCTCAATCTCAATTCCCGGACAATCGAATACCCAGCCAAAACCAGCTTCTTCTAGTTCTTTACTGGTAAATTCAGCTCTAAACGAATGCCACTCACCGCACCAAAACATTTTGCCATCTTTCTCACACAATATCTGAGCGTGGTTCTTGTAATTTCTCGCTTTTGGCATGGAAATCCGATACCGCTTCTCTTTCTCGACCTCGTAGCCAAACTGGTGCATGTTGACGAGAGTCTGAAATGATTTTGTGCCAACAATTAGAAACCACTTTTCAAACTCATTAAGTTTAGCACCGTCAAAAATTGATGTAATATTATGGACACATCGAAGCAAATTCCCTTCAAAATCATCCTTATTCTCTTCATACCAATCCGCCACAAACGGCGGAACTTTGACTGGTTGCGGTTCGTCTAGTTGTTCCAAGTCTTGTAGAAAAATTTGGCGAGCTAGTTCTGCTCCTTCGGCATTCCATACTCCTTCAAGTCTTTTATACTTCTCAATCAATCGTTGTACTTTCATCTTCCAACTCCTTCACTTTCTGTCTCAGTTCTTCATTCTTCTTTCTCAACAAATCGCGCTCAAGCGCTCTAATCCGTCTCTTGCGTGCATCGCACGGCTTCGAATACTCGATTATCTTCTCTTCGTTTTTCCTGATTGATTGCTTGTATCCTTCGAGTAACGTCTGTTTACTATATTTCATAGTTTAACCTGCTTGTTTTTCTAGCCAGTTAAAGAGCAGACTGAACTGCTCCGTCACCAACTCATCATCATTGTATTGTTTACAAATTTCTCCGATTGACGACACTGCCCATAGCCAGTAAGCATCTGAGCCAAAACCGACCTCTTGGCTCTTCTGATTACTGCGCGCCATCCATTCCGGAATAACTCTGCTAAAGAAATCAATATAATTGATTTTCATGGCAATTCCTCAATCTTGATATAGATTCCGACAGTATCTGCCCAGAACTTTTCTGCTATTTCGCTGGCCACTTGGGCATCATCTTGCCAGTAGCCAAGTTTTGTCATGCAATCCTTGAGCAACTTCTGCAAATTGTCCGTATCTGGCTTTGTGGTCTTGTACTGGCCGTCATAGCTTTTTTTGATACGAGGGAAGCACCACTTGACCGTCAGACGAATCGCTCCTTTGATTTTATTTGGAGGAACATGCTGCGCGAGCAAGCTCTCGAATTTCATCCTGGCATTTTTTAAATCAGTCGGCTCGTAAAAGATTGGTTTTCCAAATTGGACATTTACCTTTTTTTGTTGGTGAGTTGTTGTTGGAATTTTTTGCATCGGTAAAAAGAATTCAATTAACATTTTTAAAAATGCACTTCCTTTCTTTTTTAAATTTCGCGCTTAGTCCATGATCCTTGTATATGACAGGGTGCGTTTTAAGCAACCCTGTCTATACAGGTATGGACATGATGGACGACAGGACATTATCTATATATATAATATATAGGTGGCTGTCCCGGACACGACCATAATTTTATGGTGTTGTCTTATTCGGACACGACCATAATTTTATGGTGTTGTCTTATTCGGACACGACCATAATTTTATGGTGTTGTCTTATTCGGACACGACCACGTTTTTATGGTCTTGTCCTTTTTCTTTTATTGAATTTGAGTTCTTGTCGAACCAATATTTTTTAGACGAATTCAATCTGCGAGTAACTGTTTTTACAGAAATTCCTAAATACTCAGCTACGTCTTCTTTCGAGGGTGGCTCGCCAAAATTTGCATTTTCGATAGCTTCATCAAACTCTATGAGTTTTTGTTTTTTATCTTCCTTCGCGTTCTTTTTGCGAGTTTCTTTAGCTTTCATCCACCCTGGTTTATCATCTTCCAATTGTATATCTGCCAGCACTCCAGATTCATCAAGCGCATGTACTGGATAACTGAACCACATATTCACCGGCTTGAACTTAGCAAACTCTCGAAGCGTACCTTCGACACGCCATGCAGTAGCTATTTGGATTTGCTTGCGTACTTCTTCGAGCTTATCTACATAAGGCGCCCGAGCCATTACATCGTCGATACCTTTTTCAAAGTGTGTCCGCATCTGCGCAGGACTCAATAGATCGTCTAAGCCTACATTTTGTTGGTAATAGGCATTGTTTCGCTCTTGCAAGGCTTGTTTGTACACTTCGCACGCTGCTTGATTCAGCCTTTGAGTAAGCAATTCTTCTGACACTTCCAACTCTACTAAGTCGATAAGCGCGTCAGGATCCCGAGCGAATACACCGGAACCACTGGCGCGGTCCATAGACTTCTTGCCACCTTGTGAGCCTTTCGAGTGGTGGTGACAATAGATAACGCTAGAGCCTAACTCTGTGGCCACTTTGTCGAATTGATTGGTAAAATGTGCCATTTGGTCTGCGCTATTCTCGTCACCAGTAAGCACCTTGTAAATCGGATCAATGATGATTGCGATATAATTCTTTTTCAAAGCTCGGCGAATGAGCTTAGGTGCTAACTTATCCATCGGTACGGTCTTCCCACGAAGATTCCAGATATCGATATTTTGGATATTTTTAGGTAGCAATCCCATAGCTTGGTAGACATAACGGAAACGATGTAAGGCAGACGGTCGGTCTAGCTCCAGATTGACATACAATACTCGTCCTTGGGTACAATCCCAACCAAGCCACTTCTTGCCTTCAGCAATCGCAATCGACATCTCAATCAAAACGAATGACTTGCCAGCTTTTGACGGTCCAGCAATCAGCATCTTGTGGCCTTGACGAAGGACGCCCTTAATCAATTCAGGCGCCAATTCTGGCAAGTTATCCCAGCTGTCGGCCAATCCTTCGGGATCCGGCAGGTCATCGTTCAAGTCTTCGATGTATTGGTACCATTCATCCCAGTCGGTTTTGCCGATATTTGTGTCTACCAAGAATTGCTTCTGGCCATTTCGGATAAAACCTGGCATTCGAGATAGCCTACTTGGGTTTCGGTTCTGCGTGTCGACGATGATTCCGTTTTTTTGACAAATCTTATAAAGATAGTCAACACGGTTTCGATACTCTTCGTAATTCTTAGCATCTACCTTAACGATAGCATGTAGCGATTTATTCCCACTATGAACCAGAGCAACAATTGGCAATTCAAGTTCTTTGTAGATAGCGTTTTGTTTATCGATTGGCATGCTGTCGGATTCGACCAGGGCATATCTGAAATCTGTTACGTTTTCATTTTTTGCGCCTTTTCCATCCATTGGATTGAAGCGAACCCATGCGCCAGCTTCTTCGTGGTAGTCACCCAGCACTGCACCGATATCTCCATTACATTTGCTAAGAGCTTCAATCAATTGTCCAGCAGTACGGTCGTAAGCCCCCTTAGTTGGCAGCCATTTGACAATCTCACCTGTTTCGTCGTCAGTCTTTGGATAACATTCAGTAACGTACCCAACATTTTCGCTTGCTTCAAAGAGCGTTTCAAGGTATTTGATAATTTCTTGAACTGGATTCCAAATTGTCGGCTCGTGGATTTCCTTTCCTTCAATCCAGTCCTTGTCGATGACGCGATAGTCACGGTCAATTGTATCTGTCCAACCTAGCTCATGAGCATTCTCACTATCGTAACTAGACTGCGACACCCAGCCATTTTCTTTTGCCAGCTGGGTAATAGTAGCACCTGTTACAATCGTTCCTGCTTCTTCGTTGAAGGTATCCCATTTCTTGAAGCATTCAAATTTCTTATACCGACTATCATTTTGCGACCAGTTATCCCAGTCAGACGCCGTGTATCCTTCGTGTTTAAGGGCCATACCCACATTCACCCAAGTCTGGTAGTCTACCGTGGCAGGATTGATGTAATCCAGCAACGGCAATAAGTTAAAATCATTCTCTGCCACTGTTTTCTCCTTTAAAATAATAATAATTGCTTCTTTGGTTGATAGTTCATCCAAAGAATTTCTGTTCTCGGTAGCCCTTTCTCTGCAGTCGCCGAGAACTCCACCCTTTCCCAATTCGACAAACGTTTATTATACAAGTCGCTATCATATCCGCTCAGAAGAATATTGGCCTTGGATTGATTCAAAACCTCTAACAACTCTTCGTGGTCACAATCATCCATTTCTACCGAATATTGTTTTCTCGTCCTCGTACTGAGAACATAGGGAGGATCTACATACATACAGACATCTTCCCGACTGTATTTCTCTATTAGTTCAATGGCTGGCCGACATTCAATCTGAACCTGCTTTAATCGCAATGTCATTTCTTGGACCAACTCTGGTAAATCATTCCAATGTTTGACTGCGTAAGCTCGTTCTCTGCCGTTAATATCCATTTTCCAACCAGATTTTTCAATATTTCGAAAGCCGTGGCTCATAACAGAACGTATGACAAAATTCAGAGCTTTATCAATCTCATTCTCTGACCGAACTTCCCAAGCATTGTCATAAATCCTTCTACTGTAAGGAGTCAGAAAGATTTTTTCGGCCAGCGCTTCAGGTTCCTGTTGTATCACCTGAAAAAGATTGACTACATCATCATTTAGATCGTTGACTGTCTCAATAGCGCTTGGCTGTTTGGTAAACAGTATCGCACCACTACCGAAGTAGGGTTCTAAGTAAGTTTTGTGCTTCGGCAATAGTTCTACAATCCTGCCAGCAAGATTCCATTTACTCCCTGGATATCGTAAAAGAGATTTCATACATCACCCCGGTACATATTCAGCTGGTCGCACGCCTGCTGGCAATCTCCAACCGTTGGCCGCAATGCGATCAATCATATTTTTAGCGTGGTCAAATTGCCACATACCGACATCTTTGAATCCACGGCCTTCCAGGAAGCGGATTTGCTTTGGAGTCGTCAAGCCTTCTGATTGTCGTTTGTGCAATCTATCCAACAAGAGATTGGCTTTTCCAGCATTACCTACTTCGTCAGTAAAGATTCCATATTTTTCAAGCGCTTTGATTTGTTTGTCGCTAGGTGGTGCCATCTCCCATCCGAAGTTGGGCACATAGTTCGATAAATCTTCAGCATGGATAGACATTTCGAATTGCAATGGATCGACTAACTTGCGTTTACGCTTACGCATTTCTTCTAATTGTTTAGCTAAGGCTTCCTCGCGTTGAGCGACTACGTCTTCTGCTGCCTTCACTTCCATATCTTCAAGGTCAAGCATGACTCCGGTTTGCTCTTCCATATTCTCAACCATTTTCTGAGCAACTTCTGGAGTCTCGCAGATCAAGTGTGCTGGTCGGCATAGCTCGTGGCGTTCCGTGTGCCAGAGGAAGTCAAGTAAGAGTAATTCTTCTTTACCTGGGTGCAAGCGAGTCCCACGCCCTACCATCTGGCTATACAAAGCACGTACTTTAGTAGGTCTCAACACGACCACGCAGTCTACTGACGGGCAGTCCCAGCCTTCTGTTAATAACATCGAATTGCAAAGAACGTTGTACCGATCTTTCTCGAAGTCTTCTAAAACTTCTGTACGGTCCTTGGACTCTCCGTTGACTTCAGCAGCACGAAAACCTTTTGAGTTTAGGATGTCGCGAAACTTCTGCGAGGTCTTTACCAAAGGCAAGAATACGACCGTTTTGCGGTCTGCACATTGCTTGACCATTTCATCCGCTATCTGCTCCAGGTATGGATCTAATGCCGTCCCGACATCGCTCGCCTTGAAATCGCCCGCTGACATGCTGACATTTGTCAAATCCAAGCTAAGCGGAATTGTTAGAGCCTTGATTTTAGATAGATATCCTTCTTGAATAGCTTGAACTAGCGAATACTCATAAGCCAAGCTATCGAAGTAAGAGCCAAGGTTCTTCATATCTCCACGATCTGGTGTGGCAGTCACTCCCAGTACATTCGATTGTTCAAAATAACCAAGGACGCGCTGATAACCATCTGAAATAGCGTGATGGGCTTCATCAACGACAATCGTATCGAACCAGTCAGGAGGAAATTGACTAAGTCGCTTCTCTCTCTGCATAGTCTGAACCGATCCTACTACAACCCGATACCAAGAGCCGATAGAGGTATTCTCTGCTTTCTCTAAAGCCGTGCCGAGACCTGTCGCAGTCTTGAGCTTATCGCTAGCCTGCTCTAACAATTCAGACCTATGAGCAAGGACAAGCACACGCTTGCCCTCTTTCACTTGGTCTTCAATGATTTTGGAAAAGACGATTGTCTTTCCACATCCTGTAGGCAATACTAAGAGCGTGCGCTTGCGACCTTTAGCCCATTCAGCTTGAACAGCTTCCCGTGCTTCCTGTTGATAAGGTCTTAATTGCATCCATTACCTCCTAGAACTGCCCAGCTTGGTATCCAGCTTGTGGCTGTTGTGGTTGTTGCGCAAAATTCGGTTGCTGTGGTTGCTGGTAGGCTGGTTGCTGATAGTTTTGGTTACTTCCATTTTGAGGATAACTATTTTGGTTAAGCAGATTAGGACGAGTATTTAGTTGTTTTGTTACATCAACTTCATCTGCATATACCATAAAGCCTATATCGTTGTATTCATTCCCATTGGTAGAAATAGCTTTTTTTACATTACATACCCCTACAGAATTCAATGCTGCATTCCAGTCCATTTTTAAAGGCTCTCCATGTTTTTTTAAACCAATTGCACCAAAGAATGCAGATAACATACCTTCTGTGCGAGAATGAAGGAATAAATTATAAGTTATTTCCTTTTTATCTCCTTCCATATTCAAAATACTCAAAGTTACAACCGCTTTGTTACATGGAGGGAGTGGATTTTTACTTCTCGAATTCGGATTCGGTATATGTCGCTGACGTTCAATTTTAGTTACCGTAAACCAGTATTCTCCGGGTTCTAAAAGTACATATGAAGAATCTTGGACGATTTCATCTTCCCATCCGAATTCACGCTCAAAATTATTGTATTGTTGTGTCATGTTGTTTTCTCCTTTAAGCTAAAATAGTAATTTTTTTGTTGATAGCAAGTTCATTTTTTAAATAATTTGCGATGTTTTCGACGGCTTCTAATTTCCATTTACCACCATCTGCTTCGAAAAGTGCCAGATTCGCCAACTTGTTGATTCGGAAGACGAATTGACTAGCAGGCTGTTCTACTTCGTTGAAGGTACGATACGGTCGCAAAGTTACTGGATTTGGAGTCTTAGCTTGTGCTAAGCTTGCTACACCATCGCGAACTGTCGCCATTTGACTGATGCCATTATCCTGTACTTCTGCGCCTTTTTCGATTTTTAAATGGCTAGCAAAATCCAAAACCAAATTGCGATCTGCATCATTGATGAACATAGACTGCAGCATAATATTGAATTCTTCCTGGTCGCGCCAATTACTGAACGGAATAATTGGAACAGTTGCTTTTACAGATACGAGCTGAGGACGTTTACCATTTTCAAAATCAACTTGATCATATACAGATACTTTTTGGTAACTGTCCACGACAACTACAAGTTTACGATCACTGATGAGATCGTTATCTGATTTGAGATAGTCAACTAGACTTTTGAGTGTCTGAAGCTCAAGGATAGGTGCGTACTTACGAGGGTTAAGTTCCTGTAAGTCATATTCATCGCTGTCAAAATATTCCTTCCCAGTTTCTGAACGAATGATTTTGTTTTCTTTACCTGCTAATTCGACTGCGTATGATAATGCATCTTTAATATTTTCTGTCATGGTTAGTTACCTGCTTTCTTTTGATTGTAATCAATGATTTTAGATTTTTCCTGTTGTTCCACTTTTTCGATGAGATCGCCAGTATCGGTCCGCATGTCTCCGTTGTCATCAAAGTATGTCTGACCAGGGATGCCACTTTTGAGCTCATTTGCGTGAATTTTACCAGTGTCATCACGACCGACAATAACAGTTGTTGCAACACCTTTCTGCGGTGCTAAAGTAGATTTGACTTCCATGCCTGTCTTAACGACTGTACGTTCATCGTCTGTTGACATCGTTAGTATGATAGTAACCTTGCGAGTCGCTTTAGCTTCTGTATTGAGATCCAGAATATTCTCAAGGACTTTTTCAAGTTCTTTGTCAACCTTTTCTTGTAGGGCTGTATTTGCGATTTTTGACAAATCAATTTTAATAGTTTTATCTTTCATAGATACTCCTTATTATATTTTGCTATGATTTCTAATTCCCAGAATCTACATCGTGAAGGGCAGTTCAGGGTCTGCTCGTACTTGATTTTGAATAACTTCCATAGTAGCCTGCCAATGTGCCACAATCATATCCCAATAATCATTAGGGAAGTTTTCGATTGGCGTTCCTAACGGGAAGTGCCCACGGATGTAAGCTACTTTTTGGAGCTCTTCTTCCGTCACGTTGCCTTGCGTCATGAGGTCCGTCAAACTCTTTGGCAAGTTTGCATGATATTGCTCAAGTGGTGTCTGCGGTGTGCTAGGAGCTTCATTTTGAGGCTTTTCAGCCACCTGCGACATATCGAGAGGCAACTCCTCTTGGACTGGTTCAGGGGTTTGCTGTACCATTTGCTGAGGTTCTGGAGCGACTGTCTGCGGTTGTGGCTGTTGTGTATGCACTTGCTGATTCGCGAAGATATGAGCGATTCCATCATAGTTGAACGGCATTTCATCTGGTAATCCGTGACGATTTTTGGCATCCCAAGCCGGTCGATGATTGGTATACATCACACGTTCACCGCCCTGGGCTTTCTTTTTGCCGTTATCAGTCGTCATGACCAAGGTCTTGTAATTGGCAAATAGAACCATGTCTGCCCATTCTTTTACAAGGGGCGCGGTCTTAGACCCTGTCTTTTGACCAAGCTTTAATTCATATCGATCGTACGAACCCATCTCGTCTGGTTGCTCAAATTTCTTAATTTGAGCGTGCGCAGTCAATACCACGTTGATACCCATATCAACCAAATCAGACAAGCTATTCAAGAAACGCCCCATTTCTTCTTGGACATAAGTGTAACCTTTGCCCCAACCGAAATCTTCGATCCCTTGCTTACCATGTTGCGAACAGATGTAATTAACTGCCAAAGCTTCTGCCCAATCGATCGTGTCGATAACGAGCGTTCCACACTCAGTCGGATTTGCTTTGATAAAAGCAATCTCATTGATGAGCATGGTCCAGCTGGTCGGTTTGTCGAGTCGTGCCACATCCATGTTGTCTGTCGAACCTTCTGTATCGATGAAGACAGCATTTGGAAATTCAGCAGCAAACGTGGACTTGCCGATTCCTTCAGGACCATAAATAACAACTTTTTGAGCTCGTGCTCGTTTTCCTCTAGTGATTTGCATTATTCACCTCCAAAAATTCCTTCAACCAGCGAGCGTAAAAAACTTTTCTTTATTGATATCATCGACATTCTGAAGCGGTTCGTTAGGTTCTTTTCCGTCTAATGTTCCAATTAAGAATTCAGCCTTTACACGAATCAACTCGGCTTCAAAAATACGAGCCATTCCTTTGTATCTATTTTCTTCTTTAATCAAGTAATCTTCTGGAATAATTAAAGCATCGTTTACACATTCTACCCAGCTTGCTTCATAAGCTAGACGACCTGTCCGATTTTTATAATCTGATAAAAAATATCCTGTTTTTTTGTTACGTAATACGATAAAAGTTTTTTGCTGTTTCATGATTGTTCTCCTTTATTTTTTAAAATCCACCTTGCCATGTTTTTGGGGTTTGTGCCACATCTGGCTTCACACTATAACCGTCTTCAATCAGAATGCTACATTCGTCTCCTGTTGATACCCGTGTCGCGATTGCTTGCAAGCCTTCTTGCTCAAGCCACGCGCCAAATTCTTGAAGAGTCAACTGATCCATTTGCTCTAACTTATCGATTAGCACGAAACCACATTCCGGCTTCAATTTACGCACGATAGCAGTTGCTACTTGTAATTGCTGACTACCAGACATGTTATCCCAGCGCTGACCAAGATAGAGTAATTCGCCATCATCCACGAACAAACCAGGCAACGGCAAGTCTGCATTTGTGAGTAAGTTTGTCTTCTGCTTACGGATATCATCAATCACATTATCAAGCTCCTTGTATTGCTCGCGATACCCCTTAGCATCTTCTTCGGCTTTATCCTTGTCCAGATTAGCACGTACTTTACGATTGATTTCATCGATCTCTGCGATGTTACGTTCGATTTCTTCAGTAGATTCATCGATAAGATCCATAGCGTCGGTATTTGCGATAGCTAAGTCTTGAGCCAATTGTTCTTCTTTTGTTCTCGCGTCAGCCAACAATTGCTCCAGTCGTTCAACTTCTGCAGTTGCTGAGTCGTGTTGATTTCGGATAGCTACTAAATTCTGGCGCTTACGGGCATTCTCGCCATTCTTAGCAAGGATGGCTTGCTGTTGTTGGATAAGTTCAGAGATAGAGACCAGCTCTTTCGGTGCATCTGGGTAGTACGGTTGTTCTTTCGCAAACTTTTCTTTCTGGTCAGCAATCACACCGATTGCGTGGCGCTCGTCATACTTGGATTTCTCTTGCATTTCAAGTTCAGCCAACTGTGGACCAACTCCGATGATTTGTAGTAATGTCTTCGCTTTTTCTTTGCTAGTCTGCTCCATGAATTTTGGCAAATTGATAGCCAGCTCTTCCACGAAGCTATCAAGCAAGTTTTGTCCAGCCTTGTTACCACTTGGATCAATGACCTTGAGAGTGCTGTTCTTCCCGCTACGCTCTACAATCAGGCCGTTTGATAGCGTGATTTTTAAATTTGGTGGGATTGTGCTGCCTTCACGTTGCGCTTGGCTCGGTTTATACTTGTTGCCCCCTAACGCCCAAGCTATCGCGTCTAATACGCTTGTTTTCCCTTGATTGTTATTTCCGCCAACAATCGTCAAACCAGTCGCTGACGGCTCTAATTTGACCGCTTTAACCCGCTTAACGTTTTCAATTTCTAATTTGTTGATCGTTACCATTTGTTACTCCTGTTGTTTTATTTTTCTACTTAATTTTGTGATGCCTGCTCCTAACTTAGTCAATTCCGGATCTGAACTAAAGTAATTATTCTGATTCATTCGAGCAAGTTCTTCATTCGATAAAAGAATAAGGTTAGAGATATCATAATTGGTCTTATCTCTGTCTAGGAAGCAAACAGAATACCCTTTTGGTATCGGGCCATGATGTTCCTCCCAGACCTTGCGGTGTTTCAACACCCATTTATTAGGTTCTCCGATTTTTTCTTTCGGGTAGCCATCGGTTGTGTAGTTGATTGTACCGACTGGTACATAATTAGGAGGCTTGTTTCCTTTTTTGAACTGCCCGCTATTTCTGGGCATATTGGGTAGTTTTTTCCCTTTATTGTAAGGAACTCGACCTTTCTCGAATCTTCCTGTCAAGCCACTATTCAGATTATTATTTCTTCGATAACTCTTAATCTGTTTCTCAGTTAGTGATAATCCAAATTTTTGATTCATTTCATTCGCGACATCGCGAGAAGTCTTATTTTTTTGGATTGATACAAGATAATCATGTTGTTCTTTTGTCAACAATTTACCTTGATAGATTTTCCCAACCGGTAATCCAAGACGTTTGCGTACCCCACCGATTTGACTCTTGTTGTAATTCGTACCAAATTTCTCATTCAGTAATTTGGTTACTTCAGGAGTTAATCGACCAGGGCAAATCTCATGCATATATTCGGTATATTCATCCTTCCAGCAAAGCGATCGGGGCATTGACTTCACCTACCTTATCTTTGAACTTCTCAGCATCCAAGGCCAATTGACCTGCTTGTAAGATTTGTCCTGATATGGCAACCATTTGTTTCGAGCGCTGCAATTCCACTTTTAATTCATCTGCTGTAAGATCCCTGTCGTCCAATGTTTCTAGTTGGGCAAACAAAGTATTGGTTAAATCTGTCAATTTATTTCGGACCATTTTAAGCTCCTTCTTCTACACCTTTCGCAAGTCCCACAGGCGGCTCTACATCATAAGTAAATTGCTTGTCTGAGTTTCTCAGATTCATGCGTGCGACATTACTTGCCATCAGCTGACGTTCTTTCTGCTTCATTTCAGCGTGATCATCTAGTTTATTTACTAGTGACCACAGAGTAATTCCTACGATTGTTACCAGGTAAATGTATTCCATCATCTCGCTTTCTCCTTTTCTTCATAAATCGCCACAATATTTTCAAGATCAGCTATACGTTGATTCGCTTGTTGGTATTTTTCTTGAAGGTCAATCAACGCTCTGTTTAAATCCAAAGCTACGATTCTCCAGTCAGTATTTATTTCTTTTTCCAACCAGTTTTTTATTTTTGTTAAAAAGTTCATCCGACTGACCTCATTTTCTTGCTTTTCACCATTTCTTTTTTCCAAGCTTGAGTCCCACGATATTGCAGATATTCGTCAAAACCTTTGATTGTGACAAGCTGACCATCATTCCTAAGATGCTTCTGTTGGCTAGGTAGCTTCTTCATCTCGCGTCTCATGTCTCCCGCTTGCCGTTTTGAGCATCCGAAGATGTGTTCTAATTCTTCATCATTAGCCGAAACCTTCTCGATGATCACATCTTTAATTCTTACAATTTCAACTGCTTCCATTTTTGCTCCTTTCGTGTTATAATTTAAGTGAATTTTTTGGTAAGCGCCTAACTTCGTTAGGTGCTTTTTTTGTATTTAGTCGCATACAGTAACCGTATAAACTATCTTGCTTGTTCCATCGCTAGAATGAACGGTTGATTTTTCTACTGTTATGTCTTGCGTATCACTGTTCATTTTGAAGAATAAATACAACAAACATTCTCGTAAAATTTTTAATTTCAAAGGAACATGTAGAAAACGATTAAGTTCCTGTTCAACTTTACATGTTTCCATCTTCTTCTTGGCTAGTTCTACTTCTTTTTTTGCGTCCTCTATAGAAATTAGGGTTGGGTTATCGAACCAATCTTTTTCTAAATAATACTTTTTCTCATGCTCAGACATATAATCAACCAATGACTGAAAATGCTTTATGCGTTCATGAAGATGTTCTTTATTTTCTTTCATCCGTCCTCCTTTCTATTTCTAATCTCCATTTCTGCTATAATATAAGCAGAAAGGAGGTGAATCCTATGTCTTTTAAGATAAAAGGAATGGATGGGTTTGAGAAAAAACTCAAACAGTTATCTAAAAACGCTCAGTCAGTTTCAGGAACTCACAAATATTCTTTTGATGAAATATTTTCTGAAAAATTTATGCGCGAAAATTCGAATTTCACCAGCATAGAAGATTTCTTGAAATCAAGTCCTGAAAACATTTCTACCGCAGAAGAACTTGAAAAAGCAGATGAAACAACCTTAGACACATTCGTTTCAAATCAAACCAAATTCTCCAGCTGGAAAGAGATGCTGACCGAAGCTCAAAAAGCTTTACTTATCAGTCGCCTTGGTTTTTAATTCCAGTTCCATTTCATTTAGCCGTTGAACAGCAGCTTCTAGTTCTTCGGCTTTCTTTATGACCTCTTTAGCGGATTCTATAAAATCTGATAAATTTTCAATTTCGATAAACATCACTAAGGTCGTTCCTTTCTTATTTTTTTGTTTAACTTGTTAAACGTTTGCTTTAAAAAAAATCTTTCACCTGCTTATTAAAAACTACTGCTAATTTTTGAAGTGTTCGAATTTTCACTGTTGACGACTGACCTGATTCAATCAAGTGTATTGTTGTTCGAGAAACATTTGACTTCTCTGCGAGTTCCTCTTGAGACATTTTCTCTTTCTCGCGCCATTTTCTTAAACGTTCTCCTTGCACGTTCCTACCTCCTTATTTTTCTTTTTCTCTCCTCGCTTTCTGCTATAATAAAACTAGAAAGGAGGTGATTTTATGAAATCCTTTAAAGAATTTCGAGAATCTTTAACAGCTGAAGATATGCAAGCTATCGCTGCTAAAGCTAATGAAGCTACTAAACAGATTGACCATACAGACGGATTGCAACTTGGGATGGTCAGTAGTTTAATTTCTGCAATAACTACTATTGAGTTACTTGAGAAGTATCATGAATGGCTTCATAGCTAAGACGCTTGAATTTTTCTAAGTCTATCTGAAAATTGATAGACTTTTTTATTTTTCCACTATACGGATATCGTCTTGGTCTCATTTCCTCACCCCCTTTCAAATATGGTATAATCAAAATAAAATGATTGGAGAAAAACATGACTGAAAAAATTTGTTTTATTGTAACTGCTATCGGTGAATCTGGAACAGAAACTAGAGATAGAGCAGACGAGGTTTTTTCTTACCTGATAGCCCCAGTCTGTGAGGAATTAGGATATAAACCAGTACGAGTTGACCAAGTAGATGCAGTTGATAATATCAATGAAACTATCATCAGCTACCTCAAGACTGCTCCTATGGTTGTAGCAGATATGACAGGACACAATCCGAATGCATTTTATGAATTAGGATTTCGACAAGCATTAGAACTCCCTTTGGTCCCTATTATACAAATGGGAAACAAACTTCCTTTTGATGTCATATCCCAAAGAACTGTTTTCTATAACCTTTCTGTTGGAAAAATCGAGCAATCCAAAAAGGATTTAAAAGCTAAAATGAAAAGCTTTGAAAACTTCGAAATGCCTGAAAGTCGTATTGATAAAAGCGTTACATTAGAAGAGCTTGATGACAAGTTAACTAAAAAACTAAACAAGATACTAAGTCTGTTAGAAAAGCAACAGTCTCATTCTTCTCTCGTACACACTTATGATTTTAATGCAAAACCAATAATAGGTGATCAGCAGTCAATTCTACAAGAAGTTCAAGATAGAATCAAACAGGTCCAGAGCCATCCATTATTCCCCGCAGATAAGAAATAGCTAGCTCTTGTTGACTTTGAAGTTCATTAACCTCAGCGACTTTTTGATTTATAAGTCTAACCGTCCTCAACACATCGTCGAGGGCTTTTCTTTCTAATTCGTTCATTTGCCTACTCCTTTCTTTTTTGCTCTTGGTTTTTGTTATTTCCTTAAGCTTGATTATAGTTTAACACGTTAAACAAGAAATGTCAAGCGTGTTAAACAAAAAAATTTACTTTTTTTATTTAAAGGTGTATAATGGATTAAACAATATATAGAAAGGAGCTTTTTATGAAGTTAGGAGAATTACTAAAATCGTATAGAACGGAGCACAAGTTATCAATGGATGCTTTTTGTGAATTGTCCGACTTAACGAAGGGATATATTTCTATGCTTGAAAAGAATGAACATCCGAAGTCAAAAAAGCCCATTATCCCATCTTATGAGACGATAGAAAAAATTGCAAAAGGTATGCAAATTTCTGTAGAAGCTTTAATTGATAAGCTTGATGATGATCAAGAAATTCAAATCAATTCTACTCCTCCTCATCTAAAATCCATAGCTATCACCCACCCCCTCCCAGATGCTCCAGATTCGCTCACACAGCAGATAACGGATAAGGTAGTGCAATTAACCACTTCAAACAAAAAAATCGTTCTACGGACGTCTGAGGAGCTTCTGGAGAGTCAAGAAAACGAAGAAAAAACGAAGGGAAACGAAGTGTCGGAAAACCTCATCAGCTTGTATCAAGTCGAGATAGTGTCTGAAACGGCAGCAGCTTGTGGATTTAACTATGGATTTGGTTACGATGATACAGATAGAGAGACAATAGAGGTTGACGAGCAACCACCACGTCATGACATTGCAACTAAGGTAAGTGGAGACTCCATGCAACCTGACTACCAAGACGGAGACATTCTCTATTTAGTAGACAAAGGACTGACTACCTACAACGGAGATTTAGCAGTTATCGCATATGGAGACCGTTCTTACTTCAAGAAGATATATACCGAAAACGGACGCTTACGCCTAGTGTCGCTCAATGACAAGTATGAAGACATCATCCTAGACTTCCCACCAGCCGAAGATACACACATCAAGATCTATGCAGTTGTTGGGGTGTATAGAGGGGAATAAAACCAACTGTTTCCATTTTGGAAACAACTCAAAAAAAGCCCCACGCTCTCAAAACTTTGGCGAGTCTGAGCGTGAGGCGATCATGTATAGTAAAAGGCATTAAATGGCCTGTTTTACTATACCCATTTTATCAAAAAAGTGAGGTAAAATCAATGTGGATGGAAGAATTGCCAAACGGCAAGTTTAAATATTTTGAGCGATACAAAGACCCATATACTGAGAAATTGAAAAAAGTCTCAGTCACGATGGAGAAGAAAACTCCCCAGGCAAGAAATCAAGCTGCGATTTTACTGCAGGAAAAGATAAAACAAAAGTTAGGAGAAAAACAACATTTTGTTTCTGATATAACTTTTGAAAAACTATACGAGGAATTTGAGGAGAACTGGAAACACGGTGTTAAAAATTCAACCGTCTACGCTTCAAAAAATGTTAAAAAAGAGATTTTAAAGCAGATAGAGGGCGACTATTTGGTTAGAAACATTGATAGACGATTATTACAAAAAGTGATAGATCAGCTATTACAAGATGGAAGGTCTCATAACTATGTTTCTAAAATAAAGTTCAAGCTTAATCAGATAATGAAATTCGCGGTCAGGATGAATTACATCGATACAAATGAAATGCTATTTGTTGAAATGCCTAGAAAGTTAATTACAACTGACGATCTCAGAAAGAAAAATACAAAATACTTAGATCAGAAAGAATTTAAGTTATTCATTCAAAACTTAAAAGAAGAGGCCCTTTGTGATTATCGAATCACAAAGTATATCCGAATAGCTAAAGTTCTTTTTCTTACCGGCATGCGGTATGGAGAGCTTGCTGCCTTAAATTACAAGGAGGATATAGATTTTTCTAAAAAGACCATTCACATCAAGCATACATACGATTTCAGACAAAAAGAGAGAACTACACCAAAGACAGTCAAATCTGATAGGGTTATAACAGCACCTCAAAAAGTGTTAGACATTATCAAAGAGCAAATAATAGAGAATGCAACAAATGGATTTAATACAGATTTTATTTTCATCAACACTCTAGGAGAGCCGATAACAAATGTCCGGGTGATTGCAGCCTTGAAAAGACACGGACAGAAAATCGGCATAGATAAGAACATCACTACACATATGTTCAGACACTCCCATATATCCCTACTTGCTGAATTAGGTATCCCCTTGACTGCTATCATGGATAGAGTAGGACATAGCGACTCAAAGACCACGCTAGAGATTTATTCCCATGTCACTCAAAAAATGGTATCAGACATATCTAGCAAGTTAGACAAGATAAAATTTTAAATTCTGCCCCTCGACTGCCCCTTTTCCTTACACAAGACAAACAAAAGCCCCTTAAAGCGTTGATATTAAAGGGCTTTTTAAGTGCACGAAAAAAGAGCACACAATTCACATCGCTTAGGGCTGCTGGATTCCTCCCCTGACCCGCTTCACGCAGAACTGTTGCTCCATTAGTTATTATACCACATTTCCAAAGATTTTAAAAGAGAAATTATTTTTTCCGTCGATTTCTGAAAAATTCCTGCATAATACCTGCACATTCACTCTCTAAAATCCCTGTTTCAACCTCTACACGATGATTTAGGCGCTCATCTGTTAAGATATCGTAGAGGCTGCCCGCGGCGCCAAATTTCTGATTTTTAGCCCCATAAACTACCTTAGGGATACGAGCAAGCCCAATCGCCCCACTACACATAACGCACGGCTCAATGGTCACAAAAAGTGTGCAGTCGAGCAAGCGCCAGCTCTCTTCCCTCAGATTAGCATTCTCAATGGCCATAATTTCCGCATGCATGACCGCACGTTGCAACTCCTCACGTGCATTGTGCCCCCGACCAATGATTTCTCCATCCTTGACAATCACACAACCAATTGGGATTTCATCATGCTCTAAAGCAATCTCCGCCTCCTTTAAGGCCTCTCTCATAAAAACTTCTTTTTCTTCAATTGTATAATCCATAACTTCTCTCTTTTCTCGCCTATCAATTCTATCATTATAGCATGTTTTCCTAGACAAAAAAAGACCTCTATAATATTTGCAGAAACCAACTTTAGATAGTATTCAATCTCTGGTTTGTAGAAATAATGTTATAAAAAGAGTATAATAGTAGCAAAATTCAGAGAAACATTAGAAATCATGAACTGAGAGTAATGGAGACAACTGATACAGAATGTCCAGATCTGTCGGAAGATTTTTAACTATAAGTCTCCAAGAGATGATTATCCTGAGATTTAAATAATAAACAAGATGAAAGGGTAAATAATGAAATTAGAATTTTTACAGGATGAACCAAAACTTACCTTGATGTTTCCATATAAAGATACATTTAATAGAGTATGGGGCCCATCCATGATATCTATATCTGTTATGATTCTCTGGATTCTAAAGCGTCTGATGACTTACAATACTGATTTTGCAGACAAGATTGTTATGGCGGTAGCGCTGATTTATGCTCCACTTCTTATATGGTTTTTAGGCTTTTCTTTCTTCATAAATGGAGTAAAAGTAGAGATTTTTAAAAACAATACTGTTCAGTATTATACCTAAATGGAGTAAAAGTAGAGATTTTTAAAAACAATACTGTTCAGTATTATACCTATAGCAGTAGAGGTCACAGCCTATTACATTATCAATTTGGCCTTCAAGATATCGAACAAATAACCATTAAAAAGCGTCCTTTTAATTGCGTAAAGTTAAGCATAAAAATTAGAAATCCTATTTTTTTAGAAGGACATGAAAAAAAACTAAATAAGCTAGTCAGTGTCAGTATCATCACAGACAAACTAAAAGCAGATGCTTTTATGCACGAAATACAGCAATTTCAAAGTGATAAATCAGATAATCAAGTAAGCTGATTCAGAAAAAAATTCAAGTTTGTCTAACTTACAAATTCTCAAGAAAATAGTTCACTGAAGAGGCTGGGATCAGAAATCCCAACCTCATTTTTTCTTAGTTATGCGCCTTTGATGTGATGGCAAATTGAACGATTTGTTGGTATTTGAGAATTCAAAAAGCTTCTTTTACCAAAACTTCTTTTCTCAATTCACAACTTTAAGCAATTTACCCAAATGTTGAAAACTCGTAGATCTGGGGCTACCAAATCAAGACTTAATCTAGAGACTTAATACCCACTGTTTTTTTCTTCAACTGAAAAAAAAGCCACCGAATGCGGTGACTTTATAGGGAGATTATTATGAAAAAGAAAAGTTTAGGATATTTGTTACAATAAGTTAGGAGGTCTTCTTGTAACTGTCTATAGTATAGCTGAACTATCTTAAACAAATCTTAAAAAATCTCTTATGACCAAACACTTTCTAAAATATTTGTTTGTTCACGACCAGGACCTACTGAAAAAGTAGAGATACGAACGCCAACCAATTCGCTAACACGACGAACATAGTTACGTGCATTTTCAGGAAGGTCTTCCAAAGTACGTACTCCAGTGATATCTTCTGACCAACCAGGTAATTCTTCATAAATAGGTTTACAACGTTTCAATTGTTCAAGACTAGCTGGATAGTAGTCAATACGTTGACCATCAAGATCATAAGCTACACAGATTTTAACTGTATCCAAACCACTCAAAACATCGATAGAGTTCAAAGAAAGATTCGTAATTCCAGAAACACGGCGACTATGACGCATCACAACTGAGTCAAACCAACCTACACGACGTGGACGACCTGTTGTCGTACCATACTCATGACCTACTTCACGAATGCGTTCTCCCACTTCATCAAACAATTCAGTTGGGAAAGGCCCATCTCCTACACGACTTGTATAGGCCTTACATACACCTACAACCTTGTCAATCTTGCTTGGACCAACACCTGAACCGATCGTCACACCACCAGCAACAGGGTTTGATGACGTAACAAATGGATAAGTACCTTGGTCAATATCTAGCATGACACCTTGGGCACCTTCAAATAGGACACGTTTGCCATTATCAAGCGCATCATTTAAAATAACAGAAGTATCTGTGACATATTGCTTAATTTGTTGACCATACTCATAATATTCTTCAAAAATATCATCAAATGAAATAGGTTCGCTATCATACAATTTTACAAATTGACGATTTTTCTCAGCAAGGTTACGTTCTAAACGCTCACGGAAAATATCTTTATCTAAAAGATCCGCAATACGGATTCCAACACGAGCAGCCTTATCCATATAAGCTGGTCCGATACCCTTGATAGTAGTACCAATCTTATTTTCACCCTTAGCTTCTTCTTGCAGACGGTCTAACTCGATGTGGTACGGCAAAATAACATGCGCACGATCAGAAATACGTAGATTATCTGTTGTAACACCTTCATCATGAAGATAGCTCAACTCTTTCACAAGTGACTTAGGATTTACAACCATCCCATTCCCAATGACAGAAATTTTTTCAGGGAAGAAAATCCCAGATGGAATCAAGTGCAACTTAAATTTCTTACCATCAATCACAATTGTGTGACCAGCATTATCACCACCTTGGTAACGCGCAATCACTTCTGCATTAGCTGAAAGGAAGTCTGTAATCTTCCCTTTACCTTCATCACCCCACTGGGTACCTACAACAACAACTGAAGTCATAATCTTGTCTGAGCCCTTAGGCTCTTCCTTTCTCACATACATGGCAGGAATCTCACCTACAATTATATCTTACAATTTATTATAATAAAGATTCTCAATTTTTTCAAGACCAAAGACCAGAAACATTAGGGAATTAGAGAAAACTAGAAAATTAATATTAAAAAAATATTGTAAATTTATATTTTGAAAAGAAAAAACTATGAAATCGTTCGGAAATATGGAATTTATAAATTATCTCCCAACCCAATCATTTGAAATCAATAACTGTTCAATGTACAAACGGTAGCAAGCTCTATAGTGGTAAGAAAATAAAGGATGCATAATATCAAGCTTGTACCTAACTAAATAATAGAGTAAAAATCGAAGATGAAAAACTTCCCATTCTAAATCATTATCTACTAAATAACTATATTCCTTTTCAATAACATCATAAAAATCAAGATATTGTTCATAAATCTGTTCAATCATTTTATTTGACTCCATTTCTATTGATAAAATGAGTATAACAAAAAAATAGAAGAAACAGGGAAGATACTTCTATCATGTACTATAATGAATATTCAAATAAATAACAGATAAAAAAATTAACAAATCAGGTGGACAATCCTACATTTCAAAAAAGATCTAAAATTTCTGTAATGAAAAAAATACTGTAGGAATTATGCTAGTATACTTTATAATCCCAATTTGTAAAATTAAGCTAGACAGAAAAAGCCATCTTTGTTAGGCTCAGATAAACTACCACATTTGTCTGATA